>JBKPEB010000006.1:0-81192 GCA_046728215.1 Acidobacteriota bacterium | reverse complement strand
ATGCAGCGCGAGGCAGGCACCCTGTACGCCAAACGAAGGCCATCCGATGCCGGATTAAATGCGATGGGTTCCCCGTTCCTGAGCGGATCAGCCAAGGAGTCGCGCTAATGCGAAGCCTCGTCGTGAGCGCATATGTGGAACTCATTCGTTTTGGTTTTCACATCAAACGCAAGGATTTTTCGGCCCTGCATTCCGCGGTGCGCAATTGTGGCGTGCATACACTCGTGTCTCCTCGCGCCTCTTTGGCGGAACTGTGTCGCGCCCTTGATATTGCCTGCATCTGGTATTGGAAACGGGTGCTCTGCCTGCAACGTTCCGCGGCCGCCACCTGTCTGCTTCGGCGTCACGGGATCGCTGCACAACTCGTGATTGGTACCCAGCAGATTCCGTTCAACGCGCACGCCTGGGTAGAAGTCGATGGTCAAGTCGTCACGGATAGAAGCTACATGCGCGAGATGTATGTCGTGCTCGAGAGAATCTGAGCCGGATTCGATCAAGGAACCTCATCATGAGTGCCCAGTTCGGGAGATGGAATTTCGACGGTCGTCCTTTGGATAAGCGGTATCTCGATGAGGTGGCCAACCTCCTTTCTCCGTACGGGCCTGACCGACAGACCTCCTACGTCGCGCGCAATGTCAGTCTTCTCCATTGTGCCTTTCACGTCACGAAGGAATCTCGTCGAGAGGCGCAGCCCTACGTGACGCAATCTGGCGATGTGATTATGTGGGACGGGTTGCTCGACAATCGGGATCAACTCACGAAGGAGCTTCGGCTGGCAAAGGCCGAAGACTGCACGGATCTCGCCATTGTTGCCGCCGCTTGGGCACAATGGGACACGAACTCCTTCGCGAAGCTGATGGGCGACTGGGCACTCACAATCTGGAGCTCCGCCCGGCAGACACTTTTTCTCGCCAAGGATTTCATGGGCACTCGCCTTCTCTACTATCGCGGCGGCGATCGCCATTTAGCCTGGAGTACGATCCTTGATCCGCTCGTCGTGCTCTCTGGACGAGCCTTCCACCTGGATGAGGAGTACGTGGCGGGCTGGCTCTCCCACTTCCCTGCCGCCCACTTGACCCCGTTTCTGGGGGTCAATGCCGTCCCGCCAGCCAGCTATGTACGAATCCAAGACGGAAAGATCAACACCACGAAATACTGGCACTTCCCACTCGATCGCACCATTTGTCACCCGACGGATAGAGACTACGAAGAGCATTTTCTGACTCTCCTGGAGACATCGGTATTGCGGCGTTTGCGATCCGATGCGCCCATCCTCGCCGAACTCAGCGGCGGAATGGACTCCTCTGCAATCGTTTGTGTGGCCGACAGATTGGCCGCACGTGGCTGCACACCCAGAATCGATACCGTGTCGTATTACCAGGATGGCGAGCCAGCTTGGGATGAGCGGCCCTACGTCGCAGTGGTCGAAAAGATGCGAGGGCACGGTGGTTGCCACATTGATGTCTCTAGCCACACGCTTCTTAACTATCGATACGACTCGAGGAGCCCAGAGCTGACGCCCGTCTCTAGAGGTGTCACCTCAGACTCCGTCGGGCAGCTCGAAAAGTGTATCGCTTCGAATAAAAACCGCATTGTGTTGTCGGGTCTTGGGGGAGACGAGGTTCTGGGCGGGGCACCAGCCTTTCTCCCGCAACTCGCAGACTTGTTTGTAGCAGCACGCTTTGTGGATCTCATGAGACAACTGAAGGCCTGGGCGCTGAGCGATCGAACAACGGTGCTCGCCCTTCTGGTTGAGGTCGCACGAGCCTTCCTGCCCCCGACCTTGAACCGCGGTTCGAGAAACCCTAACCCACCACTCTGGCTGGCCGCACACTTCGTTGCGGCACACCCGAGAGCTTTTGCGCGCTACCAAAACCCATTTTCCTTGTTTCGCGTCAAGCCGAGCCTACAAGAAAAACTAGAGACCATTGATGCGTTGCAACGTCAGCTTGCCTCTTGCGTGCAAACCGCTCCGATCCTTTGTGAAAGGAGGTACCCATATCTCGATCGGGACCTGTTGGAGTTCCTTTTTGCCATCCCTCCAAATCAACTGCAGCGGCCCGGCCAGCGGCGTTCTCTCATGCGCCGCGCCCTGGTGGGTGTCGTTCCCGAAGGGCTTTTGAACAGGAAGCGGAAAGCCTTCCTTGCCCGGCAGCCGTTGTTAGACATCATGTCTCATTGGTCTGCCTATTCCGCACTTACAGACAATTTGCTCCTGGCTGATCTGAACATCGTTGACCGTCGCCGATGGCTCGACTCTTTAGAGCAGGCCAAAGCAGGGAACATCATCCCTCTTCCATTGCTGGCCCATGCGGTGGTTCTCGAGAAGTGGCTGAGGCACATACAGCCATTTGGATTTATTAGCCTGCGCCGCCCTCGCCGACTCGCAGGTCCGACTCCGCAGTCCACAAGCATTCCATCTCAGCTGAGGTACTTCGAAGAGAAAGGAGGTAATACCTGTGAAATACAGAAAACCTGAAATCGTTGCAGTCGTGAACGCTACGATGGCCATCGAAGGCATCAAGCCTGGTCAGGTCGCGGATAACAACCATCCGACCACACCGCCGAAATCGAGCGGAGCGTACCTGTCGGACGAATAACCAAGGCCTGGGTGTTCCTGGCGCCGTACACCCAGGCTTTCTCTTTCAACAGCTCATCGCTTTATTGTCGGAGCCCGATGTTCCTCACGAAGGGTCGATGTGAGGCACTACCGATCCAGGCCGAAGCGCCACCGTCCCGGAACGCTGCCGTCCCAAATTGCGTTTACCCGAAACAACCCAAACACGAAAGGAGGTGATTCTCATGGAATATAGACGGCCTGAGATTATTGCAGCCGTGGAAGCCACGCTAGCGATCGAAGGCATGAAGCCAGGCGGATTCGCGGATAATAATCATCCGACGCTTCCCCCCAAATCGAGCGGCGCGTACCTCTCTGATGAGTAACCAACGCTGGGGTGTCAGTACCGGGCACCCCGGCTTTCTTCGACTGGTCGACGCCAGAGCGGTCGTGATTCAAGCTGTTTGCTGGATCCGTCTTTGTTCGAGAGAGCTGCGCACGCATTGCCTCCCAGCGCTGGTATTGTGCTCTCTTCGCCGGGTCAGGATCCGATCTGCCCTGAAGCCAATAGTCAAACCAGTCAACATTTCCCTGCTGGGACACGAGCCGCTCCCAGGGTTTCACCAGCAGGTGCGTACCGAAGGGAATCCATATGAGTTCCACGGGCTTTCCTCGGAAGGAGAGTCCGGAAAACCATTCCCAGCCGCCGAGAAGAGAGCCATAGGCGTATTCCTCGATGCGAACCGGGGCAGTGACCTTGTCGAGATTGAAGCCAGGAGAGTTCTTCAACCAAAGCGCCAGGTCAGCGCCGGAAGGCAACCCTCCGTTAACCCCGACCGAATCCACACCCTGAAAGAGCACGTAGTTGACGTACCCTCCTTCGAAACCATCCGCCAAGGTTGCCGCGGTGAAATGATACTGGGAGTGCGTCAAGGTGTAGCCAACCTTGAACGCCGTACGACTAAAACCCACAATGCCCACCCGGTTACGGTCGATGAGCCCTCGTCGATCCAGCTCATCGATGGCTCCTTCGTACGCGGCCATTTCGCTCGGACCTTCTTCGGGAGTGCCCGTAACATTCGCCTTTTGCTGAGACTGGCCAGAACGGCCAACCTGCAAAACGACGATCCCCTTCCCCGCCAGCGGCTGCGCAGCAAACGCACTGGTAAATGGGCCATCGATCCAGAATCTGTCCTTGTCGAAACCGTGCGTCTGAATGACTAGCGGATACCGGGCGCCTGCCTGGTAGTTGGGAGGATAATAGAGCCCGCCCACCACTTCCTCGCCGGCCGTGGTTCGCCATCGAATCTCCTCGACTCGGCCAAACAACAGCCTGCCGAATTGAGGATTGAGGTCGAGCAAAAGAGTTCTTCGTTTCTGCGCAGCATCCCAGACATACAGATGAGGAGGCGTATTGAGGTCTTCTTCGAGAACGATTTCGGGGAGTGGGATGCTCCCCGCCACCTTGCTCTCGGTTGTTGCGTGCCAGGCCAACCCCTGCTTCTGATACGCAAACGAGGCGGCTCTGCCTTTTTCCAGCCCTTGCAAAAGTAGTGTTCCCGTCGAGCTGTGCCACTGCTGCACCGTAAGGGCGCGACTCGTAATGGTCATGTATTGGCGGCTCGGCAACGACACCTCGGCCACAAAAGGCAGGCGAGCCCTTTCCTTTTTCTCCTCCGGATTCGTGACATCAAGGGGAAGGTAGCTCCCTGATATGACTACGGACTGGCCGCCATTCACCCAGGCAAATCCCGTCGTGTTCAAAGACAGCGGCGCGTCAATCAAGGGTTGCAGCTTCTTCCGTCTGGTGTCCAGCAGCATAAACTGTCGGACGTTCGAATACTCGCTGATCTTGCCCTTCTCGAGCAGGTATCGACGAAGGATTTCGTCCTGATATTGCGCCCACTCCCGGGGAACATTTTTCAGGTACACCGAAACTAGAGCAAAGCGTCCGTTCGGCGCTACCGAAAGAGGCTCCCAATCTGATATGAAGTCGACAGTTTCAAGATGCGAGGCGACTCCGTCGCGTCCCTGCACATAGAGTTGCTCGCTGCGATCGTTCCGCTCCGTGCCGCAATCCTCGGTAAGAATATTGTCGGGATAACCTCCACTAATGACGATGCCACTGCGCCTGGCTTGTTGAGTATCGATCTTCTTCACCGAAGGAGGGTGTGCTTCAAAAACGATCCGGTCTCCACTACGGCTGATGCCATAGGCCACGATCGGGGTGTGATGATTCGTCAGTTTTCGCAGTTTCCTGGACTTGATATTCAGACTGTAAATCTGCGGCGTCTCGCCGGGGTTTTCGCCAAGAAAGACGATGGTTTGGTTGTCGACTAGCCACTGGACATTCTTGATGCCTTCCCGATTGGAGGAGGACGACATCGTTAACAGAGCTTGTGGCATTGAACCCTGCAAAGCGGCCTTCGTGTCGAACAAGAGAATGGAAAACTCGTTCGTGTTGGAAACCAGATTTCCTTTTTTCAAGACCACCAAGAAATGGCGACCGTCGGGAGAAATGATGCCGACTTTCCCAGCGCACGAACCTCCGGCGGAATAGTTCCGGTCCGCCCACTGCGTCATTTCAATTGCGTCGGCCACCGTTACTGGACGACGCTGCCTCTGAGATCCTCCGGATTCCTCCCCTTGCAAAGGAGTTATGCAAAGGGTTAAAGAGGCGCAACCCAAGCAAAGCAGATTCCATGTGCGGTTCATCCGAGGTTCCCCTTCGAGATAGGCAAGCGAGTTTTTTGTTAAAAGACGAGCTTCACGGAGAGTTGGAGTGAACGCGGGCCACCCTGCTGGAAGAGCGGATTGAGACCCCCTAAGCCCATGTTGGACATCATGGAGGACTCGAAAAACGCTGGCCCGAATCCGACGTAGGCGAAAGGATTTCTGAAATTCGGGTGATTCAGAATGTTGAATGCGTCGACCCGGAAATCGACTGCGAGTTTGTCCGTGAAGGAAACTTTCCGAAGTACCGAGAAATCGACCTGAGTAAGTCCGAAACCCTGAATGTCATTTCGCCCCTCGCTGCCCTGCCGGAGCGTAGGTGGAATGACAAACGCATCTGGATTGAGGCGTTGGTGGCCCGCGGCAAGCGGATCCGAGAGCCAGGACGGCTGGCCGACCACCCGATCAGGCCGTGGAAAGACTCCGCCTATGGTTGCCGTGAGAACGTTGGCATTGAAAGGAAAACCGCTTCGAGCCACGACGAGTGTTTCAACCGACCAACCGTCCGTAAGCCGCGCGAGTGTTCCCGAGCTGGCGGCCTTCGGAATTTCCAACACCACTGCTCCCGAGAAATTGTGGCGCACGTCAAAGTCCGACGATGCGTAGTCCTTCGACGCCGAGATCACATCCTTTGAGAGCAGCGGCTGAACGTCGTTGGACGCATTGTCCAGGGAGTGCGAGAACGTGTAGTTCAGCAGTACATGGAGCCGATTGGCGACAGGGCGTCGGTACTGGATCTGGAGAGCGTGGTAGTTCGACAACGCGTCATTGCGGGTCAACGAGAAGTCGCCAGCGAAGTTGCTGTTCGGTTGTGGAATACCCTCTTGGCGCAGCAGGTCTCGTCCTGCCTGTCCGACGTAGGTCAAGGAGAGAGCCTGCTCCTGCCTGAACGATTTCTCAAGAGCGAGATTCCACTGCTGAGAACGCGGCTGTTTCAGGTTTGGAGCAAAGCCGATGGCACTCTGGTAAGGGGGTTGGGTGGTCAAGGCTGGGAGATACGCCGTCGGATCCTTCAACGGAACGGAAACTCCATCGAGAAAAGTTGAGGCAGAGTTCGGGAAAGTGCTGCCGAGGGACGCCACAGACTCGACGCCCAAGTCGTAAAAGATGCCCCACCCGGCGCGCAATACGAAGTCTCCGGCTTGGGTCAGGCTGTAGCCAATCCCGATCCGGGGAGCAACATTTCGATAGGTCGTCGACCACAACGGGGTTCCTGACGGAGCGAGCGTAAGTGATGCCGGAGTGTCCACATTCTGCCAGGCCGCGAGCGCGGTATTACCTCTCGCCGCGGGGGCCGGGCTTAGTTCCCAGCGCACTCCGTATGTCATCATCAGCCGAGGGGTGATATTCCACGTGTCCTGGGCATAAAGAGAGAAGGCATTGATTCGATACTCAGCTTCCCTGGCCGAAACGGCGAACAACTGGACCTGGCCGGATGAAAGGAAGCTCGCTACATCATTTGCCAGATAGTCCAGAAACGCATGATAAGGTCTCTGATCCAACAGGATCATTCTCCAATCGGTGCCGAATCGGAAGCGATGCGTGCCACGCATCCAGACTAAGTCGTCAGCAATATTGAGCTGCGTGTTGCTGTTGCTGGCATTGAAACCGCTCTGGTAAGCCGCTGTGTCAAACGTAAAAAAAGAGGCAAAGGTGGAGGCCGGAGTGAGAGGGGCGGGCGTGAGCACGTCAAACGGCGGCGGAGTTGCTCCTCCTAGAGAATCCAAACTCGACACGCTGCTCGATTTCTGCTGGGAGTAGTTTGCGCGAAGAGTATTGGCAAGCCGAGTGGTGAACGTCATGTTGGATCCGACGGTCAGGGTTCTGGTCCCGATGTCGACCGAATCGACCTCACTAAGTGCATTACTGCGGGACGCCACTGCCGAGGGAGCCTCGTTGTAACGCCCGAACAGCGAGAACCGTTCATTGAATGTGTGATCCAGGCGCAGGCTGCCCGCGTTCAACGTTGAAGGATTGGAGAAGCTGCCGGTAAATTGAGAGGTGTAGGAGCCGGGAACAATTCCACGGTCATCGGGTCGGGGGTAGGCTGCCAGAAACGGCAGCAGGCTTGGGTCGGCGACAGACCGGGCATATTCCGACGGGACCTGGATGATCTGGATGCTGGGCTGCCTCAATCGCGCCCCTTCATAGGAAGCAAAGAAGAACGTCTTGCCACGCACGATCGGCCCGCCCCCATAGCCACCGAAATTGTTGTAACGTTCTGCTGCCCTTGGTTCGCCGGCGGCGATGGCAAACCAGTTATTCGCGTCGAGCACATCATTTCGGAAGAATTCATACAGTGCACCATGAAACGTGTTTGTGCCCGAGCGGGTGGTGAAGATGACCTGGCCGCCGGGGGATCGCCCAAACTCCGGAGCAAACGATGAAGTCTCAATGCGAAACTCCTGCAGAGCCTCGACAGAAATCAGGCTGCTGGTTCCACCCAGCGCACTGAATGCTTGTGCCGCTCCAGTCCCAGTTGTGCCGAGGCCGACGGTGGGCGCGACTCCAAAATTGGCGGACACTCCATCGATGAGAAAGTTGTTAGCACTGGTCCTTTGTCCTGCGACACTAAACTGCCCTTGATTGTTGGAGGCTGTCTGAGCAATCACAACCCCTGGAGTGAGTTGCAGCAGCGTATTGAAAGTGCGTCCATTCAGAGGAAGGTTTTCGACCATATTCCGATCGATCACCGTGCTTACCGATCCCGATTCGGTGTTGACAAGGGGCGCTCCGCCTTGGACGGTCAGCGTTTCAGAAATGGCTCCAACCGGCAACGTGAAGTTGATGGCAACAGCCGATTGCACGTTCAGGACAACATCCGGTTTGATGATCGTCTTGAACCCAATCTTCGATACCTGAATGCGATAGGGGCCTGGAGGAAGGTTGGGAAGAGCGTAGATACCTTCACCGTTCGTCGTGCCTGCATACTTCACGCCGGTCGTATCGTTCACTACCAGTATTTCCGCCCCAGCGATTGCACGTTCCGACGGATCCAACACGAGGCCACTGATCGTGCCATTGGGAGACTGACCAATGGCAGCCTCAGTGAACAGGAGCATCAGGAAGAAAAGGTGAAGGGGAAAGCGTTTCACTAGGGCTGCTCCTGGCTCGCTCGGATTCATACAGATTCATCCGGTCTACGGAGGCCCCTTGTCATTTGTATCAATGTTTTTTTGAATCTCGATCGCGAAGAGACGGCGGTCGGTTTTCCGAGCATTCAAGGATGCTGGGATCAACGTGCAGCTCGGCAAACCACAGGTTCTTCTGCTGTTTGGTTTGTGGGTCCTGAGTTGGGCTCGACAGTGAGGAATACGGCGTCAATCTGCTTTGCGGCACCTTCGGCGAATGAATGGTTCTCGTAAAAGTGCAAGCTCAGAGTATCCCGCGAATCTTCGGTCAAGCTCCTTGGAAATCCTTGAATGGTCACATTCCCGACCAGTTCGGACAGATCACCAGGTGGGTTCAGATCGGTTCTTAAAATTCTCTGCTTTACTCAGTTCTTTGCGCGCTTTCCAGCATCCGCGCCGGCAATCACCGCATTGCTCTGATCGGTGACGACGCCCGCGAGCGTGCCAGACGTCGTGGTCTGAGCGATCAGTTCACTTGGAGAACAGATCGTCAGAAAAGCCAAGAGTGACAATACAAGCGGCCGCAATCTCCTCGAATCACCACAGCAGATTAAATCAGGCAAGCCCCGACATCAGCAGAGTGGATGATACCCCCAATTCATTAGGCTTTGGAGCTTTGGAGCAAAAGCTGGATTTAACAACGGCGAGATCGGGACAATCGGCGAAATCAGGGTTCCGCCGAGAACTGTTTGGTGGGGTGACGAAGTCACGCTGGCTGCGGATTCAATCTGTCAACCGTGCGTTTGCTCTGACACTTACGGTTTACCGAACATCAGGGATGATTTGCATCGATATGCAGATATGCGAACAATAGTGGTTTCTTGCTCGGCTTTTGGCTGCCACCGTTCGGCTCAACGGTGACAAAAACTGCATCAATCTGCGCCAGGGCTTTGGGGTCGTCGAACCTTAGTACCCACCGTTTCTTTGAAGAGTTGTCCACGAAGAAGATGCCCAAGTTGAGCGCCTGTTGCCAGTCCGGTCCGCGCCGACCCCAGGCCTGGAAAGTGCTGGCGTTCTTCAGGCCAGCCTGCTGGTCGAGATCATAGGCATAAAAGATCAGCGACTTTCCTTTCGTATAGAAAACGCGGCCATAGGGCTTCTTCGTCTCTCCCGTCCTCTCCACGTCATACACTTCTGCGACATAGAGATCGCGGGCACCCATCAGGTCCCGGATATCGCGATCGTGAGCGAGGAGCTCTTCCTGCTGCTCAAGGGTGGCCTCTCGATCGTGCAGCAAACGATTAAGATCACTAACTTTAGCTTCGACCGCAGTCGCTCGCTGCTTATCCTCGGACGACTGGTGTTCGAGTGCTTCCAGCTTGTCCTGAAGACTCTGGGTCTTGGCCTGGGCAGCATCCAATCTTTGGGCAACCTCAGATCGCTCTTCAAGCAGCGCCCTCATGTTTGCCTGGCTGTTCTGGAGATTGCTCTCCAGTTGGTCTTGCGAGATCTTCATGTGGCTGATTTCGGCCGACTGCAGTTCGAGCTGTCGCCGAAGATCAGCGATCAGGTGGTCGCGTTGCGCCATTTGTGCACGTAAGACTTCGCGCTCACGCCCAGCATCAGTCACCTGCTGTTTCAGCGCGGTAGCATCGTTCTGGCGCGCGATGGGCGCAACCGCAGTAGTTTTTGTGTTTGGGTGGACGCCGACCTGATAGGCGGAAACGCCCAGAGCGATGAGAAGCAGAATGCCGGCAGCGTAGAGCGTCCAAAGGCTACGCCACGTTGCTTGACTGACCGAGAAAGGGATTCCGCCTGGATCTGTCCGGGAGGTATTCCGCTCAGCTCCTGCTCGATCCGTCCCCGATTTTTCTTCCAGTTTCAGTCTTTGAAAGAAGAGAGCTTCTGCTTGTTCTTGTGACCATGTCGGATCGGATTCGAAACTGTCAGGGTGTGGCGCCAAAGCCGGAATGGTCTTTGCAATGACCGCCCGGTACTGCTTCATGGCTTCCCCGCAAGAGGGACAAACCGCCAGATGCTCCTGTAGCCGTTCCTGCTCGTCCGCGGTCAGTTCACCGGACGTAGACAGGGCACACAGCCCAAGGAACTCGTCATGGGGTGTTAGGGACAACGTCCCAGCTCCTGGTTTAAGAGTCACTTTCTACCATATCCCTTACGGCTCGGCAATTTCCCCGGGAACATCTGCCTCCGCAGCTTGTCCAAGCCTCGATAGTAGTGATTGCGAATGTTTCCAAAAGACTGACCGAGCTTGAGAGCGATCTCGTTGAAGGTATAGCCCTCGAAAAAGTGTAGGGTCAAAGTATCGCGCTGGTCCTCGGTCAGGCCTTCGAGAAGCCCCCCAATGGTCGCATTTCCGACCAGTTCGCCCTCTTCCCTTCCCCCTCGGTGGTCGACGAGCTCTTCTGCTCCTTCAAGGTCAACATGAGTGTAGAAGTGCCGCGAGTGGAGATAGCGGCGTCGATCAATCGCGCGCTGGTAGGTTATCTGTACAATCCAGGACCGAAAAGAGGCCTTGTTGGGATCAAAGACCGAGACCTTCCGATACACAAACAAGAAAACGTCTTGCAGGAGATCGTCCGCCTCAGAAGCGTCGCCCACGATCCGCAATGCAATGCCTCGTACCAATCGCGAATAACGGCGAAACAGGATCGCCAGCGCGTCCTTGTCTTTGTCGATGACACGAGCCGCCAGGCACTCGTCTGATTCCTCGGTACTCGTCGATACGCTCGGGGCGTTAGCCCTTTGAACTGGCTCTGGGGCGACGACGAAGCCCGGCAGTCGAATTGTGTTGGAGGAATGCATGAGACCCAACGTCGCACATCGGGTGAGGTGTCCCGGTCAGAGCACTTCCTTGCGTGTCCTGAACTTCCAGGACCTTAATCATGTGCGCCCTAGAAACCATTTCGCATACATCACTGAGCAGTAATCGATTCAGTTTTCGATACTCACAGGGTTCGCCGCCAGGCAGCCGACTCAGTCTTACCTCGGCCGGCTCTATGTTGCCCTCTCCACGCGTCACAGACAACATCGCTGCAAACTCGACTCCGCATAATCAATGTGCCTACGATCGAGCGTCCTACGACAGAGCGTGGACGCGAATCACAGCTTACATCGATTGTATTGTGCATGCAAGATGTAATGACCGTGCGCAAAAAACTCGGAGCGAGAGTGCGTGCCCTGCGAGAAAGACGTAAGTGGTCACAGGAGGACTTGGCTCACGAGAGTGGCCTAGCTCGGTCGTTTACGGGCGCAATTGAGCGCGGAGAAAAAGATTTAAGATTAACGACATTAGTAAAGATCGCGAACACTTTCAACATATCCGTTGGCCAGCTCTTCCAGTAAAGTATTCGGGTCGCCGTCGCGTAAGACCTGAGCCGGTGTGGGACGAAAGTGAACTCGTCAAAGGCTCAGTCTTGCGCGCTTTAATTCTCGGCCGGAATACCCTCAAGCGTGGCTATCGTGCTGGGATCATAGGCCGGCCGATATCCCCGTAACGCAAAGTAGAGTACGAAGAGATGGCATGCGAAAGGAACTAGGAACGCATAACGAATGCTGCTCGCGTCAGAGATGTAACCCATGATGGCCGGGAACAACGCGCCTCCAATGATGGCCATCACTAGCAGCGAAGATCCTAACTTCGTGCGCCGGCCCAAGTGCTTAAGGCTCAAAGCGAAGATCGTGGGGAACATGATCGAGTGAAAGAAGCCTAGCAGCACCAGAGCCCAAATTGGGGCGATGCCGCTCCCCAGAAGAACGAGACTTAGACATGTGAGTGCTGCGGCCCCGAACAGTGAAAGCAGGCGCGGAGCGGCGATATGCTTCATGATTGCCGATCCGGCAAACCGCCCGATCATGAATCCGAGTAAATGAAGCTTCAGAAAATCGGCTGCGTGTTTTTCTGGGATGCCGGGGACGCTGTATTGTGCAAAGCGGATAATGAAGCTCGCGACCCCAACCTGCGCTCCTACATAGAAGAACTGCGCCACTACTCCTATCAGAAGATGTTTGTAAGGCAACAAACCTCGCAATCCGGACGCGCCGTTCCTTCCGGGTTCACCTTCTTCACGCACCTCGGGCAGGTGCGCCAAATAAATTAAGACAGCCACGAATAGAAACAGCCCACAGATCACCAGATACGGTACTTTGACCGTGGATGCCTCAGCTATCTCGTAGGCATGGAACTGAGCCGAGGTCATCGCGGACAGCTGCGCCCGCGAATACTCCACCCCGGTAAGAATGAATGCTGCGCCCACGATGGGCGTAATGACCGCACCGACGGAGTTGAAGGATTGGGCGAAATTCAGGCGCCTCTCCGAGCTTTCTGGCGGCCCAAGGATAGTTACATAAGGATTCGCGGCCACTTCCAGAACTCCCTGTCCGCAGGCCATCACAAACAGTGCAAACAAGAAGAATCCGTAGAGGCGAACCGAAGCCGCCGGGACAAATAACAGCGCTCCGGTGGCGCAGGTCAGCAGGCCCACCAGAATTCCTCTTTTGTATCCGATTTTTTCCATGAGCCAGCCTGCGGGCAGGGCGGCCAGGAAATACCCTCCGAAGAATGCAGTCTGGATCAGAGATGACCGAAAGTCGCTCAGCTGGAACGCCTTCTTCAAATGGGGGATCAAGATGTCATTGAGGTTGACGCCAAAGGCCCAAAGGAAGAAAAGGCTTGTCACCAGAGCAAAGGGGACTGCATAACGTCGTTCTGTAATGGGAACCGATGAATGACTCATGATTGTCGTCACGTTAGAGCGCGATCGAGATGCACATAGCCACCGTCCACGAACACGTGTTGCCCGGTAATGTGTCCTGCTCGCGGGGAAATTAAGAACGCAACCATGTCCGCGATTTCAGCGGGGGTGGTCATGCGATTATCGAATGGGATCTTGGCAACTACACTCTTCAGTTTCCCCTCAGGGGAAGGAAAGGTGTCGAGCCATTTCTGGTATAGAGGTGTCATCACCTCCGCGGGCACGACGGCGTTGACACGGATTCCGAAAGGAAGCAGTTCTGCTGCCCACTCGCGGGTCATGCCTAGGATTGCGCCCTTGGCTGCCACATAGCCAGAGGTTCCACCCTGACCGGTCACGGCAGTCTTAGAGCTGATATTAACGATGGCGCCGCGAGTTTTCTTCAGGTATGGCAAGCAGTAGTGCGCCATGTTGTAGAAGTGCAGCAAATTGCGCCCGAGGGAGGAGACGAATTCCTCAGGGCTACCATGTTCGAGTCCCACCTTGTCGTTGATGCCGGCGTTGTTGACGAGCGCATCGATGTGGCCGAACTTCGAAACAGTCTTATGGATCGCGTCTTCGCAGCTTTTGGCTGTGGAAAGATCGACGCATGTCACCTGCACCTGACTACCCTGAGTCTGGAGTTCCGCCTCAAGGTGCTGGCAGGCCTCCGCGTCACGATCCACGACCACCGGGATGGCGTCTTCGAGAGCGCACGCTTTGCTGATCGCTGCACCGATTCCTTTGGCGCCGCCCGTTATCAGTACAACTTTGTCTTTGATCTGAAGGTTCATGGCGAAAGGGAGGGATTGCGGCGGGGTTGGAGAAGCCAACGTTTAGCCGCGAAGGTTGAGGAACCCTCCGTCGATCGGATAGTCGGCTCCTGTGAGAAAGGATGCTTCGTCTGAGCAAAGGTACAGTGCCAGCGCCGCAATCTCCTCTGGCTTTGCCATTCTGCCAATGGGCTGCGATTTTTCCAGTTTTTCGAACATTTCCTTCTCTCGGCCCGGATAGTTCCGGCGAAGAAAACCATCGACAAAGGGCGTGTGCACTCGAGCTGGCGAGATGCAGTTGCAACGGATGTTGTGAGCGAGGTAATCCTTGGCCACCGAATAGGTCATAGCCACGACCGCCCCTTTGCTCATGGAATAGGCGAATCGATCGGAAAGGCCAGCAGTTCCAGCGATGGATGCCATGTTCAGAACGATGCCACCACCGTTTGACATCATTTGCGGGACCGCTGCGCACATGCAGTTGTACATTCCTTTCACATTGACGGAAAACACGCGATCGAAATCTTCTTCGGAAGTGTTTTGCAGGTTTCCGATGTGAGAAATTCCGGCATTGTTCACCAGGATATCGATGTGCTCTTGCTTTGCGATTTTCTGAAAGGCAGAATTTACATCCCGCTGCTGTGTGACATCACAGGTATAGGCCTTGGCATTGCCGCCCTTGGCGGAGATCTCGGAAGCGACGGATTCGCCCGCCTTCTGATCAATGTCCAGGAGCCGGACGCGTGCGCCGCTGTCGGCGAAGCGCAAAGCAACGGCACGTCCAATGCCGCTGCCTGCGCCGGTCACCACGGCGAGCTTGCCGTCGAGGCGAAACGAATGCGAGTTCGTTTTCAGAGAAAACCTCCCATACCAATTCCCTACTTAGACTGTTCCTCGTGAGTACGCTCGATTGCTGCAAGTGCATTCCGAACGTCACTGTCGTTGGGCTCCATTTCCAATGCAGTGCGCAATTCCTTCTTGGCCTCATCGATGTTGCCCGCGCGGCCATAGAACAACCCAAGATTCTTGTGTAAGTGCGCGCTCTGCGGACAATTGCCACAAAGCTGAATCGCCTCATTCATTTTCTCGAAGGCTTGAGGCCAGTTTTGGGCATTGGCTGCCTCGATAGCAAGGTTTCCCAGCTCCGAAACCCGATCGGTCAGTTGTTGTTCTTTTTGAACTGTTTCGAAGCGGTCCTGATATTGCTTTGCCTCGGGGTCGTGTGTCTTGCCGAGCGATCTGGCCAGGTTGTAAAGCGCCTGAGAGTGATTGGGATCTGCGCGGAGGGCGGCCTTCCAGTGCTCAATCGCACCTTGCTGGTCGCCCGAATGATCCAGATCCAGGCCGAGCAAGTATTGCGCGTCGGCATTTTCGGGTTGCAGTTGGACCACTTTCTGTAGCATTTCAGCAGAGCGTTCTGGCTGGTTTAGCTGTTTGGCTGCGAGAGCAAGAAAATACAGCGCGCCTGCCTCGCCGGGTTGCAGCTGCACTGCCTGAGTCAATTCGCGCTCCGCATCCTCGTACTTCCCACCTTCATAGTAAAAGCGTCCCAGGTTGTAGTGGGCGGGAGCAAGTTGAGGATCAAGCCGTGCCGCTTCAGAAAACTCGTTGAATGCGCCATTGCGATCAAATTGGTCAGCCAGAGCGATTCCCAGGTTCAAGTGAGCTTGGGTGGAACTCGGCTCCAGGTCCACTGCCTTGCGAAAACAGATGACGGCGTCAGCGGTGCGACCGCTCTTGGCCAGGAGCATTCCCAATGCCGAATAAGCATTCGCATCCTTGTTGTTAACTTGGATGGCGGTTCGGAACTGCTGCTCGGAGTCAGCAAAAGAGCCGCGCTGCGCCAGCAATAAGCCGTAGTTTACGTGCGCCTTGCTGTAGTTCGGGTCGTTCTTGATGGCTTGTTGAAACAAGGATGCAGCTTCAGCATGTTTACCCATCTGACTGTAGACCACTGCAAGGTTGCTCTGTGCTTCCGCGAAGGTCGGTTCCGCTTCGAGCGCTTTTTTGAAGCGAACCTCAGCCTCTGCCGGCTGGCTGGCATTGAGAGCGAGCAGGCCGAGTTGATTCTGGGCGACAGAGAACCGGGGATCCAGTTCGACTGCTTTCAGAAGTTCCTTTTTCTCAGCGCCGATCTCTCCTGAGCGGTCAAAGGCGAGGGAAAGGTTATAGTGGAGCTTGGCGTCGTTAGGATTGAGTTGGATTGCTCTCTGATATTTCTCTGCAGCTGCTTTTGCATTTCCTGATGCAAGAAGCTGATTTGCCTCTTCGTTCAGTTTCTCGATCTCTTTATCTTTGTTCGTGCGCGATTGCAGCGCTGCCAGCTTGTTTTTCTCGACTCGAGCCTGTTCTTTACGCCCAGCCTTCTCTAACAGCAATACGAGCTGCGTGTGGATCTCAGGATTGCCGGGGTCGAAACGTTCAGCCGCCTGCACCTGCCGGATGGCAGCATCTATCTGACCTGTCTCGGCCAGCAACTTGCCCAGCGCGAGGCGAACTGCGGGCTCCCGGGGATTCAAATCGACTGAGCGCTTCAAGGCCTGAATTGCCTGCTGGGGCTGGTTCATCCCTTTGTAGGCGACACCCAGCGCATAAAAGCCCTGGGCGTCCTTGGTTTGGTGAGACGTATATTCGAGAAGAAGGGGCAAGCCGTCCGCGAAATTCTGCATTGCGAGCAGCGTTTGTCCTAAGGCCAGCCGGGCGACATCGCTGCCCGGATCGAGCCGAAGCGCCTCGCGGAACTCTCTCGCCGCTTGTTCTTGGTCGCCGGTGTGTTGACGTCGTGCGAAGAGCACCCCAAGTTGAAGGTGAGCATCGGCGAAGTTGGGCTGAGCGGCGATCAGGTTGTTTAACGTCTGAAGTCCTTTGTCGAATTGTCCGTTTGCCGCATACGCCATGCCCAGGTTCGCTTGCAAGGAGGCCACATCTTCAGCTGCCGGAGCCTGGTTCAGGCCATCTTCTAACGATCCAATCGCTTGCTGGGTCTTGCCCGACTTGATCAGTATCTGACTGAGCTTGAGGGTCGCGGGAGCGAACTTTGGATCTTGCTTGAGGATGATGCGTAGTTGCTCTTCGGCTTCTGGCGGGTTTTGATCCTGAAGAACGGCGGCAAGTGCGAAGCGAGAGGTCAACGAATCAGGCTTCTGCTCAATGGCCGTTCGTAACTCGTGTTTCGCTCTGGCCTGGTCTCCCTGCCGAACAAGGGCGATGCCAAGATTGTAGTGCGCCTCCCAGTTCGGGTCCTGTACGCGAATCGAGGCTTCAAACGCGGAAATCGCGCATGAAACCTGGTCTCCCTGGGCATAGAGGACACCCAAGGTGTTGTAGGCTCCCGCCGTGGGATGGTCGTGAATACTTTCCTGAACCTCGCCGATCTTGTCAGAATGATGAGCTTGCGTGAGGCAATTCTTAGGAATGACGGGCGGCGGGGACAACGAACCATTCTGAGCGGGGCTGGCGGTTTGTGAGGCCAATGAGATTGTGCCTGCCATCATGAGGAGACCCACATACAGCGGCGGATACTTGGCAGATCCAGTTCGTTCTGTCCTCACTCCAAACATCTCTCAGTGGACTTTCCCCCGCGACGGGCCCGAACACGGACAACACGCCGTCAAGATCTCAGCGCTGATGAAGAACATAGCAGACGCACATCCGGGCGCCGAAAAACCAATCCGACTGGCGGGGAGACAACCAGAGACGGCATGTTGAGTGCGTGAGCGCAATGGATTGGTTGATCTCACCACGCCCACTAGAATTTTGCTTACTATCGGCAGCACGGTCAGCCTCAGAAGTAGAGTTTGAGGCCGAACTGGAGTTGCCTGGGTATGTTTGCTGCATGCGTGACCTTGCCGAAATTACTATTTTCTATGCTTGTCACCGGAACTGCCCATATCGGTGTGTTGGTTGCATTGAACATCTCAAACCTGAACTCCATTCGGAAACGTTCCGTAAAGGCGAACTGCCGGAAGACTGAAAGATCCAAGTTCTTATTCCAATCGGAACGAAGTGAATTTCGGCCTAAGTTGCCGAAGGTGTTCAGATCTGGAAGGGTGAATGACGAGGTGTTGATCCACCCATGAGGCCCCTTGCTGCTAGGATAGAAGCTCC
Organism: Acidobacteriota bacterium; assembly: GCA_046728215.1. Classification (GTDB taxonomy): domain Bacteria; phylum Acidobacteriota; class Terriglobia; order Terriglobales; family Acidobacteriaceae; genus Gp1-AA133. The sequence goes on along the minus strand of JBKPEB010000006.1, from coordinate 63,200 downwards.
CGGCCACGTTGAGGCGTTCATACCCATATCCATTTCCGTAGTTGTAGTTACCCGTGCGAGCAATGTCTTGGCTGCTTCCCACGTCAAACGGAACTCCTGAACTGAGTGACAGCACACCGTTGAGGTTCCAGCCGCCGATCAACGCGTTAACCACACTGTTGCCAGAGGAAAGCGAGCTTCCCTTCCCGAAAGGTAAAGCGTAGACCCACGCCGCAGAGAAGATGTGGGGAAGGTCGGTGGCTGCGGGGCCTCTGTCGGCGTCAAGATTGTAGGGGTTTTGAATGGAGCATCCTTCTACCCCATACCATCCGGTACAGCCCAGATCAATGCTCTTGGACCAGGTATACGAAACCAGATAGGTGAGACCGTGTTGCTGTTTACCGTTCAGTGAAACCTGGAGTGCGTTGTAGTTGCTACTACCCACGCTCCGGTCATACGCAGTGGCCCCGATGTAGGGGAACGGTGCCCCACAATTGGTTGCTCCGGTATCAGAATCATACGGTGTACAAGACTTGTCGTTATTTCCACCCGGTTGCATGGCCACATTGTAGGCCCCACCGATATCGAGCTTTCGTCCTACAGAGCCGACGTAATTGGCTGTTAACACCGAGTTGGAAGTGACTTGTTGCTGCACGCCTAGATTCCACTGGTCGGAGTACGGCCGTTTCAGATAGGGATCAGCAAACCATGTCGACTGGTTAAAGGGAGTTGGCCCAGTCACAGGACTTCCACTCCCCAGACCGAAGGGATCCTCGGCAAAACGATTCGGAGCAGAACCGACCGGGTTCATGTTGCTCGCTCCGAGTTGGTCCAAGCTGGGCCACGTGCCTTCGTAATTCTGGCCGGTTTGCGTGATGGCAGCCCAGTTATCGTAGAACCTGCCATATCCAGCCCGAATAACGGTGTTCGGCAAGAGTTGATAGGCGACGCCGACTCTAGGTTGAATGTTGCTGAAGTCATTGTGATAGATCGCGTTGTCGCCCAAAGGAGTCACGAGCACGTGAGGGGGGAGCGTGCCGTTGGGAATGCAGGGTGCCGCATTGGTTTGCGCACAGTCAGGAGCATTCCGTGCAATGATGTACGTCCCGTCGCGAAAATTCATGTCTCCGACGAAATTGTTCGCATTCTTGTTGTCGCCATAGATTGGAAGCAGAGTCAAGTCGTACCGCAAGCCAAAATTGACAGCCAGCTTGTCTGTCACCTTCCACTGATCCATCGCGTAGAACCCATCCACCCATCCGCCGTGCTCTGTCTCAATCACGTTTCGGCGCCCCGCGCTGGTCGGAATCCCCAGAAGAAACGAGGCCAGTGCATTACCGCTCGGAGGAGCGTTCTGCGGCGGATTGGGGTCGGCTGTGTTGGCTGAAGAGAACTGTACGTTTGAGTTCAAGTAGAGTGCATTGGAGTTATTGCTGGCAAAGTTTCCGCCCGCTTTGAACGTGTGGCGTCCAAAGGTTTTTGTGAAGTTGCCTCCGTACTCCCAGATATCGGAGACCTTTGTGTTATCCACTTGAGCAGCGCCGTGCGCGCTCGGATTTGGGTTACCGATATATCCCTGTATCACAACGTTGGGAATCATCACGACGCCATCTCGAAAATTCCCAGCGAAATTCGGAGAGAAACCTACTTCCGTCCCAAACGAAGGCGGCGCGTTTGTAAAATGTGAGCCCTGGTTGATATTCACATCCGTACGGCCAAAATGAAATTCGGCGAGAGTACTTCCTGAGAACAAGTGAGAGTAATTCGCCGCGACGTTGTAGCCGTTGGTTACCTGCTCGTGCAGATTTCCGACGAAACCACCGGATCCTGTAACCGGCTGACGGAAACTGGTGTAGCGCGCCCAGACATAATCGCGTTGACTGAACTGATGGTCCAGGCGACCACTGCCTTCGTCCTGCCGCGTGATCACTTTGGTGGTGTCGAGACCATTGACGCTTCCGCCGGTTACGTTCGGAGCGGGGAACAGAGTTGTTGCATAGTTCACCATGTTCTGGTTGATCATGGTGGAAGGAATCTTGTTGCACGGCGTTCCTGCACCTTGGATATTTCCGGGCGCAGGCAGCGGGTTGCCGCCGGCATCACACCTGAAGGGTTGACCGCTGTACGGATTAAAGATCTGCCCGCTGATTCCGGTCAAGTCCCCAGCGAGTTGGGTCGTGGTGGGTGTGATGTACTGATTGGAGGCCGCGGTGTGGTTTCGAAATCCCTCATAACTCAAAAAGAAGAAAGTTTTCTTCTGATGTTCGCCGGGAATCGGAAGTGGACCTCCGAAGGTTGCGCCAAATTGATTCTGTTGAAATCCGGGTTGATTATTGGGCGCCGTCTGATCTGACGTCGGAAGCAAGGGATAAATTAACCCCGCGTCCAGCGACTTGTTTCGCAGAAACTCCCAGGCGGACCCGTGGTAGTGCGCAGTCCCGGATTTGGTAACCACGTTGACAACTCCTCCGAGCACGCCGCCGAAGGAGGCGTCGTCATTGTGCGACTGAACCTTGAATTCCTGAATCTCGTCGACAATCGGCGGAATCGCATAGGTACTCCCGAACGACCCCTGATTGTTTACCCCATCGAGCAAGAACAGGTTGCTCCGGTTGGTTTGTCCGTTGACGGACGGGTATGAGAATGTGCCCACCGGATTGGACCAAACACCGCCGCTTGTGGCGGAGTTTTGTGAGACGTTGACCGTGCTGACACCCGGCGTCAAGTTCAGCAGTTGCGTGAAATTCCGTCCGTTGAGCGGCAAATCGTTCACCTGCTCCCGGACAACCGCGACGCCCAGCTCGGAAGTCGATGTTTCCAGGGTGACCGAGCTGGCTTGCACGTCGACGACTTCGGTGACCGATCCAGCTTTCAAAGTGAAATCATAAGTGGCGGTCTGATTCACCAGAAGAATGATGCCGGTCTTCGCTGCCGGACCGAAGCCGTTCATCGTTACTTTCAAGTCGTAGTTGCCGGGCAGTACGTTGGTCATCACAAACGAACCAACGTTGTTGGTCTGTGCGGTGCGATCCAGGTTGGTGTCGCGGTTGTGCAGCACCACAGTTGCGTCGACGATCACGGCACCGGCACTATCACGCACAGTGCCGTTGAGTGCGGCGGTGGCTTGACCCCACGCGGGCGAGGCGGAGAGTGCCAGGACAAATGCAACTGCGAACACCAAGGCCAGTCCCGCAATGCACTGCTGAAATCTGACGGAAACACTCTGGTGCGCCATCATAGTCCTCCTCAGAAACGAGGTCGCGCTTGGCCCTCTGTAGGGGCGAGCCGTAGTTGGAGCGATTTTCCTTCGAATGGATCCCCCGGGCCCCCATCCGCCCGCAAAGAAACCCCACGCAGCCCAAGCTTCTAGCACCGGTGCAGAAATGTTGTCAATCAAAATTTTTCATTTATGCGAACATAGTTTTACATACTGAAACCAGCTCTCGCCTTTTTGGGGAGAACAATGATACTGTTTCGTTGATTGGAACAGTGTTTTGCTGGCACAACAGGGTTGCGTGCACAGCATCTTTCCGTGCGGTTCGCATTTCGAAAGTGCAGCTATGTCGAAAGCAGAAAAGGCGAATGGAAACTCCGCCTCCGTCGGGGTGATCACGAAGGTCCTGCGCATTTTGGAGGCGCTGCAGGGCTCATCGAGCGGGTTAGGCCTGAAGGCAATCTGCGATCAGACGGGAATCAATAAAAGCACGGCACACCGCTTTCTGAAACACCTTGAGCGAGAACGATACCTGTTGCGAACCGAAGCGGGAGCTTATCTGATTGGGCCGCGTCTTTCTCAACTCTCCGCGCGTGGTAACCAGGAAGCTACGCTGCAAGCGGTCGCCCGCCCGATTCTGTGGGACCTATGGAAGTCAACGCATGAGACGGTGAACCTAGGCGTTCTGGATCAGGGGACTGTCTTGTATGTCGATGTGATCGAGAGTCCCCATGAATTTCGCCTTTCGTCGCGCGTCGGCACGCGTCGCTCTGTCCATGTGACTGCTTTAGGCAAAGCCCTGGTTGCATTCTTGCCGGAGGAGACGCGGCAAACGATTTTGGATTCTATTGCCTTTCAGCCAGCTACCCCGAAGACGATCGGCAACCTGGTGCAGTTTCGCCAGGAATTGGAGAAAATTCGCCGGCAGGGTTATGCCGTCGACGATGAAGAGGCCGTGCAAGGAGCGCGCTGTGTGAGCGCCCCGATTCTGAATTCCGCTGGCGCGCCGGTGGCCGCTGTGAGTGTGTCCGGACCCGTCACCAGAGTCACTCCCAGCCTGGTGAGCGCTATGGCCGGAGCGGTCACGTCAGCCGCCCGTGCGATTTCGGTTGCGATGGGTTTTTCACAACATGAAGCAAAGCCAAACCTCAAGCGCACCAGAAAGCTGACCTTCACCCGAAATTGAAGACGGGGTTCAATGGCTCGATTTGTCCGGAGCGTTGCCACTGCACCGCGACAGAAGATCTCGTGACAAATCATCTTGCGGAAACTTCTTTGCCGCTTCGGTAGCGACCGCGCAGGCCTCGCGCACCCGCTTTTCGTTTAACAAGAGTTTCCCGTACTGTCGATAGAGATTGGCATCGTAGGGAGCCACGTTCATACCTTGCCGTAAAACATCGAGGGCTTCGGTTCCACGGCCTGAGCGTATCAACAGGGCAGCCAATTCTTCGAAATCGATCGGATTCGTTGCTCCCTGCTCTATCGCTTCCTTTAGGTATTGAATCGCCAGCCTCGAATCTTCCTGGGTGTGTTTCTGAACGGCCTCGTCCGCGAGTGCTTCCAACACGTAAAGATTCTTCGCATGAGCCGTCTTCAATTGGTTGGCCAGCAACCAATAGCGTGCCCGATATTCGGGATGTCGCAGAACAATCTGTGCGTAAGCCTGAAGTCGTGTGAGAGGCTCGGGCGTAGCGTGCTTTCCCGGATCCGAGCTGAGGTCGACCAGATCCGGAAGCTGATCCGTAGTCAGATGAAAAGCAACAGCCGGGAACGGCTCCTCTGCTTGGGCGACGATACGATGGTTCGTCAGCACAGAGTGCGAGATCACCGTTACGTCCCGCTTGGGCATGTGGCATCCGGCACAATCGTCGGGAGGAGTCTTTCGCTGCCGCACCGTGAGCGGGATCGCGCAGCTTTTCTCGGTGTGACAGCTCATACATTTCTGGCGAAAATACTCGGGAGCCTGTTGTGCTGTGGGCTGCACATGAGGATCGTGGCAGGTAATGCAACTCAGCTTTCCCCCGCTCTTTAGGTAGCACTTACTCAAGCGCATGGAAAGATAATGCTCCAGCAGATCATCTTTGGGAGCGGAATCTCGATCGAACGGGACCATAAAAATGCTCAGCGTGTCTTCCAGTGGTTGACCCGGTCGAAAATCTCGGTAAGTTTTTCCGTCTTTCAGGACTCGTGCATCGCCCGTCTGATGGCACGACATGCAGATGTTGTTACTTAGCCAGGGAGAAAGATTGGCGGGGTTCACAATGGAGGAAATCGATCCCGTACCGGCCGACGCGATGTGTGCTTCTCCCGGGCCGTGACAGTTCTCACAACCGATGGGCAGTTCCACAAAAGGAGGGTCCATCATTTTTGCGCTCTCGCTGGCGGTGATTCGCGGACGACCGCTGTGACACAGAATGCAGCCGGCGAGGATGGGACGATTGAAACCGTAGTCGCCGAATTCGTAGCCCGGCGAGAGAGCCCATTTGCCTGGCTTGGTGTAGAAGGACAAGGGAGCCTCGAAGAGATAGTTTTCCTGCTTGACCAAACCACCGATGCCATTGGCGCCTGAGCCGATGAGAAAATCCAGTTTGTGCGTATCGCGGAAGACCTCCTGTCCGACTGGGTTGATCGCGTATTCGCTCTGGTAAAGGCTGCCGTCGCGTGCAAAGACCTCGAAATGACGGTTCAGATTGGGTGCTGCGACGTGGGCATTGGCGGGAATTGTCTTCAGAACCGTAGGCGTGATCTCCGCCATGGATCGTCCCATGTCTGTTCTCAAATAGGATTCGTAGATGCTGGGGTGGCATTCGGCGCAGGGGGCCGATCCGACGTAGCCGTCGCTGGGCGCGCGATTCTGCTGAGCAGATGTGTGCGCTGCGAACAAACAGAGTTGGAAGAGTGAGCCGGCCAGAATCTGCGACCATCTCCCGACCTGTGCCATCACGCTGCTCTCACAGGATTTCAACTGTGCAATTATCTATGAAGTCCCAATCCCATTCCACGCCGTGTCCAGGAGACTCGGGTGGATGAGCGTACCCCGCCGCATCAATGTCAATGGGCTTCTTCATGGCGATATCCATCGAGGAGGCGGGATGAAGCAATTCCAGGAACTCGCAGTTGGAGATGGCTGCACAGCAATGCAGGTTCACGATCTCGAGCGGGTGATAAATGGCTGTGTGCAGCTCGCATCGCACACCGAAAGATTCGGCGAGATGGGCGGTTTTCATGACGGGAGTCACCCCGCCTTTCCAGGAAACATCGGTCCGCACGATATCGACCACGGACTCAGAAATGCAATGCGCTGCGGAGTAATGCGAGCCAGCCAACACCTCAGCGCCGCAAATCGGAATATCGAGCGCAGCGGCGAGTTTTCGCAGGCCGTGAAAGTTTGTATCCGGAAGAGGCTCTTCGAACCAATGGTAGTTCAAGCGCTCCAGTTCCCGTCCTGCCCGCAGCGCCTCTTCGTACGTATACGCGGCAACCGGGTCCGCCATCAACTTGTAGTCCGGCCCACTGCGTCCCGGCAAGCGCGATAGGCTACGAGGTCGAAATCCAGCTTTCCTGGTGGATGTAACTTGTACGCGTGCCAGTTGCGCGCTTTTACTTCCAGGGCTTGTCGTGCATAGTCCTCCGGGGAATTCAACACAAAAGAACTTGCATAGACGGGGACCTGCTCGCGATAGGCACCCAGAAGTTTATACAGTGGCAAGCCCGCCGACTTCCCAGCAATGTCCCAAAGGCAGATATCAAACGGTCCATACGAGTAGATTGGAACGTGATTCCACCAACGGTCGTACGTACGAAAATCGTGCCAGAGTTGTTCGCGGAAAAGGGGGTCTTTCCCCTGAAAGAAAGGCTTGAGAGCGGTTGCGGCAATTGCACCGGCCATTTCGGCGCCGCGTCCTGCAAAACCCAAAGAATGCCCATCGATTCCGGCATCGGTCTTCATGGAAATGATCAGGAAATCGAAGTTCGATCTGCCGCCGGCACGCATGTCCTTCTCGGCAGCTGAACCAGCCCGGTTTCGGCAAACACGGACGTCAATGGACGTGATGATCAATGCAGAACCCCAGCAGGATTCACGGTGCATGCGAAAAGCTCCGTGAATCTACTCGATGCACCCTCCGCTGTCAAAGGCGCTGGCTGCTTGCGGAATCATCGCGGCAAATTTCGCTTGACCTGTCGAACGTGCATGGTTCATGTTCTGGGCGCGTTACTATTCACGAAAAAACGAGTGCGTATTCTTCTCAAGAAAACTCTATGAACGGAAATCTTGCAGCGGGACTCTTGCTCGTTGTTCTGGCGGGAATGCTCAACGGCAGTTTTGCAGCGCCCCTGAAGCGAATGACGGGTTGGCGATGGGAAAACAGCTGGCTGACATTTGCAATTTCCGGCCTGGTTGTAATTCCGTGGGTGACTGCGTTCGCGACTGTGCCGCAGCTCGGCAGCGTGTACACAGGAGTACCGACCTCGGCGGTCGTAAAGGTCTTACTCTTCGGCATCCTGTGGGGAGTGGGCGCGACACTGTTTGGCCTCGGGATCAGCCGGGTAGGCTTGGCGCTCGGTTTCGCGCTGATTCTCGGGATCACGGCTTCGTTCGGATCGTTGCTCCCGATGGCGATTCTGCATCCGGATCAACTGACCACCAAACGAGGAGTGGCGCTCATCCTGGGAACTCTTGTGATGTTGCTGGGGCTCACCTGCCTGGCCTTGGCGGGGCGAGCACGAGAGCGCGATGCGGGAGGCGGTCAAAGCCAGCACTCCGGATTCACCGTCGGCTTGATGATCTGTATTTTCTCCGGAATATTCTCTTCGATGTTGAATTTCAGTTTCGTGTTTGGCGACGAGCTCAGGCTCCGAGCGCTGCAGCTTGGCACCAGCAGCTCGATGGCAGCGAATCCGATCTGGGCCGTCGCCGTGTCGGGAGGTTTCCTGGCGAATTTCATCTATTGTGCTCAATTGCTAAGAAAGAATCGCACCTGGAGTGCTTTTCATCAGGGGAACGCGGGATTGCATTGGCTGCTCGGCATTGCAATGGGTTTGCTATGGTTCGGTGGGACCCTCACTTATGGGGTCGGAGCCAGTTTCCTGGGCGTACTTGGCGGGATCATCGGCTGGCCGATATTCATGACCATCGACATCATCGCCGCGTTGTTCTGGGGAGCTGTCAGCGGGGAATGGAAAGGCGCAAGCCGACGGGCACTCGCCTACAACTGGATCGGAGTTGCTGTCCTGCTGCTCGCGATTGGGATTATTTCCGCGGGCGGTGTCGCCTAGCCTAGCTTCGCTTGCCGAGCCATACACCTTTTAGGGTTTTATCCGAATGGAACTGGGTGCACGAGTGGCTCTCGGGTCAACCCCTTGTCCTTCGCGCACTACATAGTAGTGATTCGCAGCCAGGTCAGAGAGGGTTTCGATCAGACCACTCGGCCAGCGAATCACGATCTTTTCTGCCCGGTTAGAGCGTCCTAGACCGAAGTGCAATCTCAGATCACTTTGCGATACGTACCCGTCGCCGCTGCGCACTTCCTGCTGGCGCTTGTCACTGCCTTGCTGCAAAGTGACAGAAGCCCCCAACCCAGCGCGGTTTGACTTCACGCCCACCAGCGCCAAGGTGATCCAATTCTCGACGGGCGCAGTATTGTAGTAGAGCGAAGGCCTTTCGTTCATGTTGTTGACGAGAGCTTCCTGATGTCCGTCGTTGAAGAGGTCGCCAAGGGCCAGGCCGCGTCCGGAGTGGTTCTCGGAAAGAACGAGGCCCGCCGCTGCCGTGATATTGGCAAGGGTTCCGTTGCGGAGGTTGTAGTAGGCGACCTTCGGTTCGCGATAGCTGGTACCGAGGGCCTTGCCATCTACTTCGGGGTAGACGTGGCCGTTGGCAATCAGGATTCCCGGCCACCCGCTGTTATCGAAGTCGTAAAACTGCACACCCCACCCCAGCCAACTTTTGATTCTGCCCAATCCTGAGCGGTAAGTGACATCGTCGAAGTTGTTGTCACGACGGTTGAGGTATAGAGTGGGAGTGTCGTCGCTGAAATTGGTCTTGACGATGTCCTGATATCCGCTATGCGTGAAGTCATCAGCGGATAGGCCCATGCCTGCCTGTTCGGACCCATCTTCGTTGTATGCAACTCCAGCTTTTTTCCCCATCTCCGTGAAGGTGCCGTCGTGATTATTGTGATAGAGGAGGCTGGGCGTTGAATCGCAAGCCACGTAAATGTCGGTCCACCCATCCTGGTCAAAGTCCGACGTCAATGAGGTGAAGCCATAGCATCCGCTGGTTGCGCGAAGGCCGGACTTCTGCGAGACCTCGGTGAAAGTGCCATCTCCGTTGTTATGGTAGAGCGCGTTTGTCCCCGGCTTCAGACCGCGCGGCCCGCACATCACGTTGATCCCTTTCCACTGGCACCAGCGTCCATGGCCAGGCCGCGGGACAGAGTCGTAGCTGAAATCCACATAGCGTGCCAGGAAGATGTCAACCTTGCCATCACGGTCATAATCCACGAAGCTGCATCCTGAGCTCCACTCGTCCTTTGCCGTCTTCAAACCCGCTTTGGTTGAGACGTCGGTGAAAGTCCCATCACCGTTGTTGTGATAGAGCGAGTTCTGTCCCCAATACGTAATCAAGAGGTCGAGGTAGCCATCGTTGTCATAATCGCCGACACAACCGCCTTGTCCCCAGCCCGAGCGGGCAAGACCGGAGCGAACCGTCACATCACTAAAGGTGCCGTCCTGGTTGTTGTGGTACAGATGCCCGATCGGAGCTTGGGTGTTGGGGAAGCCTTCAATCGTCGAACCGTTCGGAAGGTAAATGTCGGGCCATCCATCGTGGTCGTAGTCAAAAATAATGGCGCCGTTTCCGGTAGTCTCGATGATGAATTCCTTGTGCGAGTCACCGCCGTAAACGTTGAGAGCGTCCAGCCCCACCCTGGAGGCTATGTCTTCGAAACGAACTTTCCCAGGCACGGCTGCGGTGGCCGGCGGCTTTGCGGTGGGCCCTTGCGCCGGTGTTCCCAGTGCGATTAGCAGCAGGATCGGGAGTAGCAGAAGAGGGGGCCCCTGGAGGTACGCAGACGGAATCACGACGCTATTCTAAAGCAGTGTTCATGCTCACCCGGTCACCTTACTCCGGAGAGGCTTGCTTCGTGAAATGCTGGCCGCCATGCGACCACGTTTTGTCGGGATTCGCCGAGTTGCTGAATACCGAGTTCGACCACGTCGCCGGATTTCAGGTACTGCGGCGGCTTCATCCCGAGCGCAACACCTGCAGGAGTCCCTGTGCTGATAATGTCCCCCGGCAGCAGGGTCATGAATTGACTGACATAGCTGACGAGCGTGGGCACGTCAAAGATCATCTCGCTCGTGGAACTTCTTTGCCGGAAAACGCCATTCACCTTCAGCCACATGCCAAGATGCGCGGTATCGGGAATCTCGTCCCGAGTCGCAAGAAATGGACCCAATGGGGCAAATGTATCTGCGCTCTTTCCCTTCACCCATTGTCCGCCGCGCTCCAATTGGAAAGCGCGCTCTGAATAATCATTGTGTAAACAGTAGCCCGCTACATAGGCGAGCGCGTCGTCAGCTTCTACATAGCTCGCCCTGCGCCCGATAATGACAGCGAGTTCGACTTCCCAGTCGACTTTCGAGCCATTCTTCGGAATCATCAGGTCGTCATTCGGACCGACGAGGGAGGTCGTGGATTTGAAGAAAACCACCGGCTCTTTCGGAATCTCCATCTTGCTTTCCTTCGCATGGTCCAGGAAATTCAGGCCGATGCACACAATCTTGCTGGGCCGGGCGATGGGTGGTCCAAGGCGAACGGAATCTGGAATTCGCGGAACGGATGAGGCATTTCCCGTCAGCCACTGCTCGAGCCGACGGAGTCCGTCTTCGGAGAAGAACCCCTCGTCGTAATCTCGAGTGAAGGCAGAAACGTCCAAACGCGCGGAATCCGGCAGCAGAATGCCCGGAGCCTCTTTACCTGCTTCGCCGAAGCGGATGAGCTTCACGACACACTCCTTACCGAATTCATCAAGGGAAAATTCGACGTGACGATCCCAACTTAAAAAAACGGATCCTAAATCGGAAAGCGCACCACACGCAAGTTTTTCAAACGAAACTGGCACGTTACAGACCCCAAAGTTTCACACAATAAAACTCAACGTACAGTTGTTGGCGAGAGTGCTTACAAAATTGTTTCTCGCTCCGTGGTGGTTACTGCTAGAGTTTGCCGTGCATTTCGAACGCGGGGATTTCGACGATGTCTGAAATTTTTCCTCATCTCGATTACAAGCCAAAACTGCCGAAGCGACTCGATTATGGAATTGGAATTGTTGGCGCTGGCGGGATCGTCAACTATGCGCATCTTCCGGCTTACAAAAAGGCGGGGTTCAAGGTTCTCGGGATTACGGACCGTGAACACGACAAAGCGGAACGCACCGCGAAAGAACATGCCATTCCACGGGTGTTTCAAAGCGTGGATGAACTCCTGGCCGATCCTCAAGTGGAAATCGTCGACATCGCGGTGTATCCCACTGAGCAGGCCGTGATCGTTGAGAAAGCGGCCGCTGCGCGGAAGCATATGCTGTGCCAAAAGCCATTTGCCGAGGAATACCCCAAAGCTGTCCGCAACGTTGAGCTCGCCGAGCGCGCTAACGTGAAGATCGCAGTCAATCAGCAGATGCGCTGGGATGCTGGCATTCGCTGCGCCCGCATTCTGATCGACGAGGGATGGCTGGGAAGCCCGACCTACGCGTGTATCCAGGTCCATTGCAAGACGGACTGGAGTCAATGGCCCTGGATCTATCAGGGCGACAAGGTGGAGATTTTGTTCCACAGCATTCATTACGTCGACTCACTTCGATATCTGCTAGGCGATCCAGGTTATGTGTTCACCAGTGGCAGCCGTGCCCCGCGCGAAGCCACTCGTGCAGAAACAAAAACCCTGACCACTTGGGAATATGATTCCGGGCTGCAAGTCCTGATCGATGTCTGCCATACCACCTGGCAAGACGATCCCTATGCCATCTTTCGGCTGGAAGGAACGGAGGGTGTGATCAAGGGCACGATCGGGCTGATGTACAACTATCCGACTGGCCGGCCCGACACGTTGGAGTTTATGTCGAAGCGAAATCCGGGTTATTGGTTCTCCGCGCGCCTCGACGGCATGTGGATACCCGACGCTTTTGTTGGCCCGATGGCTTCACTCATGGGAGCTGCAGAAGACGGATCTGAGCCCGAGACCAGCGGGCGAGACAACCTTCGTACACTGCAAGTAGTCTTCGCGGAGTATCGGTCGATGGCGGAAAAACGAGCGGTCCGACCCACCGAGATTGGCTCTTGAGTCAGGACTTGGGGCGCACGTTTTTCAAATCCGAGGCAGCGCCAGGAACCTGCGGTGTCACATAAACACCCCCCTCCACTCGCGCCGGGTATACGAAATGTTCCTGCAGATGAGGAATGCACTCAAGAAAAAGCGCTTCGTGCCCCAAGGCGATGTGGTTGAACAGAACCAGATGCTGATGAATCTGTCCCATATCTCCGACGTGAGGAACGACTCGGAGACCGAACTTCCGAGCCATTAGGCTGACTGTAAGAAATTCTGAAATCCCCGCTACCCGCGTGCAGTCTACCTGAACAACGTGCACTGCGGACGCTTCCATGAAGTTCTTGAACATGATCCGGTTCGGGACATGCTCCCCCAGGGCGATAGAGACTGGCGCTAACTCGCGCGCCAAAAGCGCATGTGCATGAATGTCATCGGGATGGGTAGGTTCCTCGATGAAAAGTGGCTTCATGGCGCGAAGCTCCCGGCACATTTCCAAGGCACGCGGTGGCGTCCACTGCTGGTTGGCATCGAACATGATCAGGGCTTTAGGGCCAGCGAGTTCACGAAGCATACGTGCTCGCCGAATGTCGCGATTTCCGTCGAGGGAGCCGACCTTCAGCTTGAACGCATGAAATCCACGGTCGATGGCCTGTCGCGTCAGCTCTTTGACTCGCTCGTCGTCATATTGAAACCATCCGACGGACGTATCGTATCCGGGATAGCCAGTTCGCAGGATGCTCTCGCGCTGCGCGCGCGATCCCGTATTCTCGTCCAGTAAGGCCTCAGCCTCATCTCGCGACAATGCATCTTCGAGATAGCTCAAATCCAGAAGCGCGACCAATTGTTTGGAATTGAGATCGAGGAGGATCCGCCATAGGGGAACGCCACGGCTCTTGGCCCAGAGGTCAAAACATGCATTCGTGAGCGAAGCGAGCGCCAGGTGCACTACGCCTTTGTGTGGACCCAGCCAGCGAAGTTGTGGATGCTGCGAAAGTTTTTGGCTGACACTCCCGAAGTCGGCCATGAGTTCCTCGATCTCCCGGCCAACTAGCTCCTTACCCAACAACTCGATCACCGCACAGACAATCTCGTTGCCCATTCCAAGCGTGAGCACGATCCCGGTGCCGAAGACATCTCCATCCGATCCGAGCAGAGTTGTTGCAAAAGCGTATTCCGCCCCTGAGTGGACGGCGTCGCTGCCCGCTCCGTGGGAAAGGGGAAAACGCACATCGCGTGTTGCCAGTGACGTGATTCTGTAATTTGCCATGTATGAATCGAAAGCGGAACTGGCAGCCGTTATGGACTAGCCAAGTTTCGCGGAGATCGAATATAGTGGGGCGCCTTCAACCGCGGCAAGGGTTCATTATCGCTTTCCGATGCGGTTTCAGCAGTTGGAATGCGATTGGACGGGGAGACTCCATGAAGCGCTATGGCTCAGTCATTCGGGTGAGGCCAGAATCTCTCGACGCGTACAAGCGGTATCATGCGGCCGTCTGGCCGGAGGTGCTGGACATGATCCGCAAATGTAACATTCGAAATTATTCCATCTATCTTAAAGATGACCTTCTGTTCGGATACTTCGAATACCACGGCTCTGATTACGCAGCGGACATGGCCAGAATGGCGGCGGATCCAAAAACACAAGAGTGGTGGTCGGTGATGATGCCGATGCAAAATCCGTTACCAACCCGCGATGAAGGGGAGTGGTGGGCCAACATGGAAGAAGTCTTCCACTGCGATTGACGGTTCATGCCCGCCAAAGGTACAGTTTGCGACCTCGAATCCTATGCAGATCATCGACACCCATCAGCATCTCTGGGATCTCGACCTATTTCGTTATTCCTGGTTAGATTCGTTCCCGCCATTGAACCGTTCGTTCCGCATGACTGACTATCGGGAAGCGGCTTCCGGATTGGAAGTGGTGAAATCGGTGCACCTTGAGGCAGATGTCGACGAGCCCTACATGCTTGACGAGACGCGGCATCTGCTTGCGCTTGCCGAGCAACCGGACAATCCACTCGAAGGCGTGGTCGCTTGCGGACGGCCCGAGAGCGAGAATTTTCGGAGCTACCTAGACAAGATCACGGGACATCGAAAACTGAAGGGGATTCGGCGTGTGCTCCACACCCAGCCTGACGAGGTTGGCCGGGGAAGTACCTTCGTTAAGAATATCGCCGCTCTTTCGGAGTACGGTTTGTCGTTTGATATCTGCGTTCTTGCACGTCAACTCCCGATCACCATAGACCTGGTCAAGAGATGTCCCAATACAACTTTCGTTCTGGACCATTGTGGAGTGCCGCGTGTGAAAGAACGTGATCTCGATCCCTGGCGGGCGCACATTGCAGAGATTGCAACAATTCCCAATGTTGTGTGCAAGATTTCTGGTCTGGTCGCGTACGCGGATCCGAAGAACTGGACGGTTGTGGACCTCCAGCCCTTTGTCGAGCATGTCATCGCAAGCTTTGGATGGGATCGCGTTCTGTTTGGAAGTGACTGGCCAGTCTGTACACTATCCGCAAGTTTCGCGCAGTGGGTGGACGCACTGAAGTCGATCACCCAACCCGCTGGCGAATCAAATCAAAGAAAGTTATTCCATGACAACGCGATGCGGGTGTACCACTTAAGCTAAAGGCTGAATTCTTTCTCAATCCCTGCATTGTGCTGCCCGACTCGGGGAGCAAGTTTCTCGCTCTTAAGCACATGCCCATCGAAGCGAACCGGAAGCCGAGTGGTTTGGATCTGGATATCGCCACCGTCACGGAGGGTCTGGACCATTTCGAGTTGGTGGAACGCCTCACTGGCACAGAGCTTCGGCCAATCCAGAACTTCGGCGCACCAGATGTCAGCGGCATTTAGGATTTCAAGCCAGTGTTCGGTCGTACATTCTTTTAATCGGCGGGCGATGGTTTGCTTAAGGCTGTCCCGCTGGCGGAAGCCGTCCGCCGGATCGAAAATCTTTTCCAGCTCCTCGAGCTCCAGCAACTTTCCAAGGGTTGGAAGGTGCGTCATGGCGATGGCGAGATAGCCGTTTGCTGTGTCATAGACGCCATAGGGCGCCGCCAGGTAGGCGTGGGCATTTCGATAGGCACTTCTCCGTGGAGGACGTCGGCCATCGTTGAGATGGGTCGTCAGCACTTCAAACTGGAAATCCAGCAATGCCTCAAGCAAGCTCGTCTCCACAAGGCCGCCTCTACCTGTGACACCGCGCCGCACCAGACAGGCAAGAATACCTTCACAGAGGCTGTGCCCAGCGAGCATGTCAGCGATCGCCAGAGCCATCGGCGTAGGAGGGTCTCCGTCATTGCCACTCAGCCACATGATGCCCGACCGCGCCTGTGCCAGCAGGTCTTGGCCGGGCCGGTCGCGCCATGCATCCGCATTTCCGTATCCCGAAACGACTCCATAGACGATGCGGTCATTGAGCCTCGAAACATCAGCACAGCCGAAGCCCAGGCGTTCCATTACACCGGGCCGGAAGTTTTGCACCATTACATCCGCGCGCGCGATCAGTTGGCGCAATTTCTTTTGGTGATCGGGATTCTTCAGATCCGCTGCATAGCTTTCCTTGTTGCGATTGATGGCGTGGAACAAGGTATTTTCGCCATGAACGTCGGTGTCGCTGAGGTAGATCGTCCGGCCCAGGTCGCCAGATCCCGGCCGTTCGATCTTGATCACGCGAGCACCCATATCGGCCAGGCGCAGGGTCGCTAGCGAGCCGGAGAGAAACTGGCTGAAGTCGAGTACGAGCAGTCCCTGTAGGGGGCGCTCCAGCCTCTCTTGTTGTGCCATTGCAGAAGAAGTCAAAGCAGAACCCTCCTCGAAAGCGCAGCCCATCAAGCCCGAGGCATTCAGTCGGTCATCGACAAAGTCATTCTACTCATAAAATTATATTTTCATTAGGAAAATAAAGGAGTACGCTAACCGGGTCGCCATGCCGATGAGGCGCACATCACGAAGGCGGCGCATGGCAGCCTCTCGCCGCGCCCGCTACGCCGCCCCGGCTCTCGAAAAGGGACTGGACATCCTGGAGTTGCTGGCGGCGGCATCCGATGCCCTAACCCATAGCGAGATTGCGACCCGGCTCGGGCGCAGCGTCCCCGAGATTTTCCGTATGCTGGTGTGTCTCGAAGAGCGAGGCTACATCTCGCGGATGGGGTCCGACGAAAGGTATCAACTTACACTGAAGTTGTTCGAGATCGTTCATCAACACCGGCCCCTGCAACGGTTGATTACTCAGGCTCGACCCCTTGTTCAGCGTGTTGCCAGCGAAACTGGCCAGTCCTGTCACCTTGCCATGCTCAACAGCGCCGAAGTGGTGGTCGTGGCGCAGGCGGATGCCCCCGGCAACATGGGTTTTTCGGTTCGAGCCGGGGCCAACATTGATCTTCTGAACACGGCTTCCGGACACGTCATTCTCGCCTTTCAAAGTGATGAAGTCCGCTCCCGTGCTCTAGGAGCGTGGCGGCTGCGCTCTGGGAGGCCGATTCCGACAGGACTCTACCGGCATCTGGAGCAACTTCGCCGACGCGGTTACGAGGAGCTGGCCAGCTATCAGGTTCACGGTATTGTGAACATCAGCTACCCGGTGCTGAATCAGCACGGCGAAGCCATTGCAGCCATGACGATTCCTTTCATCTCACGAATTGGAGCCAGTATCGGCCCGCCGCAAGTCAAGCACGCACTTCAGCGGGCGTCGCGAATGCTGTCGCTAACAATTGGTGGCAAGAAATTGGAGCTTTCGGCGGGAGTTGCACAAGCGTGACGCGAGCAGAATATTACGAAGATTATGTGGTCGGGGCTCAGCGCCTCACCTCCGGCCGAACGATCACCGAAACCGATGTAGTGATTCACGCCGGTCACACCGGTGACTTTTTCCCACATCATGTCGACGCCGAGTTCGCTAAGCAGACGCCATTCGGCCAGCGGATCGCCCATGGCACGATGACCTTTGCCATCGGGATCGGCCTAACCGCGAACCAGATCAACCCCGTGGCCTTTACCTATGGCTATGAAAGGCTACGTTTTCCGAAACCTGTGTTCATCGGGGATACACTGCGGACCCGAGTGACCGTCAAGGAAAAGCAAGACGAACCGCAGCGAAAAAGCCTGGGGCGTGTGATCGAGATGTGCGAAGTCCTGAACCAGCGCGATGAGGTGGTCCTTTACTGCGAGCACATCCTTCTGGCCGAGAAGAAAGCGACGGTTTGAGTCCTGCGTTTGGGCGAGGGGTTCAAGTGGAAGATACGTTGAAAGGATTGACCTGGGATCATCCGCGCGGCTACGCACCATTGCTCGCCGGAGTGGCTGAATATCGGCAACAGAGCCCTGGAATCAACATTCAGTGGGACCGCCGAACCTTACGCGAATTCGGCGAGGCTCCGATTGAGCAATACCTGGATCGATATGATTTGATCATCGTGGATCATCCCTTTGTAGGATTCGCTGCCGCTCACAAAGTGCTGGTCGACCTCACCTCCTCGCTAAGCGACGTCGAAAAAGCTCGTTTTGCGAAAGACTCCGTGGGTCCATCTTGGGATTCCTACTGGTATGACGGTGGGCTATGGGCTTATCCCATCGATGCGGCCACACAGGTGGCATCGTATCGGCCCGACTTGATGGCCGCCTTTCCAGATCCAGTACCGCCAAGCTTCGATGCCGTATTGCAACTCGGAAAGAAGGCGCGTGCAGCCGGGAAGTACATCGTGGTTCCGGCTTGTCCCACGGATGCCATCAGTCTTTTCTTCACGCTTACCGCGAACCTCGGGTATCCAGTCCCGCTGGAGCGAGAGATTTTCGTCGAAGAGTTGGTGGCGCGTAGTGTTCTCGATAGACTGCACGCGTTGATCGCAGTTGCGCATCCAGGATCCGTCGGCTGGAACCCGATCCAGGTTTATGACTACATGGTCACTCACTCCGACGCTCTTTATTGTCCTTATGGATTCGGCTATTCCAACTACTCGCGGGTGGGGGCTTCCGTGCCACTGAAATTTACGAATGCTCCCGGTGCCGGGACACAAGGATGCGCGGGCACGATGCTGGGTGGAACTGGAGTGGGTGTCAGCAGGCTGAGCAAATATCAGGATGAGGCCGTTGCCTATGCGAAATGGCTGGTGAGTCCCGAGCATCAGCGTGGTACCTACGTCCGAGAAGGGGGCCAACCGGCCAGTTTGGCCGCTTGGACGGACCCCGACGTGAATGCTGCGGCCGATAATTTCTTTTCCGGCACTCTGCTTACCCTGCAGACGGCCTATGTGCGGCCACGCTTCGATGGGTTTGTTCGCTTTTTTGAAGCTGCGGGTATTCAGGTCAATCGCTGCCTTCGAGGCGAACTGGAAGACCGCGCGCTGATCGCGTGGCTCAATGAGCGGTATGCGGGGCAGCGAACAGCCACGCGACAAACCGCGTGACGACCAAAGGATACTGTGAAGAATCCAAATCCTGACCCGACCAAACACAAAGAGATTGCGATCTGGAACGCCGAGGGCTGGCTATACGAAGATTTCGAAGTCGGTAAGCGCGCGCGCTCGATTCGGCGAACGATATCCGAAGGCGAGAGCATGCTTTTCAATGCGATCGTGCTCGATATGCATCCCTATGTGGCCGACGATGTGTTTGCCAAGGAGGAAGGGGTTTTCGGGAAGCGCCTGGTGGCGGGAGCCATGGTGTTCAGCCTGGGCCTGGGACTGATGGCGCACAACAACATTCACACCTTCAGCTACGGATATGACAAGCTGCGGTTTATCAAACCCGTCTTTGTAGGCGACACCATCTATACGATACGTACGCAGCTCGAGAAGTGGCCGCGCTATCCCGAGATGGGCATGGTCAGGGTTTCCTATGAAGTCTTCAAAATGCCGGGAGAGCTCGTGCTCTATTGTGAGCATCTTCAAACTGTCAAATATCGCCAGCCGGAGAAGTTTAAAGACCAGCTTCGTCGAGAGTAGGAAGTGAGATGACGACCCTAACCAATCAGTCGCCGTCGCTCGCAGATCGACTACGCGTGTGCTACACGGGGGCGGTATATGACGTCCTCAGATTAAAAGGGTTCACAGAGCAGACGCTTCCCCAGGCCATTCGCCCCTTGAATGTTACTCAGAAGCTCGCCGGTCCGGTCTTCACGATCGAAGGGAGGCGGGATGACACGCTCGACGCCCACCAGAGCCTCCTGAGATGGTGCGAGCTTCTGTCGAAGGCTCCTCGAGAGACTGTGTTGGTTTGTCAGCCCAATGACCGATCTCTTGCCTTCATGGGAGAGCTCTCCTCCGAGACGCTGCACTACAAGAATGTGCTGGGCTACATTGTCGATGGTGGATGTCGCGACTCGGCATTCATCGAAGCTTTGGGATTTCCGGTTTTCTGCAGGTACTTTACTCCCATTGATGTGGTTGGAAAGTGGGCGACAACCGAGTTAGGGCAGCCCATCCAAATTGGGGAAGTGACCATCTCGACGGGAGATTACGTGCTCGCCGATCGGGATGGAATCGTCGTAATTCCTGGCGGTATTGCAGAATCGGTCATACAAGAAACCGAGGAGGTCCTGCGCAAAGAAAACCTCGTGCGTAAAGCGATTTTGCAGGGCGTCGACCCTGTTGAAGCATATTTGAAACATAGGAAGTTCTGATGGAAACTGAGAGAAAAGCTGCCAAGCTCCTGCGAATCCATCGCGACGACAATGTTCTGATCGTCATCAGGCCGATCCGGCCGGGAGACCGCGACCTGCTTGATGGATGCGAAGTACTCTTCTCTCATGCCATTGCAATTGGTCATAAAGTAGCTGCCCGGGAAATCAAGGCAGGCGAAAAAGTCTACAAATGCGGTGTCCCCATCGGTTCAGCCAAAGAAGATGTTCCTGCGGGAGGGCACATCCACCTGCACAACCTGAAAAGTGATTACCTCCCGACCTACACGCTGGCTAAAGATCATGTCTTCGTCAAATAGCAGTCAGCTTCGCGGCTTTCTCCGGTCCGATGGTCGAAAAGGCATCCGCAATTCGATTGTGGTGGCCTATCTGGTCGAATGCGCCCACCACGTGGCTCGAGAGATTGTCAGCTGCTTTCGCGGTCAGCGAGTCCATCTCATCGGCTTCGGAGGATGCTACCCCAATGCGTATGCTGACCGCATGATGCACCGGTTGTGCACACATCCGAACGTCGGGGGAGTGCTCCTGTTGTCGTTGGGATGTGAAAGTTTCAACCGGCAGCTTCTAGCCGAGCGCGTTGCAGAAACTGGCCGGCCGGTAACCACGATTGTTATTCAGCAGAAAGGCGGGACTCGAAAGTCAATCGAGGCCGGCAAAGCCTGGGTGCAGAAGGCACGCAAGCAGGTCGCGGAAGTACCGAGAGTTCCACTATCGGTCAACGAACTTGTGGTTGGAACAGTGTGCGGAGGGTCTGACGCGACCAGCGGGATATGTGCTAACCCCGCCGTGGGACGCGCTTTCGATATGCTCGTTGAGCAAGGTGCCGCCACGATCTTCGAAGAGACCGGAGAAATGATTGGACTGGAGGACGTGATGTCCTCGCGTGCAGTAACCTCTGATCTCGGGAGACAACTCAAAGCCTCTGTGGAGAAAGCCGCTTTCTACTACAAAGAAATGGGCCATGCCAGTTTTGCTCCGGGCAACGCAGAAGGTGGGCTGACCACCATCGAGGAAAAATCTATCGGCGCTTACTGTAAGAGCGGTGATTCGCCGATCTCTGGACTTCTGAAACCGGGCGATGTACCTCCACACGGCGGCCTTTACCTCCTGGACGTGGTCCCCGACGGGGAAATTCGCTTCGGGTTTCCCAACATTAACGACAATGCAGAAATCGCCGAGCTGATCGCCTGCGGCTCTCACCTGATCCTGTTTACTACCGGGCGGGGATCCGTGGTAGGCTCGGCGATTTCTCCGGTGATCAAGATTTGCGCGAATCCTGAAACCTACGATCGCATGAGTGAAGACATGGACGTTAACGCAGGCAAGATCCTACGTTTGGAAGCCAGCGTTGACGACGTTGGGAAGGAAATCTACAACAAAGTACTCGCAGTGGCTTCAGGCGATCAGAGCTGCTCTGAAAGCCTTGGGCACCAGGAATTCGTTCTCACCTACAAGTCGTTCGAGGCCATAGGCCCGGCCTGCTTGCCTTCGTAAAGCCAATGCACTGCCGCAAGGCAGAAAACCGAGATACCAAGAATCCGCATTGTGCCTCCATCTGCTCGTAGACACCGACATTCACCTGCCGGTCTTCTGTTCTCCAGATCTGCACGGCGGGCAGCCATCGCAACATCGGGATTACGTTTAAATCACTGGTGGTCAAAACGCGCTATCGCCCTTCTGTTTCACCAGCCAACGTTTTTTCGCTGCGCACGGTGCATTTCGCCTTCCCTACGTGCGGGAGCGTCGCCCGTGCGCAGCCAAACGAACGGCTTACGGGACTACTGTGATCGGGAGGCCGTTCCCGTTGTTGCCCTCGTTGGACTCCACGATCACCTTCTGGTAATCCGCGACTGCCAGGATGTAGTACGCCCCGGGCACCGTGCCGGCCGGGATGACGGCCTGAGCCGACCCCGCCCGCGGCCAGAGCCGGGACCGTCCGGCGCCCGAGAGGTTCGCGGTCGTGTCGGAAATCGAGATCGCCCCCCGGCGGCCGCGTACGTCGGCGCGGTGAGTGACGAGACACGCAGGTCGGGCCCGATGCGGATCGCGAGGGCGCGGGTGTTGTTGCCCTCGTTGCTCTCGAAGGCCTGGTTGAGGTCGTCGGCCCCTGGCGACGATGAAATAGCTGCCGTTGGTTGGAGCACGCCCGTTGACACCCGTATGGAGGCGATTGGTGGAACCGTGTTCCGGCGTGCTCTCTCAGACGTACAACACACGATTCACGACGAGAACGTTGCTGCCATGAAATCGGATTGGCGGAGATGAAAGCAGAGCATGCGAAAGCTCGCGCTGATCGCAAGGCCAAGCTGCAGGAAGAGATCAACCAACTCGACACCAAGACCCAGGGACGATTGCAAAAGGCCAAGGAGCGCCGCGATTGCCGCGGAGCGCCAGGCCAAAGTTCAGGTGCCCAAGGCAAAAGCAGCGGCCGCTAAGGCCAAGGCTTCTAAGGCGAAGGAAGAATGAAGAAATTCTTAACCCAACGATAGGGGACGAAATCAGACAAGCCACGGATTAACGACCGGCACTGAAAGATCTTCAAAATGCACTACGTTCCGAGTCGCCAGGGTCGCGTGGCGTGCAACCACAATGCCAGCGATCATGGTGTCACGCAGCTCGACTGGCCGCCCCTTGCGTTGCCGGGAGGCCATCAAGTCTGCGGCTTGCGTGGCAGCATCATCATCGAAGGGGGCGATTCGATGACCCATTTTCTCGAGGGCGGCTTCAAACGTCTCCAGCAACAGGGACCTTCGTTTCCCAGCGGCCATGATTCGCAGTCCAAAGCGGATCTCCAGGATTGTGATTGAGGTCGTCCAAACCGACGTTCGTGGTTGCTTGTCGAGCCAGGCAACGACCTTCGCATCGGCTGCTTGCCGCATCAAGGCGGAGAGTACGTTTGTGTCCAGAACGATCATGACTCGAACACGGCCGGCTTGGCGGTGTGTCCGCGGAGTTCGCTTACATCTGAGTCGAGACCAATCTCCATAAATAGTCTGGAGATATCAGTCCCGAGTCCTCCACTCGGCGTTTCTTCTTCGCGGACGGCGCTGCGAAGAATGTCTCGCACCTCTTCCTCCATACTGCGACCATGTCGTTTGGCGCGACGCTGTAACTGCGTCTTTACTGTGTTCTCAATGTTCCGGACCACCAGTTGACCCACACTCGACCCCCTTTCCAGTTTTGGTACTGATATCACGATATCATGCGCATGTCAATAGCCGGACCACGGTCTGGATCACGGCCGATCTCGCCATCTTTTCACCTCGGTCGGTGGAAGCAAGAAGAGAAACTCTCCACTGCCCGGAACCCCGACCGCAACCAACGAAAGTGACCGTGGAGCCCGGTGAGTGAGGCAGGATTGTGGACACGCTCGGATCGTACGAGGGTGCAAGACCAGGCTCTTTGGACCGCACCCGGTTCGAGGATGTCTCCCAGATCGTTCATCGGGGTCGCGCGATCCAGCACGCACAGCGGAGAGTTTCCATGTTACGACCTGAGTCGGTCTGCCACCTGCAGATCGATGGCATCACCATCGAGCGCCGGGCACAGGCCGCCCTCGTGGGGGCGCGCGAGATGGAGGTCAACCACGTGGTCATGCAGCTGACCAGTCCGGCCACTCTGGAAATTGGCAGCGCGAGTGGCAAGCGCCTTCGCAGGTTCGTGCCGGGCGATATCCACGTGATCCCCCAGGGATGCAAGGTCAGTCTGTACGCCACCGGTGCGAGTCACGCCATCGTGATGAGCTTCGACAACCAAGTGCTGGAACGGAGCGGCAAGGGAAACGATCGAGTTGGGTGTGGACCTTCGCTCGTGCTGCATCTGGGCATACGCGACCTGCAATTGCAGTGCCTGTTGTCGGCAGTTGAGGAGGAGTTGAGATCCGGTTGCCATACCGGATCTGAATACCTTCACCAGCTTGGCGGAGCGCTCACCAGCTATCTCATACGGCGTTACTCCACGGCAGCCGAGACAGTTCGTTCACTGAGCGAGGGACTCCCGCCCAATCGATTGCGGGCCGTTCTTGATCATATTCACACCCATCTGGAAGACCGATTGACGCTGGTTGAGCTGGCGGGCATGGTGAGCATGAGCCCGCAGCACTTTGCGAACCTGTTTCGGCGAAGCACCGGGCTTGCTCCACACCGGTACGTGTTGGGCCGCCGCATCGAGCGCGCCGCCCATTTGCTGAGCACGACCAACCTGAGTCTGGCGGAAATCACTCTGGAGTCGGGGTTTGCCAGCCAGAGTCATTTCACCGACGTCTTTCGCAAGGCGCTGGGAACCACACCCAGGCGCTACCGCGGTCAATTTGTGGATGCGCCGCCCCTTGCCAATGGGTCACACCTGGAGATGAAGGGCCGGATTGCCATTGGCATGGTCTCGTCGGAAACGATCTTGAAAAAGCCCCCGGGAAGGTTGAGCGGATCTGGAGCGGGTCCTGAGCAACTTTCCATCTACTTTGACGATTTTGGCTTGAAATGCGGATGACCTCGGACAGGTCGATCAGCGTTGCTTCTCCTCCTCCGGCCCTCCTTGCCGATCGCTGACTTGCTCGATCTGGCTGACCGCTTTACGGACGGTACGCCGGGCGTAGTCGTGCGGATCGTGCTTTTGGCCGACTCGGTAGCGGGCAATCCCCTCTGTGACACGCCCCTCGGGTTCGCCGCGCCCTAAAGCGCGTTTGGCGTAGGCCCAATCGCGCTCAGACTGAGAGAGCTGGGTGTGCCCGGCACCCCGTCGGCCGGATGGACTGGCGGGGGGTGAGAGATCGGCAACCGGTTCATCGACGGCCAAGTTCGGAAAGTGGCCCGGACACCGAATTGCGTGGCTGCGTGCTTCGGCGGTGACCAGGTAAGCGGGGCGATACTTGTGGTTGTAGAAACCTGGCAGACGGAGCACTCGGGCCACATCAACCACGCAGGGGTCGGCTCCGGTGCTCCGCACCAATCCTCTTTCAAGCTCCTCCGCTGCTGCCTTTTCGAAGCCTTCGACCTTCCAAATCACCTGCCATTTGTCCGGCGAGGTGCTTACGAGATAATTGGGTACCGGCAGGTCGTCTCGCCCCAACAGCTTCTCGACCGCCCGGTCGCCGTTTTCGTCGAAATCGAGAAAAATGTGGCGAATGCAATCTACGTCCTCTTTGGTTCGTCCGCGGCTTCCCGGTTTGAGCGTGTTCATGGACAAATACAGGTCGTGCTTCTGGTTGTTGAGATAGCTCAACCACCCTTGAAAATCAGGGCATGAAAGGGTCTCCGCGGTGGTAATTCTCTGGATAACTGCATTGGTGGTGCGCTGCAATGCGAGCAGCGCGATTCGGTCCTTGGCGGCGAAGTTTTCGAGCACATAGCGCTGGGCCGTCAGATTTTGGCTAGTCATGGGAGAGCTCCGTCAGCTTCGTAAACCACTTCGTACTCGTACCGGTCCTGGTCGGGTTCATAGCGCTTAAGCCGCAGGAGCTCGGCCACATAGCGTCTTCGATTTCGTCGCTCGACGTGCAGGACCAGGTCGAGGGCGTCGGCAATATTGCGTTGAATTGCGCGATAGGGGAGATCTACACCTGATTGCAGGACACAAGTGATGAAGCGGGAGATTGCCGACTTGGCGGAATTGGCATGGATGGTCGAGAGCATGCCAGAATGTCCTGTGTTGAGCGCCTGGAGAAGGTCGAACGCCTCTCCACCTCTCACCTCTCCCACCAGAATGCGATCCGGACGATGCCGGAGGGTAGCCCTCAATAGGTCCCGTATGGTCACAGCCGGTCGCCCCGGCTGCTCGCGCCGCGCCTCAAGTTCAACCAAATTCTCGAGTGTAATCTGCACCTCAGCCGTCTCCTCGATCAGCACCACTCTCTCCGTAGGATCAATAAAAGTGGCCAGCGCGTTCAGCATCGTCGTCTTCCCAGTTCCCGTTCCTCCGGACACCAGAATGTTCCTGCGTGTGTGCACTGACTCCGCCAGGTAGTCGAGCACGACTCCGGGCAGCGTTCCTGCCCGAACCAGGTCTTCGGGGGTAAAGCGCCGAGTCGGGAACTTACGTATGGTCAGGGTGGTTCCGCGTCTCGAGCAGGGGGGAATGGCGGCGGCTACGCGCGATCCATCAGGCAGGCGGGAATCGAGCAGGGGCATCTCGTCATTGATCTCATCACCGAGCACGCGTGCAATGTTGCGAACGGCCACCTGCAACAACTTTTCCGTCAGTACAACATCGGGAACGGTGAGGAGTTCACCGTGTTTCTCGATGAAGATGCGACCGGAGCCGTTCACCATGATTTCCGAGATGGCATCGTTGCGGATCAAGTGTTCAATCGGGCGCAGGAATGGGAGAATCAATGCAAAGCTCACAAATGTCCCTCGGCCAGGTGGTCGAAATAAGTGGTGTTGGGATCGAGGTAGTAGGGCTTGAGATAGCAATAGGTTGGGGACAGGGGATTGAGGCCGTCGTAAGCGATTACAATGCTTTGTGCATTCTTGAGTTCGGCGAACACTTTCGGCTCAAACAGCCAGTCCCGCTGCACGTTATAGCTCTTGGAAGTGCTGAGGGAAGCGCGATGCGCACTGGCTCGCCCCGTCAGCATACTGACCCCAGCGTCCTGACCGCTTTCGCTAATCGAGTAGTTCATTTTTAGTTGCTCTTCTTTTCCGCACAACTCACTGGCGATGCGGGCGCTGAAATCGTCACTCAGGGTGAGGAATATCTTGGTGCGAAAGGTCTGCAGCAGCGTGCGCCAGGATTCGCCATGCAGGGTGGAGCGCAGGGAACTGACACTCTGAGTGGCGACAATAGGGATGCACCGGGCCTGGCGAGACAATGCGAAAAACTTCTCGTCCCCGGTCGGATCTGCTTCGCCGGTTGTGGCAAACGAATGGTACTCATCGCAGAGAAACAAGGCCTCGCGCCAGTGCTTTTCCGGATGACGCTCGATGGTGGGAATGCGCGCGACCATGGCGCGCTGGAAATCTTGCTTCAGCATGGTGCCAATCGTTTTCGCTAGTCCAGGATTGGCGCTCACCGGAAAGTTCAGAGCGACGACCTTTCCCTGCTCGATGAGCTCGCGAAACGGCGGCAGGGGTATCCCATAACGACCATCCCGATTTGCGATGGGGTCGTAACACGCTTGGGGCGGACAAAAGGTGCGCTTCACCGCCGGGTTGTCATCAAACAGCGAGAGGAACACCGAGATGCCTTCAACGATGCTAGTGCGCAGTTTCGGCTCGATCCGCTTCCAGTCATCGTTGAACCAACGCTTGACCGCTTCAAACCTCTGCCGCCGGTCGTCATAGTGCGGGTCCTCGAAAGCATCCCACGAGACAGCCTCGGTCTGCGTGTCAAAGCCGATTTCTTTCAACTCCAGCAACCGCAGCAGTTCCTCGGTTGCGGGTGCCTTCATCCAATTCGTAGTCTCGATCCGTTCCCAGCAGAATGAGTTCAGATCACGATGTGCCACGTAGTCAACATCCTCAATCAGCAGGTAGTCGCGCGTACCAAAGAGGTGCTCGGCTTCGACGATCTTGGCTTCGATTTTGTGAGAGCTTATGGCCGACTCGTAGACGTCGAATAGGGTTACATAGCCGTACAGTACCTGGTGCAGCAGGATGACGAACTTCACCAGATTGGTGTAGGCCTGCTGCCAGAAGGGTTCCTTGCCACGCCCAAAGAGATTGTTGAGGAGCGAAGCGATTCCGTAAGCCAGTGCATAAGCTTCCAGTTCGTTATGCAGAGGGTTGTATCGGTAGGGCGAGTCGAGTGAGAGTTCGATATAGTCCTCTGCCCGCCCATGTTTCGCGAGCAAGTCGCGCACCTTGTGGCAGAAATCTCCTTTCACTTCGAGCACGAGGCCGGCCACGCGCTGGTTGGCGTCATGGGCCCGATATCCCAGCACCTGATCCGCGAACGGATACATGCATCCAGTAGTCTTCCCACTGCCAATGGCGCCGAAGATGGCAATGCCGGTGAACAGCCCGCGATCCGGGATGATGAGCCAACGCGGGCGTTCAACAGGTTCTGGACGCTTGGGATGATGGAGTTCGCCTACCACGAGATACAGTTCGTTTCGCGAGCGAGGGTCGGGATACTTGGGGAGCGGTTGCGTTTGTATTTCCTTTACGCGACTTACCCCGAAGATGTAGGCAAGCGAAAAGATGACCGAAACGATGATGAACGGAGTGGTAAACAGCATGAGGGTAAAGGAGGATTTGATCGCAAAGAACAGGTACGGCTTTTGCAGAAGTATCATGCCCAGCAGGGCGTTATCGTCCGGAAAGCCGCAATGGCGATAACCATAGAAGCCTAATGTCAAACTCATCGCAAAACTTGCAAAGGTCCGATATTGTGAAACCCGTTTCATAACCCTGCTCTCGGCAGTCTTCCGGGAACCCGTTCAAGGAAGCAATTTCTCTGGTCTCTGATGCTCTCGCTTTGTTGCCGCACTGAGGTGAAACCGCTCCCCTCCCCTTCTGGTGTTGACGCTCTGATCCTCTCCCTGCTCAATGGCGGATTGCTGCTCCAGCCACTCGAGGAAATCCTTGTCTTTCTTGAAAACCAGATCCAACGCCTGGTCGATGATGTAGTCGCGACTGTCCTCGATGAACCGTCCATACTGATCGAGCATCGCGAGGCGATCCTGGTAGAGCTTCACCGTAATTTGTTGTTTGGCTCGCTTTATGCGGTGCGGAATGTACGAAGACATATAAGTCACCCCTATTGGCGGGAACAGAAATTGCGTCCGTGCGGACTGCCGGACCCGAGGTCGAGCAGCCAGGGTAGCAATCCATGGGGGTCGCTCCCTGGCCAAACACGTTGTTTTCGCACAACCATTTTCGCCCTCCGAGCCGAAGCAAGTACTTGTCCGGCCATAGGCTTCGCGCGACCCCCTGTGGATTGCCCACCGGACTTAGCACAGGACTAAAGGTCGCGTGCCGGCGGTCCGTGGTTCGTGGTGTCTCACGCCGCGGTCGCGAGAAGTGAGATCGCCAAAGAGCTGGTACTCGTCGGCCACCCGCCAGGTGCGAAACACTCGGCGGACCTGGTCCGTAGCGGCATCAGCTCCTACCCCAGGACGCCCCTCGTCCTTCCACTGCTTGTAAAGAGTGTCGAACTGCGGCCCGCTATACTCGTCCAGTTCATCCCGAAAGGAATCAAGACTCTGCTGGTCTAGACAACGACTGCCACGGCGCTCGAACAGTTCGCGAATACGAAAGTGTTCTCGCAAACGGGCGAGGAGAGGATCCTTTGGGTTGCACAGCGAAGCGCGAAAGCATCGGGCAAATGCGCGTTCGGCCTTGGGAAACATCTGCGGATCGATGGCGACGTAGACCATCTCGAACGACGACAGACTCGAGAAGACGGGGCGATAGTGCTCGATGTAGGTTTCAAAACCGGACGGCTTTACTCGCCCTCCATCTACGTAGCAGAACGAGACCACTGGTCGGAGCTCGGCAGCCGCGTTCGTGACGAATATGGGAAATCTGTCCGCGAAATACCGAGTGCGTGTCTGGCCCTCTGAATGACGGGAACGGTAGATGCGAGCGAACAAGCAATCTCGGTTGAGACCAAGAGTGGAGCAGAAGAAATCGAGCTTTTCGCCTTCCGTGGCCAGGTATCGGTGTTGGGGATGGGCCAGCACGAAATCGAGGCTCATGAGTTTCGTTTTGATGGAAGAGGGTTGACGCCAGCGCTGATTCGGGTTGTCTTCGTCGGCCAGCACTTCATAGACGGAACGGGAGCCGAGGTGGTAGATCAGCGTGCGATTTGCAGAACCGTGGATCCGGATGTGACCGTTCGCAAGGCCTCGTTGGATCAGACGTTCAGCACTCGCACCAGGTTTCTGGCCCAGGAATTTGTGGTATTGGCGGCGCAGGAAGTACCCGCTATGAACAGCGACCGTGCAGAGAAACGTCGCCTGACGGTGGGAATAGCCATAGCTTTGCAAGGCGACGATCCGCTCTTCATTTGTCATAGGGAGAGGATGGCGTCGGTCAGTCCTGGTCCGTCCGGCACTGGACCGCGACCCCGCGTCAGGCGTGCGTTAAGCCGCGCTGCCGAAGGTCCATCGGCGTACAGTTTGAAGCCGACTTTGGTCTTCGCAAGGGCGTAAGCGCCGTGGTAGTGGTAGGTGGCCAGTTCGAGATCCACCTTGGTCAGATCGCCCTCCGGCGTCTCGTATTCCAGTCGAAGGTCAGGGAGTGGGATTCGCCCCCCCACGACCTGGAGACCGTTGGCTTGGGCAACTTCTCTCTGCCGCTTCGCATAGTCAAGACGAGGCAAGGAACGAGCTTTGGCAAGCCTCGCGTAGATGCTGGCTTTGAGTTCGTAGTCAAGGACAAGCCGGCGTACCACTCCGCCTCGACTCTTGATCTGCGCGGCTTCAGTTTCATACATCCTGTAAATGGCAGCGTCGTGCGCAATCTCCCGTGGCTTCACAAGTCCCACGTACGAGACCTGACGACTGTCCACCCTCTCAACAGAGGCGAGCAGCTCCTTGGCTTCTCGAGTCAGAACCAGGACCTCCAAAACTTCGTCCCCTCCCCCCACCATTAGCCGATGCATGAGGATGAGCCCTTGGCTTTTGAGGTGGCGGAGGTCCAGCCCAAATTGCCGATGATTCAGGACGTATTGGTACGTCAGCAGGTCGTTGACGGCGACTGTGCGAAAGGCACCGACGGTGGACAAGAGCTTTTGTTCCGCCCGGCTGATTCGATACCTTCGTTGGCGCAGAGAGATGGTATTGCGCATCCGGTCGAGTCCTGACGCCGGTCGAGGGTCGGCTTGCAGTTGGGAACCTGGTCGACGATCAGCGGGCTTGGCAGCGCTACTGCACGCGAGGCGGTCCACCCCCGGTGTCCGCGCGGCCGATTCGGTCGTCAGATCCCATTCTTGTGACTCGCCTCTGCTGCTGCCGCGGCTCACCGTCCCTCCTCCTGATCTTTGAGTCGCTGGGTGAGTTCGTCGGAAATGCTGGCGCCGGTGCGGATCTGTTTCTCGACGTGCGCCAGCTTCCGGCCGGTGTCCTTCAGGAATAGTTTTCGGGCTCCCAGGTACACTGCCGCAAACACGTTCAAGAACAGGGCGGCCAGGAACGCGAAGATGGTTGTGCCGTACTTGTAGACCAGGAGGACACGATACGGGATCAGGAAGGTGCACTCCCCGAGCAGGAACAAGAGGAGTGCAAGGAAGAGGATGCTGGTAAGAAACAGACTATTTGCGAGCATGTGGAGTCCTCCTTAACCGAAGCCAAAGGTGCCCTTTGCGGGCACCTTTCCTATCCCGGTACATCTTCCTCGACCGGCGACGTATCGAGGCTCCCGCCATCGTCGCCCACGGCACGCTCGAGGTGAGTAACCGCATTCGCACGTACTTCCCACACACGATGCTGCACGCCGGCATTGTCCTCGTACCGGTAGCTTTGCAGTCGGCCCTGGACTTCCACGTGAGCGCCCTTGAGGAGCGACTTGGCAGACTCCGCAAGGCGGCCATTGGCGATGACACGGTGCCATTCCGTGTGTGACACAAACTCACCCGACTGCCTATTCCGGTGCGTGCTTTTTGTGGCCAGCGACAGAACGGCGAAGGGCGTTTGATTGGTGTTGACGTGGAGCTCGGCGTCTCGTCCGAGAAAGCCTTTAAGGGTGACGTTGTTTCTGTAGGTTGACATAATGCTCTCCGTTTCTGCCCTGATCTGCTCAGGGCACTCTGGGCGCAGCCATGCGAGTGGGCCCGGCTCCCAAGGCCAAGGTCAGCTTTCTCGGAGGGACCCAAAAGAAATCTCCCGCACCGCGGGAGCGCGTTCTGGGCGCTCGATTTGTTTTGGGAGACCGAGACCCGGAGGGCCGTGGAAGCAGATGACCGCGGAGCCGCAGGGCGCCGGAGAAGCCCCGAAGCAGTGCCTGAGGAGAGATGGGAGAGACGGAGTGCATAGAGCCGAGCAAACCAAGTGGGAACACTACAGAGGCCAGGCACGAGACGCCTGTCGACGCTCTCATGCAGGTTCTCCCATGATCGTTCCTCAGAGCGGTCTTCAACCTCGTGGAGAAGCCGTCGCATTCGCGTCGTAGGTTCCGGACGTACGCAGGACAAGCGCCTCTGGGATCCCAGACCTTCGCGGGGGAACGACGACGCGAGATCCCGACTGAACCATGAGCACAGGGATCAGATTCCAGCCTGAACGTGGACCGTGAGGGAAACATTTGCGGAGAAGCATAGCCACACCCGGGATAAGAATTCCTCCGTGGACGGAAAACACATATCGAATTTCATGGGAAAGAGGCGGGGCGAACTTCATCACTAAACGCACCGCCACTGCGGGATCATCAGCGCGTGGCGCAGCAGCATTGCCGGCGGAGAGAACGAGCCCTCTCTTAGATGCCTCGAGTCCCGCGAAGCCTGATTCTGACCGTCTGGCTTTTGTGGTTCAACTGTCGCGGTAGGGACGACCATCACTGATCGCCCACCGGGTGGCCGAGGGCGGTTTCCCGCTCCCGGCTCCCACAGAACGTAACGTGCAGATTTCCCGCACTACGCTCGTCAGAAGGTGCTTCACAGCACGGCGATAGCTTGCAACTCCGAGTAAGGGAGATACAGCTTTGGTCGCACTAGTGGAAACCGCTCCTTGATGGGTGGAAGTGCATCCACAAGACCGTACCCTTCCAACTCCGACTTCCGACTACTGAGCATGATGCGCCAGTAACGTTCCACGGCCCGATGGACCCGTTGCAATGCTCGGATGTTCCCGGCAATGCCGTAGTACGCATAGTGCATTTGATTAAGGATGTCCGCCTGTTCTCGGATCGACAAGTGCCGCATCCGCCGCATTTGGTCCTGTAAATCGCATGAGTGACCGTCGCAAGCGTGACTTTTCCGTACTCAGTCCAACCCGAAAGAGCGATGAGCTGTAATCTCCTCGTTGGGACGATGGCGATTGATCTATCCTGTCGCAAGACCTTGAATCGATCCTCACAAATGGATCTCTCCGATTTTTCGAACAAGCGGCGCTGGCCGATTATCATTTTGCTCTTTGCAGCATCGCTGATCAATTACCTGGATCGCGCTGCTATTTCATTCGCGCTGCCACTCATTTCGAAAGAGTTTCAGCTCACATCGCAAAGCAAGGGCCTACTGCTGTCTTCCTTTTTCTGGTCCTATGCGTTGATGCAAATTCCGATTGGTTGGTGCGCAGACCGATTCAATTTGCGCTGGCTTTACGCTGGAGCGTTCATCATTTGGTCGGTCGCGCAGGGGCTTACGGGCCTAGCCGGCAGCCTTACGGTGTTGCTAATTTTCCGGATTCTCCTTGGCGTCGGAGAATCCATCTACCTGCCTGGAGGGACGAAAATCGTCAGCTTGCTGTTCTCGCCGAAAGAGCGTGGTCTGCCCTCTGGACTTTTCGATTTCGGGACTCGAACCGGATTGGTCCTCGAAGGCATCATGGTCCCATGGCTTTTAGTTCATTTGGGATGGCGCCACACTTTCCTCATCTTGGGCTTTACAGCTCTCGTCTGGATTGCACCCTGGTTCTGGGTTTTCCCTCGCCACTTGCAAGCAAACAAGAAGGAGGGATCACCTGTGGGTGGGGCGCAGTCCGTGGTTCGGACCTTGCTCAATCGCAATTTGCTGGGAATATGCCTCGGATTTTTTTGTTTTGATTACTACTGGTATGTGCTGGTGACATGGTTGCCCGACTACCTGGTGACTGTCCGCCAGCTCACCATAGTCCAAGCGGGCTTCTATGCTTCACTCGTGTTCTTCACATTTGGAATTGCCGAACCGCTTGGGGGATGGATCGCAGACACGCTGGTCCGTCACGGCTGGGATGAAACGGCCACTCGGAAAGGAATTGTCACCGTCGCTTTTAGTATGGGTATCTTTCTTATCCCAGCGATGCGTACTGCCCATACTGGACTCGCCATATGGTTATTGATTGGCGCGTCTCTGGTTGGGCTTGCTACTGGAAACCTTCTGGCGATACTTCAGTCGTGTGCACCGACGGAAGCAGTGGGCATTTGGACGGGAGCCGAAAATTTTGCGGGCAACCTCGCAGGAATCATTGCGCCGCTCGCAGTGGGGTTTTTGATTACATCGTTTGGGTCATATGTTCCGGGTTTTGAGCTCGCCTCGATCGTTCTTTTTCTTGGAGTGCTCGCTTACTGGTTCGTCCTCGATGACTTGAAGCCCCGAGACTGGTAGGGCGGCCGATTTCGGCGAGAATGTCTGCTCACGGCGTTTGAGCTCCCTGAGTCTCAACGTAGACCGCGTATAAAGACTGGCTGGCAGCCATAAACAACCTGTTCTTCTTGGCCCCTCCGAAACACAAGTTGGCACATGTCTCAGGGAGATGGATCTTACCGATCAGAGTACCATCGGGCGCGAACACGTGCACACCGTTGTATTCCTCTCCTCCCCATCCGGCAGCGGCCCAAACATTGCCCTCCATATCGCAACGAATGCCGTCCGACGAACCCGGCGCCATATTTACAAAGAGTCGCCCATTCGTGAGTCGTGCGCCGTCGACTACGTCATATACGCGAATCGGACGCGGGTCGGTGGGATGCTTTGGGATGCCTGTATCCACGATGTATAGCTTTTTCTCGTCGGGAGAAAAACATAGACCGTTGGGCTTGTCCAAATCACTGGCAACGACATTCGTTTGATTTGTTTTCGGGTCGAGGCGGTAGACATTGGCTGGTAACTCGAACGAAGCCTTATGGCCTTCGTAATTCGACATGATGCCGTAACCAGGATCGGTAAACCAGATCGCTCCGTCAGAATGTACCGCCAGGTCATTCGGAGCGTTAAACATCTTCCCCTGGAAATGATCGATCAGCACCGTGATCGTGCCGTCGTATTCCGTTCGCGTTAGCCGTCGCGTGTCGTGCTCGCAGGTGAGCAATCGGCCCTGCCGATCGCGGCAATTACCGTTGCTGTAGTTCGAAGGACTGCGGAAAACGCTGACCTCTCCAGTTTCCTCCTGCCAACGCAGCACCCGGTTGTTGGGGATATCGCTGAACAGGAGATAACGCCCATCGCCAAACCATACAGGCCCTTCCGCCCATCGCGTTCCGGTATAGAGGCGCTCAACCGCGGCGTTGCCCACCTTGTATTTTGTGAAACGAGGATCAATCACTTCGACGGCAGGATCCGGATAGGGAACCGGATGCCTTCGTTCTTGCTCCAATCCTAAACCGAACGATTCAAATGCAAGCGCCGTCGTAAACCCGGCAGCCATGTTCATAAATGTGCGTCTTTGCATTGCTTCCCCAAGTACGCGGAGGCCAGCGCGAGAGCACCTTATCACGGCCTATGCTGCACAGGGTAATGTTCCTCGGGAAAATCTCCCTGAATACCACCAATGGCTACTCCGTGGCTGAAGCTGTCAGTCCATTGCCGTATCCCTATGGGCAACCGACACGCGCGCGATGGCGTGGTTCCGAGGTTTCCCCTTCTCGCGCTGAAAATTGATCACTTCGCCGCAAGAACCTCTATAGTACTTCCGAGATTTAAGCGAACGAATCACCGCTGCCGACCATCTGTCTCGCTGAAGGAATGGCTTTGGAGTACTCCTGGATAATCCCAATTTCAAGGACCACGCGCTTTGCGCGAGCGTGAACATCGTTAGCAACGTGGCAAAATGGCTCCGCTGTGCGGGAATTCTGAGAATCATGGAACCATGTCAATTGAGGCCAGCGAGCTACAGGAGGCGGGGTCATGAACGATAGTCCAGTTCTCGTGTTGACTGCACCCGGCGACAAAGACATTCCATTCCTGGCTGAGCTGCGTCAGATCGCAAGGATTGTGGTGGGGCACTCGCCGTCCGACTTTGTCAGGGCTGGCGTCGAGGCGGAAATCATTTTGAACTGGTCAGGCTCGCTGGTGCTTCTACAGGAGGTGTTCCTGAAATCAAGCCGTGTGCGTTGGGTGCACTGCCGATCTGCTGGTTTGGAACAGGTGCTCTTCCCCGAGTTAATCAAAAGCGAGGTCATCCTCACGAATGGCAGTGGTGTTTTCAGCCCTTCGCTCGGCGAGTTTGTTTTGGCAGCGATCCTTTACTTTGCCAAGGATTTTCGCCGCATGATTCGCAATCAGATGCGCGGTATATGGGAGCCATTTGACGTAAGCATGGTCTCGGGCAAAACACTGGGCATCGTCGGATATGGCAGCATCGGACGTGCGGTGGCTGCCCGGACCCGCGCCCTGGAAATGAATGTGCTCGGACTCAGACGGAGCGTTCGCCAACAGTCCGAAAAGGATTCGCTGCTCGACCAAGTCTACGAATCCGAACAGCTTCGGGAGATGCTTTCACGGTGCGACTATGTCGTCGTGACCCTTCCATTAACCGCGCAGACGCGAGGTCTGATTGCAGAGGCCGAATTCGCTGTTATGAAGAAGAATGCCGTGCTGATCAATGTCGGCCGCGGCCCCACGATCGACGAGCCGGCAATGATCAAGGCACTTTCAGACAATAGGATTCGCGCTGCTGCCCTGGATGTGTTTGATCAAGAACCATTGCCGCAAGGCCATCCTTTTTATTCGCTGGAGAATGTCTTATTGTCCCCACACTGTGCTGACCACACGCCCGATTGGTTAAACAATGCGATGCGATTCTTTCTTGCGCAAGTTGAAAGGTTCAGGAATGGAGAAACTCTCTCGAATATCGTGGACAAGACGTTAGGATACTGACGAACACTATTTCTTATCACTGGCTTAACCTGGCTTTTCGCGCTTCTTGCCACCGCGCCATTTTTGATGGGACGTCGGCTTTCTGGCTAACTTCTGGTTTGCCCGTAAGCACTTACGTTATCCGGGAGTGAGCCTTGCCATCGATTCGTAAATTCCGTCTCGCTGATGCGCCTGCTTCAACTCGCTGGCTGCGTAAGGCTCACGCGATCAGATTCTCAATTCTCACTGGCAGTTCGCGAACATGAACTCCGGTTGCGTGGTAGACCGCCGAAGTTATGGCGGCCGCAACGCCGGCGAGTCCAATCTCGCCGATCCCGCGTGCACCGAGTTCATTAATCTCCTTGTCAGGGTAATCAACGAAGTGCACGTCGATCGGAGGCGCGTCGGCGTTCACCGTCATCATGTAATCAGCCAGATTGCTGTTGATGGGCGCACCGTTTTGCGGATCGTACGTGGTTTCCTCGAACAGCGCCATTCCGATGCCCATCACCACTGCGCCCTGGATCTGATTGCGGCCGGCAAGAGGATTCAGGATTCGGCCTGCGTCCATCACAGTCACGACGCGGCTGACGCGCAGGCGCGCCGTCTCCGGCTGCCACGTGACTTCCACAAAATGGCAGCCGTACGAGTGCTTGGAAAATTTCGCGTCCGAAGCAAAAGCCGTCTGTTCAGCCCTGCCGCTGCCATTGACCAGACGTACATTCGCGCCTCGGAGCACGTCCCCGAATGCAACCCCTCGCGCAGGACCTTCAGCCTTTACAAACACGCGCCCGCCTTCAAGCGCAAGATCGTCGAGCTTGTGCCCTAAAAACTGCGAGCCGGGAGTTGTGACGGCGATCATCATCAACGATGTGATCGCTTGGTCTGCGGCTTGGAACACAGGCGGGATCACGGAACTAGTAGCCAAGGACCCGCCTGAGATCGGACCATCTGGAAGCGCGCTGTCGCCCAGCTCAACATCGATCTTGTCGAGCGGAACACCGGTTTTCTGCGACGCAAGCTGTGCCAGGATGGTATACGTGCCGGTGCCGATGTCTTGTGTTGCGCAGGCAACGCGAACCGTTCCATCATCTCGCAGTTGGAGGTTGGCTTCGGCAGCAAATGTCCCCGCTATCCATGCCGCGCCCGCCATTCCCCAACCTAAGGTCAAGCCATCGCGCTTCATTGAGGCAACCGCCGGATTGCGCCTCGACCATCCGAATTTCTCACCCCCGAGATTCAGGCACTCCACGTAGTGCCGTGAGGAAAAAGGAAGACCATTGGACTCATCGAGCTTCGGCTCGTTGAGAATGCGGAACTGGACGGGATCCATCTTGAGCCGCTCGGCCATCTCGTTCATTGCCGATTCGGTGGCATAAAGTCCGGGGACTGCGCCGGGACCGCGCATGTCGGCCGTTGCGCCGATATTGCGCCTTGCGCGCCCGAAGCTCACGCGCAAATTGGGAACGCTGTAATGGAAAGGCGTGGCCTCGCCGCAGTCTTCGTGATACATGTCGAGCATTGACATGTGGTAGATGTAATCGTGCTGCAGCGACACGAGTTTGCCGTCGCGCGTGGCGCCAAGGCGAACACGCTGCTGAGTGCGCGCCCGGTGGCCGACCGACTGGAACATCATTTTGCGGCTGACGACGAGCTTTACCGGCTTGCCTAACTGACGTGCCGCAGCCGCTGCGAGCGGGACATGCGTCCAAGGATAGAGTTTGCCGCCGAATCCAGAGCCCAGGAACTTTGAAATAACGCGAACGTTCTCCTTGGGCAAACCGAACATCTGCGCTAGGACGCTGCGCAGATTCACAACGCCCTGGGTCGAGTCATACAGCGTCAGCATGGGACCATCCCACAGCGCCACGGTGGAGTGCAGCTCGATGGGATTGTGCGTTTCGGCAGGAGTGACGTACGTTTCGTCCAGCTTGACGGCCGCATTATCGAAAGCAGATGCGGCGTCGCCGCGATGGCTTTGCAATCGCTCCATCGGCCCGTAAGCAGTAAAGACGACGTCAGGATCGCTGGCGGGTTCCAGACGGGTCTCCACGTTCGGCGTTTCTTTAGAGTAGGTCGCACGGACAGCATCGGCCGCAGCTTTGGCAGCCTCGAAGGTGTCGGCAACGGTCAGAGCGATGTACTGGCCCCAGTAATGGATGGCGTCATCTTCGAACGGCGGCCGCCGCTCAAGGCAGACGCGATCGAAACCGGGCGCGGGAGTGGAGCGGAACATCTTGCCGATGTTCCCGCGATGAAGGACGGCTCGAACGCCTGGCATCCTCTCAGCCGCGGCAGTATCGAGTGTGAGCAATTTGCCATTGGCGATCGTCGCTTCGACGGGAACGGCGTAAAGCACGCCGGGAAATTGAAAATCGGAAGCGTACTTCGCCAGTCCGGTGACTTTGCGGGGGCCGTCTACGCGAAGCGTGTCTCGTCCGATGGGAGAAGAAGTTGTCGGCGATTGCTCAGGTGTCGCCATGGTTGCTCCTCAGAAATTAGCTTGCCGTGGCCATTCGTAGTGCGTGCACCATGCAGCGTTTGGCCAGTTCGATTTTGAATTTGTTTTCGCTCTGCGGCTTCGCGTCTCGCAGCGCCGCTTCGGCAGCTTGACGGAAGATTGCGTCGGTTGCGGGTTTGCCGGATAGTGCAGCTTCGGCTTCGGACGAGCGCCATGGTTTGGTTCCGACGCCACCAAGCGCAATGCGGGCGCGAGTGACCTTGCCGCTTGCGATCGTAAGCACCAGTGCTGTCGATGCCAAGGCGAATTCGTACGACGCGCGATCGCGCAGTTTCAAGTAAAGCTGCTTGCTTCCGGCGATGGGTGGCGGCAGTGTAACGTGCGTGACCAGATCGCCGGGTTCAAGCACGGTCTCGCGCTGCGGTGTGGTGCCGGGCAGAAGATGGAAATCGCCGAACGCGACCGCACGTGAGCCTTTCGGCCCCTGAACGTGAACGGTTGCTTCCAGCGCCGCCAGAGCAACGCACATGTCCGAGGGATTCGTGGCGATGCAATGCTCGCTGGCCCCGAGGATGGCAAGCGTGCGATTGTGGCCGGTGATCGCTGGACATCCACTACCAGGCTCGCGCTTGTTGCACGCGAGAGCGGTGTCGCGGAAGTAGACGCAGCGCGTTCGCTGCAGCAAGTTTCCGCCGACGGTTGCCATGTTGCGGATCTGTGCCGAGGCGCCTTGCAGGAGGGCCTGCGAGAGAACCGAATAGTCCTTTTGGATCTTGGCGTGATTCGCCAGATCTGAGTTGCGGACCATTGCACCGATCTTGGCGCCGCCATCGGATGTGGCTTCAATCTTGTCGAGCGGCAGGCGATTGATATCGAGCACGCGCGCGGGAGTCTCGACATTCAGCTTCATCAGATCGATCAGCGTGGTGCCGCCGCCCAGGAAGCGCACATCGGCGCCCTGCTGCGCCGTTTTCGATTGCGCGGCGGTTGCGATCGCCGCCGTCTGATCTGCCGGACGAACGAACTCGAATGTATGCATCAAGAAACTCCTGCGCTAAGCGCGCTTGCGGACCTGCTGGATCGCCGCAACGATGTTTGCATAGGCGCCGCAGCGGCAGATGTTGCCGCTCATCAATTCCTTAACCGCAACGTCATCGGGACCGCATGGCTCTTTCAGCAATGCGACCGCGGACATGATCTGACCCGAAGTGCAATAACCGCACTGATAAGCATCGTGGGTGAAGAACGCGGCCTGCATGGGATGCATTGCCTCAGGTGTACCGAGGCCCTCGATGGTCGTGATTTCTTCTCCATCATGCATGACAGCGAAGTTGAGGCATGAAAGCACGCGCCGGCCGTTGACATGCACCGTGCACGCGCCGCACTGTCCATGATCGCAGCCCTTTTTCGTTCCCGTGAGTGTCACCGTTTCGCGGAGGCAATCCAGCAGTGTGGTCCGCGGGTCGATCCGCAGCGAATGCTCCTTACCATTAATGCGAAGGGTGACCGGAACTGCACCTTCAACAGCAGTCACAGCTGCGTCGCCCGCAGCGGTCTCCGCCCCCGCAACCATGGTCGCACCTGCGGGCGCGCATGCTGCCATGACACCGACCACTGTGCTGCCGGCGGTCAACAGGAATTGGCGGCGGTTCGGCTGTTCCGGTCCAGGGAAACAATCGTCATTTTCCATTGGGTAAACCTCACGCTACATGCGGGAATTGCTATTCCGTGGATCGTCTTTCGGGTTCACATATTCAAGGCCCAGGGGCCCAACGGCAGTCACCTGCGCGACGTACTCGCCCGACTTGGCCCAGTGGAAATGGGATGTATTTCCGGGTAAAACGATCACAGCACCGGGCGGATACGCCTCCAGTTTATCGGCATTGAATTCGTCACCAAGACCGATGTAGAAGACTCCGGAAATGACCGTGTATAGTCGATCCTCTGGGTGCCTATGCGGCATCAGTTTCAAGCCACGAGGCACTTTGACCCTGATCATGTAGGGACCAGGTTCTGAAGGCTGGCCTACCATGACGGCAAGACGCACCGAGGATGGAAGCGCGGCGAACGGCTTCCAGTCAATGTCGTCCGGCAGGATTGCCTTGAAAACGGCTTGCCCGGTTTGATGCGATCGAACGTTTTCTGCCACTGGAACCTCGCGAGCCAACCGTTATTGCTTAGGTCGCCCAGCGTCGGCCTCACCATCCAGCACGCGTAGCCGGACTTCCGGTCAGGAGGACCCAACTCGCGACCCGGACCCAAACCACGCCGATGATGGGCGCGCCCAGAGCCAGAACAAGTCAATGAAAGCGGGACAATTTGGGAAGTGCCGACGAATCTGTTGGCGGAAATCGCAAGTCACTTGGCTTGTATTTGCCCGTCATCCGACCGTAATTTGCGAAGATGCCACGCAATAGTTTTGAAACATCTCGAAAGAGTGCGTTGGCGATTTAACTTGGTACCCACCCATCGCCTGCATGAATTCCAAGCGTTCAGTTGCCGTTATTCTTGGGTTCGGTTCGCTGGGATCTCCTCAAACCACAATCATGCCGCACTGTTGCATCGGCCCGATGTCCAATTCTCATCATGTTCTCATCATGCTCTCATCTCGGAACTTTTCAGGCGTCCTAGACTCACCTGTATCTGCCACAAAAGCAGAGATGCACAGATTGGAGAAACGAAATGTCAGAGAAGAGTGCTACCACTTACACCCTCTTGCACCTGCGCTTCAAGTTGCGGGTCTGGAAGATATGGATCCTGCAGCAAAAGGAGCTTGAGATGGGAGGCATGTATCTATTTGCCAACCGTGAAAGGGCCGAGGCCTACCTGAACCAACCGGTAACCCAGGCCGTGCGCAGCAATTTGCATAAGCCCCGCGTCCGCCACGCCATCGGCTTCCTTCTGACGGCTTTTTCGAACGCGACGCCTCACACCTTCTCTTAACCTTGAACATCATCCCGGCGTCGCGTCCGAAAAAGCACTAGCGTCATCCAGGGGCAGTTCGGCGGTTCAGAACTCAAGTCCAGAACATTCCACAAGCCGACATATCGGTACCAATCCCAATTGCGAACCCCGCAATCCTGACCTCAGCACTACCGCGTCTGGGGAGCCGGAACGACTCAGGGGAGTGCCCCATCACCTTCAAACATAATTCTCGGCGAGCATCTCAGCGGCGCTCTCATCCAGTTGCTCCGCGCGACGTACTTCCTCAAAGCGCGCCAGCAGATCGTCAGGTCTTAGCCGCCGTTTTTCGGCACCCTGAAAATTGTGAATGATCTGGCCGCGGTGCATCATGATCAGACGGTCTCCCAAGCTGGCTGCCTGGTGCATCGAGTGGGTCACCATTAAGGTAGTCAGTTTGGCGCGCGCAATTACGTGTTCGCTTAATGCGATCACCTGGTCCGCGCTTTTGGGGTCAAGGGCAGCGGTGTGCTCGTCTAATAGCAGGAGTTCGGGACGTAGCCACGTAGCCATCAGCAGCGTCAGTGCCTGCCGCTGTCCGCCTGAGAGACTGCCAATGGCACTCTCGAGCCGATCCTCCAGCCCCATGTTCAACCGACTCACCTCATCGCGCATTCTCGCCACCAGCGACGTTTTCAATCCCCAACCGAGGCCGCGTCCCCGGCCACGCAGGGCGGCAAGACTGAGGTTGTCCTGGATGGTGAGGCTTGGTGATGTGCCGCTAAACGGATTTTGAAACACGCGTCCAATCAACTCAGCACGCCCGTGTTCGGGCCATCGCGTGACATCCTGTCCCGCCAGTCGAATGCTGCCTTCGTCCACAAAAAACGTTCCGGCCACAGCATTCAGCAGCGTGGACTTCCCCGAGCCGTTGGTTCCAATGATGATGACCCACGATCCAGCAGTCAGTTCGAGGTTGACGCGGCGCAACGAGTGCACCTCATTCGGGGTACCCGGGTTAAACGTCTTCGAGACCGCCCGGATGTCAAGCATGCGCACCCCACATCCGGTCCTTTCGAAGGAACTGCGGAACGATTAGCGCCACGAACACGAACATGGCAGTAATCAATTTCAGGTCATTCGGGCTGAGACCCCAACGCAACGCCACCGCTACCATCAGCCTGAACAGCACCGACCCCATGACGGCCCCAATAACTGTCAAGCCCAGCTGATTGGTTCCAACGAGCGCTTCTCCGATGATGACGCTGGCAAGTCCCCACACCACCATTCCGATTCCCATGCCCACGTCCGCGAAGCCTTGGTATTGCGCCAACAA
The DNA here is from genome assembly GCA_046728215.1 of Acidobacteriota bacterium. Taxonomy (GTDB): domain Bacteria; phylum Acidobacteriota; class Terriglobia; order Terriglobales; family Acidobacteriaceae; genus Gp1-AA133. Next base: position 19,695 of record JBKPEB010000006.1, on the reverse strand, counting down.
TGCTCCAGAGAGCGCCACGAAGCCGTTCGAGATCGCTATTCCGAACACGATCATATTTCCGTCATTCACTCCCAGAGCGCGGATCATCTGCACGTTGTCGCCGGTAGCCCGCATAGCGATCCCGAGATTTGTCCGCAAAAACCAATACAACAACGTGCCGGTCAGCAGGACAGCCAAAACAATCGCGCCCAGCACCGTTGCATCGCGCACGCTGACTTGCCAGCCGGCGAGATCGAAAGTGGTAGCTCCGCGCATCAGCTTTACACCGATTCGCTCCGACTGCGTGGCCAGAGTATTCACCCCGAGTAGCGAAAGGTTGCTGCTGCCCATGACGTGAAGGTTGACGGAATACAGCGCTGTCATGACCAGGATGCCCGAAAGCAGTGGATTGATTTTGAACCGCGTGTGCAGCGTACCCGTGCAGGCGCCGGCAAGCACACCCGCTCCACAGGCCGCAAGCGATGCAACCGGCGGCGTCACACCATGAATCAACAGCGTCGCGGCGACCGATGCGCCAAGTGTCACTGACCCATCGGCTGTAATATCCGGAAATGCGAAAATCCTGAAGCTGATGAATACGCCCAACGCGAGCAACGACAGGATGAAGCCTATCGTGAACGTGCCGACCAGAAGATTCATATGCGTTCCACTTTCATTTCTTCTCAGACACAGCACCGATCCAGCAAGCACCGCGGACAAACTCGCTCTGTTGTGCCCCGGCGGCTTTACGGTCATCGGTCAGGAGGTGGAGCACACACTGCAAGGTCTCCCTCTCAAACAAGGTCGAGACCGTAGCTTTCAGATCGATGTCTCCCTTCTTGAGGGGCCGATAGGAAAACGCCGCGGCGTGAAAGTGTCCCACTGGCGATGCTTCGCCGCCTATTCGTCGGAGCAGTGGAGCTAACGGCTCGCTGGCGGAACTGGCTGCGACCCCTGAAATCAACACCAGTGACCGCGAATAGAGCCGTTCCGTGGAGAACGACAGCCAGGTGCGAACCTCGGGATATTGGAATGGTGAAGTGTTCGCGACGGGTGCCGTAGCCGGCGAGCGACGAAGAGCGGCTCCCACCAGTCCAGCCGACTCCACCACCATCACCATTCCGATCGCGGGCGCGCCCGAGACCTCCAATGCCGTGGCCACCAACTCCGAGAACGCAACGGGACTATCAGCATTGGCAGCTTCGAACCGCAACAGGTGGGTGAACTCCCCTTCGCATCGGAGGCCGTAGAGGACATTCACCTCTGGGACCAGATCTCCACTGCAAACCATGAAGTCCGGAACATTGGTCCCGTCTGTCGGGAGATAAGCCGCGGATCCGCCTACCGCAAGGAATTCCCCAAACCTCGACTGCGCATCCTCGAAGCCGTGCCCGAAAGCCCCCAGACCGACTCCGAACGTTGATGCGGGAAACTTCAGCGATTGGCAATCTTTTGGACCGAAGCCGCACGACTTCAATAATCCTGGGTCTCCGATAAGCTCGAATGTTAACGGCTTTTGCGAAGAACATTCCAGCATCTCAAACGCTGCGGACGCTGATGTAAAGCGGCGTATTTCCGACTTGCGCTCAACGGGGTTCGCCGGCGCCTGACTGGTCAGCAGGATGGGTGACAGTTTGCAAAGATCCAAGACCTGTTTGACCCGGACGGAAGGGCTCGCAATGGTCAGCGTGCCACCAATCTCCCTTAGCTGCCGATACGTCAGCACCAACAGGCCCACACCAGCAGAACTTAGGAACGAAACCTCTGACAGGTCCAGCCGGATAACGTGCGCGCCTCCCCGGACGAACTCCTCCAGGTTCGTGCGCAAGTGTTCTGTCCAATAATTGTCGAGGCGCCCTCTCACCTTCACCGCGAGCGCGTCCTCGACCTGTTGTGCGCTGATTTCCATGCCTGGGCTACGGGCGTACCTTCTGCGCGAACTCGGCAGGAATCGTGATACCCAATTCCGCCGCACTGCTTCGGACGATCGCCATTTCCTCGACGGCAACTTCTTCGATCGGCATATCTCTCGGATTCTCACCGAGCAGAACGCGGCCCGCCAGCTTTCCGGCGACCAACGAGGAGTACTGCATTCCCACACCTAAGCACGCCAGACCACCGCGGGGCAGCGCCGAGCATATGTCGGTAATCAGGGGAAGTCGCGCGTCTTTCGCACCCTTCACTGCGCCTTCATATCCCTGAATACCGGTATTGTCGGCGGGCAACCACACCACCTGGATGTCGCGCCCAGCCAGGATTTGGACTGCTTGTAACACTTCGCTTGACCCGCTAACGGCAATCTGCTCGAGTCTGATGCCGCGTTTCTGAAATACTTCGCGCGCGACCGCCTGCTCCTTCACCGAATTTGCTTCCGCCGGGTTGTACATCGTTCCTACAGCACGCAGTCCTGGCACCAGTTTCTGCATGAAATCCAACATGTGGCTCACAGGCGGGAAACTCCCGACTCCGGTCACGAATGGCAAATGTTCCAAATGGCTCTTGCCCGCTCCCGCGGCAATCGGATCGCTCACACAGGTGAAAACCACTTTTTTGTGCTTTACGTTGTTGCAAGCTCCAGCCAGGCATGGCGTCGAAATGGTCATGATCAGGTCGACATTGGAGTTGTCGTAATTCTGAAGAATGGCTGGGATGTTGATCATTTCCCCTTGCGCATCTGCCTTCACAACTTCCAGGTTCTTGCCCTGTTCGAGACCACTGGCCTTGAGTCCCTCGAGGAGACCGTTCACACAATAGTCGTTACTCACACCATGCGCGTAGTACACAATCGCAGCTTTGAATATCCGGCCAGCTGGGCCCTCATTGGCGGCGGCGGCAGCCGTCCTTCGATGTCCAAGGTCGGAAACCAGCAAGATCGACGAGAGGAGGGCGATCAACGCAAGACCTATCGTTAACCGCTTTAGCACAGACCAGACGGGTGACTGAGCGAATGCGCGCATCACCTTAGTAGCAGGCTCCTGTGGTGTGACGCGACATTATACTGATCATTTTGCAGAAGGGACGGAAATAGCGAGAAGGCCCAAAAACGCAGTCTTGATCGTCGGCAGCCACCTCAAACGGATCCCACGTCGATCCCAATCGATTTTGGTAGGACACGAGCATAAGGTCCCATTCACTGCGAGGAACCCTCACATTCCCATCCTCGAAATCGTCCAACCGGACTTCTACCCATCTCACCCAGGCTTGTCGGATGGTCACGCTGAAAGGGGAATCGAACAGAGTTCTTTGTTCTCGCACTGAGAGGAACCTGCCTGCGTAATCCGCCGTGCGAGACCGACCGCAAGTCTCAGCGATGCTGGCAAACGATGTGGCGAACGCTAACGACCGAGACCTGCGATTGTTTCCGAAGTGTTCACTGGAAGGCTTGATCGTCTCGAAAGTAGGTGATGATAAGGCCCAGGGGGTTCACCGGAATCAGGCTGTTGGGAACCTTCTCCATAACAGAAAATACAAAATGTCCCACGTAGCGCTCTCGTCCGGTCATCACGTGATCCGTTGAGGTGTAGTACACCTTTTCGAAATCCACGCTGGCTTTGTACGGTTGCTTTCTAAGATCTTCGATCGCTACGTTGCTCACGTTGACCTCAATCTCATCACTCCGACCGCCAAGGAAGGCTTCGATGGTTTTGTTTCTCTTGTTTTCCGCGATGATCCCTTCCGCCAATCTCCCATCGAGGTAGAAGAGGGACCTTGCGTAGTTTTCCCGCACGGTTGCACGCTGGCGACTGTAGTGGCGTTGCACAAAATCCATCAGGAAGTATCGGATCTCGGCCTCACGCGGCTGGTAGTCAAAGCTGTCATAGGTAACCGCCTCGGCGTGTCCCACTTCATTTATGCGGATGATCAAAGGCTTGAGATGGTGGTAAGTCTGGTACATGCCTACGTTCACAAAAAGCAAAGCAATCGCAACGACTGCCAGGCAAAGCACGCAGATTTTCAGGTAGAGATTGCTGACCAGCACCCCGCCGAATTCCTCAACGTAACGACGCCCGGAAGCGGTGAGCTCATCTTGAGGCAGCGGCACAACTAGACTGGTACGCATTTGGCTTTTCCTTCCCTATTCGTTCTGCCGACCCGGTACTGCTGACTCACCCGAGCGACCGGCAAACAGAGAGTTCACGAGCGAGGGAATCAAGAGCACTCCCCACGTGAATGCAATCAACAGGAAAAGTAACGGCAGGAAGAGGACGGCAAGAGTTGCTCCATCGTACGGAGGAGGATGTGAGTCCACAAAGTGAATCAGTAGCTGGCCAAAGACGAAGATGTAGGCGTTGGCAACCACCGGATAGAAGGCATATTGCAGGAGGGATTTCAGCCATCCCCAAAACAGCCAGTCCAACTTTGGCACAATGAAAAATGGGATAAAGATGGGCCCGAGCATCACGGCGATCGCTGAGGCCACGTAGCCAAATGCAATAACGACAAAAACGGCGATTTCAGCTGCCTCTAGGGCGAGAACCGTAATCTCGTACCGCAACACCTCGAGCACATTCAGAGCCAGGGAAAGACCGGGCTGCTCCGTTTCGAAGTAGATGGAGTTCAGCCTGGTGGTCAGTTCCGTCACGATGCCGTGATTCAGCTGGTTTGCAAGGTTTGTGCCTTGATCAACGATCAGATGGTAGAAACTAAGCCCCAGGCCGGGAATTGGACGACTGTAGTAGGTAATCATCGCATCCCCGAAAGCGATGGTCATCAATAGGCTGGCAAGACGCTCGAACTGGAAACCTGAATGCCCGCTCGAGACCGAGGCCAACGCGCTTTTGATTCCGAACCAGACGATCAAGATGACGGCAAATCCCCGGAAGAGATTCATCCCAAGCGTCTCAAACATCGACGCATGGCCGGTCATCAAGGTCGACAAGAATGAGAAGAAGTCGTTCCAAGCGTCAGGAACCACACTTCCAACCTCCTGGAATAGTCGCTACGGCATGCGGTAGTCCAGCATGCGAGTGCTAGGATCCCCGGTCTGAGCGCGGAGAATTCCCTGCTCTTCCCGGATGAAGCGAATGTGTTCATCGATCGCACTCGCTTCTGCATCACGTTTTCTTTTAGCGTCAACGATTTCCTCCTCGGCAAGAGCACCCAGCAACTGGTTGGTGTCCTGGCCGTTGCGCAGCACGACCAGGTTCGCTGCGTTGATCTTGTTTAACACCGCGATCTCAGTATTGAGGTTCGGGTCCGACGAGAGAGTGTCTGTTTCGAGATTCTGGATCGCGGTTGAGACCTGCGGCGCGTTGGCGCGCAGGCGACCGAGCAGATCCATCGCATTCTCGTTAACGCCATCCGTGAGCTCAACAGTCGCATAGCTGGCCTTCACGCGGTCGAGCTGTTCTGTCGGTATGTTCGAAAATGCAGCCCCGTAAACGTTCAGTCGTTGAGTCGCTTGCTGATAGCCGCTTTGAACACCGAGACCACTGTTAACCGCAGCGATCCAAGACGCCGTCGTACCGTACGTATCGGTCGCGGTAGAACCGCGCCAGGGTATGGCAAACGTCCGGTACCGCTCGCGCAACTCGGTTGGGATCATTTTCGCCATGAACATCATTTGACTGTATTGGCTGCGCACCGTCTGGTAGGTCGCGACCAGTTGCAGGTATTCCTGTTCCATCTGATGAAACTGCTTGATGAGGTTGGCGACGGCGGCGGGGTCGTAAACCACATCGCCAATGCCGAGCACTGCAAAGGCCGCTGATGTGGAAGTGATCAGGAGAAGTAAACTCGATACGATTTTTTGTTTGTTCATTTTTATCTCCTTAGCAGTTCTCCGTACCCATGAAAACCGGTTACTAGCGCGCTCTGCCCTGGCAGTAACGCAGCAGGAAGGAAATGGCCGGAAAGAGGACCGCCGCCCAGAACACCCAACCCAGCCCGCCAAAGATGTAGCGGTGCAACCAGCGGATGATGGGCGGCGTTTCTTCTTTTGCTCACAGGTCCTCCGGCATTAGATGATTGTCAAAAGCAGGCACAGGGAGATCCGATACCAAGTAGATCTTGATCCTGTGTCCTTCCCGGATCGTGACGGTCGGCAAGATATTTAGATAGCGATCGAGAACATGGAGAGACGACTGCGAGAGACTGCTGGCCACACCCTCTCGATAAGCGTCCGTCGAAGACTGGAAAACGCCGCTAGTGGTGTTGGCTTGAGCGAACCCGGCGATAGCTCCGATTGCGAGGGACATACCAAACACTTGACCATAGTGACGGTTGACCTGATCCCGTAGACCGGTTTCACCAATCTGGTTCAGGCCCTCGAACTTGTCCAGGTTCAGGGAATAACCATCGGGCATTACCAGCCGGTGGAACAAGACTGCCACGCGTTCCTGGCCGAGGATGGTCACGCGCTTTACCTCGCCAAGCACTCTGCTTCCTTGCGGAATCAACAGGTGCTGGCGGTCGTGCGAGTACAAGTTGGTTGTCAACATGCAATTGACCGGACCGGAAAAAGAGCCATCCAGGCGATTGGTCAAAACGGCCTCGAGCACAGTTCCTTCAAACACTCGATATTCCCTGCCCCGCGATCGCCTGAGCTCGGAATCCTGATCTTGCTGCACCTTGCGGGCCGACACCTCAGGCTCGACCACAGCCGTCGCTCCGGGCTTGGGGCTCACCTCTTCTTCACGAGCGGTGGGATCGGCTGCCTGACTCGCAGGTTGGCCGGGCGAAGGCGGGAAGACGACATCGCGGGGCTGGCCGTCGCTCCTGAAAGGGAACGGTAGGGACGGTCCGTTGGCGGACGGAGGATTGTCATGTCCCGACATCGTCTCTGCCATCTGCCCGACGGAACCCTCGCGGAAGCTGAGCGCCACGTTCGACGCGAACAGCGACAGGTAAGCGCGACGCTTGCGATCGTTGTCGATGTTATTCTCCTCGGCATTGGACGACGAAGGATCCGTGCGTCCTGAAGGCAAGGTTCCGTTCGCCGGCGTACGAGCCGCGGCCGCATCCGCGAATTGTCGTCGGGCCTCGAGCACTTGAGCCTGCTCTGCCGCGAGCTTGCGTGCTTCCTCATCGAGCCGGGACCGGTACTCTGCGATGCGCGCCTGGTTCGGATCGGTGACTCCCGCGGTGGGCGGTGGAGAGGGCTTCGCGGTAGTTTTGGTGCCAGTGCCAGAAAATGCGATGGCGGCGATCATCACAGCGGAGATGGCAACGATCATCATGGTTTGGGCGTTTCGTGGCAGAACCCCGGTCGGTTTCCCGACCAGGTTCCGGAGGACCGGACGGGGCCGAAGCTCATCCTTTTCGATCTCGGGCATACATCCCTCCCGCAGCCCTTGAGCAACCGGTGGCGTTCTGCGCCGCCCTGCGCAGCTAATCGAGGCGCCACCACTGGGTCGCCGATTGGACCGTGCACAACTATTCCTGGCGCGAAAAATTCATGCGTGCCTTGCCGATGGCCAGATAGCCAGAATCGAGAATCTTTGGCACAACGTACGTACCGTGGCGAAACTCGAAGTTGATGAGGTTTGGCTTACCATCTTTCAGTTCGTAGAGGGCTGGTGCCTCCACTGGGTTGGCCTGGATATAGGTAAACTTGTCGTCGTGGTAGATTGCGGTGACCAAGAAAGGCTTCTTGTCGCGTTCGAACTGGTAGGTGAAGCGAAGAGCTAGGGGATATTCAGAACGGTATCTGTCGACCTCGCGCATAGTGGCCTGTTCGGCCGAGCGTCGGCTTGCGCGGGTCTCTTCCTTGGCCAGCTCAACCTGGCGGCGATAATCCTCGATTTCGTTCGCAGAAACGAACCTGGGCGCGCCATTCATGGCGGAGGTCATCGCGTCTTCCTTGAGCTCGACGAACACTTTTAGATCGGGCTCAACCCCGGGCACTCCTGAAACCTCAGTGAGAACGAAGGAATATACGTTGCCGCTGGCCGTAATAAGGTTGAGATTGGTCTGTGCCTTCGGTCGAGCTGGTTTCACGTAAGCAAAGTTCTGAGTGCCGTTCACGATCCAGAACTCCTTGTCTCCGCAAGTGAAATCCAGGATTTGCTCGTTCTTGGGCAACACAATGAGGGTTGTGTAGCGCAATTTGGCGTTCAGGCGAAGCACGTCCCGCTCTCCGTATTCAAACTGCTTGACTCCGTGCGCAGGCGGCACGTTGGCTACGACCTCGGAACGGCCGACACGGGGGGCCGTGCCGTCGCCCGAAATTGCGACGGTCCCATTCGCAGGCGACGTTTGCGCGTGCCCCGACGAACCGGCAACCACGAACAGAACAAGAGTTGAAACCAACACTGAGATTTTCATGAAGAAGACTCCTGGGCCAGAACCTCAAGACCACGCTCGAAACCGTACTCTTCAAATGCCTGCCGCCGGCGGGCATTGTCGTAAGGGCTGTTGGTGTACAGCCAGTATTCCGTTGGGTCCACGTGCAGATTGACCACTTTGGCCAGGTCGGGACGTTTGAGCAGAAACTGCTGTTTGGGAATGAGCCCGGCGATCAGATCGGCTTCGGTTTGATTAAGATGAAACCGCTCGGAGTAAGCCGCTCGATCCATGCCGGGGTTCGCGAGGAACATCTTGGTCGCGCACGACTCGACAATTACCGGGAGCAAGTCCGAGCGATACAGGTCATCGCCGGACTGCGTTGCCAGAATGAGCGCCGCATTCTTCTTGCGCCAGGTCTTGAGTGCCTCGACGACGTAGCTTTGTATCGTATGGTTGCGAAAGAAGCGCCAGGCCTCGTCCATGACAACGACCTTGAAGGCGGTGGTGCGATCAGAGGCCAAAATTGAGGCGTTGGCCCGATGCAAGATATAGAACAGGAGCGGCTCCAGAATCTCTGGGTAGCGCTCCATGCCCTCAAAATCGAAGCATTGGAAGGAAGCAACGCTCAAGTTGTCCTCGCCATTGTCAAACAGACCAGCATATTGTCCGTCTCCCACCCACTTGTGCAGGGGCTCGGCCAATCTTCGATTGACGATGTTGCTGAGCGTGCCGAGCCGTCGCAGGCCGGCCTCGACTGCGTACAGGTTCTCTATCTGCTCATAAAGGTCACGCTCATCCACACTCGACAGCTCGTGGTGACCCGACTCAATGAGGACGCGCACGAAGCTATAAAGGAACTGGAGGTTTTCCCGTGTGGGAGGCAGGCAGAATGGGTTAATGGTCACCGACGGGGTCTCCACGCCTACTCGCACATGCCGTCCTGCGAACAGGCGCGTAAGACTCTCATATCCGCCGCCCATATCGAAGATTACGGTGTAGGGACGATACTTCTGAAGGTTGGTCAGCAGGAAGTTCAGCAGAAAGCTCTTACCGGCGCCGGTTGCGCCCAGAATCACGGTGTGCGCGTTGTCCTGGTGATGAAGGTTTAGAAAATAGGGTGTCCCCTGGTTGGTTTCGAGCACCGCGAGATATTCCTGGTCCAGGTGCTGGTTGTGCGGTTCGCCGAGGTCGAGGGTGAACAGGAACGAGAGGTCCGCGCAGTTAGAATCGAGCAGATAGAGGCGTCGGAGATTGTATTGATGGTTCCCCGGCAAGACGGAAAGCCAGGCATTGAGTAAGTTATAACGCTCTTCCATGACGGTGGCATCCTGGGTAGCGAATCGCTTCACGCATTCGGCCACCGCGCGATCGAGTTTGGCCCGATCGAGGTCGTAGAGAACAATGGTCATCGACCATTCCCCGAACGAGCCTCCGTTCACCTCCATCTCCTGCAGCGCACCGCCCAGCTCATGTACCATCGCCTCGTCGGCATCATCGACCAACAGATGGCGATCCGACATCGGAGCGTCGGACAGGTAGTTGGCGAGGGAGGTCTTGCTGTTGTGGAAGTGGCGACGCTTGGTGCGAATTGCCCTTCGCATCTTGATGTTGCTGACGCGCTTCCATTCGCTGGCGACTACGACATTCGATGGCAATTCGAGAAGGGAGCGCAACATGTGTGCAAAGGTCTTTGCAGGCGGCTCGATGACGCTTAGGACCTTCACCTGGTGCGCGTTCAGCTGCAACCGATCCCGGTGACACTCGAGGGTGGAGGCTGCCAGTTGCTGATCGACGTCCTGATCGTATTTCAGTTGCATCGCGTCGGAGCGATAGGGAGAGTAGTTGAGCAATTGGCTGAGAAAGCAAAACGCGCTCTGCTTGTCCAGCAATTCGGCCTTCACGAAATCCTGCAGTTGCACGAGGAAGCTCTCTGCCCTGACGGCCAGCACCCGCTCCCTTTGCGCCAGGTCTGCGGCCAGGATGGTCAGGTGTTGCTGGCCGGACAGCCACGCGGTCAGGGCTACGCGGGGTTGGCCGAGGAGCTGCCTCCAGGATTCCCGACGGACGGGCTGGCCGGCTTGGTGAAGAAGCACGAAGTACAACTCCAGGGAGTAAAGTGAGTCGGCTTTGGCGCGCAGAAACTCGATGCGCCCCTGGATGGCACGGTCAACCACTCTGTCATCGTGATAGCGTCGGAAGGGGATGTATGGATGGGCGCGCTTGAGCAAGTATTGGTAGAGACGGAATTCCTCGCTCAGACCGCGCAGCGCGCGCTCGAAACGCCGGGCAAAGGCATCGAGTTCCATCATGTCGCGCCCCTCATAGTCGATGCCATGAATTCGCAGAACCACTCCAAGATCGCCGCTCTTTGTGAGGAAAGTATGCTCATCGAGAAACGAGCACACCTGGATCAGCGTGTTAAGCGCACCGGCGGCCCAGTACTCTTCGAAGATCGCGCTCGCCTTGACGGGCATCACCGGGGGAGCACCTCGATCGCAAAGGGATCCCGCTTGCCGGGATCGTATTCGGCCCGATACCGGCCTGCGTTCAACAGAATACGAATCATTTGCAGATCGGTGACGGTCGCCCAGCGCGCCACCCCATACAAGCCGACGAACATTGCGATCCCACTGATCAGGCTCCCAAAATAGTTAAATGTGGCTCCGCCAATCACCAGGGCGAGAAAGAACAGCCGTCGCTCTATGCCCCAGATTGTGAGAGGTTTGTTGAGGGCGCGGTAGACGGGATGCATTGGTACCTGCTGGGCCAAGCCAAACCTCCATGAATTCTGTTTAGGGGAACAGCCAGGCCATAAAGTTCACGGCTCCGACAGCCATCCCGACTCCAAAGATGATGCCCGCAAGAGTGCGCTTTGACTGACCTTCTCCGAAGGCGAACATCAGACCGCCGACCACGATGGCGACTAGGGAAAGCCCGCGTGCGATGGTGGACGTGAAGGCCGCCTGGAGAACCTGGACCGCGTTGTCCCAGGGATCCCCTCCTGCGCCCTGCCCATAAAGAGGAGAAGCTGCAAACAGCAACGCTATCCAGATCCACCCCGAGCGCTTCCACGCGCGCGGGCTCCAAGGAGAAGCCACGCCGGCCTGAGCTGCAACCGCAGAAGAGGAAAGCCTCTCGTCCATTGCGCTCTCCTTCTACTCCACAAGAAAGGATGGCAGTGAGATTAGCGGGAACGACTCTTCGGTTCTTCCAATTGGAGAATGCCGATGTCGGAATTCATGGAAATGATTCCAGAGTGCGGCCGCACCAGTTTGACCTGCGAGACTTGCGCTGGTGACCGAGCGAGAGAAACGGCGGTCAGGGCCCCTCAGGCTCGCCAGGCGCACTTGGAGAAGGTGCGTGAGCCCGCAGCTGGCAGCCTGGGCCGGGCTGGCTGGTACGTATCGAACTCGCGCCGCACGCGGCCAAGCGTTACATAGCTTTGGGGGATCTCAAAGGGAAGAAGGTCGTCGGGACACAGAAGGAGATAAGTTTAACAACCGCCGAACCGCGTTGATGTCGGGCCGAATCTGGTTTGGAGATAAATCCTTTTCAACGTATCGCTCCCACTGTAAAAGCAAGGCTTCAACGGCTTCCTTCCCGTCGGGGTCACGAACCGCTTCGATTGGTGTATGCCCGCCTAGCGCCGGGATCTTCTGGTAGACCCAGCCTTCGACCTGCTTTTGCATCGCCAACTGCAGGTGATTCCTCACTTCAGGATCGAGAAGCCGAGCGGCAACTTCGGCATCGCGGGATTCTGCTTGCGCCGTTTTCTGCTGCGCCGAATGATTTTGCATCTCGTCCAGCGTTTGCGCGACTGTGCTTTGATGAGCACCGATGGAACCCAGACGTCTCTCAATCTCTCTGCGAAGCTGTCGGGCGCGATGCTCCGAGTTTACTTCTGCGATCAGGCGTCCCTCGGAAATCCTGATGTGACCCAGAATGGTGTTGTCGCAGTTTTTTAATTTGCGATTTCCTTCCCTGATCCAGTCAAAGTCGACACTGCGGATCTGTCCGTTCTCGTCCAGCTCGGCGTCGTTCAACAGTGTCTCTCGCGACCGTCCAACGGACAGTGATGCCAGTGATTCGAAAGCGGCCTCAGCTGACCCGATCCGGAAGGTCAACGTGTGAAACAGGAGTGGATCGCCGTCCGTGTTGCAAAAGCGCGGCGGGGCATAACACGCATCGCGAATGTTGAGATACTCCGCACGAATCGTGTCGGCATACTGGAACAGGTCGTTCGCAGTCAGGTCCCGGGTCAATTTTGCAATTCTCTTCCGAAGCTCCTTCCGAAGCTCGATCACCTGCACTTTCTTGTCCGGCGGAATTGCCAGTGGGGCGCAGCAGCCGAGCACTGCCAGCTCCGGCAGGTACCATATCTGTGCATAAATGATGTCTCCCGCTCGCAACGTCCGGGATGCCGATCGCTCGATAACCTCGGTCTCCCCACCCATTAGAACGTCTCGTACCACCATGCGATCTCCGGGCTTACTCCAAAGCACTTCATAAAAGCTGATTGGCTGCGTGGTGGCCTGCTCGAGAAGCAGCCGTTCCGTCTCGGTCAGCTGCTTCGACTTCTCCAGCATGTACCAGCGGGCGACCACGCCACCGTTCCTGAGGACCTTTTTGCGTCGGGTCCGCCGGTCCGGATTCCAGTGGAACAAAAAATAGGGCATGAAAATTCTGTGCTCCTCGGCGGCTTTCTCGAACGGCTCAGGGATGTCGCTCATGTTGAAGTCCTGCCACGCGTCATCGATCTGTTCCCCAAATTTGCGCGCGGCAAAGCGCATCATCTCCCGGATCAGACGCTCCGAGTCTTCGTGTTGCCGCGCCCACAGGCGGTCGATGGATGGGGTATTGGGGAGACAGCAGTGCTTGTACTTGCGTCCGCTGGCGCAGGCACAAGGATCGTTTCTACCGATTTTCTCGTGGGCGTGGAAGGGCATAACGTTGCGACCTTACCCCGCCAGGCGTGTGGAAAACAAGATGGGGCGGGGTAGCCCGGTGGCGGGGTGCGGTGGCTAGCGGTTGAATTTCTTTGAGAGGAGAACGAGAGAGCTCAAATCAACGCACGCCGAACAAGGGGTCCTGGCTTTTCTCAACCGATGGTCAGGGGCTTGCGCCTGTTTTCATCGTCTCGATGGGCGAATCGCAAGTCGCCAAGAAGGCAAGCTCCAGGTGGACTCGGAGTTGACGCTTGGGCTTCCGCTTCATCGCCCATTCGCTGCAGCGAGGGATACAGAGCTCCGAGGATCTGGGCGGAGGTTCGTTGAACAATCTCCAGGCTAGCAGTCAGCAACTTTGCATCGCCATGCCAAAGCTGGATGTAATCAGCGTTATGTTGGGCCCAACATAAGACCGATTATGTTGTCTTCGGATTTATGTGACGTTCAGCATGTGTCGGTGGATAAACGGCTGGTTCCAACTGGCCGAGCGTCACATAAGCTCGGTTAGAGTTGAGCCAGGAACTTCAGCAGGTCAGGATTGTCGCGCCAACGTTTTCGCGGTTGCCGCAGTTTGGTTTCACACATGCCCAGCGCTTTCGCCTTCATCTCCAGATCGCTTTCCGCGTAGATATTCGTCGTGTCGATGGAGACGTGCCCGAGCCATGCCCGGATCGTGTTGATATCCACTCCGGCCCGCAACAGGTGAGTGGCTGTCGTGTGCCGAATCGTGTGCGGCCCGACTCGTTTATGTCGCAACCCCACGCGATTCCCTCTGGCCATTTTGGCGTAACGAGTGACGATGTCGTGCACGCCGAATCGTGTCATCGCTCGGGAGGAACGACCCAGAAACACTCGTTCCTCGTCGACGCGTCCCGCGGCCAGTTCCTTCAGGATGGCCGTAGTGGATGCCCACAGCGGGCAAAAGCGGATCTTGTTCCCTTTCCCTCGCAGTTGCACGAACGACTGGGATTTCTCATGTGGTCCATGCAATCGCAGATCGCCAACGGTTAGCTGGGCGGCTTCGTCGGCTCGGGCTCCGGTGTTGTACAGGAACAACAACAGAGCGTGATCTCTTGATCCAAGCCGTCTGGTACGGTCAGGAGCCGCGAGCAGGGCATCGATCTCGTCTTTTTCCAGATATCCGATGGGCCGGTGCCCCGATTTTTTGAAAGGGATGCTGCGGATCTGTGCACACCAGGACAGATGTTCCGGGCTGCGCTCTCCGATAAACGCCGCCAGTGTGCGTAAAGCGGCGAGCCGCTGATTGCGTGTCGCGACCGAGCACTTGCGTTTTTCCTCGATGTGACACATGAACCTTCTCACCAGATCAGCGCCGAGATCCTCCACCAGCAGTTCATCGGGTTTGCGGTGTAGCGTCGTGCCAGCGAAGATGACGAACAACCGTAGCGCGTCACGATAACTGTGCTGCGTATTGCGGGCGAAGTTGCGATCCGTGGGGAGGTATTCCAGCAGAAAGCGCTTGATCCACGGTGCCAGGGCGCGCTTATCTTGCATCGGCACCTCCGCACGCATAATGCTCGAATCGACGGTTTGCCTGTTCGAGCAGCTCTGGCGTCATGGTGAGGTAGCGTTGGGTTGCGCTCAGGCTGACATGGCCGAGATAGGTAGACAACGCAGGAAGCAACCGCTGCACGTCCGCATTCTGTCGATACCACTCGGTCAGCCGATGAACCGCGAATGTGTGGCGCAGATCATGAAGCCTCGGTTGGAAGTACGAATCGTCGCGGCGTTCGACGCCTGCGATCCGTCGCAGACGGGAGAAGCTTATATCGGCAACTTGGACCGCAAGGGGACTACCGCTCTTCGCTTGAAACAATGGTCGATAGGGTTGATTTCGTCGTGCCGGCTGATGCAGGTATTCCCGAACCAGCCTCGCGAGATCCGGTCCGAGGGGCACGAGGCGTGACTTGTAAAACTTCGTATCGCGTATCGTAACCAGATCGAGCGTCAGATCCAGGTCCATGACCCGGAGCCGAAGTGCTTCGCCGAGCCGCATGCCAGTTCCATACAGAAACAGCAATAGCGTGCGAAAGGTTGCTTCCGACATGATGCAGGCCGATTTCCGTTGGCAGCGCGGGATAGCATCCAGAAGCGAGCGCAAGTCGGACCGCGAGTAGATATACGGAACGAAGCTTGGCGTGATTTTGGGAGCCGAAGGTGGCAGGGGAGAGGATTGCAGCCGACCACGCGCTGTCCAGTAATCGAAAAAGGACCGCAGCGAGCCGCGCTTGCCACTCCATCCACTGGGCAAGCTGCCCGAACTGTCGAGGAAGGCGACGACTTGCTGTGTCGTGATGTGGTGAAGATCGATATCGCCACAGTGGCGAAGAAACGATCGCAATCTGTGCATGGGACTGTCGAACCGCATGCCTGCGTCTCGTTTACGCTGGATGTAGAGGTCCACCGCCTGGGAAAGCTTCATGCCAGCCCTCCCAGATCGACGACTGCTACGTCGCGCAGCGCGCGCAGATCAACCTTCGCATAGATTCCGACTGATTCAAGACCGCGATGTCCGAGCAAGTCCCCGATCTCCTTGAACGATGCGCCCTGCTGTAACCAGCGTGTCGCACAAGCGTGCCGCAAGGCCCGTGGACCTCGGGTCCGGCACTGTATCCCAGATGCCTTCAGTCGTCGGCTCGTCAGCGTCCACAGAGCCTCTGCTCCTACGGGGCGATAGGGAGGCTGGAGCGTTACGAATAGGTGCCGGCAGGCACAGCACGGTCGGCCCCTTTTGAGGTATTGCAGGATGGCGTTACCAACCTCACGCTGAAGCGGATAGCGTTGTGGGCCTCCGCGTTTCGAATGATTCACCTCGAACACTTCTTCACGCCAATCGAAATCCCTCAGCATGAGTCGTGAGACTTCGCCAGTGCGCAGTCCATAAATCGCAAGCAAGGAAAGGATGGCCCGTGCGCGCAGCGCCGCTGGATTTGAACCCTTGAGGGATCGCAGGAGCCTGCGCACTTGTTCCCAACTGGGGCCTTCCGGCACACCCTCGTATTTGTAGATTTTTGGGCCCTGAATGCCCTTCGCGAAACCGGTGGCGCACCATCCGCGCGTCTCGGCATAACGAAAGAAGGCTCGCAGCGCTTGTGCAGCAACCGAGACCGACCTGCGACTCCATCCGCCAGCGCCTTTCATAGCAAGGAACTCGTCCACATCTTCGATCCTCGTCCTCGTCAACAAGCGATGCCGTTCTCCGAACCACTCCAGGAACTTCGATGTCTTCGCACAATGAGAGCGCACCGAATAGGGCGAAAGACCCTGCTCCTCTGTCATATACCGGGCGAAGTAATTGAGTTGATCGGCGAACCGCATAGGCGGTGCGATCGGCAGCTTGAGCCGTCCATGGAATCGCAGCCATTTCTTCGCCGCATATACAAAGAATGAAGCGGAGTTACCGTATGACTGTGCCTTCGGATTCGTGCGTTGCTCGCGTGCCCAGCAGAGCGCCGCTCGCCGGATTTCCTCCAGCGACACATCGCGCATCTCGGTGAGCTTCAGAAGACGCATCACTGGCAGCATTTCCCCAGAGAGATTCCTCAGCGCTTTCCGGCTGGTGCCTTGTTGTTGCAGGTGGCTGAGGAATAACTCTCGCTCTTTCAGCAGTGGTGCTTGTCGGTGACGATTCAGGAAAAAGGGATGTTCGAGAAACTCTTCCAGCATTGGTGCGGGCCCTCCATGCCCGCGCCCGATGCTAGACGACGGATCCGACAACAACGCTTATATTGCATGCAGCGAGCCGGACTGCCCGCGATCGCCGAGGCTTGCTGAGTGATGGCGTGAATGAAAGAATGCTCCGTTGCGCAGACTGTAGTACTAAGGAGAGGAATCGTGGGAGCGGCCCAAAGCGGGGCGATCTACCAGTTCAAAGTGGCTTTAATCGGCATCACCCCGCCGATCTGGCGCCGTGTTCAGGTCACTGGGGACTATACCCTGGCCCAACTCCATCGCGTCTTGCAAGTGGTCATGGGCTGGGAGAACTACCATCTCTACATGTTTCGAATCGGCAGTAAGAAGTACGGACCGCCCGATCCCGACGGTGTTGATGATTTGGGATTCGTGGACGCAAAGCGGATACGCCTTCTCGCGGCGGTGCCGAGCGTAGGTACCACCTTCACGTATGTGTACGACTTCGGCGACGGTTGGGAGCACGAACTGCTGCTCGAAGCAATCCTCATGTCCGAACCAGCCGCGACACCGCGCTGCCTCGCCGGCGAACGGCGCTGCCCGCCAGAAGATGTGGGAGGAATCGGGGGTTACGCCCACTACCTGGAAGCAATGTTTGATCCAAACCATGAGGAACATGAAGAAAAGATGATGTGGCGCGGACCATTCGATGCCGAAGAGTTTTCGGTAGAGAAGGTTAACCAGGAACTCGCCAAAAAGTTTCGCTCCAGGCCCAAAGCGGCGCCGCGCTCGATCACCTCAGCCGGGAAGCTGTCGGCGAACGCTAATCGTCTGACAAAGATGTCTATCAGGCCGATCAGACCGCAAAGGCGGCGCATCCCCATCAAGGCAGATGCGACTGTTCCTCTGGAGTTGAACCAGCGCGAACGTGACCTGATCATTTCCCACACCTTCGCTGATGAATCGATAACCAACCGGCTGCGAGTCATCCCGCAATCGGGGCAACGCCCCGTGTTTCACTTCACTCTCGACGAACTCAATGAACTTGTAGGCGATGTGGCGGCCGAAGCCAACCACGCCAAGAATAAGGTTCTGCAAGAACAGTTAGACCAACTGTGCGACCGCATCGAAGGCGTCTTGAGCAGGTACACCGACGCCTGAGCCGGCGATCTTGCCCGAACGGAAGAAGTATCGGAGTCCCGCCCCAGACGATGGATCGATAGCTTAACAAGCCTTCGAATCGAGCACTACGTGCCCAAGGCGCGCAAGAACCGCATCCGCGAAGATCGCATCCACAATGAAGTCATCGTCGATGCGTATGGACCAGGAGAACAGGCTCTCGGCTGGTACTACTACCTGGAGAACAAAATCCAGTTTCCTTTCTCGGCTCGGTGCATGGCCGCCAAAGTAGTCTCTCCGCTCCGCAAGGGGGAAACGGTCGAGGTCCGCAGCCTGGCACCGGAAGATTCCTGTGCCCACGACATGCTGGTGCTGATTCGCTGGCATGGCCGCAATGTCGCGGTGCCACTCTCCCAACTAACTGCCAGCGACGCGGACGAATCCACTGTCGAGGCGATCGGTGACTGGCACTACTGGCTGGCGCAAGGCTACTGCTTCTGAGTCATGCAATTCGGTTGAGAGCTACGCATGCTAGCCTCGAATATGCCTATGACGAAACGTGAATCGAAAACGGAGCCGACCTGGACCGATGTCAAAGCCAAACTCGGCGCTTTTGATCGGACAGCGCTGTTGGACTTGATTCACCACCTCTACGCCGCGCACAGAGACAACCAGGCGTTTCTGCATGCCCGCTTTGGCTTAGGCCACGACGTGTTGGAGCCATATAAGAAAACCCTCGCTCGCTGGCTCTGGCCGGACCCGTTTCGCAACCAGGACGCGTCCGTCTCCAAAGCGAAGCAGGCCATCTCCCATTACAAAAAGGCCGTGGGCGACCCCGCGGGACTCACCGAACTGTTGGTTTTCTACTGCGAGCAAGCGGCCGGATACTGCCAGGACATCGGTTATCAAGAGGAAGGGTTTTTCGACGCCCTGGTACGCATGTTCGAGCAAGCCCTTAAGTCGGTCAACACGCTACCCTCGAACGGCCGGGATAACCTGATCGTCCGACTTGACCGTGTCCGCCAAATCAGTCACGGCTTTGGCTACGGCGTCGGCGACGACATGGACTACCTCCTGGCCAATTACGTCAAGCAGTCAGGCTGAGGGCCGTGGTCGGTGCTAAGGGGACACCGGCTTCCATTGCAGACGTGCCGAAACCTTACAGAGTCGCACTCCCCGAATACCACACCTCAAAATTATGTGACCTTTTCCTCACAGAAAACACCGCCATTCCGCCCCTAATCGGCGGCTGCGTCACATAAATTTCACCGTCACATAATCAGCGGAAGCGCTTCCAGTTTCGAGCCCGAGGGATTCGCACACCGCGAACGCCACGGCTTCAGCTTCGGTCTCACGAATCTGCTTGGTGGTCTCGAGGCGCCGCTCGCCCCGATGCAGCAGCTCATGGGCAACCTCATGGACTAGAGTTGAAAACTCCTCGGCGGCAGGCAAGCCCGGAAGCAAAGCAATCTTGCCGCCGGAAGAGACACCCCGGGCGGGTGCGATGTCGATGGAATGGGTGACCGTGATGGCCTGCTCTGCCAACCATGCCGTCAGGCGTTCGCGGAGACCGACCACGTCGCCCTGGACCTCGGTCAAGTGGGGCAAATCGTTTCCTCCGGTTTGGCTCACATCTTATCTCGTGATTTGCGGCCGAGCCTCTGCGCACTCGATGGAATCCGCGAGTAGGTGTACTTCTCGATAGCAGTCAAGCGAAGATGGCTGCTATGTCGATTTACAAGGTTCTAAGACAATCCGAACGATTCGGCGTTTC
>JBKPEB010000005.1:0-117953 GCA_046728215.1 Acidobacteriota bacterium | reverse complement strand
GCTTGATGCCGATCAGGGTGGCGTAGCGCAGCTTGTTGATGCCCGATTGAATGGTGAGCACGGCCGGCAGCGGCATATCGACGAACTGGAAGAATCCGGCTTCCAGTTCGCGCTTCACGCGGATCCCGCCGTCCTGCTTCTCGATCTGCATGATGATGGTGGCGTGCGGCCAGCCCAGCAACTCGGCCAGGATTACCCCGGTTTGCGCGTAGCCGTAGTCATCGGACTGCAGTCCGGTGAAGATCAGGTCGAATTTTTCGTCTCTGATCACAGCGGCGAACGCGCGTGCGGTATTGTAGGCGTCGAGGCCGACGAAGGCGTTGTCTTCCAAATGAATGGCGCGGTCCGCTCCTTTGGCGAGCGCTTCGCGGAGCACCTGGCCGGCGCGCGTAGGACCTGAAGTGATCACGACCACTTCGCCGGAATGCTTCTCTTTCTGCCGAAGCGCTTCTTCAAGCGCGTACGCGTCGGGTTCGTTGACCTCGTAGGAAACGTCTTCGCGGATCCAGGTTCCGCCCTCATTGAGCTTTAGGGGCGCATCCTTCTGGGGAACCTGCTTCATGCACACCAGGATTTTCACGCATGACTCCTGTCGCCTCCACACTACAATTGCGGCCGCCCTATCCCTGATGCGGCTGCCGCGATGAGGCAAACACCTGAGTATAAATGACGGCCCCGAAGCCTGTGAATCCGGGGAAACGGAGACTTAGAATTTCGATACGCACGAAACTCGAATCAGTCCAGGAAGGCAACCGACTGCACGGACGTAATGTCGAAGCGCTTGCGGCAACGCATGTTCTTGCACATCATCACGTCATCTTTGCGGAGCATATAGGAGCGGGCTTTCGCGAAGCGAGCGCGATCGCGATCATCGGCGCGCGGCGGCAGATTGCGCTTCTTCGTGCGCACCAGCCAGTTGATTTCGTATTCCGCGGATTGGTGGCAATGCGGGCAGTTGAGATTGACGGGTTTCTTGTCGGGTTTCTCGTCGAAGAAATCGCGTTCTTCCATAAGGGCAGTCGCTGGTCGTCAGTCTTCAGTCATCCTGGCGACCTTGGGAATTATTGCATAACTCTCATCTAACGGGTGCCCGCCCGCGTGTTGAACATGGTCGGATTTTCGAGACGCGGTAAACTCGAGGTGGCATGCCGAAGAAGAAGAAAAAGACTAAGCGATTTCGGGCGGTGACGGCGGTCAAGGAGATGGCGCGCGAGCGCATTGGTATCCCTCCGCCCACGAAAGTCGTGCCGGACCGCAAGAAGCGGAAGCAAGAGAAACACAAGCCGACTCTGAGCGAGATGCTGGGAGACGGCTAAAGCTTACGGTTTGAAGCACACTACCCTGGCCGTCATGCTTCCCGTCACGAGCGCTCCAGTGGATGGGATATCGCCGGTGCTGTGGTTGGTCGTGACCGTGGCGGTGATGATGGTGGATCCGCAGGAATTGCCGGTTGCCGTGATCAGCCCGGTTGCGTTCACGGTAACCATGTCGGGCGTGTTGGAAACCCAGGTGACTTGGTTGGTGATGTCCTTGGTGACGGGCGGGTGAATGTAGGATCCTAGCGCGCGGAGTTGCACGTTGAGTCCCGCATCCAGGTTCACCGGAATAGTCTCAGCTCCGAACGTCTCGGTCGCCGGTTCGATTGTGATGGACACCAACTGCTGATCGTGGCCGCATCCCGACAGGGCTGCCAGCAATAATGCGACACACCATCCCGCCAGGGCCGAAGACTTCTTGCTCATCAAAACTCCAGGGAAACGAGTCCCGCTACCAAATTGTTTGCGAGTGGCGCCAATTTAGTAAAAGAAGAGTCAAAATGCAAGTGACAATGGGAATGTTCTCGGCTGCCAGTTCTCTAAACCGCAGTCCGCGTGCTGGTTCTGGATGCTTGGACGCAAGAACCCGGGACTCAGAATTCTTCACAAACTAGCCCGCCAGCACCTTCGCCACAAATGCCGCGAACTCTTTGACATCTTCTTCGGTGGTGTCGAATGAACACATCCAGCGGACGACCGACTCTTCCTCGTTCCACACATAGAAGAAGTAGCGCTCCTGAATTTTTGCGATCGCTTCGTGAGGGATCTTCGCGAACACGCCATTCGCTTCGACGTGGTACACAATCTTCGCCTGCGGAATCTTGCGGACTTCGGCTTCCAGCAACTTCGCCATCCGGTTGGAGTGCTGCGCGTTCGTGAGCCACAGATCGCTGGTCAGCAGTGCTCCCAGTTGCGCCGATATGAAGCGCATCTTCGACGCCAACTGCATGGCTTGCTTGCGCAGATAAAGAAAATCTTCCGCCATTTCAGGCCGGAAGAAGACCACCGCTTCGCCCCCCAGGATTCCATTCTTTGTGCCGCCGAAGGAAAGCACGTCCACGCCGAGGTCGCGCGTGGCCTGGCGCAGGTTCTGGGCGAGGCTGGCGGCCGCGTTGGCGATGCGGGCACCATCCAGGTGCAGATACAAGTCATGCTCACGCGCGAATTGCGCCAGGGCGCGGATTTCCTCGGGACGGTACACGGTCCCCATTTCCGTAGCTTGCGTGATAGAGATTACCTTCGGTTGAACGTGATGCTCGTCCCCGATACCGTGATAGGCGTGGCGGACCAGTTCCACCGTCAGTTTTCCGTCGGACGTCGGAATCGGGATCAGCTTGCAGCCCGTGAATTTTTCCGGAGCGCCGCACTCATCCGTGTAGATGTGAGCCGAGGCCGCGCACAACACGGCGTGATAGGACTTCGTCAGCGCCTGGAGGCTGAGGCAGTTTGCTCCGGTGCCATTAAAGACGGGAAAGACCTCGACGTCGGCGCCGAAATGCTCGCGGAAGGTATTCACCATGATGGCGGTGTAGGGATCGGCACCGTAGCCTACGACATGGCCCTGATTGACCATGGCAATCGCCTTCAGAATCTCGGGATGGACGCCGGCGTTGTTGTCGCTGGCGAAACTCCGTATCGGCTTCATAGGCTGTCCAATTTAGCAGACAAGATCGGCCTTAGGTCGTAACGATCGGTCTGCGGAATGTATGGAGCTCAAGTCCGAGTGGGGTACGTCCTTCGACCTCGTGTGTTTGGATGTCATAGCTGGCCGCAGTTTCGCGTGATAGGGTATCTGGCGAACGGAGGACGGTGTCTGTGTCGAACGCGTGCCCGCTTCGTCCCTTGCGCGTGATCCCTGCCGTCATCGTGGTCTCCGCGAGTTTGATCGTATTGGGCTGCGGCAAGAAGTCTCCGGCCGCGCAACCGTCCCGGGGACCGCTGTCGGTAAAAGTCGAAGAAGCGCACGCCGTGCCGGTCAGCGATACCACGGACTATGTTGCCACCTTGAAGTCGCGCAATTCGGCTGTCATCATGCCGCAGGTCGAAGGGCAGATTGTCCAGATCGCCGTCCACTCCGGCGACCGGGTGGCCGCGGGAACACTGCTGATGCAGATCGATCCGCTGAAGCAGCAAGCAACCGTCAAGAGTCAGGAAGACACGCGGGCGGCAGCGGAGGCCAACCTCAAGTACGCGCAGCAGCAGTACGAACGCGCCAACGGGCTCTACGCCGCCGGAGTGGTCAGCAAGCAGGATCTTGATCAGACGAAGTCCGCACTGGATTCCGCCAAAGCACAGGTCCAGGCGCTCGAAGCGAATGTGCGCGAGCAGCAGGTACAACTGCACTACTACTCCGTGACCGCGCCCTGGTCTGGGATCGTGGGCGATATTCCGGTGCATGTCGGCGACCGGGTCACGACCACGACCCTGCTCACCACCGTCGACAAACCTGGAAGCCTGGAAGTGTACGTGTACGTTCCCATCGAACGCGCGCCCCAACTCAGGATGGGCATGCCGGTGGAGGTACTGGACGCTTCCGGCAACGTGCTGGCCGACAGCCGCGTGAGTTTCATCTCACCGCAAGTCGATAGCTCGACACAGACCATTCTGATGAAAGCCCAGATCGCGAATAACAAAGACAAGCTGCGGCAGGCGCAATTCATTCGCGCGCGCGTCATTTGGGGTACGCGGAAGAGTCCGGTAGTGCCGGTTCTTGCCGTTTCCCGCGTGGGGGGCCAGTACTTTGCGTTCATAGCGGAGCAAGGCGAGAAGGGTTTCGTGGCGCGGCAGAGGCCGCTGAAGGTCGGCCAGATGGTCGAGAACAACTATGTCGTGCTCGACGGGGTGAAGCCCGGGGACAAGGTGATTGTTTCCGGAACCCAATTTCTGGTGGACGGTGCGCCCGTCACGCCACAGGGTTCGTAATGCCTGGAAGACGCGGCCCAATTCATTACCACAGAGTCACAGAGACACAGAGTAGAACTTGAACCTGGTTTCTCTGTGACTCTGTGACTCTGTGGTGAAGAGACCCTGGTTGTTATGCCGTAATGGGTTCATCGCATGTTCGTTGATTTCTTTATTCAGCGTCCGGTGTTCTCGACGGTGTGCTCGCTGCTGATCATCCTCGCGGGTGCCGTTGTCATTCCCACACTGCCCATCGCGCAGTTCCCGACACTGGCGCCTCCGCAAGTTTCGGTCAGCAGCTTTTACGTGGGCGCTAGTGCGCAGACAGTCGAGTCTGCGGTAACGACTCCGCTCGAGCAGCAGATCAACGGAGCCGAGGGCATGAAGTACATCGAGTCATCGAGCGGCAACGATGGCTCGAGCAATATCGTGGCGACGTTCGATTTGAATCGCGATCCCGACTTGGCCGCCGTCGACATTCAGAATCGCGTGAATACGGCGCAGGGACGTCTGCCCAACACTGTCAAAGCGAACGGGATTGCGATCGTGAAGGCGTCGAACAATTTCGTGTTCGGCGCGGCGGTGTTTTCGCCGGACGGCCGTTACGATCCCCTGTTCATCAGCAACTATCTCGATGTTTATGTGAAGGATTCGCTGAAACGGGTTAAGGGCGTGGCCGATGTCATAATCTTCGGCGAACGCAAATACTCCATGCGGCTGTGGCTGGACCCGGTGCGCATGGCAAGCCGCGGCTTGACCGCGGGCGACGTGGTAGGTGCGCTCCAAGAACAGAACGTGGAAGTGGCAGCCGGGCAGGTGGGACAGCCTCCGGCGAAACCGAACCAGGAATATCAAATCAGCGTGCGGGCAATTGGCCGCCTGTCGGAAGCATCGCAGTTCGACAACATCATTCTCAAGACCAACCACGACGGCACCCTTGTGCGCGTGAAGGATGTTGGCCGATCGGAATTGGGTGCGGAAGACTACAGTTCGGACCTGCAATTTAACGGCAGAGATTCTGTCGGATTGGGCATCACGCAGCTTTCGAATGCGAATGCGCTCGAAGTCGATCGCGACGCGATCGCGGAACTCGAGCGGCTCTCCAGACGATTTCCTCCCGGTATGACCTATAAACTCGCGTTCGATACAACGGACGCGGTCGGCGAGTCGATTCGGGACGTGTTGAGCACGCTGGTAGAAGCGATCATCCTGGTTGTGCTGGTGATCTTCATATTTCTGCAGGACTGGCGGACGACCGTCATTCCGGCCGTGACCATCCCGGTATCGCTGATTGGAACATTCGCGTTTGTGAAGCTGCTGGGATTTTCGATCAACACGCTCACCTTATTTGGCATTACGCTGGCCACCGGATTGGTGGTGGACGACGCGATCGTCGTCATTGAGAATATCGAGCGCCACATCCAGGAAGGCGAGCACGATGCCCACAAGGCGGCGTCGGTGGCGATGAGCGAGGTGGCGGGCGCGGTGATTGCTACATCGCTGGTGCTGGTTGCCGTTTTCGTGCCGGTGGCATTCTTCCCGGGAACGACCGGCATCCTGTTCCGCCAGTTTGCATTGACGATCGCATTCTCTATTTCCATCTCTGCGTTCAATGCGTTGACGCTGACACCATCCCTGTCGGCTCTTTTGCTGGGCAAGAGGCATGGCGAGAAAAATTTCTTCTTCCGGGCAGTCGACCGTTTTATCGACAAGATTACCGAGGGATATCGGCGAGCCCTGCACAAGTTCCTCGAATGGCGATGGGTGGCGGTGATTCTTTTCTTTGCAGGCCTGGGATTGACCTGGGTCGTGTTTCAGCGTGTCCCCAAGGGGTTCGTGCCAAACGAGGACCAGGGATATTTCATCGTCGCGATTCAAGCGCCCACGGGTGCATCCCTGAGCTACACCAAGAAAATTGGCGAGCGGATCAACAAGATCATGGAGAAAGTTCCGGAGGCGGAAGGGACGTTCGCCGTGTCAGGGTTCAGTTTCAGCGGCGGGGCTCCAAATCGCGGACTGGTGTTTGTGCCGCTGCGGCCGTATTCACAGCGCAAGGGCGACCCGCACAAGGCCGACGCCATTCTCAACCGTATCCGCGGGGAACTGAGCAAGATTAGCGGGGCCATTGTCATCCCTTTCTCACCACCTGCCGTGCAGGGCCTTGGACAATTCGGGGGTTTCCAGTTCGAAGTGCAGGACCAGGGCGGCCATACGCTGCAGCAACTCGAACAGGTGACCCAGGAGTTGATCCGACAGGGCAGTCAGCACAAAGAAAAAGACCTCACCGGCCTGTTCACGACCTACAGTGCCAGCGATCCGCAGTTCCTGGTGACCATCGATCGCGAGAAGGCAAAGAGCCTGCACATTCCGTTATCGCAGATCACCGATACGCTGAGCGTATACATGGGATCGGCGTACGTAAATGATTTCGACTTCAACAATCGTTCCTATCGCGTGTACGTGCAGGCTGATCAGCAATTCCGCAGTCAGTCGAAAGATCTGCGGCAGTTTTATGTCCGATCGGACAGCGGTGCCATGATTCCGCTCGACAACCTGATTACGATTGAACAGACGACAACGCCGCAGGTGATCAGCCACTACAACCTGTTCCGCTCGGTCGAGATTGATGGCTCCGCGGCCCCTGGATTCAGTTCCGGCGACGCAATCGCTGCCATGCAGCAACTCAGCGCGAAGGTTTTGCCGCAGGGTTACGCGTACCAGTGGACGGGCTTGTCGCTCGAAGAACTACAGTCGGGAGCCACTACGGTGATCCTGTTTGGCTTGGGCACGCTGGTCGTCTACCTGACGCTTTCCGCGCAATATGAAAGCTTCGTGCTTCCCTTCATCGTGCTCCTGGCTGTGCCCATGGCATTGCTCGGCGCCTTGGCGGCGCAGTGGGGGCGCGGGCTGGAAAACGACGTCTATTGCCAGATTGGACTGGTGATGCTGGTGGGCCTGGCCAGCAAGAATGCGATTCTGATTGTCGAATTCGCCGAACAGCTGCGTCATCAAGGGATGCCCCTGATTGAATCGGCGGTGGAGGCGGCGCGCATACGCTTGCGCCCGATCCTGATGACGTCATTGGCATTTATTCTAGGCGTCGTGCCCCTGGTGGTCGCAACAGGCGCTGGTGAGAAGGGCCGTCACTCCGTGGGTAGCACCGTCTTCGGTGGAATGATCATGAGCACCATCCTGAATTTGTTTTTTATTCCCGTGCTCTATCTGATTATCGAGGGATGGAGGGAGCGGGGGAAGAAAGAGGCAGCGTAGACTTTGCACCATCTTCCTTCCGTCGCGGATCTTCAACCCACATGCATGGGCGACCGCCAGAAAGCGGGTCCTTCGCTTTGCTCAGGAGGACAATCCAACTTTTACTTGGAGAGCTTTTCCTGCGCCGCGTCGAGAATTTTTCCCGGGCTTGGCCTTCCCGAGCACCGGCAAAACGAGCGGGCTATCCTCTGTGGCAGCCTGCGATTCCCAATTACCAGGGTAATCCCTCCAACTGCTTAGATTTTTGAGCCTCTGCTATCCATGACAGAAACTGTCAACCGCGAAGAGCGGAAAAGCGGCAGGTCTGAGGAAATGGGCGCCGCTAGGAGTTTCCATTTCCGGCGCGATTGTTGAAAATAGGGAAGTTAGTTCGCTTTTAGCCTTGTGACTTAGGGGTATGCCGACTGGTGCTTTAGCTGCGGAGGACTATGTCGGCTGTAAGCAGGTTGAGGCAAGACCATATGAGTCAACGCTCCCAATTTTTGAATACGCCCAAGAATCCGGGACTGATCCCCGACATGTCGCCGCTGGAGCACCTCCTCGATCAGGATGTGACGCCGCGACAAGTGTGTGGCGTTCTGGCCAAGATTTTTCAAGTGCAGCAGACGGAAGTCGCATTGTTGCGTTTGGATGGAAGTTTGTTGCAGTTTATCTATCCCGATGAGCTGCGGACCGCTGGGTCGATTCCGCTTTCCAGCAGTTCAATCGCGGCGCATACGGCGATCAGCAAGAAGTCCGAGATTTTCAATAATTTTGCGCGCGTGAAGCACGCCAGCATTTTCGAGACGGTGAAGCTGGGCGAATCGGAAGGGGTCGATACCAGCCAGCCGCTTCCAATTCAAAAGCTGATGTCAGCTCCTGTGGTCGACGAGAATGCCAAGGTACTGGGCGTAATCCAGATTTCGCGCAAGGGTTCGGAAGCATCCTTTGCGGGCGCGGATTTCAGCCGGGAAGACTTGCACGAACTCGAGATGGCGGCGGGAATTCTGGCCGAATCGACTGTGATGCGGGTAAGCTAGTCAGGGGCGGATGCCCGGTTGGGTAACCGATACCACCCGGCAAGCCTGTGCGGGAAACTGTAGCGGGCTTGAAAATGCTTCCCTTCACTGGCTTACGGGTGAATAATGCGGACGTCTATGGAGTGGGGACTCGTTTGAACGCAGACTTTGAGATCCGCATGTTTCGACCCCACGCCAATCTTTGCGACCAAATTAATCACAATATCGTGCAATCGGAAATCGATGGCGGCGTGTTTCTGAGCGATCTGAAGCCGCGTACGATTCTGTTCATTCAAACCCAGCACCATGTCTATACGGTGGTTGTTCTGAAGGACAATCAGGCGCTGCTGTGGGGGCATCCGACCTTCTGTCCTCGCCCTGTTCCGGTTTCGATTGCAGGCTCCACGTGGGGCGGAAGCATGCTGAAGTCGCGGTTTGTTGGCCGAGGTATGCGGCTGGAATTTCATCACCCGGGATATAGCACTCCAATCATTACTTCGCCCATCCAGGCGATTAACGAGCGCCCCTCGTGTGTGTCCCCGAAAGCGAACCGGGCGCTGGTTACGCACTGACCGCCTGCCCATCCTGTACCAGAACTGAACCCTCCAACACTGTTATTCGTCTCTAGGCAACTTTGCCCCCGGGCGTAGAATCCGATGGCAGGGGCGCCCTAATGCACAGCCGCGTACTGTGTCTCGTCACGCTTCTGTCGGGTCTGCTCGCCGCTGCCGTCCTGTCTACGTGGCTGAATGCCCAATCGACGTCTTCCTCGGTACAAAGCGGAGCGCAAGACGTTTCCACGACCACCGATACCTCCCCGCCCACTGCGCAAAATGAGGATAAGGATTCAGGACCTGAAAAGCGTAAATGGTGTTTGCGGCTTGGAGGCATTTCCGTCGGCGCAGGGTACAGCCACTTCTCGGGCCCCATCTATCCGCCGTACGCTTATCCGTATGCCTATGCTCCCTTTGGGTTCTATCCAGGAGAATGGGTCGCGGCTTCCTACTGGTATCCGGTGGGAAGCTTGTACCCCTACTACGGGCCGGGATCGTTCGCCTACGGGGACGGGCGAGGGGAAGTGCGGTTGATAGCCGATCCGAAGGCGGCCGAGGTTTACATCAACGGCGGCTATGCCGGCACGGCGGACAAGTTGAAGACCCTTTGGCTGGACCCGGGAGCTTATGATCTGACGGTCTCGGCCGCCGGGCGGCAGCCGTTCCACCAGCGCCTCTATGTATTGAGTGGAAAGTCCCTGAAGATTACGGCGAAGCTGAGCGCCGAAGCGGCGAAGGAGACTCCATGAGAGCGAGGGTCGGGTGGCTGGCGTGTGTGATTGGACTTGTTTTGATGGCGGCGGCTGCGCCGAAGGGGACGGTTCCGCGTTCGTCGGCTGAGAAATACGCGCTGCATGGTTCGCACAACGGTGTAGGGATTGGAATCGTGGCGCTCTCGGCGGATCAGGTTCGCAAGGAATTCGTTTCCGACGTGAACCGGTGTTGTGTGGTGGTGGAAGTAGCGATGTATCCGCAGAAAGACAAAGCACTGGATGTGTCGCTGAATGACTTTGTGTTGCGGGTCAACGGGCAGGAAGTCGCCACCAAACCTGCCAGCGCGAAGGTGATCGCCTCGACCCTGCAGAAGAAGGCGAGAGCCACGCGCGATGTCACGGTTTACCCAGAGGTGGGAGTCGGTTACGAAAGCGGAGGCTACGATCCGGTAACTGGCACGCAACGCCGGGGCGGCGTCTATAAGCAGGTGGGCGTCGGAGTCGGCGTGGGCGGCGTAACGCAGTCCGGCTCGACCGATAAGGACCGGGCGGCGATGGAAGCGGAACTCAGCGAGAAGGGATTGCCGGAAGGGGCGGCCGCGGCCCCGGTCGCGGGCTATGTATATTTCCCGGTCGAGCGTAAGAAGAACTCCACGATGACGCTGGAGTACACCGTGAACGGCGAAAAAGTACAGTTGAATCTTTCTCAATAGCTGCCTTCAGGGCTGGCGGATCGCGCGATTGCGGCGGCCCCTTGCGAATGTCTGAGCAGGTGACATTCGTAATGGGCCGATTGTCCTTTTTTGTGGAAGCTGAATGCAGCAGATTGATATCTTGGCAAGGATTTGCATCCTGAACTTCCAGCAGTCGAAACGAGCGAAACATGACCAAGCTTGGCCTTTGTTGCGTGCTTCTCACCGCTTGTGCCATGGCGCAGAATACGTCGGAGTCGACTGCTCAGCAAACAAAACTCGTGGTCCTCGAACGCTTGTGGAATGATGCGCAAGTTCACCGGGATGCGCGCGCTCTGGAGGCGCTGATTGCCGACCGCTTCGTAAACACCGAATATGACGGCGAAGTGAGCGACCGCGACAAATTCCTGGCCGATATCAAAGCCCCGGAATTCAAGCCCAGCCTGATGAACATCCGCGACGTGAAGGTGAATTTGTATCGCGATACGGCTGTGGTGACGGGAATTTATCAGGCTAAGGGCACCTACAGCGGCCATGGTTATGATCACACTGGCCGCTTCACTGACACATGGGTTTACGAGAATGGGCGATGGCTATGCGTGGCCAGCCACACCAGCTTGGTGAAGAGGTAGAAGGTCAGCTGGTGGCTTTTGGCTGCGGGCTTCTGGCATTCAGCTCTTCGCTGGCGCCGATCGCTCATCGTGAATATCAGTTGTTTCCGCGTTAGCCGATCCTCAGAAATCCTTCGACCGGTATGTATCTCTTCCGCCCATGACGGTCAGAAGCACCTTTGTCTTCGCAATCCGCTCGGGTGGAATCGTGAGGATGTCGTCGGAGAGAACGACCAGGTCCGCGAGTTTTCCAGCCGTTAGCGTACCGCGAACATTTTCCTCGAAACTGGCGTACGCGCCGTCGCGCGTGAAATGCCGTAGCGCGGACTCCACCGGAATACGATTCTCCGGATACCAGCCGCCGGCCGGGGTTCCTTCTGCCGTCATGCGCGTCACCGCGGTGTAGATGCCCATCAGGGGCGCAAACGGATATACAGGCCAGTCGCTGCCGAAGGCCTGTACCGCCCCCGCATCGTCGAAGAGTCGAAATGCGTCGGCGTGCGAAACGCGTTCGGGGCCGAGTACCACGGCGAAGTTTTGCAGGGCGGTAGGATCGGGACTGGCGAACATGGCCTGCGTTGAAGCGATGACTCCAAGCTTTTTGAAACGTGGCAGGTCGGCAAGGCTCGGCAGTTCCCCATGCTCCACGCGGTGCCGTCGTCCCGATGTGCCATTTATTTTCGCGGCGTACTCGTAGGCATCGAGCGCCATGTGAATCGCCTTGTCGCCGATCGCGTGCAGCATGATCTGAAAGCCCTCGCGATCGTAGAGCGCCACCGTCTGATTGAGGTCGTCCTGATCCCAGAAGGGAATGCCGCTGCCGCCGCCGACATAAGGTTCGAACATCGCGGCGGTCTTGGCGTCGATGGTGCCATCGAGGAAGCCTTTGATGGCTCCGAACTGCAGGTAGGGTCCTCGAAAGGTGTCGCGCAGTTCTTTGTAATACGTCAGGTCGGCGGGAGTCAGAGGCGTTTTCAACTTGTGTTCGCGAGGCGAGCCGCCTTCCTTCGGCAGCATGATGGGAGCAAAGCGAAAACGCAGCTTGAGTTTGCCTTCGGATGCTGCGCGAAGATAAGCGGGCCAGTTCTCTGGAGTCCAGGAAGCATTCTGTACGGACGTGAGTCCGGCAGCCGCGGCTTCGTCCATGTGCTGCACCACCGATTGGTAGACATCCTCGCTGGTGGAAGGCGGAATATGCTTCTCCACCAAACGTTGCGCCGATTCCTTCAATTCACCCGTGGGTTCGCCCTTCGCGTCGTGCATGATGTGGCCGTTGGCCGGGTCGGGCGTCTTGCGATCAATACCCGCCAGCGTAAGAGCCCTCGAGTTCGCTACACCCATGTGTCCGTCGCGCTCTGTCACGTAGACGGGACGATCGGTAACGATGGTGTCGAGATACTTCTTGTCAGGAACTTTGTCGGGAAATATCGCGTAGCCCCAGCCGCTCCCCACGATCCAGGGAAGCGAGGGGTGCGCCTTGGCGAAGTCCGCGATACGGCGCTGGAGTTCGACAAGGGTGTCGGCGCCGACCAGGTCGACTTCGTTGATCGACGGGCCCGGAAAGTGAAGGTGGGAGTCCTGAAATCCGGGAATGACGAAGCGACCTTGCAGATCGACAGCGGCCGTGTCGGCGGCCGAGAGCTTCTTGATCTCGGCGTTCAAGCCGACAGCGAGAATCCTGTCTCCGCTGATCGCTATTGCTTCCGCGTAGCGAGGTGCATCGTCGCCGGTCCAGATCTTGCCGTTGAAGAGAATGCGATCGGCATGTTCGCCGGCGAGGCTGGGAATGGCAAGGGTGAATACGGTGACGCTGACGAGCAGATGTATGCGAAGCGCTCGACCAAAACAGTTCATGGTTGCTTGTTGAGAAAGAATCGACGGAATTGTACACGGCAGCGCAAGCGGTGCAGTTTCTACGCCAACTCACCGCCATCTCTTGAAACTCGGCCAAACCTGCGCGAACGTTTGATCGAATTTCTTACCCTTACAGATGAAAACCGGCAAATTCTTTTCGAGAGCATAAGGATTGTCGGGCGAGTTGCCGACGAACTCTACATCTCTGAACAATTCCTCGAGGCGTTTGCGAGAATCATCCAGCACGATGAGGCAATTGCCGGAGTAACCACGCGGTCCCCAGAGAAACCACGTCTGATGCCCGCTCAGCGAAGCCGGGAGTCCATAGCCAGGACCGTACCAGTCGATGGCCCCGGCGGCGCCGTAGTCCTGCGCGAAGAGGCCACAGTCGGCGCGCTCGGCGGGGGGGATCCGATTCCACGCCACGACAACTTCGCTCACGATCTCGTGCCAGCCAAACTGGTCCGCGAAGTGTTGCGGCAGGGCCGCCCCCATGTGACTGTGTTCGCTGCGCGGAACTTTGAAGGGTAGCTTCTCCTGATAGGCCAAGTACCGTTCCACCGGGAGCACTGGCATGGCGACTGGGGCGATCCACGCGCCCCCAGCGAGAATGACAACCACCGAGACGGGTTTCAGCCACTGAAGCTTGGGGCGATCTAATGCGTGTTCGTACAGAACCGATCCCGCGGCCAGCAGCATCGGGTAAATCGGTGCAAGGTAGTAATTCTTCCCATGCAGGACGATGAACACGGTGAGGCTTGCCAGATACGCGATGCCGAGAAAGCGGTACGCACGAAACGGACGCCAGAACAGGAAGGCGCATACGCCGGCAATCCAAAGCGGCGCCACGATCGGCTGCAGGAGCAGGCACTGCTGAAGGAAGTACTCGAGCGGGCTCAGCACGACGTCTCGGCCTTCAGCCTTGATGTTGTGCATCAGTTGCACGAACGGGAAATCGTAATGAATGTTCCAAAGCAGGTTAGGCAGGAAGATGAGAAAGGCAGCGGCCCCGCCCAGCCAAATCCACTTGTTGCGGAGGATGCGGCGCTGCTCGGTCAGCAAGAGTCCGACAAGCACGGCGAATCCGAACACGGCGATCGAATATTTTTCCTGCATACCGATGCCCGCGGCGACGCCAAACCAGAGCCAGTAGCGAGGCTGATCGTGCTTGGTGGCGAGAATCGCGAAGTAAGCGCACCCGGTCCAGAGCAGCGGTTCGAGACAGTTCGTGGTGAGCATGGCGCCGTCGTTGAGATACGACGGGGCGGCGATCCCAGCGGCAGCCGCGCAGATGAGAGCGAAGGCGCGCCCTCCAAGTTCACCGGCGATCTGCGCTGTGAGCACAAGGGTGATCGACATGAACAGGGCAGGCAGGAAGCGAATCGCACGAAGGGAGTCACCCAGGGTTGCTAGCGAAACGCGCGCGAGCCAGGGGATCAGCGGCGGTTGATCCACGTATCCCCACGCGAGGTGTCGGGCGCAAGCGAGGTAGTTGAATTCGTCGCGAAAGAAATCGTAGCGATTGTTGAGGTAGCAATGCAGGATCAGAAGCGCGACTGACATGGCTACTACGATCGGCATGCCGTCCGAGAGGAACCGGCTTCTTGGCGGCGACGTTTGCATGAGAGATGGAAGGATAGCGGAAGCGGGAACTAGTTGCGAGCCGCAGAAAATCCTTTACCACAGAGGACACAAAGGAGCACAGAGGTTTCCCGCGCTGAGCAGTGCTCCCCGAACAGGAGTGCCCACTCCACAACGCTACTCCAGCACGCTGTCGTCGAGTTTCTTGCGGCCCCAGTCGGCGGCGGCCTGAACGAAGGCGATCACGAGTGGATGGGGTTTCTTCGCGGTAGAGCTGAGTTGGGGCTGGAAGAGTGTCGCGATGAAGAAGCGGTGCGTGGGTGACTCAATCGCGCGGACTTCGCCCTGCGGACCGCGGGCGGCGATCGGGAATCCGGCTTCGATGGAGCACCATTCGTAGTCGGGATTCAACTCGAAATTGCAGAAGAATTCTTCCTGAATGACGTGCCTGCCGTAAAACGTTTCCAGATAGGATCCGGGACGGATTCGGATTTCAGGCACGACCCCGGAAAGTTTGGGAGCATTGCCCTTACGATCCGGTACAGCGCAGGCGACGGGGTAAATCACGATGTTCTTCGAGCCGGAATTGTTTTCGGCTGTGTCGGCGTCTTTCATGCCAAGCACATTGCGGGCGCACTCGATGACGGCGTACTGAAATCCCCCACAGGTGCCGAGGAAAGGCCAGTCGCGGGTGCGCGCGAATTCAATGCCTTTTAGCATGCCGTCCATACTTTTGTAGGGGCTGCCCGGCGAAGCCCAAAGACCGTCAAAACTTTCAAGAACCTTGCGGGCCTGGGGCTCGACCAGAGACGGCGTAGGCACCCACTCAGATTCGACTTTGAGCTTAAGTTTCGAGGCAGCATGCTGCAGTGCGTCGTTGGTAGCGTGATGCGACCGAAATTCAGGAGTGAAATCCCCAAGGATGCCAATGCGAACGGTGTCAGACACATTGTCATTCTAAATAACGACAGGCGCGAGCAACCGAGGAATCGCGAAAAGCGGGTTAGAAGGAAGGTGACAGGGATGTGGCGGATGGTCGTTGGTCGTTGGTCGTTGGTCGTGGGCCAAAATCTATTTTGCCGGCGTTCGCGCTCGATCAACAAGACAGCACGAAGAAAAGAGCCGGGCGCTACACCCGGCTTTCGTTGAAGTTGTGCGCGACACTATGGCGAGGTTTGCAGGCTGATTCGTCCTGAGATCTCGACGTCGGAATCATTTTGCAAAATGTAGGCTTTGCCCGGCGAGACCATGTATAAAACTAGATTGCTCGACAGCGTGTCAACCGCGGCCAGGACACGCCCATCCGAGCGGACCTGGTAGTTTCCCGACAGCGTTCCGGGATCGTTAATCAAGCCTGGCGGATTAGTCCATTCGAACGAATTCGCCTCTTCCAGCAAATTGAGATTGCCATTGCCGTCCGCGGCGAGCGTGCCTACGCGCGTGAGAAGAACCTGCGGACTAAAACCCGTGAAGCCTTCCATTACCAGCGCATAGGCGAACTGGCTGTTCAGATCGCTGTTGGAGAAGGTGTTCTTCTGCTGGAGATCGAGCGTCCCGTCTTCCACGCGGTGGATGTCGCCCACCAGCACGAACGCGCGCGAGGGACTCACCATCCAGAAGATTTCCTGAATCGGCGTTCCGCCCGTCGGCGTGAAGGTGGCGTCGACGCGGGCGCCGTTTTGCGTGTACGTGCCTGTGAACGCCTGATCGAAGGTGGAGACTCCGTCCTGCACAGAATCCAGCGCGCCGAACTGGATAGCGCCGGCATTGGCGGAGAAAACTCCAACCGAGCGGGCAGCCAGATTGTTGGCATCGGTATCGCCGCTGGTACCGAATGCATAATTGCCGCTCAGAGCCAGGTTCCCGGTGGCCTGCTTCTCCGCGCTGCCGGTGCCAAGAATTGTCGAATCAGAGCCCATCAGCCAAAAATTGCTGGCGTCGATTACGTAGTACCGGTAGTTGGTTGTGATATTGGTGCTGTCTGTGTAGACAAGCGTGCCTCGACCGTTTGCGTCAGGAGCCGTGAAGGCGCCGGCAGTCAGCGTCAGTTGCGGGAAGAGATTGTTATTGTCCATGACATCGATGGTGCCGGTCACGGTGGTTCCGTTGGTCGAGGTCAAGGCGCCTACCGTGGCAGATGAAACGGCGTTCGGAATCAATTGATGAACCCGGGTGATGAACGTGCCCGTGGGCGCCACCAATGCAGTCGTATCCTGCTTGTGTCCCTCGCCGGAGGCATTCGCGCTGAAGTTGTTGAAGCCGTCGGCTTCAACGACGTAAAAGCTGGTGCTGCTGATCAGAGTGATCGACAAATTGATCTGCCCGCTAGCCGGCGCACTGAAGTTGATCTGCATGATTCCGTTGCCGTCCCGGTTGATCTGATAACTTCCCGTGAAAGCCGTGCCGGGTGTAAACCCAGATGCCGGGAGACTCGAATTGAAGTCCTCCACGCCATGCAAGCTCCCCGAGCCATCCGCTGTGAATGTCAGGACCTCGGTGTACTCTTCGGACTGCAGGTTGTTGTTCGAATCGAGAAACGTGTCATGGCCCGCCAAACGCACCACGTAGGATCCCTGCAAGCTGGCGGTGCTGTAAGGCCCATTGACAGAATTGTGGTCGGAGCCGCAGCCGACTGCAAATAGAAGAAATCCGAGCGATAGTAGTAGTGAGAGTTTAGCAATCAATGGGAATGGCAAGGCAAGGGACGATGATGCTGGTGCACCGCTAGGGATGGCCACGACGACGCCTCCACTTCATCTGATCAAAGTATCCGGATCTAACCCAAGGTTTTGGTTAAAGTTTCGCGTGGGAATGGTTAGGACGAAACAGTCACGATCTGTCGTTCTCGCTGTCTCTCCAACTGATTGTATATAGAGTGGCGTAACGCCAAAAAGGTTGCGCTGCGCACGGGGGGTGACTTCGTGGATGCTGTGGTGACTGTTACCTCCCGGAGACGCGCGCTCAGGCGTTCTGCTTCCAAAATTCGTCCTGTCGCTGTCGATCGCGGAAGGCTTCAGTGCCTCCCGGCTTGGTAGTAGAGAACGCTCCGGCCTTGTTCCCGGCGGCAAGACAGGTGGGAAGGTCGGCGCCGTGAACGTATTGTGAAAGGAAACCCGCATCGAAGCTGTCGCCCGCGCCGACCGGGTCAACGAAACTAACCTTCACCGCGGGGCTTCGAAAGCGCTCGGGTCCGCGCTGCGCCATGGCGCCCTGCTCGCCCAGTTTGATCACCACCAGCGGCACCTGCTCGGCGAGCCGCGCGACCGCTGTTTCCAGGTCGTTGCTCTTCGTAAGGAGTCGAGCTTCGCGAGCATTCGGGAGAAAAACGTCAACGTATCGCAGCACGTCTGAGAGGCCACCCTCCCAACGGTCCTCGGGATCGTCGTTCGTATCCAGCGAAATTGTCAGACCCTCGGCTTTCAGCCGGCGGAAGAGGTCTCCGACCTGGGCATGAAGGCCGCGCTGAAGGTAGTACGACGAGAGATGAAAATGACCCGCGTCGGTCAGGTATTCGAGGTCAAGATCTTCCAGGGTCAAATCGAAAATCGTGCCGGGATAGGTGAGGATATTTCGTTCCAGCGCCCGCTGCAGGATGACAGTTAACCCAGTCTGCTTGTCACCTTCTTCCCGTCTTACCTTAGAAACATCGACGCCGCCATCAGATAGGCGTTCAATGGCGATGGCTCCAAGAGGATCGTTGCCGATTCTCGAAATGAATCCCACCTTGCAGCCCAGCGCGGCCAGATTGTGAGCGACGATCCCACTCGAACTGCCCAGCGTAAGCATCATCCGATCGGCCAGGAGTTCTCGTTCCGGCGGGAGGTCCGCGGGCAGACCGTACAGAATCAGGTCGAGGTTCAACTCCCCAGCGATCGTGACATCAAAGCGCGGCATGGCTGTCCTTTATGACTATGCGAGTTTGCAGATCTATACCAGGGTTACCTGGATTCCAGCCTTCTTCAGGGCTCGCGTGTCGGTCTTGGGAGCCCGACGATCGGTCAATACTTCGTCGAGTACGGAAGTGTGCGCGATCAAAGAGAGACTGCGGCGGCCAAACTTACTCGAGTCGCACACAGCCACCTTGCGCTTGGAAATTTCCACCATGACGCGGTTGACTTTGGCTTCCAGCAAGTTGGGCGTGCTGAGCCCGTAGTGCACGTCGAAGCCATCGACGCCGAGGAAGAGCAGATCTGCGTGCAATCGATGGAGCGTCTCTTCGGCAATCGGGCCGACCAACGAGAAAGAGTTTTTCCGAAGAGTGCCCCCGGTCAATATGACTTCCACCGTCGTGCCGGACAACTCGGCGGCAATGTTAACGGCGTTCGTCACGATGGTGAGATTGCGGAAGTGGCGGAGAGCACGGGCGATCTCGGTGGTGGTTGTTCCGGAATCCAGAATCACGACCTGGCCTTCTTGCACCGTGCGAGCTGCCGCGGCGGCGATCCGCAGTTTCTCCTGATGATGCAGCTTCTCCTTCTCTCGTAACGTGGGGTCTTCCAGCGCACCCTCGCGCGCGGGTAAAGCTCCGCCATGCGTGCGGTGAATCAGGCCGTGGGCATGCAAGCCCTCTAGATCTTTGCGAATCGTAACCTGGGAGGTTTCGAAACGGCGGGCGAGGTCCAGCACGAGAACCCTGCCCTCTCGTTTGAGAATTTCGAGAATAGATCTGCGCCGTTCTTCGCTGAGCAACGTTCTCCAAAGTAGACGGAGGGTGTAAAGCCCGTTTCAGGGTGGCTTTCTTTTTATATCGTTTGCTTTCGGAAGTCCAGCTCTAGAAAAGATGATTGTTCATCGGCGAACGAAAACGGATGCCAGGCAACCAGAGCTGAAATCGAGTTCAGTCCGACGCCCCGGTGAGAACGTCCCGAACCTTGCGGGCCAGCGCCTGCAAGGTGAACGGTTTTTGCAGGAATGCGGTGCCTGGATCGAGCACACCTTCATGGATGATCGCATCTTCGGTGTATCCGGAAAGATATAGCAGCCGAATATCGGGCCGCGAAGCGGAGATTCGTTGCGCAAGATCGCGCCCGCTCATGCCGGGCATGACTACGTCGGTGACCAGAATGTCGATTTTCCCCTGATAAGTCTCGGCAACTTTCATGCCGCTTACGCCGTCCGGTGCCTCCATTACGGTGTAGCCCTTGCTGCAGAGGGTCTCGCGCACCAGTTCTCGCACCGACTCTTCGTCCTCGACCAGTAAGACCGTCTCCGAACCGCCCACCGGCCCTTGCGCGTGCTTGGCTGCTCCGGGTTGTGCGGCGGGGTCGGCAACGCGCGGCAAATAAATGCGAAAAGTCGTGCCCGCGCCGAGTTCGCTGTGCGCGAAAATGTAGCCGCCACTTTGCTTCACGATTCCATAAACAGTCGAGAGTCCGAGTCCTGTGCCTTTGCCCTTTTCCTTGGTCGTGAAGAACGGTTCGAAGATGTGTGACTGCGTTTCCTTGTCCATGCCCGCGCCGGTGTCCGAGACCGAGAGCAGGACGTAAGGGCCGGGTTCGATCAGAGAATGCTCACGTCGGGCGGCGTCTAGATCTTCTTCACAGGTCTGAATCAGAATTCGTCCGCCGCTCGGCATGGCATCTTTTGCGTTCACGACCAGGTTCATGATGACCTGCTCCAGTTGCCCGGCGTCCGCGCGGGTATGGCCGATGTTCGGCATCAACTTGGTGGTGAGGTCGATGTTCTCGCCGATCAAAGGCCGGAGCAGTCGCTCCATATCGGCAACAATTGCGTTCACATCGACGACTTTGAGTTCAAGCAGTTGCTTACGGCTGAATGCCAGCAACTGGCGTGTCACGGTGGTGGCGCGATCTGCAGCCTGCTGGATTGCCTGCACCTTGGGCAGCAGGGGGTCATCCGAGTTCAGTTCGTCGAGCAGCACTTCGGCGTAGCCGCTCACGACCATGAGCAAATTGTTGAAATCGTGTGCGACGCCGCCCGCAAGCCGTCCCACGGCCTCCATTTTCTGCGCCTGCCGGAATTGATCTTCTAGAACGCGACGGTCGGTGACATCTTCGGCGATGATTTCGAGCGCCGGATCAGCCTCGTCCACCGAGCGCCCGCTCAGGCGCACCGTAATGACGCGACCGTCTTTGCGTTTCCATTGAACTTCGGCGCTGTCGAGATGCCCAGTATGCTGAAGGTCCTGCATCAAGCTCGCGTGCGCGGCGGGCTCGACGAACACTTCGCGTTGTGGATCGAGCTTCAAGACTGGCTCCGCGGATTCATAGCCCAGCATGTAAATGAGCGCGGGGTTCACATCCAGGAATTTTCCGTCGACGCTGGCGCGGTAGATTCCGTAGACGGCGCTTTGTACCAGCGAACGGTAGCGCGCTTCCGAGTGTCGCAGAGCCTCTTCGTGCCGCTTGTGGTCAATGGCGCTTGCCAGTTGCTGCGAGACGAAGGTGAGGACTTCCTTGTCCCTTTCGCCGAAACGAATATCGTCCTGATAGCTTTGGACCACCAATACACCGAACGTCTGATTGCCTGTGCGCAGCGGTACGCCCATCCAATCCAGGGATGGACACCCGATAAGATCTACTTCTCCGCGGTCGCGGAGGCCCTCGAATACTTCGGGCGTCGCCAAGAGCGGTTCACCCGTCCGCAAAACGTATTCCGTTAAACCACGGCCCAGGCGACGCGGTGGCGGCGGCTGGTCGCGCTCGTCAACGAAGTGAGGAAAAGTCAACAGTTGCGTCGCGGGGTCGTACAGGGCGATGTAGAAATTGCGGGCATTCATCAACTCGCCGACGATGTTGTGAATCGAGGCATAGAAGCCTTGCAGGTGGGAGGCGGAGCTGGTGCGCTCGGCAATCCGGTACAACGCCGAGCTGAGCCCTTGCGCGCGCTTGTGCTCCTCAATATCTCGATACAGAACGCAAATGCCAACCTGCTTTTCCCCGACCTGCACCGGAGCACACGAGACCGACACGTCGACGATGGAGCCGTCTTTGCGTTGACGCTTGGTTTCGAGGGCAACTTTCTGTCCGTTTTCCACCGCCTCTTCGATCCAGTCGCTTTCCGCCGTCCGTCCGAGCGGCACGATCAACTCGGACAATCCCTTCCCCAGGACTTCTTCCGCTGAGAAACCGAACATGCGCACAAATTCGGAGTTGACCCGCATGACATTGTGAGAAGTATCGAGGATGGTGATGGCTTCCGGCGCACACTCTACCAACTGGTCGAGATAGGCTTTATGAACGAGCGGGTCGCTGTCCCAAGGCGGCGAACTCTCTTGGATCAGTGAGTCTTGGGGTGTGCTGAAAACAGGCGGAGATCCGCGCCGCAGCGCTTCCTGCAAGTATTTTGCGCGTACAAACCCCGCGGACTGGCTTGGTTGGGTGACTTCGTCACCCATGGCAAGGGTCTCCTTAGCGATCTTGCACAGATGTTAGGGGGTGCCCGCCCAGTCAGAAAGTTACGGAGGTAATTCCTTGATAATGAATGGCGCATTGCCCGATTAGGCAGTGAAATCGCGTTCGGCGCGAACTGCGACTTACGGCTGCGATCCGGCGGCTAACATCTGACAGACTCGATCGAGAGCCTGTCGCTGCGCGGGTGTGGGCGTTAGAAACTCGAAGCCATAGTGCAGACCGATCCGGTAGCGCACAATGGCGCGCAGTTTCAGAGGATAAGGGCTGAGAGGCAGCGGGAACTCCATGGATACCACTTCGCCGGGCGTGAGTTCACCGGTGAGAGTCCCTCCGATACCGTCGAGCCCAAGTTCGGTAGACCGCCCCCAGTAGTAGCTCACCTCACCCTGGCGGAAAACTTGAACATTCATCCGCACGTCCATCGGGTGACGCGGATAGCGCCGGGTGTAAGGTGCGGTCTTCTTCGTCTTGGGCGCGCTCGTGGTCATGCTGCTTTATGGTTGATTTGCTTAATTGCCATGCAAAGGATATCCGGGCTCGAAAGGCAGTTTCCCGGCAATTTTCATGACATCGACCGAACTGTTGATCGCGTACACGTCGACCAGTCCGACGGCGCCCGGCGTCGAAGCCACTCTGCGAACCAGATCATCATCGGAGCTAACGACCACGATCGCGGGGTGAGTCCCTTTTCCGTGATTTGCGGTCGCGATCAGCTCGTTCACCGCCTGCGAGCTCATGTCGTAGATTTTTTCAAGAATCATGCGCATTTCCGCAGACGATGGATCGCGCACGACTAGCGTGACGGATTTGCCGTCCGGCCAGCGCGGTGTCTGCGCCTTGCACAGTTTGACCAGGTCCGGCATCGTCACCGATGGGACCGCGCTTCCTTTGTTCGCAATCAGCGCGACATCCTTCGCCTGCAGCGAAGTTCCGCCCGCCAAAAGCAGGGCAAGGGTGAGTCCAATCCGAGAGAACACGGCAGTCTCCGTCGGTAAATTCCGCAAAATCTCAGGAGATTCTCTTCGAAGTTGCCGTCCCACTCAATTGCAGAAAGGTCATGTACCTCCAGAGCTAATAAGGGAATCGTGGCCCAGGTTTTTGCAGGATGGGTAGGGAGTGATGCTTCAGAAGCGCCGGGAGCGCGACAACCCTGAAAACTGGGTTCGAAGCGCTCCTTCTCGTCGGCGAGACTATATCCAAACGGCCAATCAGAAAGCCCAGCGCAGGCCTAAAGTGGCGTTGTTTGCGTGAAAGTAGCGCGGGTCGGTGGGCCCGACGAACGACCTTTCGCCGTACTGATAGTAATTCCATCCCGCCTTGGCTTCGAGGTTGTGCCCAAGATTCACGCTCAGATTTGCCATCGGCTGGTGGTAGTTGTATTGGAGGGTTCCGTATGGCTGCAGCTGGTGAAACTGCGGCGTGAAACCCCCGACGCTGGTGATGCTGTACCCGGTTTGTCCGGTCGGACGGCGGGTTGGACGAACCGTGATCGAACCCATCCCGTAGTGGGTGGAATTCGTGTAAATGCCATCCGTGAAAAGAGTATTGTCGAGCCATGCGGGGTATGGCAACTGGTGCAACCCTCGGTTCTGACCGGTACATGTTCGTAAACGAAGGGCCCGCGCTTGTCGGCGTGGCACTTTAGGCAAGCTTCGTCGCCACTGGCAGAGGCGCGAACCGGGCGCACAGTGCTCGTGCCATGGACGTTATGGCAATCGCTGCACTGCACCAGTCCTTCCTGCACGCGATGGTGAAATGGTTTGGCAAAGTCCGCCTTGGCGGCCGTGTGGCAGCCGTAACAGAGTTCCGATTGCGCTCGCGCCCACAGAAATTCCGGTTGCTTCGCATGATGCGTGGGAGTGGCAATCCAAACAACCAACATCGTTATTCGCATGCGACGATGCCTTGAAGTGACGTTGCTCATGTTTCTGCGCGTGACAACCGAGGCAGCGCTCATTGGCCTCGGTCCGGGAAAGCTTGGCAAAACGCACGATCTTCTCGGTATCGCCACCGCCCTCCACGTGCGCCCCACCCGGTCCGTGGCAAGATTCACATCCGTGACCATTGGCTTTGGTGGTCTTGAAGTGGGCCGTCATTTCGAAGTTCTTGAACAGATCTTCGTGACAGGTCTTGCAGGTTTCCACGCCCGCATACTCCGCCTTCACGGGCGTTGCGGCGTGGGGATCCGCCTTGGCTTGCTCGGCCGCGTATCCCTGGACCGTAACCAGACACAGTCCGATCGCCGCGCCTGCAATGGAAAGACCCGCCTTCCAACCTTGTTTCTTCATCGTGCACTCCTGGATTAGAACGTCTTCATGTTCGTGGAGCAGAACTAGGCTTTACTGCAGCCGGCTTGCCAGAAGGCGGAAGTGATGTCGTGCGGCGATGACAGAACCAGGGCAACAATTCGCATTTTGGAACGCTCGTCTGAATGGGAATGACTTCGAGCACGGGAGGCCGTAGTCATCATTCTGCTAGC
The DNA here is from genome assembly GCA_046728215.1 of Acidobacteriota bacterium. GTDB lineage: Bacteria > Acidobacteriota > Terriglobia > Terriglobales > Acidobacteriaceae > Gp1-AA133. The sequence continues at coordinate 93,611 of JBKPEB010000005.1, read as the reverse complement.
TGCTCAATTCGGATGGCGGGAAACTACAATAAGGTATGCGCGCAATCTTGCTCGACTCAGCGGCGGCCATCGACCAGCAGCCCTTGCGACTCGGCGAGATTCCGGATCCCGAGCCAAGCCCTGGAGAGATTCGTGTGCGCGTGTGTTGTTGTGCGGTGTGCCGAACCGACCTGCACATCGTCGAAGGCGACTTGCGCCTACCGAAGGTGCCGATCGTGCCCGGCCATCAAATCGTTGGCAACATCGATGCCATCGGGCCCGGTTCTCCGAATGTGCGGCTGGGCGACCGGGTCGGGATTCCATGGCTGTATTCCACCGACGGCGTCTGTCCGTACTGCGTACGCCATACCGAGAATCTGTGTGAGCAAGCGCGTTTCACCGGATACCACGTGAACGGCGGCTACGCAGAATCCGTCACCGTCCGCGCCGACTTTGCCCACCCCATCCCGGATGTTTTTTCCGATGAACACGCAGCACCGCTCCTCTGTGCCGGAGTCATCGGCTTCCGTGCGTATCGCTTGAGCGGGGTGGAAAAGGGACTGAGTCTCGGGCTTTACGGATTCGGTGCCTCGGCGCACCTTGTGCTCCAGTTAGCCCGTCACCAGGGATGCAAGGTCCATGTGTTCACACGCGCAGGCTCTCACAGGAAACTGGCCGAACAATTGGGAGCCGTGTGGACGGGAAGTGCGGACGAACAACCTCCCCGGCCGCTGGATGCCGCGATCATTTTTGCGCCCGCGGGAGCGCTGGTGCCGCTTGCGTTGCGTAGTCTTCGCAAGGGAGGCACATTGGCGCTCGCAGGAATCACCATGAGCGAGATTCCGGCCATGGACTACGCCTTGCTTTACCAGGAGCGCATTCTGCGCAGCGTTGCCAATAGCACGCGCCAGGATTGCCGTGATTTTCTGCAGCAGGCCGCGGAAATCCCGATCCGGCCACGCATTGAAGTTTATCCGCTAGCGGATGCCAATCGCGCCCTGCAAGATTTGAAGCACAGCCGGATTGAGGGTGCCGGCGTGTTGCAGGTCAAAAGGTAGGCAAAAAGAAAGCTACCTTCGGCGGTAGTCGACTCCTGCCGGCTACTCCTTCAGTCCATACAATCTCACCGCATTCCCACGCAAGACCATGCGAGCCAATTCCAGCGCGCGGGCTCGAGTGATTTCGTCGTCATTGATCATCCCGGTCAGTGCCATCGCCAACGCCTTGCGGGCGGTAAGATTCGTCGAGTAACCGATCACATCCCAGTCCTGCACCGGAGGGCCGGGCGCCAGGTCGGTTCCGTATAACACTTTTTCGGGATACCACTCGAGCCATTCACGAATGACAGTGCTCAGGGGACGGGAAGGAATCAGGAAGTCCTGTTCGGAAAAATCCGCATACACGTTGGGTTTTGAAAGCAACCCAGCCACCTCATGCGTGTAAGGACCGGCGCCACCATGCAAGAGAACGAAACTTGTTTTGCGTAGCGAAGGATCATCCAAAATGGATTCCAGTTCCGTTGGCCGCGCCCCGGCGAGATCAAAATAATTTCCGCAGCCCTGTCCGGTGTGAATGTGGACCACCAGCCCGAGCCGTCCAGCTTCCTTCGCGATTATTCGAAACAGGAAGTTCTGAAGCTGCAGCACATCGGTTCGCGAAGCAGCCCCGCCCTTTGCGTATCGCGAGTAGATGTCGCGCGCTTTCGCATTGTCCTCGGGCGAAGTCTGAGGGCCGAAATTCAACGGCCGCAAGTAGGCCGCTTCAAACTTGATGGCCGGCGCACCCGCTTTTTTCTGCGCTTCGAGAGTCGGCGTAACTACCTTGGATAGGTAGTCGTCGAGTGTCGCCGGAACCTCTTTCAGCCCAGCCTGCGATAAGTATGTTTTCAGAATTGTGGCTTCCTGTTCGTAGAAAACTTTCTTGTCGGGGGTGTCGGCGACGGAAGCTGGATTCAAAGGCGCCAGCAACCCGTCGTCAAAGGGAACCCACAGGAATCGAGGCGGGTTAAGGCCTCGGCCCATGGCCACACGGTTTGCCAGCATGTACTCAATGCCAATTTGATCGAGCACCCAAGCCGGGAACTGGTCGCCCTTCTCACGCATGACTCGCTCGCGTGCGGCCACAAATTCCTTCACGTGCTCCGGCGAACGATCGTCATACAGGTATCCATACATTGCACGCCACGCCTCAAGAAACTGGGGATTGTCGGTACGCGCCGCCAGAGTGTCTGCACCACCCTCGATCACAGCGCAAGGCAACGCGTCAAAATCTCTGTCCGATTCCCCAGGGCCGACGACTTTGCTCACGTGCGTGTGATTGTCGACCGCTCTGATTTTGTTGATCTCGGCTAGCAATCCGGGATCGGGAGCAACCTGCGCGTGAGCAGTGGCGTCTATGAAGAGAATCGCAGTACAAAGCAGGGTAGACATCTTCATGCCAGATCTCCTAGGCTTGCAATATCCTTGGGTTGTTTTCACTTGACACTGATCATGCGCAAGATCACACTCGGCAGAATTTGAGTTCGACGCTCCAGGCAGCACCTGCTACGACTTCGGCGCCCGCGCAACAGGATGCCGGAGCGTACCCTATCATTGCCCCAAAAAGGAAGCTGCTTCGCAGCGCCGTGTATGTTCTCACGGCCATATTCGTCATCTTCGTCATTGTGGTGGTGCTGGATGGATGGCTGACCCGGCTGCCCAATCTGGCCGGCACCCCCGCCAAGGGCGAGCGCATCGGTGTCATTCATGTGCACACCAACGCGTCATGCGGTAGCGGCAGTCTGCCGCAAGTAATCGCCGCCGCCAAAGATGCGGATCTGTCGTTTCTCGCGATCACCGATCACAATCTCACGCTCTCCGACGCGGAAGTGGCTGCCGCGGATCCGCCGGAGTTCGCTGTCATTGATGGAGAGGAAGTCAGCACGGCCGCCGGACACTATCTGGCGTTGGGAACTTCCGACAGTCGCTGGCACCGTGGTTCAGGATTCGACACCCGCTCGCTGATGGCGTCCTCGCGTCGCAGCGGCGCCGTCAATGTCATTGCCCATCCATTCGGCTTGCGCGATCGCTGGTCCGACTGGGGCGCGAACGACTACGATGGCGTCGAGATTTTCAACGATGATGCAGTGTGGCGACGCAATACCGTGTTCGACATCGCGGTGGCTGCCATGCTTTATCCCATAAATTCCCGTCTCGCGCTTCTGCGGCTCGCCCGAACGCCCGAGGAGAATTTCGCCAAGTGGGATGATCTGCTCGCCCAGCGACCGGTGGCCGGCCTCTGCGGATCGGACGCCCACGCGAACGTTCTTGTTGATCGTTGGAGCCTGGCTCACTTTCCGAGCTACCTCTCCGTTTTTAGCCTGGCCCGCCAGCATGTGCTCTTGCAGAGCGCACCCGGCCAAGATCCCGACCACGCCGGAGCCGAAGCAATTCTGGCCGCCATTCAGTCCGGACATTCGTTCTGCGCGGTGGACGCGCTCGCGCCGGCTGACGGTTTTGCGCAGATGGTTTCTTCGAGCGCAGGCGAAGCCGGCCCGGGCGAATCGATCGCATGGAACTCCACCGATGTCCTGCACATCAAGGTGATGTCATCGCCGGGTGTGCCTATGATTCGCGTGCTGCGCGATGGCCACGAAATTCTGAAGCAGGAAACTCGATCGGTCGAGCTGCCCCTACCCGGTCCGGGGCGCTACCGGACAGAAGCCTACCTTCGGCAGCCCGGCTTCACGGGATGGCATCGCTGGACGCTCTGGATCTTTGCCAATCCCGTCTACGTCACCGCTCCTAAGAACGACACGGCATCGCGCTAGACGGGACCACCGCAGAAGTCCATTCAGCACAGAGTCACAGAGACACAGAGAAGAAATCCAAGAACTAATTTTCGAACTTCGCATCGGATCCCCAATCCAAGACCTGAGACCTGCCACCCGTGACCTGTCCTGGCATATATAATGTCCCCACTGAATCCCCGTTCCGACTCCCGTCATCTTTAAGGTTTTGGAGGAAACATCATGGCGCATGAACTACCGAATCTGCCGTATGACTATGCGGCTCTCGAGCCCACGATTGATGAAAAGACGATGCATCTTCATCACGATATGCACCACGCCGCATACGTGAAGAACTTGAACGCCGCGCTGGAGAAATACCCCAACCTGCAATCCAAAAGCGCTGAGGACCTGATTCGCGACCTCAATGCTATTCCCGAAGATATCCGTGCCGCGGTTCGCAACAACGGCGGCGGCCACGTCAACCACACCATGTTCTGGCAGATCATGAAGCCGAAAGGCGGCGGCGAACCCTCCGGACCAATCGCCGAGGTGATCTCCAAGACGTTCGGTCACTTCAAAGATTTCCAGACGAAGTTCAACGAGGCCGGCGTAAAGCAGTTCGGCAGCGGATGGGTATGGCTCGCCGGCAATGCCAAGGGTGAAGTGCAGATCATTACTACGCCCAATCAGGACAATCCTATAAGTCAGGGACTGCACCCCATCCTCGGCAACGACGTGTGGGAGCACGCCTACTATCTTAAGTACAACAACCGCCGCCCCGAATATCTGCAGGCCTGGTGGAGCGTTGTGAACTGGGACGAGATTAACAAACGTTACCAGGTGTTCAAGAGCGCGAAAGAACCAGCGCTCGCGCATCGCTGAGACACGATGCGGCTAGAGGTTTGTCGTGGAAGGCCTTGGCGTTCGTCAAGGCCTTCCACTTTTTATCGCCTAATTCTCCCGAGCTAGGAGTTTCCCCTTACAGCCCTACGGCCAAACCCAGCATCTTTCTTAGTGCCCATCCCACACAACTCAAGTCGAAAAAGGAGTTTTTCCATTCATGAGAAAACTCGTGGTGGTCCTATTGCTTGGATTGGGCCTGCTTACCGTGGGATGTGGATCAGACAAGAATTCTGCGAATATAACGGGCAACTGGAACGCAACCCTTACCGACAACAGCGGAGGTCAAGTCTTTGCCTTCACGACCTCGCTGCTGGCAGCGGGCTCGAGCGGTAACTTCACCGTGAACAGCTTTCGCTTCTCCACCGACTCTCCCTGCTTTGTTTCCGGAGAAACCGAAAGCGGTACGTTCGCCCTTAGCGGGGATTTCAATGGCAACGTGTCAGGGCAGTTTGGCATGAACGTTCTATCCGGCTCGCCCGGAGGTAACGCGCTGACCCTGACTGGAACTGTTAGCGGAAGCAGAATCTCCGGCACGTGGATACTAGCCGGAAGCGCCGGCTGCAGTGGTGGCGGCAAGTTCACAATGACCCGAATGTAGGATGTGTTTTGTGGATGGAAGACCGGTGAGAACCTTCGCCGGTCAAATCCACTTTTGCGTCACCGCGAAGAAATATCCTTCGTTCATTCGGAGCAGTGCATCCAAGGCTGATCAGGAACCTGAAGCCATGGAATTACTTGTCCGATTGCGCACGCCCGCCGAGCCGATGCCTCCACCCATTAAGGAGCCGCCGCCGGAGGGACCTGAAAATCCAGATATACCCGTGAGAGAGCCCGAGCCAGGCGAACCGGGAGAAATCTAACTGCCGGGCTTCTTCGTGACTCAGGGCTTCTTAACAACGGCGCCACCCTTCATCACGAAGTCGACGTGCTCGAGCGCGGTGATGTCCTTCAACGGATCTTGAGGCACGGCGACCATGTCTGCGAACTTGCCCGCCTCGAGCGTCCCCACCTGGTCAGACCAACCAAGCAGTTCAGCCGCCGAAGCCGTTGCCGTCCGGATCGCCTGCGCCGGTGTCATGCCCCACTTCACCATGTAATCGAACTCTTTCGCGGGATTGATGGTCCACGGGAACCCACCGGCATCCGTTCCGAATGCGATCTTCACACCGGACTTCAGAGCACGCCGGAAAGTGTCTTCGTGAATGGAAAGCATCTCAACCCAGACCGGCGAACCCGCTGCCGCGCGTCCTTCGGCTACATAGGCGCCGACATAAATCGTGTTCACGTAGAAAGTGCCGTGCGCCAGCATCGTCTTCAGATCTTCGTCCGCGATGTAGTCCCCGTGTTCGATCGAGTCGACGCCGGCCTCCACTGAATTGTGCACGCCATGCACCCCGATGGCGTGCGACGCGACTTTGCGCCGCTCGCGATGCGCCTCGTCGACGATGGCTTTCAGTTCTTCCATGGTGAAGGTCGGAATATCGTCAAGCACTTTGTCCGCCCGCACCTTGTAGCCGCGATCGCTGTACACCTTGATCCAGTCGGCGCCGTGCGAAATCTGCTCGCGTACCGCCTTGCGCGCCTCGTCCGCGCCGTCAACCACCTGTACGCCGTGCGGCACCGGAACATTTGGCGCATAACCCAGCAACGGATACGCACCCGTTACGTCCAGCGCGCGAGTCGCGACTTGCATTCTTGGCCCCGGAATCATGGCCTCGTTAACGGCTTTCTTCACGTCAACATCGGCGTAGCCTGCGCCTTCGGTTTCCACATCACGAATGGTCGTGAAGCCATACTCCAGCGCCCGCCGCACGTTGACGGTCGCAAGGATCGCGCGGTATTCGGTAGATTGCTTGAGTAACTGCTCGTCATAGTCTGCCGCCGTGACATCGCCCTGCAGGAGAACATGGGTGTGAGTGTCGATCAATCCGGGCAGACAAGTCTCCCGCGACAAATCGATGACGGTCCCTGGATTGTTGCTTGCGTCGGCCATGCCGTTCTTTATTTCCGTGATCCGATCGTTCTTCACGATGACGGTGACATTCGAGCGCGGCTGACCGGTTGTGCCATCGATCAAATTTCCGCAGCGAATATAGACAAACTGATCGGGCATCTTGGATTGCTGTGCCGAACTGAAGGCAGCCGCGCCGAGAATCATCATCCCCAGAATGAATCCGCGAAGCCATGCATGGTAGGTCATGAAAGGATCTCCTTGCGCAAAAGAAATGCTGATTGCGAAATATGAGCAATGCTGTTGACCAAGAATTTTGCATGCTCGAAGTCGATGGGCATGCGGTAAGCGGCGAAATTCGTTCACCACAGGAGACACAGAGATGCACAGGGGAAGTCAAAACCAATATCCTGGCCCTCTATGCCCCTCCGTCTCCTCTGTGGTCAATGATTTTTGACTCGAGACTTTCGCGCTCCCTATCACAAGAACGCTCTTGGAGAATCGCATCAGTTCTGGCGACTGACGACCGCCCTTTCTGCATTTCCTGTGCTCTCGCTGTGGAAATCCGGCGGGCGAGTGTATCAGATTTTTCCTGGAGTCATCGACCTCATCGAAATTCATCCGATTGGCGCGGTTTCCCGCTGCTCCTGAAACTCTTGCTTGAGGCTGAGGATTGCACAGTATCCTCGTGCAACTTTTCTCCGGTTGCACCAAACATATGGAATTGACCCGAGACCTGCGCCCGAGTAGATTCGCCACACTCTCGAACGAAACTGTGGTGAGCGTGATCGCATCCAGCCCCGGTGGTCGCAACTCATCGCTCGAACTCTGCTGAGTGCGCGCAACGTCGTCCCGGTAAGCAGACTTAACACTCAGACATCGACCATCCCTCCTCCCCCGAAGGATGCCGACTTGTGAAAGAAATGCGAAGTGAATGGCAAACCTATCGCACCCGCTTCCTGATCCGTGCCAAGCAACTGGACCAGCCACTCCGCTTCGTCGACTGCATAGGACGTGAACACTCCGGCGTGGTCGGCGATTACCTTGTGCTCTCCTCGGATGGATCAAGACGCATCGCGCCTCGTGAAATCTTCGAAGACATCTACGTCCCAATGGATCAGCCGGCGGACCCATGGCCGCTGGCTGTACTGATTGCAGCCTTGCTGCCTTCTGATTTGCTGTCTCGTGAGAACTACCCAGCGGAGGACGAACGGGTCTGCGGCACATTGAAACCGCACTCACCGCAGTGTCTTCCGTCCCCCTCATTGCGGACTCAGAAAGTGAGCCGGCGAAGGTCAGCGGAGCGATCGTGCGCTTCCTGACGTTGAATGCCGGCTGTAGGGCGTCTAAGGCCTTCCACTTAAAGGACCTACAGACAGGAGAAATCGCAGTGGAAAGGGCTGTGGAAATAAGGGTCGTCAGGGAGGTTAATTGCTTGGGATACAATAGGTAGTACTGGGCTATTGACAGCCCCAACATACGGGCGTACTGTTGCACTCCCATAAGCCATGAAATTGCCTCCGCTGCACGCGGCGGCAAGTCAGGGAAACCAGGGGTGGTCTTTCGGCCGAGGTGACCTGAGGGCGCCCCTCTTAGCGGAGGCTTTCAGTTTCTTTGTGCAAACTGGAGCCTCGATCACGGGTATCCGCTCTAGCGGCGGATGAGCTTGTGCGGTGGCCGTTCCCTCGTCCGGCCGTGCCGGATATCCCCTGGGGGAACGCACAGCTTTGAAAATGCAGTGAGCTGGCTGTTCCGGTTCGAGTTTTCCGAAACAGAAGACGGCGGTCGGCGTGTTCATCTGTCACAGACGAATTGCTGACCATTTATTTCGATAGAGGGGGTCGAGCCTTTGGTGTCTCCGTTCAACGTTCTCAGTCGCCGGGCTACCCCACAACACAGTTGATGGCGTGTCAGGGCCACTGTGCCCGGGCACCCGTAGCACCCAAGATCTGTTCTGTGGAGCCCTGATGGAAGGTATTGCTCGCCTCGTTGACGATTCGCTGGCCCGGCATGGCTTTGCAATGTCGGTGGACTATCGGCGATTGCAGTGGACCCGTTGGTTCCGTTGCGAGTCCAACTTCAGTCTTTTGCTGGTTCCAAGCGCGGGCGGCATCTACACGCTGGCCGAAGAGGTGGTCGCGCCTGGCGAGACGCCGGTCACCGGCGGCAAACGGATCCTCGCCGTGTTCCAGATCGCGGAGACGGAAGACCTCTGCGTCACGCTGAGCCAGCATTTCTCGCCGCGTAGCCCGCTGCGAGAACGGCTCGCGTCGGGACGCTGTTTCGTGCGCTTCACCACGGTGAGCGACGGGATTTATCGGCAGGGAATCTGCCAAACCCTGAACCAGTGGCTTTCATCCTCCGCCGAGCTGGCCACCGGCCTGGTGAGAGACTTCGCCGCTATGCCGGAAACGACGTCGGCAGGTGACGGGGAGTTGCGTTCTTGGGCATCGGTGGATGACTCCGGCCCTCCGTCCCTCCCTGCAGGTTTCTAGCTGCTTCCGCGTTGTTGGCGATATCGCGTATCCGACAGTAAATAAAGGCCGAAGATGGGATCGGTCATGGGATCGATTGCAGGTACTGACGAATCTAATGTAGGAGAGAGAAATGCCTGAAGTGACAGAGAAAAAGAAGAGCCCCGAGGCCGTTGCGGCCGCTGTTGTTCCCAGCAAGAAAAAGGCCCCCGGCCTGCAGTTTCGTCGTCTGTTTACCAAGCCCGGCGTTTCTCCCTACGAAGAAATCGAATGGGAATCCCGTGTGGCACAGATCACCGATTCCCAGGGAAATGTGATCTTCGAACAGAAAGATGTCGAAGTTCCAAAAGATTGGTCGATGACTGCGACCAACATCGTGGCTTCGAAGTACCTGCATGGAACGATCGGCACGCCGGAGCGCGAGACGGGCGTTCGCCAACTGGTAAAGCGCGTCGCCGAAACGATCCGCGACTGGGGCAAGGCCGACGGATATTTCCGCAGCGACGAAGATGCGGCCACCTTCCATGACGAACTTTCCCACATTCTGCTGCGCCAGTACGCCGCCTTCAACTCGCCGGTGTGGTTCAACGTGGGCTGTGACCGCATCGAGCCCAATTCCGACGCGCAGAACTGGCACTGGAATCACGAACTCGGCCGCGTCGAGTTCTCAGTCACCGGTTACAAGACGCCGCAGTGCTCGGCATGCTTCATCAACTCGGTAAAGGACTCGCTCGACTCGATCCTCACACTCGCCAAGACCGAAGGCATGCTCTTCAAGTGGGGCAGCGGCACGGGAACCAACCTGTCCCCGCTGCGTTCCTCAACCGAAGGCCTCAGCGGCGGTGGAACGGCCAGCGGTCCGCTCAGCTTCATGAAAGGCTTTGACGCCTTTGCCGGCGTCATCAAGTCGGGTGGCAAGACGCGACGTGCCGCCAAGATGGTCATCCTCAACATCGACCATCCGGATATCGTCGACTTCATCGATTGCAAGGCCAAGGAAGAAGCGAAAGCCTGGTCGTTGGTGCAGGCCGGGTACGACGGTTCGTCGCCCGATGCCGAAGCCTACAGTTCGATCTTCTTCCAGAATGCCAACAACAGCGTGCGCGTGACCGACGACTTCATGTACGCGGTTGTGCGCGACACGGATTTCTCTACGCGCGCCATTCGCGACGCAGCAGTCATCAACACCTACAAAGCCAAAGACCTGCTGCACAAGATCAGCGAAGCGACCTGGCAGTGCGGCGATCCCGGCATGCAGTTCGATACCACCATCAACCGCTGGCACACTTCGAAGAACACCGCCCGTATCAACGCCAGCAATCCTTGCAGCGAGTACATGTTTCTCGATGACTCGGCCTGCAACCTGGCCAGCCTCAACCTGCTGAAGTTCGCTCCCAACGGCACCTTCGATGTGGAAGCCTATCGGCACGCGGTTGATGTGCTGATCACGGCGCAGGAAATTCTGGTCGACAACGCGGGCTACCCCACCGAGATGATCGGCAAGAACTCGCACGACTATCGTCCTCTCGGACTCGGTTACGCGAACCTCGGTGCGCTGCTCATGGCCGCGGGCCTTCCATATGACTCCGATGCCGGACGCGACTATGCCGCATGCGTGACCGCGATCATGTGCGGTGAGGCATATCTGCAGTCCTCGCGCATTGCCGAGCTCTGCGAGCCGCTCGCGCCCGCAACCGAGCCAACGCAGAAGAGTCTCTCCGAAACGAATCTCGGATCCAACGTGATGCCCGGCGCCGCTTGCCCGGGCTGGTACATCAATCGCGAACCCTTCCTCGACGTGATCCGTATGCACCGCGCATCGGTCAACAACATCAACAAGGCGAACGTCCCTGCGGCGGTCTACGAAGCCAGCAAGCAATGCTGGGATGAGGCCCTGGCCCACGGTGAGAAGTTCGGCTATCGCAACAGCCAGGTGACCGTGCTTGCTCCCACCGGCACGATCGGCTTCATGATGGATTGTGACACTACCGGCATTGAGCCGGATCTGGCGCTGGTGAAGTACAAGAAGCTGGTCGGCGGCGGGATGATCAAGATCGTGAATAACACCGTGCCCACCGCGCTCTTCAAACTCGGCTACACGCACGAGCAGGCCGACGCCATCGTCAGCTACATCGACGCGACCGGCACTATCGAAGGCGCGCCGAACGTGAAGGACGATCACTTGGCCGTTTTCGATTGCTCCTTCAAGCCTGCCAAGGGAACCCGATCCATCGCGTACATGGGCCACCTGCGCATGATGGCGGCGACGCAGCCGTTCATCTCCGGCGCGATTTCGAAGACCGTCAACCTGCCGAACAACGCGTCGGTTGAAGACATCCTGGAGGCCTACCTCCAGGCCTGGAAACTTGGGTTGAAGGCGGTGGCCGTCTATCGCGACGGTTGCAAGCAGTCGCAGCCGTTGTCAGCTGCGGGATCGGCAACGGCGCTTTCGAAGAAAGACGACGCTCAGCGGACAGGAGTGTCCGCTCCACAAGAAGAAGAGAACCTCAACGCGCCTCCGCGTGCCGTGCGCCACAAACTGCAGGAAGAGCGCGCCTCCATCACCCACAAGTTCAACGTGGGCGGTCACGAAGGCTACATCACCGTCGGTCTCTATCCCGACGGCGAGCCGGGCGAACTCTTCATCACGATGGCAAAAGAGGGTTCAACCGTTAGCGGCCTTATGGACAGCTTTGCCCTCGCGGTATCCATCGCGTTGCAGCACGGGGTCCCGCTGAAGCTGTTCTGCGAGAAGTTCGCGCACACGCGCTTCGAGCCCAGCGGCTGGACAAACAATCCAGAGATCGGCTTCGCCAAGTCGATCATGGATTACATCTTCCGCTGGCTGCAGGTGCGTTTCCTCACTGGCCAGCAGCAGATGCTGTTCGAGAACCTGCGCTTGAAGGCTGGCGGCTTGCCGCATCCAACGCCGTCCGCAGAGGGCGTCGGAGATATTCACGGATCGTCAGAAACCCGCACACCCGAGTCCAGATCAGGGTCAGTTCACGCCGCTGATGCCTTGTCCTCGATCGTCGATTTGGGCGACGCGCCCAGTTGCCATTATTGCGGCGCGATCATGACGCGCAACGGATCGTGCTACCGCTGCATGAGCTGCGGATCGACCAGCGGGTGCAGCTAGAAGCTTATTCCAAAGGACGACCACGCCAACGGGATCATCGCGAAAAGCAATGATCCCGTTTGCGTTTGTGGGTGCCACAGATTGCGGGCACGCGTGATGTATCACCGCACCATATGGCCCGAGACGGTGCAAGATAGACCTTGCGGAGCGGCGGGTGAATAGTCGGTCCGGAAGAATAGACCGACATTGACGCCTCCCTGGTCCGATGCCGAGGCGTAAACCCGGTACGGCGACATGAATCGGTAGATATCGAAATATTGGTTACTGGCGGCCTTGCTGAGACCAATATCCACGAGATAAGCTTGGCCGCTCGGCATTGGACCCGCAGTCAGGTTCGGAACCACCAGGTTTGCTTGCCCGGGGATGCCTCCCGAAACCAATATGCTTTGACAGGCGATGCTTTCAATTACGACTTCCCGCCCCGTCGGGATCGTAAAGAGCGTACAACTCCCCTGACCGTACACCGGGTCCACATCTCCTGTACCGCACGACGCATTGAATCCATTGCGCGCATCCTGGTCGGTGTCGACGTAGAGAGGTGCATTGGCGGATGTGCTGACGTTGGCATTTACTACTCCAGCGATATTGGCATTCACCGTTGGTGTGTTTGTGATGTTGGCATTCACCGTGCCGTTCACCGCCAGCGGCGTGTTCGTCACATTCACCGGGATACTGGGTGTGGGTGGGGCGGCATTGATCGAGGTCAGGCTGGGGCTGGCGCCGACCGTGCCGGTGGTGATCAAAACAGCGACGGTGGCCAGAACGACCAGACCGAATGCGAGCGAGAGACTTCTCTTGAGCGGAATCATGGATTCCTCCTTAAATTTTGTACGAGCTACGGCGCGTTCCGCCGGAGATTTGCAGCTCCGGCCGAAAGAGAGGAAATCTTCATTCGGTTTCTAGAGAGGGGAAGAATGACGGCGGCGCGCAACCGGTTGGTTGGCGCTCAAGTCATCCTCTGACTGGTAATGCGCAAAACCGAGCAGTTTTCCCTCAGGGCTGGAAAAAGAAATTTGCGTGGCTTTGCAAACGATCAGCGTATGATGCTCCGCGCCGTTTAACTTTGCTTGGGGAGAGAATCGAGTATGAAGAGAGTATTCGGGTGGTTAATGATGTTGGTCGTGGTGGTTCCGAGTCTGTTTGCACAGGAGCACTACACCGAAGGTCCAGTCTGGAGGGTTCAGTTGATCCGGGTTAAGCCCACCAAGATCGACGCCTACTTGACCAGCCTCCGCCAGTCGACCAAGCCCGTGATCGAAGAGCAGAAGAAGCAGGGCATGATCACCGATTACAAGGTATTCCTGAAGCAGACCAAGAACAGTCCGGACGATTGGGACATCTGCGTCGCCATCCAGTACAAGAACTGGGCCGCACTCGACGGAGCGACCGCAAAAGGCGAAGCCGTGCGCGACAAGATTCTGGGCGGCAAGGCGCAAGCGCAGGACCTCGGTGAGAAGCGGGCGGAGATCCGGGAGATTATCAGTTCGGAGCTACTGCAGGAGGTGGTGTTGAAGTAGGGCGGGGGACAGTAGTTACTGGCGGTTACAGGTGATCTTCCTCCTTGGATCCCCTATCTGCCCTTGATAAGGGTGGGGTGAGTGATATCCCACCCCTATCGCCCAGGCTTCAGAGAGTGGGGACCCCACTCTCTCGCAAACATTACTCATCGGCCCGTCCGTGACGCGGTGGTCCCTTCACCTGCTCGATGCGTTTGCAGTTGACTTTTCCTGTGCCAGCCAAGTCTCCGCTAAAGAGGGACGTGGAATCGCAGGAAAGGTCCGCTGTGCCGTTGCCTGTGAAGACGTTGTTTCCGCCGAATTCTGCCAGCGACAGGCGTACCGCCGACAAACCCGCCTGCTGGTTGTTGCTGACCGTCGTGTCAAACAGTACCAGGCTGGCATTCCCCTCCACATCGAGTCCCATACCTGGATTGTTTTGCACGAATGTTCGCTGTGCTCCCACGATAAACGCTGTCGAGTTTCGAGCTACCGCAATCCCCGCAAAGGTGTTTCCCTGAAATGTGTTCGGACCATCGTCGGAGTTAACCTGTACACGCGCGCCGTTTGACACCGACAGGCCAGCCACTCCGTTGTTCTGGGCGGACACGAATCCCAGCACGAAGCAGGTAGCTCCGTAGGAACAGCGCAGCCCGTTCTCTCCGTTATGTTCCGCCAGCATGCCGTTCTCTCCGGGAGCGCTTCCCGTGAAGGTACCCACAGAGTTTTCCACGACGTTGACACCGTTGGCCCCGTTAAGGCTGATATTGTTGTCGCCAAACAAAACTGTAGAGCCCCCTCTTACCACCACTCCGTTGCCGCCGTTGTTTTGAATCGTCATCCCGAGAAGGGATACTTCGGAATGTCGATTGATGAGAATGCCGTTGAAGTTACCTCCGGTCGCTCCCATCTGGATCAAGCTGATTCCGTGCGATCCTGAGATCACGATGGGCGGACTGCCGTCCGGACTCACTGCCCACGCATTCCCCCGGGGAGAAGCGTCGATCGTGAGACGCTCCCGGTCAATGATCCGCACCGGTTCGACGCACTGGCCGGGCAGCAGGAAGATTGTGTTTGGCCCTTGCCGGTCGAGCGTCTCCAAGGCCGCGCTAATGCTGGTGAAAGCTCCGGCTGTTGCACCTGTGCAGTCGACTGTAACGTCGGCGGCCCTGGCAACGCCCGAAAACATGCTCAGCGCCAGTAACGCTCCGCAAACCGTGTTCCGCTTGTGACTCCGTTTCATCAAATCGTCTGACATTGGATGTCTCCTCTTTATTTATTCTGAATTTGAAAACTGACATGGCCGGGACGTGTCCAGGGGCGCTTCCGTTCGCGTCTTCTTTTAAAAGCGAAACACCAAGCCCGCCGACACCCGGACATTCCCATTGCTGCTCTCGCCCGAACGACGGAACGAGAGCCAGTCCGCCTGGATCACGCGGATCGCAACATGCTCCCCAGCATTCACGTCCAAGCCACCGCCGATTGCCATGGAGAATGCGTTCAACCCGTTAGCGTGAGCGCCTCCGAATAACGCATGTGCAAAGGGCGTGACACGCTCCGTGCGCAGCGAGAAGGTTGGCCCGACCATGTAGGTGTAGAGCGACGACCCGGATTCGTAGTTGCCGCTGAAGTCGCCCGTGATTCCGATGGAGCGGGTGAGATTTCCAGTAAGCGCGACATTCCAGCCATTGCCGTTCGCGTTCGGCTGGGCATGCGCAAACTGATACCCGCCAAAGACCTCGACCGACTTAAAATCTTGCGCGATCGATGGCGAGCAAAACACCAGGAGACCAATCATCAACAGCAATGTCTTTTTCATAACTCTCCTCATCGGAGTGAACTGCCTCCAAATTGCACAAAAGCACCCCCCTCGCTGCCCGAGCACCGCCTTGCAGTTGTCCTTGGGAAATTCCTGTGGCCGCTCTGGCCACTGCGCTACGAATGGTTGAGCGCCGCCGCGAGTATCCCGAGAATGATTGCGGTCGCGGCCACCCCCACTCCAATGAAGATCACCATCTTTGTGTTCCTCGACATGCCACGCCCGCCAACTTTCTCGACATCAGCGTAGGCAAGCGTCATCACTTTCCCGGTCTTATCGTCGGTTACCTGAAACGAGGTGGCGTCGATTTGGCTGATGTGCCCTTTCACTTCGGTCTTATCGCGCAGCCTGACCTTGACGCGAGACTTCTCCCCCGCGCCCCGCCGCTCGACTTCCGCTTTGATTTTTTCAGCCTGCTGAGCATTGCTCGTCGCGACCGGTAGGCTGTCGGGCCGACCCTCCGCGAGGCTGTACGTGTTCAACATCAGGACTGCAACCAGACAACAGCAGATGGTTTTCATTGAGAGATCTCCTCCGCAAAAATTCGGACAGGCTGCACGTTCTACGGCGTCGAATTGCATCCCGGATTCGGCCCGGCTTACCGGTTACTTGCCTTTGGGCGCCTTGCGGACTGCCGCACAGCGCTTCATCAGCGCCTGGGCAATCTTTGCCGCGGCGTACTTGCCGTCCCAGGCGTCCACCCGGCCCACCGCGAGCACCACACCGCTGGACCGGTGCGTCATCTTGTACGTGTAGTAAAACCAGCCCGGCTGGTGGTCCATTTCGACGATGACGTCGGCGTCGACGGGATCACTGGTAATGGACATTCCCCAGTTATCGAAATCACTGCTCTTCTGAAGTTCGCCCGCCAGCATCTCCGGCTTTGCAAGCGGCGTCTTGGACTGCACATAAATCGTCTTGAAGGTCCGCAGACTGTCCGCCGCACTCGGTTTTGTTTCCACCGACTGCGCCCGCAGCAAGACCACTCCGCAAATGCTGATTGTGATGCCCCAAAGAATTTGTTTTGATAAGCCCATCGATAGCCTCCCTCAGGAATTTTGCGCGACTAGTAACAGGGGGTCGTGCTTGTGGATTTCCGCATAGACGATCACAGCCAGTGCCGCAATGGTCGCGATCGTCATGCCCACTCCGATCGCAATGCTCGCCGCCCATGATCTCGGGCCACGAACCTTCTCGACTTCTGAGTAGCGGATGGTGATCAGGCGGTCCTGGGCGCTTTGTGGATCGAGCCCGTCCGCGTCCACCAGCACCTGGAACGAATCCTCGTCGATATGCGTGATGACTCCCTTCAACTCGTGCTTGTCCTGCAACTTCACGCGCACGCGGGCTTTGTGGCCCACTCCGCGCCGGGTTACTTCAACCTTGGCCCTGGCCGCCTTCTTCTGTTCAGCGCTCTCCGCCGGAACTCCTTCGGGAAGCTCCAGCGCGAGCAATGCGGGCCTAGCACTGTTGAACACCACGACGATCGCCAGAACAAACGCTGAAATCTGTATCGTGGTCCGCCGTTGCATAGTCAGCCTCCGGTGCCCGTGCGCCAGTTGCCTTCTCTTGCCCGCTTGGTTGTTGAGGTCGCCGAGCATCTCAGAATGTGGCCTGCGCGCCAAAACGCGGTCAGCTTGCGCAGAAAAGCCAACCGTGTCGATACCCCCCAAATCACCTCCCTCACATCTATTGCTCAACCGCTAAACTCAAGAAACGGAGCCGTTTGCTTCGGTTTGTCAATTCGTCATTCCGCCGGCTGCAGAATGCCCGACCCAAAAACGAAATTCCCGCGCTCCGCATTGGGCGTCAGAGGGCCAGCGACAGCAGAACGTCGTGGTGTGGACGGGGCTCTCGCAGAAAAACACAGAACGGGCGGAGCGGTGCGCTGTCGGCTACCCCCGGATCAGCTCCGCAGGGGATTCGCGTTGCTGAGGAACGGCAAACGTGCGAGGCTTTGCGTCCATGGATCAGGACAAGAAGCGTTTTGTGTGGGGACTCGGACTGGCGTGGGTGCCGTTGTTGTTGGCCATCGGTCCAAGCATGTTCAGCGCGTTTCGAGGAATCAGCCAGGAAAGGGCTACCGGTTTGGCGGCTGTCGCCGGCGGCTTCGCAGAAGCGTTCATTACGTTTGGATTCCTGGCATTCGTGGTGTGCCAGGTGACTGCCATCGTTCTACTGGCTCGTGGGATAAAGCGCGAAGCGTGGGGACAGTCGATGGTGGCGGTGGTATCAGACGTGTGCAGTGCCGGAATTCTCGCCCTAACCGCGCTCACGGCCTGGTGGTGGTGGCATATCCAGAGGCTGGTGCCGCCTTCCGGATAGGCCTCCTGCCTACGCAAGAGAGTTCGGATGAGCAGATTCCTCTACCACACCTTCCTTCGAATGGGCTCTAACTAGGGCCGACGGTTGCCAATCTCGCTCTCACCAGAAACCAAGACTCGCGATGACAAAGAAAAGGGGCGCCCGCGGCGCCCCTATTTCCTCAAGGCTTAGCGTTCTACTGCGTCTTTTCTTCCACCTTATGCGCGGCCTTGTGAGTGCCCTTCTTCACTTTGTGGCCTGCCTTCTTCGCGGTCTTCTTGGTGGCGTGGCCGGTGTCCTTAGCCGCCTGCTTGGTTTCGTGCCCGGCGTCCTTGATGTCTTGCTTAGCGCTGTCTTGCGCGAACGCTACACCCAACAACAGTGCCAGCGACGCGGCTCCGCACGTTAAGAAACGTTTCACATTGCTCTCCTGGAATTGAACTCGATGGACTGCTAACCAGTCTAGGGACAGCGCCAGGAGCGGGGCATCGGGTGAAAACGGTAGTTTCGCGCCAGGTTTTCACGCATTTGGCGGCGAACGCTCATCCTTCCAAGACCTTGAGTGAGGGACTCACGGAAAGTTTCGCCTGCGTGACCCGCTGCACATCTTCGGCACTCAGTCCTGGCGCGATCTCGCGCAGCTCCAATCCGGTGGGCGTGACTTCCATGTACGCCATTTCAGTCACGATCGTATTTACAACTCTCACACCAGTGAGGGGCAGCGTGCATTGCTGCAGAATCTTCGGCTGCCCATCCCGCGTGGTGTGTTCCATCGCGATGATCACGCGCCGCGCGCCCGCAACCAGGTCCATGGCGCCGCCCATGCCTTTTACCATCTTTCCGGGGATCATCCAGTTGGCGAGGTTGCCTTGCTCGTCCACCTCCATCGCCCCAAGAACACTGAGATCGATGTGCCCGCCGCGAATCATGCCGAAGGAATCCGCGCTCGAGAAGTACGCCGTGCCCGGCAGTTCGCTGACCGTCTCCTTGCCCGCGTTAATGAGGTCGGCGTCTTCCTGCCCTTCGATCGGATACGGTCCGATGCCCAGCATGCCATTCTCGCTTTGCAGGACCACGTGCATTCCCGCGGGCACGCAGTTGGCCACCAGCGTCGGCAACCCGATGCCCAGGTTGACGTAAAACCCGTCGCGCAGCTCGCGCGCAATGCGTTTTACGATGCGGTCGCGCTTCTCGGTATCTTTGGGAGGTTTCGGGAGAATCGTTGGTCGTTGGTCGTTAGTCGTTGGCATTGAGGCCCTAGTGAAAATGCAGTCGCTACCGTTGCTTCGATGCCAGTGTACCGCGATTCTCGAGCGCTCTGCCTGGCGGAAGACCGGCGACTGACGCCTAAGAAGCCTTGATCACGGTCCGCCGCTCGATGCGCTTTTCGAAGGTCGAGCCCTGAAAAATGCGATTCACGAACACGCTGGGCGTGTGGACCATGTCCGGATCGAGCGTGCCGACGTCGACCAGCTCTTCAACTTCCGCGATCGTCACCTTGGCAGCAGTTGCCATCATCGGATTGAAGTTGCGTGCGGTCTTTCGATAGACGAGGTTGCCCCAGGCGTCGCCCTTCCACGCCTTTACGAAGGCGAAGTCCGCCTTGAGTGCGTGCTCCATCACGTACGTGCGTCCATCAAACTCGCGAGTCTCTTTCCCCTCGGCGACCATCGTGCCGACGCCGGTCGGCGTGAAGAATGCCGGGATGCCTGCACCACCGGCTCGAATGCGCTCGGAAAAAGTTCCTTGTGGCACCAGGTCGAGTTGCACGGTGCCCTTGAGCACCATCTCCTCGAGGAGTTTGTTCTCGCCAACGTAGGTCCCGATGTGCCGGCGGATCTGGCCGTTGGCGAGCAGCAGGCCCATACCGAAACCATCAACGCCCGCGTTGTTGCTGATGGTGGTGAGATTCTTCACGCCCTTGTGAGCAAGCGCGCGGATCAGGTTCTCCGGCATTCCGCACAATCCGAACCCGCCCACCATGATAGTGGCGCCGTCGAACACGTCTTTAATGGCCTCTTCGGCGCTAACGACAATTTTGTTCATAAGAAAGAAATTGTAGATCAGACGGATTGCCCGCGAAAGCGCGCAGCAGCCCGAAAAGCCAGAAGCCATTATCTTTTCTCCGTGCCTCCGTGTCTCCGTGGTGGATTTGTCTTTGCTTGTTTCTCTTTCTTCAACTCGTGAGCACGCTCGAACTCGGTCGCCAACTCGCGGGAGCCCAGATTCTCCCGAATATGCGCGAGACGATGCTCGAGCTTGCTGAGAGCATCCGCGATGTTGGCCTTATTCGTGATCGCTATATCGCGCCACATCGAATAAGGGCTAGACGAGATACGCGTCATCTCGCGCAGCGCGCGGCCGCCGGCTTCGAGCAAGGGAGCCTGCCCGAACTCATCGACCAGCGCTGCGGCCAGCGCTGTAGAGATCATCTGCGGCAGGTGGCTGATCCAGGCGCAGAGTTGGTCGTGCTCCTGTGCGGGCAGATGAGCAATGCGCGCGCCGAGTTTCTCCACCCACTCGAGAAATTCGCCGCTCAACCCGCTGTAGACGTCCTGCCCGGGGAAGGGTGTGACGAACCAGGCCGCGCCTTCGAATAAGTCGGGGTCGGCGAACTCCACTCCCGATTGTTCCTTGCCGGCCATCGGATGCCCCGCAAGAAAACGCTGTCCCGCTACTGCACCGAAAACTTTTTGTGCACGAGCCGCGACCTCGGCTTTTGTGCTGCCCACGTCGGTAAGCAGAGTCTTCGCGGGCATAGCCGGGCCGAGACGTTCGACCAAATCGACGATCGCGATCACCGGGGTCGCGAGCACTACGAGAGAACTGCCACGAATGGAATCCGCAGGATTCGTGAAACCCACATCGATGGTGCCTTTTTCCTGCGCGCGCTCCAGTACAGGAGCCCGGTCGCATCCCACGATGCGGCCTGTGAACTTGCGCTTCTTGAGCGCCAGCCCAAGAGAGCCCCCGATCAGTCCGGTGCCGACGATGGTGATTTGACGAATAGGCAAGAGAGAGATGAAAGCTGGTAATTGGGTAATTTGGTGATTTTGTAATTGAAAATCCAAATCGCAACTCTAAAATCTGCAATCTGCAATTGGCTACATGCCATTACAACTGGATGGACACCTCCGACAATTTACTCCCTGAGACCTGTCACCTGATGCCCCGTCCCACGGCCGGAGCAATCAAGCGCAATTCTTTCATCAAGGTCGCGAACTGCTCCGGGAACAACGACTGCGCGCCGTCTGAGATCGCTTTGTCCGGATTGCTGTGCACTTCGATCAGCAGTGCGTCTGCTCCTGCGGCCACAGATGCGCGCGCCATCGGGGCAACTTTGTCGCGGCGTCCGGTGCCGTGCGACGGATCGGCGGTCATCGGCAGATGCGAGAGCTTATGCACGATCGGAATCGCGGAGATGTCCATGGTGTTGCGCGTGTAAGTTTCGAACGTACGGATGCCCCGTTCGCAAAGGATGACCTCGTAGTTTCCACCGCTCATGATGTACTCGGCGGAAAGCAGAAGCTCCTCAATGGTCGCGGCGATGCC
This sequence comes from Acidobacteriota bacterium, assembly GCA_046728215.1. Classification (GTDB taxonomy): domain Bacteria; phylum Acidobacteriota; class Terriglobia; order Terriglobales; family Acidobacteriaceae; genus Gp1-AA133. Next base: position 72,225 of record JBKPEB010000005.1, on the reverse strand, counting down.
GCGCTTCAACAGCACCGGCTTGCGGACCTTGCCCAGTTCGCGCAGCAGGTTGAAGTTCTGCATGTTGCGCGCGCCCACCTGAAAGATGTCGATGTAGGGAAGCATGAGGGGAATTTGGGAGATCTCCATCACCTCGCTGATCACAAGCAGTCCGTGCTCAGTACCGGCTTCGCGCAAGAGCTTCAGGCCTTCTTCGCCCATGCCTTGGAAGGAATAAGGAGAAGAGCGCGGCTTGAACGCCCCTCCGCGGAGAACGCGAGCGCCCGCCTCGGCGACCTGTTGCGCCACCAGAAAAATCTGCTCGCGCGACTCGACCGAGCAAGGACCGGCCATCACGATGACTTCCTGGCCACCGATCTCGACACCATTGGCCAGGCGCACGATCGTGCCTTCCGGCCGAAAGGATTTCCCGGCCAGTTTGTAAGGCGAAGAGATCCGGTGTACCTCCTGCACACCGGGCAACAACTCGAAGATGGCGATATCCACGTCGGCGCGCGCACCCACCGCGCCAAGTACGGTCTGGCGGGCGCCGGTCGAGCGGTGTACTTCGAAGCCCAGTGTGACCAGGTGGTCGATGACCGCCTGTATCTGGTCTTCCGTCGCTACGTCTTGCATGGCTACGATCATACGGGGCAGCTAGTGGCTGCTGGCTCCTTGCTTCGGGCGGGCACGTAGCAATGAACAATGCAGAAGTTCGGTCCTGCGGTTTCGCAGTCGCGACCCCCCGTCTGGGGCCAAATGCCAAGTGCCTACTGCTAGTCCTTCAAATCTCGGTCAAGTTCGGTCTCATTTTTACTGACCCGTTCTTCCACGATTTCAATCTTCTGTACATTTCGCATCACGTCCATGATGCGTTCGTAGATCTGCGCTAGATGTTTGTGTTCCAGCGGGCCGCGGTTCTGTTCGCGCACTTGTTCCAGGACAATGCGCTCGCGATCCGGCTCATAAACGGGCAGGTTTCTCTGGCGTTTGAGCCGGCCGATTTCCTGGGCCGCCTGTGCGCGCTGGTTCAGGATCTCGACCAGCTTCTGATCGATCTCGTCGATTTTCTTGCGCCAGTCTGCGATATCCATCGGTCGTCAGTCGTCCACCATGGCTGGCTCTGAGCTACGAGCTGCGAGCTACGAGCCGCCCCACAAATTCTGCCACACTCTGAGCTTCCTTCCCCGGATTCCGCTCAATGATATCGACAATGGCGCTGCCGACGACCGCTGCGTCGGCGTATCTGCCAACTGCTGCAAATTGCTCGGGAGTCGAAATGCCGAATCCGACTGCGATGGGCAGCTTGGTAAATCTCCTCAACCTCTTCACGAGCGACTGAGCGTCTTCCGACATCCGTTCCCGTGCGCCCGTTACCCCGGTGCGAGACACAGCGTAGACAAAGCCCTGGGAATTCTGCGCAATGTTCTTGAGGCGCCGATCCGTGCTGGTGGGAGCGGCCAGAAAAATGGGCGCGAGATCGTTTCTACGCATCTCCGTTAGATAGCCATTCGCCTCCTCCACCGGAAGGTCGGTCACCAGCACGGCGTCAATCCCGGCCAGGCGCGCAATTTTGGAAAACTTCTCCATGCCCAGCCGGAGAACGGGATTCAGGTACGTGAAGATGACGAGGCCCACCGACTGCGATTGCTCACGGATTTCCGCGGCGAGCTTGAGCACGTGGTCCAGAGAAGTGCCGTGCTTGAGAGCGCGCTCACTAGCCCGCTGAATCACCGGACCATCGGCGACCGGATCACTGAAAGGAACACCCAGTTCGATCACAGCAGCGCCGGCGCGAATGGCTGCCAGCACGATCTCCCGCGTGGTCGCTAAATCAGGGTCGCCGCAGGTTACATACGCGACCAGTGCCGGTTTGTTGACGAAGTGGAAGGGCATGGAAAAAATTTGTAATTTTTGTAATTGAGTAATTGAAAACCCTACTCACGAGTCGAGCGTCAAATTCTCTCGCATGATTCCAATGTCTTTGTCACCCCGGCCGGAAATGTTGACGAGCACGATTTCGGATTTCTTCATCTTTGGCGCGCGTTTGACCACTTCCGCCACCGCATGTGCCGATTCCAACGCCGGGATAATGCCTTCAGTTCTCGCCAGCAGAGTCGTCGCTTCCAGCGCTTCCAGATCCGAGGCTGGGACGTACTCCGCCCGTCCCATATCTTTCAGCCACGCGTGCTCTGGGCCGATCGACGGGTAATCGAGCCCGGCGGAAACCGAGTGCGTGTTCGCAATTTGGCCGTGGCCATCCTGCAACACATAAGAATACGTGCCCTGTAACACGCCCGGCGATCCGCCGCGGAAACGCGCCGCGTGTTCGCCCAGTTTTTCGCCGCGGCCGCCGGCTTCCACGCCGACCATTCCGACCTTCTTATCCTTGATGAAGTCGTAGAAGATGCCAATCGAATTCGAGCCCCCGCCGACGCACGCGATGATCGTGGTGGGCAGCCTGCCTTCCGCCTTCAGAATTTGTGCGCGCGCTTCGCGCCCGATGACTCGGTGAAAATCACGCACCATCGTCGGATAAGGATGCGCGCCCAACACGCTGCCCAGCAGGTAGTGGGTCGTGCGGACGTTGGTCACCCAATCGCGCATGGCTTCGTTGATAGCATCTTTTAACGTGCACGAACCGGAAGAGACGCCGCGCACCTCGGCACCCAGCAACCGCATGCGAAACACGTTGAGTTCCTGGCGGCGCATGTCCTCCGTGCCCATGTAAACCACGCACTCGAAGCCCAGCAGCGCGCACACGGTCGCGGTAGCGACGCCATGTTGCCCCGCGCCGGTCTCCGCGATGACTCGATGCTTGCCCATGCGCTCCACTAGAAGCGCTTGCCCGATGCAATTGTTGATCTTGTGTGCGCCGGTGTGGAGCAGGTCTTCGCGCTTGAGGAAGATTTTCGCGCCGCCCAGTTTCTCGGTCAGTCGCTTCGCAAAAAACAGGGGCGTGGGCCTTCCCGCGAACGTGTGCAATAGAAGATCAAGCCGCTTTTGAAACTTCGGATCGCGCCGCGCTTTAGCGTAGGCCTGCTCCAGTTCATCCAGCGCGGCCATCAGCGTCTCGGGGACGTAGCGTCCTCCGTAGACTCCGAAGCGGCCTGGTTGCGGACCCTTCGTTTGGTCCGCCTGGCGGGACTTTTTCGCGACGCTCACTCTTGCGGTTGCCATAAGCCTGCTGTTCAGACCCCCCTGTCTGCGCTGCGCACTGACCCAACGAAAGCGCGAATTTTCTCCGGATCTTTTTTCCCCGGCTGCGCTTCAACGCCGGAGGATACATCCACTCCGAATGGCTGGAGAAGCCGGATCGCCTTCTCGACATTGAGCGACGTCAACCCACCGGCCACGATCACTGGAATCCGGAGGCTGATTACTTGCACCATTCCGCGCGTCCCCGGCCAGTCGAACGTGGTGCCGGTTCCGCCGAATGTTCCGTTCGACTGCGCGTCAAATAGCAACGCGAAGATACTCTCCTGGGCGCGCTCATTAATGAGAACGCCACGATCTTTCAACGAGTCTCCGGGGATCGCCGGAATCAACTTTGAGGTCCCGACCGACTCGATCGCAGGACGCACATCATTCCAGACACTTTCCAAAGCACGCGATCCGTGCAACTGAACGGCTGTCAGTCCAGTTTCGAGGACGATCTGCCGGATCCGTTCGGCGTCCTCTTCCACGAAAACTCCGACCTTCTCGACGCGGTCAGGCAAGTCGCGAATAATGGCGCGAGTGTCTTCGATGTTCGTCTTCCGCGGACTCTTCTCATAGAACACAAACCCCAGTGCGTCCGCCCCGGCTTCCACCGCGAACAGCGCGTCCTCGAGGTTCGTAATTCCGCAAATCTTGATCCACGTCATGAAGGGTCAGTCGCTAGTCTCCCGTCGCCAGTCTTCAGCCGCTCGGCACCGCCGCCGCTCCCAGAAGCCTCCGCAACGCGCTGCCCGGGAATGCTGCCCGCATCAGCGATTCGCCGATCAGGAATGCTGCGTAGCCCGCAGACCGCAATTCCATGACGTCGCTCGGCGAGGAAATCCCGCTTTCCGCGACTGCCAGAATTCCCTGCGGGAGCTTTTTCGCTACCCGGAACACGGTGTTCATGTCGACCGCAAACGTGCGAAGGTTTCGCGCATTCACCCCGATCAAATCGCAGCCCGCATCCAGCGCCCGCTGCAACTCCTCCTCGTTGTGAACCTCGCAGAGAACATCGAGTCCCTGCTCTCTCGCCCGGGCAGCGAATCGCTGCAATTCCTGTTGCGAAAGCGCAGCCACGATCAACAGGACGGCATCGGCCGAGTTGGCCCGCGCTTCCACGATTTGAGATTCGTCGACGATAAAGTCCTTACGAAGGCAAGGCAGATTCGATGCTTTCGACGCAATCCTCAGATTCTCGAGCGATCCTTGGAAGAATTCAGGCTCCGTGAGTATCGATAGCGCAGCCGCTCCGGCCTCAGCAAACTCGCGCGCCAGGCTGGCCGGATGGAACTCGGCGCGGATTAGCCCTTTTGAGGGCGACGCTTTCTTGAGTTCGGCAATCACGGCCACACCCTTGGTCGCAACCGACGCCAACCCCTGCCGAAAGCCGCGCGGCTGGTGGCCGGCGGCCAATCGCTCCAGCGCGCGCACATCCGCCGCCCTGCGCTGTTTCGCAAGCCGCTTACGGGTGGCAGCGATAATTTGGTCGAGAGTGGCCGTCATGAAAAGGCTTAATTATACGGGAGGGTCCGGGGAAGGTTGTCAGGCCGAGAGCCTGGAGCGGTTTTTGAATTTTGCGACGCCGATTACGGGGTTGGCATCGCCGCGCCTGTGACTGCGAGAGCTATTTCGGTCGCCTGACGCGCAAACGCAGCGGGTACCCGTCATCTCCAGGAAGCAGTCCATTCACTCGCAAGACCTTCACGGAGTCGTCCACGTCGGATTCCCGTAGGTAGCCGACTGCGCCGGGCGTGCTGACCACGAATTTCCTTACTTCCGCCGCAGCGGCTAACGTTGTAGGCCCGGCAAGGTGCTCCCCCTTGAAGGATTGATAGAGGAAGTAGCGGTCCAGTTCGCGGCTGTCCATCTTGTAGATCATGCGCAGGGCGGTCTGCCATTCGGGCGTGTTGCGTTGCATCGATACCAGAGCGATCCGACGACGGCTGGACCACCATTTGCGATCTCCAACGTAAATGGCGCGCAGTTGCGGCAAGGAAACGTTCGATGTCGGATTGTTGCGATTGACAACGATGGCGAGTCCTTCCCATGACGCCCGCGGGCTACGCGCCGAGGACGAACTCATGGGGAAAGAGACCTTCGGCAGCGTTGAAGACAAAGAAGCCGCCGCCAGCAGGATTAGAACTCCCACCGCCTTCACTCTGCACTCCGGACGAGGTAGTAGTTTTCAGTACTTGCAGTATGGGGAGGGAATGGAGGAAAGGCTGACGGTAGTTTAACCCAACTTGCCCTGAGATCCCAAACTCTTGCGAATCCGGAGCGATGTTGCCGAGCGCGCCTTAGCGGAAATTCTCGACCAGCATAATTTGCGCCTGCTGCCAGCCGGGCTGGTCGAACAGCACAGTCTTTGCGTCGGGGGTGGCTCCCAGCCAGAATGGAGCGGTGTCCAACTCTCCCAGCGTCGTGAGTTTGTGCTTGGTTATGTCGAGCAATGAGACCAGCGGCCGTCCGACTCCCGAGGGTCCGGCGAATACAATCCCCTGGTCGACTACAGCCCAACTGGCCCAGGTCGCCGGGCGCAGTCCAGCGTAAATCGATCGCTCCACACCGCCATCCGCCGGGACTTCCCAGACCTCGGGATTCGCATACGAGGCTTTGGCGTAGTAGATGTACTTTCCATCCGCAGATGCCAGTGGTGCGTGTCCGCCATGGGTCGTGACCTGCGCGGGCGTGCCTCCACCCGCCGGGATTTTCCAGACTTGCCATTCGCCGGTTCGCGAAGAAGCGAAATACACCCATTGGCCATCCCGGGACCAACTCGGGCACACATTCTCATCCGTGTCTCCAACCAGCAACTTCGGCACCCCTTCGCTCAGGCTAACTGTGTAGATTGCGATGCTGCCGCTGCGTCCTTTCGCGTCGAAGGCGATGGAGCGGCTGTCGGGGGACCATCGCGGCGTGCCGGTTCCTCCCATGGCGGTGAGTTGCGTCGGGTTGCCGCCGTCCCGGTCGCTCATCCAAATCTCCATCGTGCCGGAACGATCCGACATGTACGCGATCTTGGTGCCGTCGGGAGAAGGTTGTGGTCCGGGCCCCTGATCCGTTTCGCTGGTCGAAGGAATGAGAATGCGCTTCTGCTTGGTATCCACATCCATCTGCCAGATATTCAGGCTGCGCGTGACGCGTTGGTAGGCCAGCCGGTATCCATGGCGCGAGACCGCGGGATACCAGCCGCTATCATTGATTTCCACCGGAGACTCACCCGACAGCGAGACTATCCACAACGCAGGGTGACTGCTGCGGTCGCACGCGTAGATGATCGACTGTCCATCGAAGGCCCACTGGGGCGGTCCCATAATCCGCGCGTGTTCAGAAGTCACGCGCGTCATTTCTCCTCCATACACCGAGATCGTCATGATTTCTTCCGAGAACCCAGTGTCCTGGCTGCGAACAAAGAGCACGCGCTTGCCGTCTGGTGAGAACGAGGGCCCCCAGTCTTCGGAGAGCGGCGCCGGTTCCGTCAGTTGTCGGATCGTGCCCTCGGTCAGCGACAAGAGATCGACTCCGGTGCTCCCCGCAAAAGCCAGCTTGGTTCCGTCCGGCGACCAGGCTAATTCGCCCCGACGCAAGATAACGCCGCCCGTGTTCAGCTTCTTCTCAGTCCCGACGGTCAGCCGCCCGCTCGAAGAACGCGTCGCCGGCACCATGTAGATTTGGTACTTCTTGTCTTCAAACCGAGAGAAGGCGATCGACTGTCCGTCGGGCGACCAGGACGGGCAGCAGTCCGCCGCATTCTGTGTGATTTCCGTCATTTCGTCGCTCGCCAGAGCCTTCACGAAGATTCCCCCCTCCTGGGGCTTGGTGCCGTCGACCCGGAAAGCCACGAAGTTTCCGTCTGAGGAAAATGCGGGCTCGCTCGTCTCCGAACTCAAGTTCGTGAGAGGACGGATGCGCTGCATTGGTGAGTTGTTGCTGCGCGCGCCCGCAGTAGTCGTAATCCGGTCCACCAGCTTGATGCTTGACAGCAGAATTCCAAAGAGCGCCGCGATGCATGCCGCGCCCAGCAAGTACACTCCTTTCCGGCTTTTTCCGCAGTTCCCGGTTTCCCCCACGGCACGGAGAAAGGGTGGAACTGGCGAAGGCTCTTGCGGGAGTCGGGTTGTCTCCGTTGGCGGCGTCGGTTTGGGTGGGGGCCCGGCAGTACTCGGTTCGCCGCGCGAGACCGTGGCAATGAACCGGTAGCCTCGGCGCGGCAGCGTTTCCACGTAGCGCGGGTTCTCGGCCGAGTCGCTTAACGCCTCCCGCAGTTTGTTCACCGCGGCGTTCAGGCCGTGATTGAAATCGACGAACGTGTCCCCGGGCCAGAGCCGTTCGCGCAGAGCGTCCCGCGTCACTAGCTCGCCCGGGTTTGCCAGCAGGATGGCTAGTACCTCAAACGGCTGTCCGATGAGTTTGATCCGGGTGCCATGTTTCCACAGTTCGTGCGTGTGCAGATCCACCTCGAAGGGACCAAACTGAAGCCGATCTGTGCCACTCCCGCCCATTGCAGACCTGAATGACTTCCCGATGATCCTCAATACGAGGGACGAAGAGAGGCTTGTTCTGTGCTCTGCCCTCGAATCAGTGACCCGTATGGTAGCTCAAAACGGGTGAACCTTGGCTCGAACTGCAAGCCGGACAGTTACATAACCGATTAAAAATCTATCACTTAATGGATGACCTCGAAACGTCTCGAAAAAGATGCAGTTTGCATGGCCCATTGATGTTCCGTCCATTGATGTACTTGCGGTCCGGCCCCAGATTGGCCTCACACGAAGGCCGACGGACGCAAAGTCCAAGGCGTAACGGGAGGAGCGTTATGGGAAGAATGGCAATGAGGGGCGAACTTGCAGTTTGGGCATCTGTGGCAATCGTTACTCTGTTTAGTTCTGGAGCGAAGGCCCAAGGCCGGCCAGCTGAGCAGTGCAGCCTGGCAGTGGTCACGCGCATGGTCGGAAGCAAACAGCAGGTTTGCGACAACAAAGTTGTTCAGGATCTGGCCAAGCGCGGCCACGTCTTCAAGCAAAATCAACTCGGGATGGCATCTGTCCTCGCCCTAGGGCCAGACTTTAATGAGAAGGAAGCTCTGCGATGGTTCGAGCAGGCGGCTCAGCGGGGCTACGCTCCCGCCCAGGTCAATCTCGCCGTCATGTATAGCAACGGCTGGGGTACGCCGGCGAATTACGGTACCTCTCTGCGATGGCTAAACGCCGCCGCCGATCAAAAGTTCGCCCGCGCCTACTACAACCTCGGCATCCTCTACCTGCAAGGAAAAGGAGTGGTCAAAGACAACGCCGAGGCATTCCGCTGGTTTCAAAAAGGCGCCGACGCGGGTGACAGCGACGCCCAAACCAACCTTGGATACATGTATGACCAAGGTCTCGGCTGTGAGCGCAATGTGAAGACGGCCGCGGATTGGTATCGCAAAGCAGCCGACGCCGGGAACCCGCTTGGCGAAAACAATCTCGCCGATTTGTACCTGCGAGGCGAAGGCCTTCGTCAGGACAACGCCGAGGCTTTTCGCTGGTTCCAGAAGGCCGCGGTCCAGGGAAATACTGGAGCCCGCATCAAGCTGGGCTACTTGTACGCGGAAGGTCTGGGAACCGAAAAGGATCCGCAGGCTGCGTTCGAGTGGATTACCGCCGCATCGCTGGCTGGAGACCAACGCGGTCGCGATCTCGTTCCGAAGCTTGAGGGGCAACTGACGGCGAAGCAAATCGCCGAGGGCCGAGCCCGCGCCCATGACCTGCAAAAAGACGGAGGAATCCAACTCTCCGCGAAGGCGTTTGCCCAGTAAAGGAGCGTGGGGGGCCACCTACATACAAACACAGGCGAAGCAAAGTGGACGGGCGTCGTGGCCCGTCCTCAATTTTTGTGGCGAAACGCCGCGGCGTCAACTAGTCCGCCTCTAAAACTCTTAACTCTGGTTCTTTTATCAGGGAAGCTGCAATGGTGCCGAAGAAGGGACTCGAACCCCCACACCCTTGCGGGTACATGGACCTGAACCATGCGCGTCTGCCAATTCCGCCACTTCGGCTTGTAGTGCGGAGCGTCGCTCACGCGACGCTTTTCAGGAAGAACAATCCTCTATTCTACAGACGATGACCAAGCTGTCAAACACAGGCCCGCTTTCACCAAGTACAATCTAGGCAACCGCCGGAGGCCCCGCCGCGCGCGCGCGAACCCGTTATGACCAACTCTCCCAAACTGCCCGTCGAAGTCGTCGCACAATTGCGTGAACTGGTTCACGACCTGAGCAACTCCATCGAAACCATCATGCAGGCGTCCTATTTGTTGAGCCAGCTCGAAATGCCGCCGCACGGGAAGAAATGGGTTGAATTGGTGGAACAGGCGGTGCAAGACGCAGCTCAAATCAACCGGGAAATTCGCGAGGTCCTTCGCGAACAGAGATGACATCGAGCGACGGACGCGGCAACCGGTCCGTCGCTCGACGCTTCGAAACTCTGGTTATCCTTCCAGCTTCGCGGTCATCGAGATCTTGGCGTTGAGTACCTTCGATACCGGACAGCCCGTCTCCGCGGCCTCCGCGTATTTTTGAAACGTGGCGGCATCCGCACCCGGCACTCGCCCAACGACATCCAGATGGCTCGCCGTGATCGTCCAGCCCGAGTCCAGCTTCTCCATCGTAAGCGTGACATTCGTATTGATGCTCTCGGGCGTAAGGTTTGCGCCACCCAACTGGGCGGACAGGGCCATCGAGAAGCAGGCCGCATGCGCGGCCGCGATCAATTCTTCGGGATTTGTCCCGGGGGCATTCTCAAATCGCGTCGTGAAAGAATACGGAGTATTCGAAAGTACGCCGCCCGGCGCGGAAATGGTTCCCTTGCCGTCCTTCAGTCCGCCCTTCCACACAGCACTCGCTTTTCTCTGCATCTTCGTTCCTCATGAATAATTTGGATTGGATTGCCGTCGCGACATTGTAGACGGTTCGAGGAAACCCTGTCAGTTCAGGCAGGCTCGGGACGCGGAGAGCAAAATTCTGAGAGGCCTTGGAAGAGTGAGTCGGCAGAGCCGTAGGCGAGACGCGTGATTCGCCTGACGCCGTTCCGCTTCGGCGAATCTGAATACGGAGGAAACGGCAAAAACCCGTACCGCGCCCCGCCTGCTCGCATCAAGTCTACTCCTCGACACCAGCCCCTGTATCCAGCCGAAACTGTACGTTTCCTGGGGTAAATACCCAACCGGTTTCGGCCGACTCTCTAGTAAAAATCGGAGCAGCTCAAGTGAAAGTGGCACTGCGGGCAGATCAGCTTGCAGCGTTGTTCACGCAGTTGGGCCGAGCAGTTCGGACAAACACGGGCAGCATTCGCAGGAGGCGCTGACTTGGAGAATGCCCCGGCCGGTGTGTAACCGGCCGACGGCGCAATGTTTTCAGAGCTCTTAGGCAGATTTGGGAACCTCGCTTGGAATGACGGTGACATTGTCGACCATGGCTTTCTGCTCAACTGGACGCACCGATGCAACCGGTAGATTACTGCTCCAGCAATCTGCAACGATGCGCCAGGCGCCGAGTCTCCGCCACACCTTCAGGTACTTGCCGCGATCGGTGGTGGAGCCTCCACTGTCGAGAACGATCGATACGGAATACTTGCCGACTTCCATCGCCATGTCGCCGGAATAGTCCACGCGCAGAGTCTCGAGCCGCAGATCCTGAAATCCAGATTCACCAAACTCGCGCAGTTTTCGTTCGATTGGCTTCGGCCCGGATACCCACTCGTGGTGTGGCACCATGAAATATCCATCCGACGCAAACAGATTGGCAACCTGGTCGTAGTTGCCAGTATTGAAGTTCATGCTGAAGTCTTGACAAAGACCGCGAATCGTCGACTCGACATCCATCGACGAACCAGAACCCGCAAAGGAACTGGAGTAGGGGCGATACATCGTACTACCTCCTGGGAGAAGGCCAAATGCGCACATCCGTCTAGTGAACTACGAAAAAATGCGGATGGCGCACCCACACTTGAGGACGAATTGTAGCGCAAATTTTCAAACACGAATACCGACTTTCTCCGGGATTTGTTGACGTTCAGTATATTTTCACAACAGTGAACCAAACAATTGCGCTTTCCTTCGGTCACGAAGGTGACAGCTGTAGGAAAGTGACTCATCCGGGAAGGCAAAGCCGGATTTACCGCCATCGGAGCCTGACCTTCAGGGTAGTTCGATCCGGGAACCAAGCAGTGATACCCTGTGAATGAGGCCGGTTTCCGCCAATCCGGCTATCCGCCTAAGCATGGCTACAGAGAACGATCTCGACCTTTCGCCGCCGGAGGAGATTACCCGCCCCCTGTGGAGATCCCTGATCGGCAGCTTCCGTGATCGGTTTCTGCCCGACCAGTTGCCTCCGCTCTACCTCACTTCGCGTCCTGTCAATCTCGGCATGCTGCTCGGCGACTTTCTTGTGTTGCCCTGGTACCGGACAGTTTTCACGAACCTCGGAGACGTGATCTCACCCGAGACCGTGCCGCCGTTGCAGCTGGAATCGCGCCCGGTGGAGGTTGGTGAATTGATTGGCGACTCGATGGCCCGGGCGTGGTGGAGTTCGCTACTGCGCAGCCTGGCCGACGCCGTGGCTCCCGAAAAGCTGCCGCCGCTCGAAATTACCTGGGAGCCCGCGAATCCCATTACGCCGTCGCAGGCGCTTTTGCTGACGGATTGGTCCAACGTCATCAGCACACCGAAGGTCTTCCTGCCCGACCGGGCCAAACCGGTAATCACCGCGGCCTCGCCCGGTCTCAGCATGCCGGAAACGGTGACCACACCCGATCCCGCGACGGTCGCGTTCGTCTACGACCTCGAACGCGACATGCTCCGCGACCTGCGCCGCTCGCGCCGCCGCGAACGCCTCCTGATCGCCGTATTCGCGGTGGAAATGATCGTTCTCATCGGCGGCTACTTCTGGCACCGCTAGATTCCTTCCCCAGTCGCCTGTCCCGTACGCGTCCCGAGCGAAGTGAGGCGTAGCCGAACGAAGTCGAGAGACCTTGCGTTTACCCGCGCCAGGCAGAAAAGCTTGCGAGCATTCCCCAGCGCTAGACCTTCCCGCCTCCGCCAAGTATGCTTTCCCTCCGACGACTACAGGACCCCATTCATGATTCGAAAGCTGACGCTTAGCCTTCTTCTGATTTCTCTTTTCTGTCGCCCCGCCTCCGCCCAGGGTCGCTCGCAGGCGCGTTCCATGGTGATTAGCCGTGACGGAATTGTCGCGACCAGCCATGTGCAGGCTTCCGTGGCGGGAGCGCAAATTCTCGCCAAGGGCGGCTCAGCCGTGGACGCAGCCATCGCGGCCAACGCGGCCCTGGGCGTTACCGAACCGATGATGAACGGCATCGGCGGCGATCTGTTTGCCATCTACTGGGACGCGAAGAGCGGAAAGCTCTACGGGTTGAACTCCAGCGGGTGGGCACCGCAAGCAATGACCCCCGAACATCTGAAATCGAAGGGTGCGACGAAAATGCCCGGTTCCGGCATCGACACGGTGACAGTTCCGGGTGCGGTTGCCGGGTGGAACGCGCTGCACACCCGGTTCGGAAAGCTGCCGTGGAAACAGGTTTTCCAGCCCGCCATTCACTACGCGCGTGAGGGATATCCCGTTCCCGAGTTGATTCATGGCTTCTGGGAAGAGGATCTGGAAAAGCTCTCGGCCGAGCCGGAGAGCCGCCGGGTCTACCTGCCCAACGGCAAGGTGCCTGAGATCGGGCAGATTTTCAGCAATCCTGATCTCGCGAAAGCATTGCAACTGATTGCCGACGACGGGGCGAATGCTTTTTATCAAGGAAAGATCGCGCAGGCGATCTTGGCTACATCGCGAGACTTGGGTGGAACGATGGCGGCCGATGACCTCGCTGCTTTTTCGCCCGAGTGGGTCGATCCGATCTCGACCACGTACCGCGGCTGGACCATTTACGAACTTCCCCCGAACGGGCAGGGGATGGCCGCGCTCGAGATGCTGAACCTCATGGAGACGTCGCCGGCATCTTCCGACGGTCCGTCGACCAGTTCCGAGCTGCACAAGAAGATTGAAGCCATGAAGCTGGCTTATGCAGATCTGTACCGCTACGATGCCGATCCGCGCTTTGCCAAGGTTCCCGTGAAGGGTTTGCTCTCGAAGGAGTATGCACAAGAGCGCGCCCGCCTGATCGACCCGGCGAAAGCCAACTGCGCGCCGAACCCGGGAAAACCACCCGCCAGCGAGACCACGTATCTCACGGCCGTCGACCGCGACGGAAATATTGTCTCGCTGATTCAAAGCAACTACGCGGGATTCGGTTCAGGAATCACGGTGCGCGGCATGGGGTTTGCCCTGCAGAACCGCGGCGCCTTGTTTTCGCTGGATCCGGCGTCGCCGAATGTGCTTGCCCCGCGCAAGCGGCCATTCCACACGATCATTCCGGCGTTCATGGAGAAGGGCGATCTGCACATCGGCTTCGGCATCATGGGCGGTCCCAACCAACCGCTCGCGCATGCGCAGTTCGTTTCCAACGTTGTCGATTATGGAATGAACATCCAGGCCGCATTGGAGAACCCGCGCTTTACGGTCAGCGGGAAAGGCATTTGCAACATCGTGATCGAATCGCGCGTGAAACCCGATGTCCGCGATCAGTTGACTGCCATGGGTCACATCTTCCAGGTCGATCGCGAGTACTCCACCAACATGGGCCGGGGGCAGGCCGTGCTGCACGATTCGAAGACAGGCGTGAACTACGGAGCATCGGATCCGCGCACCGACGGTTCGGCAGAAATCCAACCACCGCAGTAAGTGGCATTACGCACTCATGATAGATGAACTCGATTGATCGGAGAAGGTGAGAGAGTAGGATTGGGCCCCGACGACCGAGGACTGAGAACCGAGAACTGCTCTCAAGAAACATCGGGACAGCTGCTTTCGCCGCCCTCCAGCCTGCTCCGCATCCTGCAAGCTACCGGCATAAGAAGCTGTCCCGCGTGCCCCGCACATAGAGACGAGTAGAAACACGGGGCAAGTTCATGAAATTGGAAATATCCTCCGAGTATGCCACGCGGCAGCGCGAGTAGTTGTCAAGAATTGTCAATAAAACTGTTACGAAAGTAGTATCGCATTACGATGTAATGGGTTCTCAACGCCAGGGCTCGGCACGGCCTTCACGCAGCCAAGCGTCATGGCTTGCAAATCCTGCGCACATCGAAGCAAACTCTTTCTCGGTCGGTTCTTTCAACCTGGGAGGGAGATTCTGTGCGACTCGTAACTTACCTGCTGCTCGCTGTTGCAACCTTTTCGCTGTTCTTGCAGACCCGCAAGGCTACCCAGACCATTCCAGCCAAGGAGTCGACTTTGTTCCACATTTTCAATCCGGAGACGATGGCGAAGCCGACCGCTGGCTACTCGCATGTCGCCGAGGTCACGGACGGCAGGATCGTCTACATCGCCGGGCAGGTTGCGATGGACCGAGCCGGCAACCTCGTTGGCAAAGACGACTTCCGAGCGCAAGTGCAGCAGGTCTTTGAAAATCTGAAGTCGGCGGTCGAAGCCTCGGGAGGCGATTTTCATAACGTCATCAAGTTGAACTACTATTGCGCGGAGAGCGTAGATCCGGCGCAAGTTCCCATCGTCCGCGAGATCCGCGATAAATACGTCAACACAGCCAACCCTCCCGTGAGCACTTTTGTCGTAGTGAACCGCCTGGTGCGGCCGGAGTGGCTGATCGAGGTCGACGCGGTAGCGGTCGTCAAAAAGTAGACGTCGGTTCCTGTGACAAAATGGCGCGGGATCGTAGAGGCGGACGGCAGCATCCAAACTAGCATGCGTTATCTGGTCAGGGCGAAGTTGAAGCCGGGCGGCGAAGCGAAGCTGCTGCGGGCGATCGAAGACGAGACGTTAGGCACTGGTTCCGTCGCCGAGGGCGAATACCTGCGCAACATGAAGGACGCGCGCCTGTTCGAAGACGGAACGGCGCGCTGGGTGGAGGTTTGTTACTGTCCCACTCCGCTGCTGGAGGAGCGTCAATATTGGGAGGAGCACTTTGAACTCACAAAAGTTCAGGACGCGCACGATCGCAGCCGTTGCCGCGATCAAAACGGGGAGGAGCCGTGGGCGTGCAGCAATTGCGACTGCACCGAGCGGCTGGAAAAGAAGATTGCCAAGTCCGGAAAGCCGTTTTTAGACCAATTGAAGCGGTCTACGTGATTTATCCGCGTTCTCTGCGGAGGTTCTCGACGAGCTCAGCGGTAAGCTTTCGACTTCTCTCAGGCAACGCCGGGCACTCTCAAGCGGCCGCGCTAATCCTGCGAATCAAGTCTTCCTGCTCGGCGCGGCTTTCGGCCCCAATGGTGAAGGCGTCGAGCAGGCCCAACGACAACGCATACTTCAAAGCTTCGTCTTGTCGGGTTCGCAGGTCGCCCTGGCCCAGGATCTTCATGCCGATGATGCCTTTACCCGCAGCCTTCATCTCGCGCAACACACCGACTACCGTGTCGGGATCGGCATCCATGTGCGAGCCGACTGGGTTGATGCGCACCAGATCCACATCCACCCACGAGGATTTCGCGGCGGCGCGCAGGGCTTCGATGCTGTGACAGGAGCAGCCATGCGCGCGGATCACGCCCTTTTCCTTCGCTTCCGACAACACATCCATGACGCCGCGATAGCGGCTGGTCCAATCGCCTTCTGTGAGGCAATGCATCAGTACGACATCGAGATGGTCTACCCCCAATTCTTTTCGGAAGCGGTCGAGATCGGCTCGGGCGGAGGCCGCATCGCGGGACCACGTCTTGGTGAGAACTGTCACTTTGTCACGCGATACCTGTTTCAAAGCCTCGGACACGTGGGGGTGGCTGCCATAGGAATCGGCTGAATCGAAAAAACGCAAGCCGCGGTCGTAGCCATTGAGCAGCAAATCGGAAAGACCTTTCACGCCGAGAGAAGTCTGGTGCGAGTGTCCGCCGGATCCGACGGTGCCGGTTCCCATCGCGAGTCGCGAAGTTTGAATACCGGTCTTGCCGAGAGTCACCGTGTCAGTCGCCGCAAACTTGCGCGGCAGAGTTGGCATAGCGCGGACCCACGCGTTTGTGGCTAACCAAGCCGCTCCTGCGGTGCGGACTGAGCCCAAAACGAAATCGCGTCGTCTCATAAGCGGCCTCCCGGTTTCTGCTTTAGACGCATATCGCATGGCATCGTTTGCCCGAAAAGCGAAGAACCTATCGTAGCCCTTCTGGAGCTTTTGTGGCCTCGGATCGAGCAAGGAATTGCGGTCACAATCGACTCGTCCTGCGCCGCAAGCAATTTAATTTCAACCAACTGCGGGGAAACACATCAAAACAGGGGCGGGACGTTTACCCGACCTCAAGGATCTGCTTGCGCGCGCGACTTGTCGTCTTCCTCGTCATTGTCCAGTCGATTCTTTTGCTGACCCATTGGTTTATCTACAGCACTTGGACTAGTTTTCGCGGGATTCCCGATGCTCCCGGGTCTCAGATCGCGGTCGGACTGCTGGCCTTCAGCTTTGTTGCCGCATCGTTGCTGTCCTTCCGAATCGCGAACCCGGTGGTGCGTGGGTTTTACCGCTTGGCCGCAGTGTGGCTGGGCGCAGTGAATTTTCTTTTTCTAGCGGCATGTGCCTGCTGGGTAGTTTATTTCGCAGTCATGTTGGCAGGCTTGCATGTGGATCGAGCATGGCTGGCGGAGGGGCTATTCGGGCTGGCTGTGCTTGCAACAGCTTACGGCGTTGTGAACGCGCGCTCGATTCGCGTTCGTCGCATCAGGGTCGAACTGCCCAACCTGCGCGCCGAGTGGCGCGGCCGGGTGGCAGGATTGGTGTCCGATGTGCACCTCGGCCCTGTAAACGGTGCAGCGTTTTTGCGCCGCGTTGTGGCGAAGCTTGGCGCGCTCAAGCCAGATGTTGTATTTCTTACGGGCGATCTCTACGACGGTACTGCCCTTGACGCAGAACGCGAAGCCGGTCCGCTGAAGGACTTGTCGGTGCCGCTCGGAGCCTACTTCGTCACCGGCAACCACGAAGAATTTTCGGATCCTTCGCGGTATCTGGCTGCGGTTCGATCGGTGGGAGTGCGGGTGTTGCAGAATGAAAAGATCGTGATCGATGGCTTGCAAGTGATTGGTGTACCGGATCACGCGTCCTCGAACGCACAGCGCTTCCGGTCAATGCTCGAGAGCCTGTCGATTGATCGCAAACTCCCCAGTATTTTTCTCTCGCACGCTCCACATGCGCTATCGATTCCTGAGCAGTCGGGAATCTCGCTGCAACTTTCGGGGCATACGCATGGAGGCCAGGTCTTTCCGTTTACGTGGTTCACGCGGCGGATTTTTCGCGAGTACACATACGGGTTACAACGATTCGGGCAGATGCTGGTCTACACGACAACGGGCGCCGGAACCTGGGGGCCACCTTTGCGACTCGGGACGCAGCCAGAAATCGTGTTGATCGAATTCGCGTAAGTAGAATTACTGGCCGGTTTTCTTGAACACCAGGTCCTCCCCCTCTCGGCGATCGACGAAGCCTGTGATTGCGGCTTTCGGGTCTCGTTGGAAGATCTTGCGCGTGCGGGGTTGTCCATTGACGAACAAGACGTCGCGCACCTCGACCTGCAAGGGAGTGAGCGAACGTCCGACTCGCCCGCCGAGGAGTTGCTTTCCATCCCACTGAATCATGTATGCGAGATCAGCGCCGCCTGAGTAATGCCCCGCATACTCCTGCAGGTCCTTCGCCGGCAGTGTGATGGCTGGAGGATCTTTCAGAATCGCATAGGCATGCACCATGTGCAGCTTCCAATCGCCCGACTCGCGACGCCATGTCTCGGTCATCAGGTAGCCTGCCTTGAGCATCTGCCCGTGATAGTTTTCCTGCTCGTCGTCGGTGTGAATCACAGTGGCGAGGTCTCCTGCCACTCGCGCGGAATACGAGGCGATGTGCAGACTGCCGGAGGTTCCAGGCGGAAGGGGATCGAGTTGCTTCAGAAACCCGGTGCGGTCCAGGATCACGCCGTTCTCGTCGACGTACACGGCGTCCGGAGCGAGCGCTTCATCCCAGACCTTCTTGTCGCCGAGGGCGATCGCATCGAGCAGCGCCTGATCCTTGGCGCGCAACAGGTCGACGGTTGGATCCGCGGCGAAGGACTGAACAGCCATCAGAAGCAGGGAACAGCGAAGAAACATCCGACCACACAGACCCAGGCAACTCATCTCAACCCCCGCCCTGTTAGCCAACCAATGATGTCGAATCACGTCCGGGCATCACGCGGGCCACGATGAAGGAAGCACCCGCGAAGGCGAGTGCGACGAACGCACTGTTCCATTCGTCGTTCCCATGGAGCGATATCGCTCTTGGGATATGGAGCACGACGAACCAGAGCAGGAACATGATGCCGAGCCACGTGGCTGCAAGCCTTGCTCCGAACCTCTCCACCAAAATCGCCAGGCCGGTCACGATAAAGCCGGCGCCCGTGAGGTAAATCCAGAACAGGTGAGCCGGAATCCATGCGGGCACCAGTGTGACGAGAAAAGTCTTGTACAGGAAATGCTGGTAGCCGAAGACGATCATCGAGAGCGCGAACAGCCAGGTGCCCATGCGCGTGAGCCACGAGGGCGATGGAACGCGACTCCCGCCGGAGGGGAGAAGGGACATGAGCGCAAAGGCAGCTCCGCTTAGCGCCAAGGGTTCGAGCGCGCGGGTACGGTCGACACCATCGTAGAGAGCGCTGTGGAGTCTCCAAACATGCAGTAACAGGACGCAGAGGAGGAAGAACCACCCGATGAGCGCGGCACCGACACGCGCGCGCTTGCCGATCAGGATGCTCGCGGCCCCGGCCATCAGCAGGATACCGGTTAGGTCCGCGCCAATCACGCCACCCGGCCCCCACGGCGGGACGGGTGGTAGTCCTCCGACGTAGCTGCGGGCACGCAGATATTGAATGCCGAAGAAGATCATGGGAATGGCGAAGAGGGTGGGTCCCAGCTTGCGAAGGGCGTTCATGAGTTCAGCAGTCTACATGATGGGTGTGAGTGGAGATCGAGCAGTGCGTCTAGACATTTGTGCGGTGTTGAGGTGAGGTAAGGTTCGAGCACAGCGCCAAAAGGTGTCCCTGTCGAGTCGGGGACTCTCGGTGCGCCTGAAGGCGCACCCTGATACCAACCCTTGGACATCCGGTACGGACTGTGATCCGCATCACCTGTCAAGATGGACGGGCATCACAAAGGCTTGCAGATTGCTTACGGGAAAGGAAATATTTCGCTTGCCGGCGTGGCACATTTGGGGTCCGCGGATTGCTATTCTGGATATATAGAGTAGCAAAGCGGGAAAAGTTCTCTCGAGTGTGGTGAGCGTGGATTGTGCGAAATGAAAGTGCCGTGTTTCGTTTGAGTGGGATTGCGACTAAGATGTCGTGGGCCCCGCGCAACCAATCCACATGGAGGAATCAAAGGATGATCAGAACAGGGTGGCTGCTTGCACTCATGCTCGCGGCGACGATGGTGGCGAGCGCGCAAGACGCGCCGAAAAAAGACGGCCCGCCGAAGCCGGCCGCGAGCCAGTCGCAGGTGGTGTTGGATTCATGGAATGACATCGCGCGCAAGCTGAACGCGATGGCGGAAGATTTTCCGGAGGACAAGTACGATTTCAAGCCGACTCCCGCGCAGCGAAGTTTTGCCGAGCAGTTGTTGCACGCGGCGGGTGCAAACTATTACTTCATCAATCCTGCGAAGGGCGAGAAGCCTCCTGCGGAGGAAGCACCCAAGCGTTCGACGTTCAAGAACAAGGCTGAGATCGTGGCCTACGTGAAGAAGTCGATGGACGACGGTGCGGCCCTGATCAAGAGCAAGGGGGATAGCGGGATCAGTGACTTGATGGTGGATTCGTTCGCGAACCAGCAAGTGCGCATACTCGATTATGCGTACGGATTCATCGAGCACATGGGCGAGCACTATGGCCAGTTGGCGGTGTATTACCGGGTGGCGGGGTTGGTGCCTCCGGAGTCGCGTCCGAAGAAATGATCACGAGAGAAGATGCCACAGACGGCCGCCGGAATGGGCGGCCGTTTTTCTGCACAAGACGTCGCAGCGCCTAAAGGCGTGTTCGTGGTTGTTCTCTACGGCGCGCAGGAAGGCGCCGCGCCCCGATACGAATCTCGCGATGTTAGAGCCTAGGGTCGCTCCCAACGGTGCTGCGTGGGTGGTCGTTTACGACGGCACTGCTCGGTACTTTGGGAAGACGTGACGCGCTTGAGGATTGCAAAGCCGGTCGCCGAAATTGGCGGCCGGCGGTTATTTCTGCGCTAACTGGCTTTCAATCGAAACGGGGCGCTCAGCAGGCGGGCGGGGAACAGGATTACGGCTGTGATCAGGGCCAGCACACCGTGCACCGCGATGCCGAGAATGCGGAAGGGCAGCAACAGCAGCCACACGATCGGGTAGAGCACGAGGGCAAACAGCGCGAGCGGCCAGCAGAAGATGAAAAGAAGGCACCAGGCAAAGAAAGCCAACATAGGGACACCTCCGTCCTCTCTATTTTAGATACGACATGGCTGACGGAAAAGTTCCGCGATCACTCGGCCGTGTTCGCGAGGTATTTCCGCAGGAACGCGAGCGTGCGCAGGCGTGCGTCGAGCCAGGTCTCGCCGGTGAAACCGTGTCCGGCGCCCGCGTAGATTTGCATTTCGTAAGGAGTGGCTCTTTTCTCGAGCAGTTGCTGCAAGTGGTAGGCCTCAGCGACGGGAACGGTGGAGTCCTGATCGCCGTGCAAGATCAGGGTTGGACAGAGGCGGCGGATAAAGAGCTTCATCTCGCGGGGCATGCCGCCGAAGAAGTCGACCACCGCTTTCACGCGTGAGTCAACAGCGGCCACGGAAAGTGCGAGGTACGCGCCCAGCGAGAACCCGAGCAGGCCAATGCGTTCGGGATCGACCTCGGGCCGGGAGGCGATGTGCGAGATGGAATCCCAGACGGTTTTGCCCCAGGCGGGGAAGTTGCGGATCGCGGTTTGCTTGTCAGCGACGCCGGTGGTCCCGGTCCGATCGAAGTAATGGACGACGTACACCGCGAATCCGCGCGCGGCCAGCGCCGCGGCGGGGTCGACCATGGTGGCGTGTCCACCGGCCGAGCCATGCAAGCCAATCACCGCCGGGAATCGGTCATCCTTCGCGGTGGCGGGAGCGAAGGTTTCGCAGGTGATTTCGCGTCCACCTGACTCGAAGATGAGGGTGGAGGAATTTACGTTCAACATCGAGGGAGCGCTCTCTCCTGTCACTGGGCACTCTTGTCAGCAGGCTTGCTATCGGAATCGTCTTTCACGAATCCGATGGCATTGAGTGCCGGCTGAATTTCGGAGTTCGCCATGAATTGTTTCCAGATAAGGCCAGTACGATAGTTCTCGATCATGACCACGATGGGCGCCTGGTTGAGTCCCATGTTCACGTCCTCAAACCAGTCTTCGGTCTGATTGAAGCCGTCCCGGAATCCATAGACTCCCCAGACTTCCGCGCCCAGATCGCGGTAGAAGTGTTTCAGCGCTTTCATGGATTCTTCCGGCGTGTAGGGGAACGATGCGAGCGCCGCCGTGATAGTGAGCGTGCCGTTGTCGTCGGCGGGAAGAGAGCGACCGCCATCCGCATAGACGCCCGCGGACCGGCCCCATGCGTCGTCGCCATAGCCGAGGAACTTGCGGGGATTCTCGACCGCGTAAGCGTGGGCGTTCAACGCGATGTTGCGATTGTTCTGGAAGTAGTTGGTGTAGCGATCACGCTTACCACGCGGATCGAATCCCATAAATGAATAGTGCGTGAAGAAGAGCTCGCCCCCGCTGCCCACGCCGACGTCGAGCTTTCGACCGTAGTAACTATTTCCATTGGTGTAGTGATCGCCTTGCGTTGTGCGTCCCCAGCCTTGGCGATAATTCACCGCGGTCTCGGACTGGCTGGCGAAGCCGGAGTGGAACAGGCTGGCGGGAACGGCGTGAGTCGGCGACGCGATCGCAAGCAGGTAAATGATCATGGTCTCGTTCCAGCCGATGAGGGGATGGTGAATATAGAAGCCATGCTCGGCGGACCAGTGCCAGTAGAGAAAATTCGGATCGGGACCCTTCCGGTACCAATCCCACTCCACGGTTTTCCAGAAGCCGGTGATGGTGTCGCGGATTTCGCGCTCGGCAGGTGTGTCGTGATTGAAGTACTGGCGCGCGGCGAGGAGGCCTTGCATGAGGAAAGCAGTCTCGACTAAGTCGCCGCCATCGTCGTAGGGGCCGAAGTAAGCGATGGTCTTACCGGTGCGCCCATCGAGAAAATGCGGCCACACCCCGTGGAAGCGGTCAGCCTTTGCGAGGAAGCGGACAATCTTCAACATGCGTTCGGCGCCTTGCTCGCGGGCGACGAAGGCGCGATCGACCCCGACCACGAGGGCCATGATTTCGAAGCCGGAAGATCCGAGCGCGACGAGGTTCTTGTCACCGGGCAGAATCTCGATCGCCATGCCAGCGTTGGGATGGCCGGCTTCCCAGTAGTAGCGGAAGCAGGCTTCCTGGACCATGGTGAGAAGTTCGTCGTCGGTGAGTTCGCGGGTGGACGCTTGCACTTCGCCAGAAGCAGGCGATTCGTTGCCGGCGGTGTCGACGGCGGTGATCTTGTAGGACGCGGTTTTTCCGCTGGCACCTA
The DNA here is from genome assembly GCA_046728215.1 of Acidobacteriota bacterium. Classification (GTDB taxonomy): domain Bacteria; phylum Acidobacteriota; class Terriglobia; order Terriglobales; family Acidobacteriaceae; genus Gp1-AA133. The sequence goes on along the minus strand of JBKPEB010000005.1, from coordinate 49,392 downwards.
AGAAGTCTTCATAACGGGTGCGGTCTGCGCGCTGAATGCCGATGGCAGTGTAGGGTTGGCGATCGGCGGAACGGTAAATCTTGTAGTGCTGCAAGTTCGGGTTGTTGACGGGCGTCCAGCTTAAGTCGACGTGGCGATCGTAGCCTTTGGCGGTGAGGCCTGCGGGAGCGGCGGGTGCTTGCGTGGCCGCGGGAATGTCGTCGGTAATTTCAATGTCGTCGAGATACAGCGTGTGGGGTTGGGCGTCATCGAGCCCTTGTACGAAGTAGATGTGGGCAAGCTTGAGTGCATTGAAGGCCGAGGGCTTGGTGTCGTTCACTTGCCCGCGAAAGGAATCGAGTGGCAGGCGGATGCGCGTCCATTTTTTTGCGGGAAGGGCGGTGCTCAACAGATTGATGTAGGGCGTGCCTGCGCCCGCCGAATCGCTAATGCCGATTCGTGGAGAAGCTTCGGCGGGGATTTCTTCTTCGGAGTAGCACCAAAAGATCAGATTCTTGCCTGAAAATTCCGGCATTCCGTAACGAGTGTGCGCGTCGAGCGACATATTCCAGCTTCCGCCGGTGCGGGAGCGCCATTTAAGGCGTAGCGCGTTGGGGGGCGTATGGGACTGTTGCTGCTCGATGGGGAATCTGTCGTGATTGAGTTCGAGTTCGCTGGGCGCGATGACGGAACCGCGGCTGTAGAAGAACGACTTCGTGCTGAGGCTGTTATCGAAGACGACGTGCTGGTCGTAGTTGAATTGGGCTTGGCCAGCAACCGAGATGGTGAGGAGCAGGAGGAGTAAGACGAAGCCATGTCGCGAATGAATGGTTGGAGAGGCGATTCGTTTGGGCATCAGAGTCTCTTGGGCGATTTTAATTGCTTGCGCGATGTTGTTTGCGATAAGGCCATCGCAGCAAAACGCAGACGTCCTTCGCTTCGCTCAGGATGACAGATTTTATACAGAGATGAGGTCGTGGCCGCTGCGGACGCCCGGAGGATGCCGACGCTACTTGGCATGCACCGGTTCTTCGGCTAGTTTTCGCAAGGATTTTTCGTACGGCGACTTCGCTATGCCCCGCTCGGTGATAATCGCGGCGACGTACTTGGCCGGCGTGACGTCGAAAGCGGGGTTTTCGACTTCCACGCCGTCGGGGACCATCTGGCGGCCAGCGATGTGCGTGACCTCGGCGCGGTTGCGCTGCTCGATGGGAATGCCGCTGCCGTCGGCGGTGGCGAGGTCGACGGTGGAGATGGGGGCAGCGACATAGAACGGAATGCCGTGTTCTTTGGCGAGGACCGCGACGGTGTAGGTGCCGATTTTGTTGGCGACGTCGCCGTTGGCAGCAATACGGTCGGCTCCGACTACGATGGCTCCGATTTTTCCCTGGCGCATCATGGCGCCGGCCATGTTGTCGGAAATCACCGTGGTGGGAATTCCGTCTTTCATCAGCTCCCAGGCAGTGAGGCGCGAACCTTGCAGGAAGGGGCGCGTCTCGTCGGCATAGACGTGAATCTTCTTGCCCTGTTCGACGGCGGCGCGGATGACGCCGAGGGCGGTGCCGTATCCGGCGGTGGCGAGCGCGCCGGCGTTGCAGTGGGTAAGCACGCCACCGCTGGCGGGCATCAGCGTGGCGCCGTGGCGTCCCATGGCCTGGTTGGCGGCGATGTCTTCGGCGTGCATGCGCTGGGCTTCTTCGACGACCGCTTGCTTGATCTGCGGCATGGGTCGGATGCGAAGCATTTCGAATTTGTCCTGCATGCGGCGGATGGCCCAGAACAGATTGACGGCCGTCGGTCGAGTCTCGGCGATGGTTTTGCAGATCTGGTCCAAATCCTTTTTCAACTCGGCGACATTCTCGGCTTTGGAGTTCTTGACGCCCAGTGCGATGCCCATGGCGGCAGCCACGCCGATGGCGGGCGCGCCGCGCACCACCATGGTGCGGATGACGTCGGCGACGTCTTTGTACGTTTTCGCGGTGACGTAGGTTTCTTCGGTCGGCAGCTTCGTCTGATCGATGAAGCGCACGCCGTTATCGGTCCACTCGAGGGTTTGGATCATAAGACAGTCGTTGGTCGGTAGTCGTTGGTCGTTGGCGAAAGCGTAGCGTCGGCTCTCATTCTCGGTTCTTCATCATCGCTGTGCAGATAAAGACGTGCGAGATCCGCCCTCGCAACCTTAAACCTGAAACACGAAACTAGATTTTATGCTCCTGGCACCGGCTGCGCGGGTGGAAGGAGACGGCTTCTTTTCCGCAGACTTCGCAAGTCGTGCTGATGGCGACGAATTCGTTGGTCTCGTCGTTCTGGAGCACGTGCTCCTTGCGAACCTCGCCCGCCTCGAAGATCGTCACGAAGGGTGCGGGTGATGCGGCCTTTTCGACGGTAGGGCGCCCACCGGCTTCCTCGCGCTCCACCAGGCACATGACACCCATCACTTCAAATCCAAATTCGCGGGCGGCTTCGATCGCCTGCACGGTGGAGCTTCCTGTGGTGCAAACATCGTCGACGATGATGACCTTCGCGCCCTTGCGACGGAAGCCTTCGATGCGCTGCCCAGTGCCGTGCTGCTTTTCGGCTTTGCGGACCAGGAAGCCGCTGAGTTCTCCGCTGGTAACGGAGACGGCTACGACGATGGGGTCGGCGCCCATGGTCAGGCCGCCGATGGCTTCGGCCTTCCAGCCGCGCTGGTGGATTTCTTCGACGAAAACCTGTCCGGTGAGTTGCGCGCCGCGCGCGTCGAGCGTGGTGGTGCGGCAGTCGATGTAGTAGTCGCTCGTGCCGCCGGAGGAGAGCTTGAAATCCCCCAGTTTGAATGATTTGTGGGCAAGCAGGCGCAGGAGTTCGTGGCGGACGGATGGCATGGTGGAAAATTAAGATAACAGAAAGGTTGGGAGGAGGTCTCAGGGGTCAGATCATTCCTGTTCGCGGCGGGAGTTTGCAGCTCGCAGCTTCGGAGATCACTGATTGAACTTCTCCATGTGGCGGAAGCCGTCGGTGGCGATGTAGGCAGCGGTGAAGATGGCTCCGTTGTAGGCCATGTGCATAAGGACCGTGGCGCTTACGGATTTCTTGAGGGCGCGGACGGTGGTCAGGGTGATGCCTACTAGAAAGATTACGAGCACCGGTCCCCAGGAATATTTGAGTTGTGAAGCGTGGATCGAGGCGAAAGCCAGGGCGGTCAGAATTATCGACGGAATCGTTCCGAGACGGCGGGCGAGCGCAGGATAGAGGAATCCACGGAAGGACAATTCCTCGAATAAGGGCGCGAAGAACACCCCGAAAAGCGAAAGGACATAGGCGTCGCGCGCAGTGCGGAAGAAGTCGTCGATGGGGGCATGCTTTGGCATGGGCAAAAGATAGGCGAACGGGATCAGGCACAGTTCCAGCGCGACGCCGGCGAACAGGTAGGCCGCCCAATTCTTTGGCCAGCTCCATCGGATCGCTTCGAAGACCCGTCCGTTACTTTGCACGGAGACCATGCGGTACATCACGATGAGCACGAGCACGTAGGCCAGCAACTGGCCGCCGACGATGACTTCCGGTCTGCGCAGGGACTCGATCCACGGCGTGCCGGGAGAAAAACGCAAATGCACGACGTAGGCCGCACCGAGCACGCAAGCCACGATGGTCACGATGGTGATGACGGCGAGGCCGAGTACATCCCAGATATTCCAGGGAGGATTTTCAGCGGGCGGCACCGGAGTCGGAACCGGAGTTACGGGGTAGGGGGATTCCGGGATGGCGGGGGATTGGGAAATCGGATTCTCGGGAGCGGACACGGAGTCTGGAAGAGCTTTCAGAACTCAATGTACACGAGAATGATGCAGGGCGGCGACTCTCACGGGATCATTCGCGAGTCAGCGTCGAAGGTAACGAGGTACTGGTCTCAAGAACGCGTGGGCGGCCGGGATCCCGCACCAGCGGCGGGATCCTGAGCTCGGTGGGCTCGTTCTTAGATTTGGCCGGCAGTGACCGCTTCGGGAACCGGCATTCTTGATTTCGATGGCGCAGGACGCGAGCTTCGCAAATCCTGCCACTGCAGAACGATGTCGGCGGAGAGGATCGAGAAGGCGAGGCAAACCCAGACGATCGTCTCGATGGCTCTGGGTCCGAGCATATCCCACCCGGTGATGCCTCCAATCACCCGCACCTCCAGAAAAACGATGGCCACTGCGAAACTGCGCGTCATCCACTGGCGGTGTAGGTTCACATTGCCGCGGAGGATGAAGAGAAGTGCGATCGCCGTCGTCGTCATCCAGAGTGTGGCGTCCACCGCGCCCGCGACGCTGAAGGATCGAGTCGCGCCTGATCGTTCCTGGAAGAACTGGATGTAGAAGCCGAGCGGACCCGCCACGAACACGCCGGCAATGTAAAAGCGCCCAACCACGCGGTGTAACTTCGCATACTTCTTCCGCAGGCGATCGGAGAATTGCATGGGTGCGAGCAGAAGAGCACAAGCTCCGGCAATGCCATGCGGCAGCAGCCACCATTTGAACGGCTGGTAGTGGTTCCAGACCGGATCGTTGGCGTGGATGAGAAAGGTTTCGTTGTGATTGAGAACGTAAGCCACCATCAGGCCTACGAAGGCGAAGATGAGATATTTCGGGCGCAGTCTAACGCTGCGCTCTAGCGGCGCGGTCGCAGTTGCCAATTCCACTCTCCCCCAAAGAGAATGAGCCCCCAAAACTGTGGAGCACTATACAGCGAAAGGCGCGAAATTCCTCAGTGTTTTGGATTCTTGGCGTGGTGGCTAGGCTTTACGGCGGGTTCCGTTGCCGTTGAAATAGTGTGCCAGAGCTTGTCCGGTGTACGACTTCTTGACGCGAGCCACTTGTTCGGGCGTCCCGTGCGCGACCACCCGGCCGCCATCTTCGCCACCTTCGGGGCCGAGGTCGATGAGCCAGTCGGCGTTGCGGATGACGTCAAGATTGTGCTCGATGATGATGACGGTGTTGCCGAGATCGGTGAGGCGATGGAGCACGTCGAGGAGTTTCTTGACGTCGTCGAAGTGCAATCCGGTCGTGGGTTCGTCGAGCAGGTAGAGCGTCTTGCCTGTCTGTCGCTTCGAGAGTTCGCGGGCCAGCTTGATGCGTTGGGCTTCGCCGCCGGACAGCGTGACGGCAGACTGGCCGAGATGCACGTAGCCAAGGCCGACATCGACCAGTGTCTGCAGCTTTTGCCGCACTTGCGGGATGTTTTCGAGAATAGGCAGCGCGTCAGCAACGGGCGTCTCGAGCAGATCGGCGATCGAGTAGCCCTTGTATTTTACCGAGAGCGTTTCGTGGTTGTAGCGGCGTCCGTTGCAGACTTCGCAGACTACGTAGACATCGGGCAGAAAATTCATTTCGATGCGGCGCTGGCCTTCGCCCTGGCAGGCTTCGCAGCGTCCGCCGGAAACATTGAAGGAAAAGCGGCCGGGCTTGTAGCCGCGCTCGCGGGATTCGGGAAGCATGGCGTAGAGGTCGCGAATCTGCGCGAACACGCCGGTGTAGGTTGCGGGATTCGAGCGGGGCGTTCGGCCGATGGGCGACTGGTCAATGCGGATGACCTTGTCGATGGCGTCGGCGCCGGAAATCGATTTGTGCTGCCCGGGTTCTTCGCGCGAGCGGTAGAGCTGGCGAGCGAGAGCGCGGTAGAGGATGTCATTCACGAGCGTGGATTTGCCCGATCCCGAGACTCCGGTAACGACGGTCATGACGCCTAGTGGGAAGGTGGCGTCGAGATTCTTGAGGTTGTTTTCGCGCGCCCCGAGGATCGCGATGGCGTGGCCGTTGGTGTGACGGCGTTCGGACCGCATCTCGATTTGCACTTTGCCGGAGATGTAGGCGCCGGTGAGCGAGTCGGGCGCTTTCATGATGTCGGCGGGCGTACCTTGCGCCACGAGGCTGCCGCCATGGCGACCAGCGCCGGGACCGAGGTCAATCACATAGTCGGCGCGGCGGATAGTTTCTTCGTCGTGTTCCACCACGAGAACTGTGTTGCCGAGATTGCGCAGGTCTTCGAGCGCGGTCAGCAGGCGGTCGTTATCCCGATGATGCAGGCCGATCGACGGCTCGTCGAGAACGTACAGCACACCGCGGAGTTTTGATCCGATCTGAGTGGCGAGACGAATGCGCTGGCCTTCTCCGCCGGATAGTGTTGCGGCCGAGCGGGCGAGGGAAATGTAGCCGAGTCCGACGGCATGCAGGAACTGGAGGCGCTCGACAATTTCGTGCATGAGGCGACCGGCGATGAGTTCCTCGCGTCCCTTGAGTTGAATCTTGCGGGCGACTTCGAGCGAGCGCGCAACCGACAAGCCGGTGAAGTCGGCGATCGACATGCCGTTCACTTTCACGGCAAGGCTCTCGGGGCGCAGACGCATGCCGTGACAGGCCGGGCATTCGGTCGCGGACATGAAGTCAAGTAACCATTCGCGATAGCTGTCGGAACTGGATTCTTCCAGGCTTTGCTTCAGGTAGCCGACGATGCCTTTGAATCCGGTCTTTCCTCCGCGGCCGGCTTCGCCATAGAGCAGCAGATTCTGAATTCGCTCGGGGAACTTCTCAAACGGTGTGCTGAGTTCGAACCCATGGGCAGCGGCGGCGAGTTGCAGCATGTGCTGCAGGTTCTGCGATCCAGAGCCGGGACCGAGACCACCATCGAGCAGGGGCTTCGACCAGTCGACGATGATCTTGGCGGGATCGAAATCGTACTTGCTCCCGAGGCCATGACACTCGGGGCAGGCGCCATAGGCGCTGTTGAACGAGAAGGATCGTGGTTCAAGTTGAGGAATGTTAATGCCGCAGTCGGGACAAGCGAGTCGAGAAGAGTAGAGAGTTTCTTCTCCTCCGACAACTGCGACCTGCACGAGTCCGCCAGCGAGCTTCATCGCAAGGCCGACCGAAGTCTCCAACCGATGCTCGATGCCAGGCTTCACCAGCAAACGGTCGATGACGACCTCGATAGTGTGATTCTTGCGCTTGTCAAGATTGATCTCGTCTTCGAGATTCATGAGCTCTCCGTCCACCCGGGCCCGCCCGAAACCGTGCTGGACAAGCTTTTCCATCTCTTTTTTGAACTCGCCTTTGCGTCCACGGACGATGGGGGCCATGACCATTACGCGATCTTCCGGGGTCAGGGACATGACCCGTTGGACAATCTGTTCGGCTGACTGGCGGGCAATGGGCCGCCCGCATTTGGGACAGTGCGGCACGCCGATCGAGGCGTAGAGAAGACGAAGGTAATCATAGATTTCGGTAATGGTACCCACGGTCGATCGGGGACTGCGGCTGGTGGTTTTCTGCTCGATCGAGATCGCCGGGCTCAGGCCATCGATGGCGTCAACGTCCGGACGTTCCATCTGATCAAGGAATTGGCGGGCATAGGCGGAAAGGGTCTCGACGTAGCGGCGCTGGCCCTCGGCGTAGATGGTGTCGAAGGCGAGCGATGATTTTCCCGAGCCGCTGAGGCCGGTAATCACGGTCAGGGTATTTCGGGGGATTTCTACATCGATATTTTTCAGATTATGTTGGCGCGCCCCGCGCACCGAAATCTTGGTAATGGCCATCAGAGAACCGAAAGTAACCGCTGTCCCTTCGTAACGTGGACGGGTGCACAGGATTGTTGGAAAGTAGGAGTGCGCACTTCTACATAGGTATCTTATCGGTCAACAGCGACCAGCGTCAACGCGGGTAAAGTCAGGGAAGCCGCGGCGAAGTTGGGGCAATTGGCCCTAAGTTCCTGTAGTAGGCGAAGCGAAAAACAGAAACTTAAGGCGGATTGACTTGAACGCGTTTTTGGCGACAATCATTCTTTTCTCGACAGTGGTCGCGGCGGTTGGACTCGGCGTGGTGGCAGCCAGCTGGGTCGTGAATGGTATTCTCGACAGCCTTGGTCCCCGTACGCAGGAAGACGTAACTCCTGCATTGATCCCCACGCAGACCCACGCCAGCGGCGATTAGGCATTTTCTGATCGCCTTCTCCGAAATCTTCACCTAAGGCCAAAAAACCCAGTACTCAGGGACAAAGTGACGGGGGTGAGCAGACGTGGGCTGGGGATCGCTCCGGCCGGACTTTACTCGGGTTTGGTGGGAGTGGGCGCAGCGCCTGTCGGCGGTTGATTCGGGAGAATTCCCGGAGGAGTTGGACTGGGTTGCCCGGTCTGGCCCGGTTGTCCCTGCTGATTCTGTTGTTGCTGAAGTTGTTGCTGCTGGCGCTGCAACTCCTGCAGCAGTTGCTCTGGGGTTTTGGGTGTCTGCTGGGCGGGATTCTGATTCTGCTCCGCCTGATCGGCGGGCTGCTCGTCAGCGTCCGTATCTTCAGCTCCGTCATTGTCCACAGCGACATCCGTGGCAGGACTGTTCATCACGGAGGGTTGCGCGAAGCCCTGTTGCGGTATGCCGCGATTGTTGGACGCCGCCACGGTGGTGTCGGGTCCGCCGGTTCTTGGCGTCAGAACGATACTTTGAATCGCGTTCGGATCGGTTCGGGAACCTACCATCACGTAATTGAAGTGCGTGCCATTCAGCAAGTTGGCAAGTACTTCGCGGGCGGGCCCGGGACCCAGGTCAGCGACCACACGTTCGTTTGCACTGGAGGGAATGTCAAGCTCAGCACCTGTCTGTTCGCGGACTTCCTTCAACACGTCGGACAGGGTGGAGTTATGGGCTACGATACTCAATTCGCCGTCGGCAAAATGCACGCGTGGCGCAACCGTGGGCACCTGTTCAAGCGGGAGAGGCTGCAGCGGGGCTGGAGTGTAAGCCGGGAGCGCCGGAGTCGGCTTTTCCTGCTTCGGCTGTTTTTTTGCCGGTTTGCGTACGCCGCCCTTTTGGGCGATGGCTGGCGATGCGAATCCCGACAAGGACAGGCACACCGTCATCGTGAAAGATGCGAGTTTCGGCGAGAAGCCTGTCATGACATGTTCGATTCTGCGGAGGCAACCGCGGGTTGCCGCAGCCACACCCCTTGGAACGATGCCAAAATTATAGCACTCGGTCTGGCTGCGGCTGTGCCGGTTGCATCACACTATCGTGCTATTCCTTGACGTGCGGGGCCGAAGCGAATAACTTGCCCCTGTTGTGGCGAAATCGCTCCAAAAGGAGCGGAACTTATGTCTATGAAAGGGAACGTTCTGAATAGCTTTTCTTGCATACGAAGGTTTGGGCTCACGGCTCTGGCAGTCACGTTACTGCCAGGTTTGATGTATGGGCAAAGCTGCCTTACGTCTGATGAAATCGACGCTGCGACGAAGACGGCTCTGGAGAACACCGGTCGCCAGTATTTCGATTGGGCGGCAAAGGGCGATTCGACGAACCTTCGGCAGAACGCCATTCCGTCCCTGGCTTCCGACTTCACGGGGGTGGAGGCGGCCGTAAAGGACCACCAGTCGAACTTCGCGGGAGCCCAAGCCAAGATGCGACCGCCATTTCTTTTGCAAGCGGAAGGCAAGGAGCCGCTGGCGCGAGCCGAATTCCTGTGCGGTGTATTCGGCAAGGGCGGGCAGACCGGCAGCAGCGCCGTCTTCGTCATCCCAAACCTGCCGCCGGGAGACTATGGCGTCGTGATCATGGACGTTGCATCGAAGAATCCGGCGACTCTGTCCCTCGTACTGCAGAAGGTTGGTAACGATTGGAAACTCGGCGGTTATTACGCGCGGTCGTCGCAGTCCGCCGGCCACGATGGCGCCTGGTTCCGGGATCGGGCCCGGCAGTTCAAGAGCAAAGGACAGAATCACAACGCCGCGCTGTACTTCATGAAGGCGCGCGAACTGATGGTGCCGGTACCCTTCATGAGCACGCTGGAAACCGACAAGCTCTACGACGAATCGCAGGCGGTGCAAGCCACGGATCTGCCGTCGGCGGAAAGTCCGGTAGAGGTGTCGGCGGGCGGAAAGACCTACCGGTTCACGAGTATCTTCATGGTAGGAATCGAGAACGACGTGGATCTGGTGGCGAAATACCAATGCCCAAGCATCGCGAACACGGCGCAGACATATCAGGATAATCTGGCAGCAATCAAGGCGCTGCTCGCGAAGTACCCGGAATATCGCGACGGATTCACGGCCATCATTGCACGCGCGGTGGAAACGTCGGGACGGGACTATGGCACTATGGTGGCGGTGAAGGACGTGAAGTAGCGGGTTGCGAGTGGCGGCAGCGCGCATTTTTCATTATGGCATCTGAATTTACGTATGAGACCCGGGACTGTGGTGGAAATGCTCTTATGCGGCGGTTGAGGACTTTAGAGACGCGGGGTCTCTCGACTCCGTTGGGCTGCCCCTCACTGTGCTCGAGATGACATTCCCTTGGGGTGCCCGCAGGCGTGACATTTCCTAGACCTAAGACGTGACAGCCGAGACCTGACACCTGACATCATCCTTCCTGTTCAAACGTACACTCCTTCGGATCTTTATCCTCGCGCAGTCCTAAAAACACGGGTGCCCGTAGTTTCTTGCCTCCTTCGTTTGTAATGTGCGTCCACTCCGAGAATTCGATTTGGGCGACGAGTTTTGGTTTAATCCAGTGGGCTCGGCGGAGCGCGTCGACCGGGCCGTGGAATGGGTTGATGTCAGTTTCGAGATTGCGCAGGACTTTCCACATGGCGGCGAGCGTCTTATGGTCGAAACCGCTTCCCGCCTGGCCCACGTGGATTAGGTTGCTTTCCTTGTCGTACAAACCGAGAACAACCGAACCGAAGTACTGGCGGCTTCCTTCAGGATCGGTGTAGCCGCCGATGACGCATTCGATCTGGTGACGGATTTTGATCTTGAGCCAGTTGCGGCTGCGTCGCTCCTCATAAGGACAGTCGCGCTTCTTCGCGAGAATGCCCTCGAGGCCTTGTTTGCGCGCGGCGTGGAAGAGCGCCTTGCCTTCGCCGATGAAGTGTTCGGAGTAGCGAATGGTGTCGTTCGGCTTCGTCAGGAGGGAAGCGAGCGTGGCCTTGCGGTTTTCGAGCGTGACGCGGTGCAAGTCATAGCCGTCCAGGTAAAGCAGGTCGAACGCGTAGTACAAGATTGTTATGTCCCGTTTAGGCGCGACGCGACGGTTCCGATCGCGAAAGCCGGTGCGCTGCTGCATCAGGCTAAACGATGAGTTGCCCTGTTCGTCGAGCGCGATGACTTCGCCATCCAGGATCGCGGTTTTGGCATCGACGAATTGCGCCATTTCGTGCAGGTCACTGTATTGGCCGGTGAGGTCGTTCTGGTTCCGCGAGACCAGGCGGACGGTGCCTTTCTCGAGAAAGGCGATGGCGCGGTAGCCGTCCCATTTGATTTCGAAAAACCATTCGGCGCTGTCGAATGGAGCTTCGATCGACGTTGCCAGCATGGGATAGATGGCGGTCGGCATGGGGGCCTTTCTGGCGCCCGGGAGATCCTTGGGCGAAGCTTGAATCGCGGAGGGCGCCGAGGACAGCGATGAGAGGAGAGAGTTTTCGATCTCTTTGACGGATTCCGGGGATCGAGCCGACTGCGGCGTTCTGTCGCTAGAATTCTTCCTGGCTCGCTGGAGGGATGGGCTGGCGGCTAGGCGGACTTCCGCTTCGGGTTCAGCGTTTTTTTTTCTTCGGCAGCGGCGCCGATCGCGGTGGGCTTTGTCTTCACCGATTTTGCAGTCGCTTTCTTCGACGCGGATTTTGTGACGCCGGACTTGCTCGCGTTTTCTGCTTTCTTCTCGGCCGCTTTCTTTTGATCGAACTTCTTGATGGCGTCGGCGAGCCAGGCGGCCTTGACTTTGCCACCCCTGCCACTGGGCCGGCTGCGCCACTCGGCCGAGGCCTCGTCACCGGCAATTTCGTCCATGCTGCGGTTGGTCAGGACAGAGCTGTCGTAGTGGTCGATGTCATAGCCCTCGTCTTCATGTTCGTCATGCTTCTTGATCAACAGCCATTCATTGCCTTTGCTTCCGGGGCGATGGCCGCGCATTTTGATCAGGGCGAAATCACCGTTCAAGCGCTTGCCTCTCAAACGAAACTTGAGGTCGCCCTTTTTGAGCATGGCGCGGGCTTCTTCGTCGGTGGTCGGAACGTATTTGCCATCGACCGGAAACGCCCCAAGCGGCTGCCAGGTGCCAACGTCCCATACCATGACTGAACCGGCTCCGTAATTGTCGGCAGGGATGTTGCCTTCGAAATCGAAATAAGAGACCGGATGATCCTCCACTTCCATGGAAAGGCGCTTGTCGGCAGGGTCGAGCGATGGGCCTTTCGGAACGGCCCACGACTTCAAGACACCATCGAGCTCGAGGCGGAAGTCGTAGTGCAGGCGCGTGGCGCGGTGCTTCTGCACCACGAAGCGGTGGCCGGATTTCTTTTCGAGCTTGGCGGGAGGCTCGGGTGTTGCATCAAAACGCCGTTTTCGCTGATATTCCTCGAGAGCCATGGGCGACATTGTAGCCGGAGTGGGGAAATCACGGCTATGGAGTAGAGTACTGAGTCGTTTTGCCCAAGGGAGAAGGGCTTTCACCGCAAAGGCCGCGAAGAAAAACCCGCGAAGGACGCAAAGAAGATGCAATGAGTTGCTTGATGAACCTTTGCGGATGCTCCTCGCCAGATTTGCGCTAAGAGGCTGTCTTAGGCTGAGGTCGAAATGAAACGTGAGTATCCCGAGACGCCGCTAGTCGGCGTGGGGGCGATCATCATTGAGGACAACAGCGTCGTTCTTGTGAAGCGGGGGCATGCGCCCCTTCAGGGCAAGTGGTCGATTCCGGGCGGAGTGTTGGAGATTGGAGAAACCCTGCGGAAGGCTGTGGTGCGCGAGGCGCTGGAGGAGACCGGGCTCGCGGTGGAGCCCGGAGAACTGCTCGGAGTGTTCGAGCGTGTGATTGCGGACGATCAGGGAAAGATGCGCTACCACTATGTTCTGATTGACTTTCTGTGCCAGAGGGTCGCCGGAGAACTCGCGGCGGGAGATGATGCTGACGAGGTGCGATGGTTCCGAAGAGAGGAGCTGCGGGGACTTGAGCTGGCGCGGGAAACGGAAGAGGTAATTCGGAAGGGATTTGAAAAGTTCGCGGCGGCAGGGTAGAAGGCCGCGAAAACGCAAGCTCGCCTCATTTCGCTCGGGATGACGGAAATTTTGGGGTTGTGATTTTTGAAACACATACTCACCACAAAGACACAGAGCCACAGAGAAAAAACTTTTTGCATTTCTCTGTGTCTCTGTGACTCTGTGGTGAAGGCGTTAAGCTACCAGAATCTCATTGGCAAGGAGGGCGTATGCCAGAAGCCCGCAGTTCTCGCGGTCAGGCACTGATGTATGTGGGATTCGTATTCCTGTTCAGCTCGGTATTTTATTTTTTGATATTGCGCGCGCACTCGCTCAGCGGGGGTGGGGGCTTGTATACAACTGGGATCATGTGGTGTCCAGCGCTCGCTGCCTTCGCCACCTTGAAGCTGAACGGGCGCAAGGCGTCGGAGCTGGGATGGAAATGGCCGGCGCGGAAATATGCTCTCATGAGCTGGTACATCCCGCTGTTGTATGCGGCCATCGCGTACGCGATCGTGTGGATCGGGGGACTGGGCGGCTTTCCTAATCATCCATTCATGCAAACCCTGGTTGAACGCCTGGGTTTACGGATTTCACCGGGGGCGTCGACGTTACTCTATGTTCTGCTAGTGGGGAGCTACGGGCTGATCGGCAGCACAGGCCGTGCGCTGGGCGAGGAGATCGGCTGGCGCGGATTTCTGGTGCCGGAACTTTCCAGGACTATGAGCTTTACGAATACCGCTCTGATCAGCGGCGTCGTGTGGGCCTGCTGGCACTATCCGATCCTCATCTGGGGTGACTACAACAACGGAGCGCCTGCGTGGTACGGGTTGACGTGCTTCACGGTGATGGTGGTGGCGATCGCGGTGGTGTTCGCGTGGCTGCGGCTGAAGTCCGGGAGCCTGTGGACAGGCGCGATCCTGCACGCCAGCCACAATCTGTACGTGCAGGCGATATTCACACCGCTCACTGCCGATCGCGGGAAGACGGCCTGGTTTATTGACGAGTTCGGCGCGGTACTGCCATTGGTGGCCGTGGTATTTGCGATTTATTTCTGGAGCCGGAGACGGGAAGTGGAATCGGTTGCCACCGCGAAGGTTGAACTCGCGACTGCTCCTGTTTAGAGCGCTGGGAGGGCACACACCACAGAGTCGCAGAGCCACAGAGCCCCCTTTTTTGCATCTCTCCTTGTCTCTTTGTCGTCTCTTTGTCTCTGTGACTCTTTGGTGAAAACGACGAGTCTTAGGTTTTGTTTACGTTCATCTTTTTCGCAGCGATCAGGCGCCAGGCGTCGAGCAGGTACGCCGCCAGTTCTTCGTTGTCGATTTGATCGAGTTCGATACCCACCCAGCCGCGTACGCCGACGTAGGGCGGCAAATAGAATTTGCCGGGCTCGCTTTTGATCAAGCTGGCCTGGGCTCCCGGCGGCACCGGAATCCAGAAGGCTATGTGGCCGTCGTCGTGGTGATTGTTCACGAACATTGCATAGACCTTCTTCTTCACGAAGAAGGTCGGCTCGCCGTGGGAGAGCTTCTCGGTGGTTTCGGGCAGGGTGGAACAGAGACGGCGAACGCGGCGGAGGTGCTCTTCACCGGCGGGAAGTTTCTTGGCGGGACCCTTCATGACGACCCCTGAGCTGCAATTCTGAAGAGTTCGAGATTCTCGCATCCCGCTTGGCGAAAGCAACTTCCGAAGAAAATAAAACGGCCCGCGTACGGTAAAGCACGCGGGCCGCCGGTGGTACTGTTGGGATTGACCAAGAGGTGGTCACTCTACGTGGCCTCTTCGGCAACTCCGGGTCCCAGTTCGACCTGCAACTGGGCGGATCGGAACCCTAACTCACCGGTAGTGTGCGGGCTGTAGCATCCCGTGGAGCCTAACGGCGCCTGCGGAACGCCCCGCTTAGAGCGACCGCTCTAAGTCGCAGCCACCTCACCTGGTCTTTTGGTACTACTGCCATCTGAACTTGTCATCCGACCACCTCCTTTCCGGTGTTAAACGCAGACTAGTACGAATCGGGAGTCGGCGTCAACCGGCACGAAAGTGGGTGCCGGGGGCGTCAACAGAAACATGCACGCGCGGTGCAGGGCATCGCATGCGATGCGGCAACGGACTGCTTCTCAGGAGCCTCTCCCAGGGGCTGTGCCATCGCCGCATGGACCCAGTGCCTAAAGGCGGATTCGATTGCAAGGCTGACGGCGCTCCTGAAGGCGCGCCCTAATACCAACCTAGCAGCACTCACCCCACGATCCCGTTCTTGATGTCATCTTCGGCCTGCGCGATGTTTTCCGGCTTGCCCAAATCCCGCCAGTAGTAGTCGGCGGCCGGGAAGGCCTGAATCGATTCGCTTTGTGCGGCCAGGCGCAAGTACGAGGTGATGATCGAAAATGCCCCCTCCTCACTGAGCAGCGAGAAGAGCTTCGGCGAGAGGACGTGGATTCCGGAGAAGGCGAAGGCCGTAACGTCCGATGCCGCACGAACCAGTTCCGGCTTTCCGTCCTCGCCGCTTCGGCGACCGCAGAGTTTCATGGACGAATCGAACAACAGGTAACGCGAAGTCTTACGACTCTGGACCGCCAGCGTCGCGAGAGCATTTCGCTTCGCGTGGAAGTCAACCATGCTCCGCAGATCGATCGTGCTGAGGACGTCGACGTTGTGCAAGAGGAAGGGCTCGTTGGAGGACTCAGGCTTCTCAGAAAAAAACCACGCCGCTTTTTTCAGGCCGCCACCCGTGTCAAGCAACATGTCTTCGCAGGAAATCACGATCCGCATCCCGAAATCTCGATTGGCTCGCACATAGTCCACAACTTTGGCAGCGAAGTGGTGGACGTTGATGATGACGTCGTTGATGCCAAAGTTGCGGAGCCGGGATAAGGTGATCTCAAGCAGCGTGCGGCCGGCGATTTCGACCAGCGCTTTGGGACGGTCGTTAGTGAGTGGGCGCAGGCGCGTGCCGAGGCCGGCGGCCAGGATCATGGCCTTCATTCCGGCGTGCTCTCCAGTTCGCGATGCCGAAGGACAACTTCCACCCCATTGCGGTCGCGTAACCGCTTGGCCAATTGCTCGGCGAGATAGACGGAGCGGTGTTGCCCGCCGGTGCAGCCGAACGAGATCATGAGGTGCTTGAATCCGCGGCGTTGATATTCCTGGATGCTGGCGTCGACGAGCGTCAGCACACTCGCCAAGAACTGGTGCACACTCTCCTGCTGGTTCAGATACTCGATGACGGGCGCGTCGCGTCCGGTCAGGGCTTTGAATTTTTCCTGACGTCCTGGGTTGGGTAGGCTGCGACCGTCGAATACGAAGCCGCCTCCGTTGCCGGTTTCGTCCTTGGGCCAGCCCCGGTGGAAGGAGAAGCTGAAGACGCGCACGGTGAGCGTGTCGGCACTGGCGGCGATGTTCTGCAGCTTTTCCGAGCCGAGCATGCTGTTGAAGGCGTCCATCAGCGTCGGCAGTTCCACGGGCAGCTGGACGTTGTGCAACAGCCAGCGCAGGTTTTTCAACGCATACGGGACGCTTTGCAGGAAGTGCGGCTTGCGCTCGTAGAAACCGCGGAACCCGTAAGCGCCCAGAGCCTGCATGATGCGGACGTAAACGAATCCGTAGTAGAAGCGGAGAAAGGCGTGGCGATCGAACTTGATGTGCTGCGCGAGTTGATCGAGGTAATGATCGAGCAACTGTTGGCGCAGTTCGGGCGGAAGATCGGCTTTCGCGTCGTAGAGAAGGGAAGCGATGTCGTATTGCAACGCGCCCTTGCGCCCGCCCTGGTAATCGACGAAGTAGGGTTGGCCATCGACCAGCATGACGTTGCGTGATTGGAAGTCGCGATAAAGGAAGAAATCCTGTGGCGCGCTCAGTAGAAGTTCTGTCAGACGGTCGAAGTCATCCTCCAGCGCTTGCTCGTTGAAAGAGATGCCAGCCAGCCGAAGGAAGTAGTACTTGAAGTAGTTCAGATCCCAGGCGATCGACTGCCGGTCGAAGCGTCCTCGCGGATAACAGACGCCATAGTCGAGGTCGCGCGCAGCATCGATCTGGAAACGGGGCAGCACGGCGACGACCTTGCGGTATGCCTCCACAACCGAAGGCGCGATGACTTCTCCCGGGCGATTGCTCTGAAGAAAGTCGAACAGTGTGGTATTGCCGAGGTCTTGCTCGAGGTAGGCGCCGTGATCAAGATTCTCGCCGTAGATTTCCGGGACTGGTAATCCGTGGCGGCGGAAGTGGCGGCTGAAGGCAAGAAACGCGGCGTTCTCTTCGCGCACGCCATGCAGAATTCCAATGGCGCTTTGCTGCCCGTCGGACAGGCGAATGATTTTGCGTCCGGATCCGCCCAACTCGCCTTGTAGCTGGACGACACGTGTGGGCGAATGTTGGAAGCGCTGCTCGAAGAGGGCGTTCAGAACGTCCATGGATGTGGGCTGTGGCATGACAAAGATACCATTCAGGCGATCTGGGAAAGCTGGTGCCAACACTTTCGATAGGGCAAGCGCGGCGGAGTTGCGGAGCAAGCGATGTTTCTGAAGAGCCGGCGCGTAAGGGCACGGTGCGACGACTCCCGGATCGGGAATGGCCACTTGGGATTGCCCAATTGTCTAGTCCGTCCTGGCGAAACCAAGGGCATACTTGAAGAGCAGAAGTTGCCAAAAGCGAAAGTTCTCGGAGCTGACGATGGAGGTTCTGGTCAATCACTTCTGGCAGCGACGGAGAAGTGAGAGGCGCGACTATCCCGCCCAGAGGTCCGCGCGGTTCAACATCCGAGTGTTGCAAACTCAGACAGATAGCGGTTCCCTCACCCAGAGGACATGTCCGGTGGCTATCTGGTCGTTGACCTTCCTCCTGCCTAGACTGGAACTTCCCCTCAGGGAAACTTTGCATCTTTCTAAGTTGTTGACGGTTCAAGCTTTCCAGCGGAACGCATCTAACTGGGGAAGGCCGATGTGAGCCAAGACGCGAAAGGCAAATTCGCGAGCCATGTCATCCAGGCTGGCGGGCCGATTGTAGAAGGTTGGGATCAGAGGAAAGACGGTAGCACCCGCGTCCGCGGCTCTGTACATGTTGCGGATGTGAACCTTATTCAGCGGGGTCTCGCGCACGCAGAGCACGAGAGGCCTTCGCTCTTTGAGAGTTACGTCGGCAGCGCGCTCGATGAGGTGCGACGCGATGCCATTGGCTATGCGCGCCAACGTACCAACACTGCAAGGGAGAACGACCATCCCATCGGAAGGGTAAGAACCGCTGGCGACGTTGGCCCCGATGTCGCTGTTGGATTGCAGATGGATTTTGCGCGAAGACTTCCCCAAGAGCTGGCTGACGAGACTGCTGCGACCTCGGATCGTGAGTTCTTCAGCGATTACGCGCAGGGAGCTGTCAGACGCGATGAAGTTCACGGTCTTGACGCGGGTGTCGCGCTCGAGTGTGAGCAGAAGCTGTTTCAGGAAAATCGAGCCGCTGGCTCCAGTCGTGGCCACGGTGAGGTTTTGAGGTTCTTGGGCGGGCAAGCGGGCTCCTTGGGCTCTTGAGCATAGGGAGGCCGCGAAGAGGAAGTCAAGGCGTGCTGCAGTACGGACGGCAAGTTCTCTGAACGATATGGCGAATCCTTCCCATTTGCGATCACGGCGCTCCGCAGCGCAGCGGCATGCGCTGGAAGGAGTGGAACGCGAGATTCGCGCCAATGATCACAACGGACGGCGCAAATACCTCAAAGACTTCAGCGCAGCCTATCGCACCTATCAATCTGTGCTGAATCCGGCGGAGACACAACAAGCCGTTCAGGGCGCGGACCTGGTGCTGGTGGGTGACTATCACGCACTGCCCGCATGCCAGCGTTTTACCGGCTCCCTGGTCGAGCAGCGAGCCATGATTGGAGATCGCCCGGTTGTCCTGGGACTAGAGACGGTTTTTGTTCGCGACCAGCATATTCTCGATGAGTGGTGGCGCAGGGAGATTGACGAACACGAACTCCGCGAGAGAATGCGCTTCCAACTGGACTGGGGGTACGCCTGGGAGCCGTTCTACGAGTTGCTGATCACGGCGCGGGAACACTGCGACGCGATTTATGGGCTCGATTGCATGCCGCGCGAGGACTTGCGCAAAATCGCGGCGCGGGACCGACATGCAGCCGACAAATTGGCGGAGATCCGCCAGCGGCATCCGGGTGCGGTCATCATGGTCTTGTTCGGCGAATCACATCTTGCGCCCGAGCATCTGCCCCGCGAGCTACGAGCCCTACTGCCGCAAGAGCGAGTCCTTACGATTTTGCAGAATGTGGACGCTCTCTACTGGAAGGCTGCGGGCGAGCAGCATGACCGCGTGGAAGCGGTGCGAGTGACAGATGACGTCATCTGCGTTTTTAACTCCACGCCGCTCGAGAAGTACGAAAACTACCGGCTTTGCCTGGATCGCTGGCGACGCGAAGAATCGGACGGGCCCGATCTGGGGCCCACCGTCTACAACCTGATCGACGGGCTAGTCCGCTTCTTAGGGATCGATCGCTATTCTCCGCACAACACGACGCAGCCAAAGTTCCTGGTCGATTTGCTGCCCGAGGTCTACTACCGTTCCTCGGACGGGTTGTTACGGCGCCTGCTCTCCCGCAAAGGTGTGAGTGAGGAAGAACGCGAGGCGGTCCTGCAGCGCGTGGAAGAACGCGGGTGTGCGTATCTGCCACAGGTGAATGCCTTTTACATGCACGATTTCCAGATGCTGCACGCCTCGGAAGAAGCTGCGCGCTTTCTCCATCATGCGTGCCGAGGACTGCCGGCGGGGGTGGCTGCCCGCGAAGAAGGAGCGGATGAGCCCGCGGATTTCTTTTATGGACGTGCGCTGGAGAATGCACTGGCCTATTTCGGGTCGCGGGTCTTGTATCCCGCGCGCCCTGCCGTGCGCGAAGCTGACTTGCGCGATTTGAGCGAGCAAACGCGCGAAGATGTGGAGCGTCAGACCGGCCTACCCTTTGCGGAATCGATGCGCGCGCTCGACTTCCTTCTGTTGCACCGTCTACTGGAAGTGAATCCGAAGCACTGCGAGCAGGTCCGTGGATCTCTCGATGACGGCGTGCGCAGCAGCGGCGCGAAGTTTGAATACATCACAAGACAACTGGGCTATTTGCTTGGCTGCGACCTTTACGAGGGCTACCTCGAAGGCCGCGTGATGCCCGGATTCGTGCGCAGTCTTTTCCTCACGCACGTCGAAGAGCCGGGGACGGCGCGAGACGCGTATTTCCTGCAGGTGAACCGCTTGCGCGGCGTGCGCCGAAGGTCGCATCGGGGATAGGCGCACAGCTGTCGGTGGCGTGCTTGTTAGTCGGCCAATCTGAAATCCGCAACCTAAAAATCTGAATCTGAAATCTGAATCTGAAATCTGAATCTGAAATCTGAATCTGAAATCCATCTTCAATCATCTGAAGTCGAGTTGCCGGTTCTCGTTGCTCAGGACAGATTTTACGCAGGGGTTAAGCATGGGCGAACGCAGTAGCAGCGAAAAGACTTCGACTCTCGTGATCGGCGGGGGGCAAGCCGGGTTGACGATGGGGTATCACCTGGCGCAGCGCGGATTGCCGTTTCGCATTCTCGACGCAAACGCGAGAGTTGGGGATGCCTGGCGGAACCGATGGGACTCGCTTCGGCTTTTCACGCCGGCACGATATGCGGGACTTCCCGGATTACCGTTCCCTGCCAAAGGCGGGTCATTTCCGACCAAGGAGGATGTGGCCAGCTATCTTGAGACCTACGCGGAATACTTCCGCCTGCCGGTGGAAACAGGCGTGAAAGTTACGCGTGTTTCAAAGCAAGGAGACAAATTTCTGGTGGAAGCCGGGCTTCGAAGGATTGAAGCCGAGCAGGTTGTGGTCGCAATGGCTAACTACCAGGTGCCACGAGTGCCGGAATTCGCGAGCGAACTCGATCCAGGCATCGTTCAGCTTCACTCGCATAACTACCGGAACCCGTCGCAGTTGCAGGCGGGGAGCGTGCTTGTGGTCGGCGCCGGCAACTCGGGAGCGGACATTGCGATGGACGTGGTTTCGTCCCACAAGACCTTGATGTCGGGAAAAGAGTCCGGCCACGTTCCTTTTCGGATCGAGACCTTCATCGCTCGGCACTTCCTCTTCCGGGTCGTGCGCTTTGTCGGACATCACGTGCTCTCGCTCGGGTCGCCGATCGGACGGAAGGTTCGTCCTAAACTGTTAGGGAAGGCTTCGCCGCTCGTGCGCGTGAAGCCAAAAGACCTGACGGATGCGGGCGTTGAGCGCGTCGCGCGAGTGACCGGAGTGCAGAATGGGCGCCCTCTGCTGGCGGATGGCCGTGTTCTAGACGTCGCGAACGTAATCTGGTGTACGGGGTACGAGCCAGGTTTCTCGTGGATCGATCTTCCAATCTTCGACAAGGGCAGACCCATGCACGACCGCGGCGTGGTGCACCGCCTACCGGGAATGTACTTTCTGGGGCTGCACTTTCTTTATGCGATGTCTTCGGCGACGTTGATCGGAGTTGGCAGAGATGCAGCCTACGTCGCCGATGCCGTGGAGGATCGTGTGTCGAGGCGCAGGCGCGAGGCAGAGAAACGCAGCAAGAGTCAGGCAGCGGCTGCCCGTTCCGTTCGGAACGAGGCCGCGATAGCGTCGTAGTGCGTTGCCTCGCTACTTCTGCGGTTGCTGTGCCTGTTCTGGTTCCTTCTTCTCGCCCGGCGGCAGTTCTTTGCCCTCGTAGGTGATGCGGGTTCTGGATCCGAATTTCTTGTAATTCTGGTACTTCACGATTTCGCGGATGTGCACGTCACCCAGCCCGCCGGAGAAGTGCAGAGTGTCGTCGGCCTTGGTGTAAACCGGGAACCAGTACTTGCCATCGATGCGCTGCCGCCAGGTTGTGAAACTCGGAAATAAGTTTTCATTGCCCTTTTTCTTGCGGATGTCGGGTACCGTCTTGCCGTAGGTCTTCACCACCTGGAAGTCGGTGTCGTCGACCCAGATGCGGCCCTGAAAATATCGCTTCTTGCCGACAATCTCTTTAGGCGCGATATCGAAGACATAGCATTTCAATTCGTCTTCCTGCTGCATGCCGATGTACAGGATGTTGTATTCCGGAATCTCGTCACTGGTCAGAACAAAGGGCAGCCGGTTCTCGATATCGTCGACATCTTCCTGGGTCATCCCAATGCGGGACAGCGTGGCCTGCGGCGCGAAAACGACGTTCTTGGACTTGCGACCCTGATCGTCGAACGTGATGTCGAAAACCTGATGATATTCACCGTCGACGGTATCCCCGTCGATGGTTTGCACTTTGACGTCCTGTCGATAGGTGTACTGGTCGCGAGCTGCCTTAAATTCCTTTTCCTTGGCGGCGAAGCGTTTGATGATTTCTTCCGGCGTAATCCCTTTTGGCTCGGACTTGTCGAGCGGGCCTTCGTCAGCCATCGCCCATGCCACGAGTAGCAGGATGAAAAGGGAGAGCAAGATCAGGCGATGAAGGGCAGGTTTCATAGGGATAGTGTAGAGGAACCAGCCGGAAAGCGGGCGAACTGCCGCCTTCCTACCCCCGGACCCTCTCCGCTCAGGGAGCCCGGAGGGTATGGAAGACTGCAGTTTCTGCCTGTTTTCTTAGACGACAACAGGGGCTCAGAGGTTGCAGGGGCGAGGAGTTTTCGCGGGTTGCTGTCGATTGGGCTACTGGCTGCTTGCTGCTAGCTTCTGGCAAGCGAATATTCATAAGCCGGTCGGAGCACTTTGGCACAAGGGTCGCCAGCAGCTAGAAACCAGTGGCCCATCGCCAGCCCGTCACTGTCTCAAATGTCTCCGCTGTTCTACACTACTGCGTTTGTTCGCGGAGGAACGTATGCGCCGTGTGGCCTTCCTGATCCTTACAGTTCTTGCTGTAGTGCCTGCTTTTTCGCAAACTAAACGTCCATTCACTTTCGACGACATGATGGCGCTGAAGCGTGTGGGCGAGCCGGTGCCTTCTCCGGATGGCAAATGGGTGCTGTTCAGAGCGGTCGAAGTGGACCTGATCGCGAACAAGAAGACGCCCCATATCTGGATGGTGCCGCTGGCAGGTTCCGGTTCTGGCGGTGGAGCGACTGGCGTCCCCCTCGCCGATGCGCGCGAGCGCGTCCTGATCGCCGATCAAGACGGCGACCGCCCGCGCTGGGCGCCGGACGGCAAACGCTTCGCGTTCCTTTCCAATAGAGAGGGCGGATCACAGGTGTGGATTGCCGATTTCGATCCGTCCACAGGAAGAGTGACAGGAGTGCACAAGCACACCGCGCTCGCTACCGAAGTGAGCGGAGAGGTCTGGTCGCCGGACGGCAAGAACATCTTGTTCACGTCCGACGTGTATCCCGAATGCGACGGCGCGCCAGCCGACGAGCAAGCCTGCAATGCGAAGAAACTCGAAGAGCATCAGAAGTCGAAGGTCAAAGCCTTGATCTTCGATCGCCTGCTCTATCGCCACTGGAAGGCGTACAAGGAAGGGAAGCGCAGCCACATCTTTGTCGTTCCCGACGTGCTAGCATCCCCACGTTCGGGCGCTCCGGGGTCAGGAATCGCGCCACCTCCGCCGCGCGATCTCACGCCCGGCGACTTCGACGCGCCCGTCTTCTCCGTCGGCGGCCAGGACAACTACGCCTTCTCTCCCGATGGCCAGGAAGTCTGCTACACCTCAAACCACGACAAGGTTGAAGCCACGTCGACGAACAATGATCTATGGATTGTGCCGGTGAATGGCGGCGCTGGGAAGAACATCACCGCCGAGAATCCTGCCAGCGATTCGACGCCTTTGTACTCACCCGATGGCAAGTACATCGCCTACCGCGCGCAGCAGCGTCCGGGATATGAGAGCGATCGGTTCCGGCTGATGCTGTATGACCGGAAGCGAGGAACAACAGCGAACGTGACAGAAGACTTCGACCACTGGGTCGGGACCTTTGTCTGGGGTCCGGATTCCGAACGTCTCTATTTCTCTGCTGAAGATAAAGGGGAGGCGCCGATTTACGCTCTTTCATTTGAAGCCACAGGGGAAAACCTTGAAGTGCGTTCCAAGATCGCCGAACTCATTCGGGGCTTCAACGATGACCTTGCCGCGACACTCGACGGCAGGATCGTGTATACGTCGATGTCGCTGAAGCGACCGAATGAGATATGGGCACTATCCCATGTCCCCTGTTCGAACGAGAAGGCAGAGGCACCTGCAACGGGTTCGCGTGCGTTTCAGCATCTGCTTTGTGTCGTCAATCCGATCACTCACCTCAGCGACTCCGTACTCTCCACTGTGGCCATGTCCCCCCTCGAGCCTTTCTGGTTCTCGGGCGCTAACGGCGATAAAGTCCAGGGCTTCCTCGTCAAGCCGCCCAACTTCGACGCCAGCAAGAAATATCCCGTTAAGTTCCTCATCCACGGCGGGCCACAGGGCGCCTGGGGGGACGACTGGTCTTACCGCTGGAATCCGGAACTGTTTGCCGCCAACGGCTACGTGGTCATCATGATCAACTTCCACGGCTCGACCGGGTACGGGCAGAAGTTCATCGATGCGATCAACGGCGACTGGGGTGGCGCGCCGTATGAAGACTTGATGAAGGGTCTCGATTACGCAGAGAAGACTTACCCGTTCATCGACAAAGACCGCGAGTGCGCCATGGGCGCGAGCTATGGCGGATACGCAACGAACTGGATTCTCGGGCACACGGACCGCTTCAAGTGCATCGTGACCCACGACGGCATGTTTAACTCAACCTCGGCATGGGGCACGACCGAGGAACTCTGGTTTAACGAGTGGGAATTCAAAGGCATGCCCTACACAAACCGCGCCATGTACGACAAGTGGTCCCCGCACATGTACGCTACGAATTTCAAAACGCCCACGCTGGTTGTGCACGGGCAACTTGATTACCGGCTCGATGTGAGCGAAGGCTTCCAGCTCTTCACGACACTCCAGCGGCAAAACATCCCGTCGAAGATGCTGTACTTTCCCGATGAAGGCCATTGGGTACTGAAGCCGCAGAATTCGCAGCTCTGGTACAAGACCGTGAACGAGTGGGTCGATCAGTGGACGAAGAAGTAGCGGCGTGCGGATGGTCGATGGAATGACGGGCGGGACGCCCGTCGTCGCGGCTGTCAATTTGCGAAGGATTCGGTTCGAGCTGCGACGAAAAGCCGACCTCAGCGGCGAAAGCCGAATCGCTTTTGCGATGTTATGGCTCGACTGAAGTCGGGCCCTTCCCGGGCAGGGTCATCTGAAGAATTTTCGCACTAACGAGTTCAGCGGCGAAACTATTCAGGAGAGGTCGGCTCGTGGCGCTGGGCGGAAAGGTGGGCTCCGGTCAGCAGTAACAAGCCAGAAAGGAAGGCCCAAAACATCAGGGTCACTGAAAGCGAAAAGGGGCCGTAAACTTCCGCGAAGTTTAGCCAGGGTAGCGCGAGGATGTACGCATACTTCAATGCCTCAAACAGCAGGCCCATGATGACCGCCGTAGGCACTACTGCCCGAACCGGCACACGCCCGTTTGGAAGTAACCAGTAGACCAGGAAGAAGATCGCAATGCTGGCGCCGATGGCAAAGACCTTCATGGCGAGGAATCCCACCAGGCGTACGATGAATGTGGCGTGTCCGCGTAAAAGAAATTCCATGATTGCTACATTTCCAGCGGTCATCCCGACGGAAATCAGGGCGAGCACGCCACACCAGAAGGCCAATCCCAGCGAAATTAATTGATTCCCCAGATACGAGCGGTTCTCGGAGAATCCCCAGATGCGGTTGAGCGCAACTTCGAGAGGGAGGAAAATCCCGCTCGAAGTGACCAGCAGAATTACCAGGGAAGCGATCTGCGCCGGATGCCGCGCTCCCACCATCGCGTTCAAGTTGCGAATGACAAAGTCCTGACCCGCCGGAAGGTAGTCGCGCAGGAGTTGAACCACGACTTCGTACATTACCGGCGACCGGAAGACTTTCCGGATCAGCGTCATCATGAGGACCACGAACGGGAAGAACGAAAGAATCGCGTTGGCAGCCACGGAAAAGGCGAAAGTATGGACCTCGGTCCGCATCAGATAGCGAATGGTGGAGATGGCGAGGCTGGACCGGGAGACCCGGGAACGACCGCGCACGGCGTGCGCCGGAGCCGCAACGGTTGTGGTTGTAGGGCTGGAAACCAATTCGATTCAATCGTATCAAAGGCACAGTGTTAGGGCGGTGACCGGAAGTCCATGGTCCTCGCTGACCGGCAGTCACATCGATTCGCTCGTGACCCTATCGCAAGCCACTGACTCTAAGTGAGTTGCTTGAATTTCTTTCCTTGCCAACCGAGGCTGTCCTGAATATTATTCGGTGCGCTACTGCCGGAAGGTCGGCAGCGAAACCAGGTCACTTAGGTTGACGTTTCTGTGTTAGGCGGTCGAAATTCACGTCTGCGATGGTGGGCTCTTGAGCTCGATGCCGCAACACGCGGTCTTGAGCGCAAGGGCTTTTGTCGTTTTGGCGAAAACTTCTTCCGTCGGCGGTAACGCGACCTGTCTTGTTGATCTCTTGAGGGGGGGCTATCAGGAAAATCCTGGCAGCTTCGACGGGGGATTGATGGGATGAATTCTTCGCGATTAAGCGAAAGGAGTTTCTCTGTGAGAGAGAAGGGAACTGTAAAGTGGTTTAACGGGGCAAAGGGTTATGGATTTATCCAGCGCTCCACAGGCGAGGACGTATTCGTCCATTTCTCCGCAATTCAGGAGAATGGATATCGCACGCTCAATGAAGGTGAAACGGTAGAGTTCGATTTGCTGAAAGGCCCCAAAGGTTTTCAAGCGGCGAACGTCACTCGTCTCTAACCTGTTCCTAACATACCCACCCTCCTGGCTTCCCCCCAGGAGGGTTTTTCGTTGGAGAAGCTGTCAGGGGTCTCAGCTTTCAGTTGGCCTATTGCATTTCCAGCGAAACCAAATCCCCATCAGCTGTTCCGCCCGGCTTGAAGTTAACGGCGACTTTCCGGTTCCTCCAATCGCAGGAAAACTGGTCTTCTCCAATCACGAGCAGCGCCTTGTAGTCGGGTGTGCGTAGCTTTAATGATTTCACTCCCGTGCTGACCATCAAAACGGCTGCCGGTGCCTTTGAGCAGTCCACGCTGGTAAGGATACCTTTGCTGAACTGCGTGGGGCGTTTGTCAGGCGCGGTCGGATCTGGTGTTTGCGCGCGTTTCTGGGCTTCCTGTTCAAGTTCGTCAAATGGGGATGCTTGTGGCACGCGCTTGGGAGCGCTGGGAGAGATCCCGTACTTCCGCATCGTCGGTAATTCCTCCAATTGATGCTTTGCGGCCGCGGCGATTTGCGGATTGTTGCTGGACTTCAATCGTTCGAACGTCTGTTGCGCCGCATCCCACTTCTTGCCCGCCTCCTGCACCTGCCCAAGATTGAAGACGTACTGTTCATTCCTCGGACTGAGGGTCATCGCTTCCTTAATCGACTCCATCGCCGAGGCCGCGCCTCCACCTTCCATGCGTGCCATCGCCAGCATGTTGAAGGCTTCTGCGAAATCCGGATACCAGTCGATCGTCACCTTCAGGTCGATCATCATGTTGGCCAGGCCGGAAATCTCTTCGTGATTGGTTTGCGCCTTCCGGTACTTCAGCAAGGCCAGATAGTAGCGGTTCCAAACGTCGCGCGGATCCAACGCGGAAGCGTTGCCCAGTTCCTCGGCAGCTTGCGCGAACTCTTTTTTGTCGAGGTGAACCCAAGCCAACGCACGGTGCGCGACTTCGTTGTCGATCGGAGCTCCATTCTTATCCGTGAGCTTGAGGATCCGGTCGATTTCGCGCAAGCCCTGCTCGCGGCGCTCGGGGAGTCGAACCATCACTTCCGCAAGTCGGCCCTCGGCGTCGGCTTGCGAGACCGGTTTCACCTCCATGGCGACATCGTCAGGTCCAATCGGGACGGCGAACCGGTTTGTTCCCGAGGCGGTCGCAGCGATACCGGGCTGCCGGGCCGCGTCTTGATTCTGGAAAAGCTGGGTAAGAGAGTGGAAGTAGTCCTTCACCGCTTTGTCGAATTGCGCGGTGGTCATGCCATACGCCTGCTGAATTGCTTCGTCGACGGGCACGTGTTGCAGTTGCACCAATCCAAAGTAGTTCCCCGTCTCGCTGAGTTTGTCCTTATTCAGCAAGTAGTGCATCGTCATCCACGACTGGGCGTAAAACAGGGTGCGATGCGGCCCCTCTTGATAGTGGGAAGGGTCGTGCTTCATGGTGAACAGGTCCGGCACCGGCAGCCACACCCAGCTGTTCAGCAGTTCGGTAAGGGATTTCGGCGGATTGCGCGCTTCGCTTGGATTTCCCAGCAAGTCTTCGCTGTAGGTGGACGCTAACTCAGGATCGCTCCCCATTTCGACCTGCTTGTTGTCGAGGCGGATGGACGAGAAATACTCCGCGAATCCTTCGTCAAACCATCCCGGCGTTGGTGGATAGTTGTAATTGAGCAGCAGGTGGGCGAAGTCGTGCGCGATGGCGCGCCAGGGGTCTTCCTCGAACATGTTCAGCACGATGAACTGGTGATCGTCCCCCGGCACGAAGAACCCGGGAACAGCAATGGGCTGACCATTGTGTAGCGGTGCCATCTGAAAAAATTGCTTGTCGTCTTTCGGCGCATAGATGGTCAGCGGGATCGGCATCTTGACCTTGTTGCGGGATAGCAGCTGCGCAAAGACGGCCCGCATTTGCTCGAATCGCAGTACGAGTTCGCGTCCTTTTTTGTCGCCGGCGTCGGTGACCACCGTGAAGTGCGACGAACGGAACTCCTGCCACTGAGGCTCGGCCGCATGCAGGAAGACTGGTCTGAGACAGAGGAACAAGAGAAGGATTGCTGGAGCGAGGAACCGCCGGTCGGAAAAGCGTGCCACGGGTCGCCAGAAAGGCATCGGGATAAACAAATGCTACCACGGTCATGTCGCGGCGGGAGCAGGATAGACGCCGAACTCTCACTACGGACTCACGTTTCGCCTCTCATTCGGCTCCCGTCTTCACTGGCGGCTTCAGGCCGAGTTCCTTCATGACCATTTGCAAGTCCTTCCACGCTTCCTTCTTCTGTCGGGGATCGCGCAGGAGAAATGCTGGGTGATAGGTTACGGCGAGTTTGGCACCATTCCAGGCAGGGTCATTGCTGCGGATGCCGGTGGGCTTGAATTCGTACCATCGGCCGCGCAGGTTCGACATCGAGTCGTTAATGGCGAGCAGTGTGCGAGCAGCTACCGCACCAAGTGCGACGATGACCTTGGGCTTGATGCTCGCGACCTGCCGCATGAGGAATGGCGAGCAGGTTTCACATTCGTCGCGTTCCGGAGTCCGGTTATTGGGTGGGCGGCACTTGATGATGTTCGCGATATAGACCTGCTCACGCGCAAGTCCCATGGCCTTGATCATGTTGGTGAGCAATTGACCGGCGCGGCCGACGAACGGCTCGCCCTGAATATCTTCGTCGGCACCGGGTGCTTCACCGATAAACATTAGATCAGCGTGTGGATCCCCGACGCCGAACACGATCTGTTTGCGCCCCTGGGTAGCGAGACGGCAACGCGTGCAGTCGCCAAGATCTTCGCGGATCATACGCAGTGCCTCGACGGGATCCGCGATACCTGCTTCCGGACGGGCTGAGATTACTTCTAGTCCACCTGCAACTTCGTTCGGAAGGGCTCTGGCTGCGACTGCCGATTTTCTCGGAGACATGTCCTCTCGCTGTTCTGGCTGGATAGGATCTTCGGCTGATGACGAAAATTCTGAGTCTGCTGACGAGCGCGCAGAATCGCGCCGATAAAAACTGTAAATTCCCAGTTCGTTGTAGTAACGGATGCGTTCTGCAAGAGCGCTCTTGAGTTTTGTGTCCAGCGCTATCGGCATCAGGCTTTCACCGCGAGGTTGCGGCGCTTGCGCAGGTTGACCACCTGGTCCAGTACGCGTTGTGCTACTTCCCACTTGGTCATTTCTGGCACTTCAATCACGTCGTCCTGTGTCAGGATCGTCACCGCGTTGCGGTCGGAATCGAACCCTACCCCTTCTCGCGAAACGTCGTTGACCACGATAGCATCCAGGGACTTCTTGGTGAGTTTCTTGCGTGCGTTCTCGAGAACGTTTTCGGTCTCGGCCGCGAATCCAATGATCAGCTGGCGAGTCTTTTTTCTAGCCAGTTCTTCCAGAATATCTGCCGTGGGCTCCAGTTCGAGCGACATCGGGCCGGAACGTTTCAGTTTCTGACTGGCAGCAGCTTTGGGGCGATAGTCAGAAACGGCCGCCGTCTTGATCACGATGGTGGCTTGCGGCAGCAGTCCGAAGACGGCATCACGCATTTGCTCGGCCGTTTCGACCCGGGTGATCTGAGCGGCGTCCGGCGGCAGCACGGAAGTCGGACCGCTCACCAGCAGCACGTGAGCACCTCGCCGCAACGCAGCTTCAGCGAGAGCGTAGCCCATGCGACCGCTGGAGCGGTTCGTGATGTAGCGAACGGGGTCGATCTTCTCGCGCGTGGGGCCGGCGGTGATCAAGACGGTTTCACCCGCAAGATCCTGCGCGGCGCCTAACACTTCAAGAACAGCGGCCACAATAGCTTCATTCGCCGCCAGCCGCCCTGCGCCGATCATTCCGCAGGCGAGATAGCCGCTGTCAGGATTCACGATTTTGACGCCCCGCTTGCGCAGGATTTCCAGATTGGCTTGCGTTGCCGGATGGTTCCACATGTTGACGTTCATCGCGGGAGCAACGACAACCGGTGCCGTGGTCGCAAGGTAGAGCGTCGTAAGGAAATCGTTGGCGACGCCTTGGGCGAACTTTCCCAACAAGTCCGCAGTCGCCGGCACGACCACCAAAGCGTCGATCGCCTGCGCAACCGCAATATGCTCCACCGCAGAATCGATATTGGGCTCAGCATCCCCCGCCTCAAACATGCCAGTGATCACCTTTTCGCCCGATAGCGCGGCGAAGGTGAGTGGGCGTACGAACTCCTGGGCGGCCTGGGTCATGACCACCTGCACACGAATATCGCGTTCTTGCAGCAGACGCAGGACTTCCGCCGCCTTGTAGGCTGCGATCCCGCCGCTGACGCCAAGAGCTACCTTCATGAGGTCTGTTCTTTAGATGACGGCAGAGGAGCTGACGAATGTTGGGGTTTGAGCGAAGACCCGTTCGAGGCCGGGTCTCCGCCAGAAACTACGCGTCGGTCGGGCCGCCCTGCTCGA
Organism: Acidobacteriota bacterium; assembly: GCA_046728215.1. Lineage (GTDB taxonomy): Bacteria > Acidobacteriota > Terriglobia > Terriglobales > Acidobacteriaceae > Gp1-AA133. The sequence goes on along the minus strand of JBKPEB010000005.1, from coordinate 18,261 downwards.
GAGCTTCACTGGCCAGGTCGACGGCGGACTTGGGAGCCTCAGGGATGACCCATTTCACTTTGCCGGCGCGGATTTCATCTTGCGCGATACGGCAGGGCTTGCGGGAGCTGGTTTCCACGACCGGCGGAGCGCCGCCTTGCAGTTGGCGGGCACGGCGGGCAGCGACGAGAATGTAGCGGTAATTGCTGTCGAAGCCTTCAATCAACTTCATAGTAATTCTCCCGCCGCCTAGCACTTGCCTTTGTCGTTCCGGAACGAATCCAGGATCGGTTGAACCCGATCGCGAACATTTTCCAATCGACAACGTTCCGCAACGGCGACCTGAGCTTTGTCCTCTTCGGTCAACCGGCGACCCGAGTGCCACAGCCGTTCGGAAAGCACAATGGCTTTCAATTGGCCGACGGACGGTTCCAGGCGGTCGTTCACTAAAATATAGTCGTACTTATCGTAATTCTCAATCTCCCGGCGGGCCGTAGCCAACCGGCGGCAGATCACATCGTCAGAATCCGATCCCCGATTGCGGAGCCGCCACTCCAGCGTGGGGCGATCGGGCGGCAGAACGAAAATGCTGGGCGCATCGGGAATCTTGCTCTTGATTTGCGCGGCCCCCTGCACGTCGATGTCGAGCAGCAGATCGGTGCCCTCGGCCTGGGCCTCACGCAGGAAGCGCCGGGCCGTCCCGTAGTAGTTCCCGTAAACGTCGGCATACTCGAGGAAGTCGCCTTCACGGATCATCGATTCAAAGTCCGCGCGCGAAATAAAGAAATATTCCCGCCCGTTCTGCTCGCTGCCGCGCGGGGCGCGCGTCGTGTAGGAAACGGAGAATTTCAATCCCACCACCTGCGAGCGAAGTTCATTGACCAGCGTGGACTTTCCCGACCCCGACGGTGCCGAGATGATGAAGACAGTCGTCATTCGACGTTCTGTACCTGCTCCCGCGACTTTTCGATCTCCGACTTCATGATCAGGCCCATCTCGGTAATCTTGAGCGCTTCACCGGCGAGGCCGGAAGTCTTCGAGAGAAGAGTATTGGCCTCGCGATTCATCTCCTGCAGCAAGAAATCGAGCTTCTTCCCCACTTCGCCCTTCTCGTCGAGCAAGCCGAGAAAGTGCTGGATGTGCGTTTGCAAACGCACCAGTTCTTCTTGAATATCGCTGCGGTCCACCAACAGCGCGGCTTCCTGGAGCAGTCGTTCGGGCTCGACCTGCGCGCCGATAAGTTCCTGCATGCGCGCGCGCAGCTTCTCGACATAACTCTGCAGGATCGCCTGGCGGTGGCGCTCGACGCCGGAGCCTGCCTTCTGAATGTGATCCATGCGCTCACGCAGTTCACGTTCGATACCTCGTCCTTCTTCATCGCGCATGTGGTTCAGCCGCGCCAGCGCTTCTTCGATCAGGGGAAGAACGGCGTTCTCCAGTTCACCCTCGACCGCGCCCGTTGAGGCATCCATGGCACCCGGCATTCGCAGAATGACGTTCAGGTCGGGCTCGGCAGCGAGGCCGAATTCCGCAGCGCCCGCGCGAAACGCCTTGATGTACCCGCCCACCAGGTCGCGATTGAGAGCAAAGCCTTCGCCGCTGCCGCGATCGAGGCTGAGGGTAAGCTCGATGTGTCCGCGCGCGATTTTCTCTTTAAGCAAACGACGCAACTTCATCTCCAGCGCGTCGCTCTCGGAAGGCATGCGAAAATGCAAATCGAGGAAACGGTGATTCACCGACTTCAGTGACAAAGTAAAGGCCAGCTTGCCATTGATCTGACCCTTCACCTGCGCGAACCCGGTCATAGAGCGGAGAGGCATAGGAGCAATTCTCGGTTGTCAGTTCTCGGATCTCAGTTGCCTGACCGTAGCGCCGCCGTCCCGGCGGTTGTCCGGTGGGCGTCCTGCCCACCGCGGCGAGGGCGAGACACCCTCCCGACCGTCGGCAGGATGCCGGCGCTACTTGGAACTTTGCACTCAGCCCTAAATCACGACTTTCGGTTGATCGACTTCCAAAAACTGCAGATCGTATAACCGCCGATAAGTGCCCAATTTTTTCATGAGATCTTCGTGCGCGCCGGTATCACTGATGGTGCCATTCTCCAGAACCACGATCCGGTCGGCGCGGCGGACGGTCGACAACCGGTGCGCGATCACGAATACCGTGCGTCCGACGACCAGATTCTGCAACGCGGACTGCACCAGCGCCTCCGACTCGCTGTCGAGCGCGGAAGTCGCCTCATCGAGAATCAAGATGGGCGCATCCTTCAGGATGGCGCGCGCGATCGCGATGCGCTGGCGTTCTCCACCTGACAAGCGCAGACCTCGCTCGCCAATAATCGTTTCGTAGCCGTTGGGCATGTCGACAATGAAGTCGTGAGCGAGGGCGGCTCGCGCGGCCGCCTCAACACGTTCCTGCGGCACATGCGGCTGTCCGTACGCGATGTTGTTGCGTACGGTGTCGTTGAAGAGCACAGTCTCCTGGGTGACGATGCCAATCTGCGCCCGTAGCGACGCGATCGTCACGTCGCGCACATCGTGCCCGTCGATGAGCAGCCGGCCTGCCGTCAGGTCAAAGAAGCGTGGGATCAGATGGACCAGCGTACTCTTGCCGGCACCGCTGGAGCCTACGATGGCGAGTACCTCGCCGGCTTTCACTTTTAGATCGATGGCACGCAGAATGTCACGATTTCCGTCGCCTTCAGGTCCGTAAGAAAAAGTCGCGCCTTCAAGCACGATGTCCTTCGAGAAGACAGGCAGAACCTTGGCGCCAGGTTTCTCGCGAACATCGTCTTCACTGTCGGTAAACTTGAATATCTCAGAAGACGCGCCTACCGCCTGTTGAAAGCTGTTGTTGAACAGGGCAAATTTACGGATGGGATCGTAGAGCTTAAAGACCAGCGCGATGAACGCGAGATAAGTCCCGGGTGTAAAGGATCCATGGCGAATTTCATTGCGCCCGAGCAGAAGAAGCAGCGCAATTGCAATCGCACCGAAGGTGTCCATCAGCGGAGAACTCAGGGCCGCGGCCGCTACCGACCGCAGGTTTGCCCGCAGCAGGCGGTTGGCGGCACCCCGGAAGCGCGCCACTTCCCACGACTCCATCCCGAAGGCTTTCACGATCCGGTTGCCCGTGATGGTTTCGTGCAGAATGTTCTGAATTTCGGCGAGTTTGTCCTGTCCTCGACGAGTGGTGTGGCGTACGCGCCGGCCGATCTTGGTCGAGGAAAACAGAATCGCCGGCAGGAAGAGCACCAGCACCCACGCGAGTTTCCCGCCTAAAAGAATCACGGCAGCGACCGTGAAGATCAGGGTGAAGACTTGCTGCAGGAATTCTCCCAGCACGCTGGACATCGAAAACTGCACTCGTTCCAGATCGTTGATGAGCGTGGAGAGCAGAGTCCCGGTGGTGTGCTTCTGAAAAAATGCCGCCGAACGCCGCAGGATGGCGTTGTACATGTCATCGCGCAGGTCGGTGATCATGCCGAAGCCCGCGTAACTGACCAGATAGGTCCCTGCGTAGTCGAAGATTCCCTTGATCAAGGTCGACGCAATCAGCGCAAAGGCAACGATCGCCCAGGGGTTTTGGAACCACGAAGGAACAAACTGTTCCAGATGAATCGATTGATGAGTCCCGGGAATCGGCAACAGCTTCATCTCGTGCGTAGGCTGCCCGGGATTGAGAACGCGATCGAGGATAGGACCGATGAGCAGCAGGCGGAAAGCGTCGAGAAAACCGACGGCCGCCATCAGCACGACTGACAACAACACTTGCCACCAGTAAGGCGCCGCGTACCGCAAGAGGCGGGTCAGTTGCCGCATACACCGTCCTGGAGGCGAGGTGCCAGGCCCGAGTTGAGCCCGGGAAAAGTCAGGATAACGTGAGATGAGCGCAAACTAGCATTTTAGCGGAAATGCGAGATTTGGGGCAGTGTACGAAACGGTCTGCCCGCGTTCACTGTAGGTCAACGGCTCGCGGTATTCTGACTAATTAGCTGGCCGAAAGCAGGAAAGCGAAAGCGCGCAACCCGAAAAGGCGACACAGAACAGACTCCTTTGTCTGCTACTCCGGCGAAACGGTGGCAGAGTTGTTTTCGTATTCGCCGAATGGGCAATATGAGGCGCAACCTTTTCGAGAGGGCATTCAAAGAAAGGCAGTGCGGAAAGGGGTGCGGGCTCAAACAGCAGAAGAACGAGTAGTTCTTGCGGTCACCACCATGGTGCAGGAAGTCAACAACGGCGGATACCATCAATTCTTTAGGAATTCATCCCGGAAGTTTGTCCCGATTATTTTCGACTCGCTCATACAAGTTGGGCTCCGGGCAGAGCCGAAAATACCCAGAAGGCCATCGATGCCCTGCGCTTCCGCATGTTCAACGTGCGCGCCATCAATGCTGCCATGACGAACTCCACGGAGGGGCGGCCCGGAAGCTCTACATTTTCCTGAAAACTAATCGAGCTTGCATCAAGGTCTAAGGTCTTGCCTACGACCAACGACCGACGACCGACGACGGTTTTCAACTATCCCGATGCACCACCTTCACCCGGTATCCAGCCTTGAGCAAGTGTTTGCCGACATCCTCCGCGATCATCACCGAGCGGTGCTGGCCGCCGGTGCAGCCGAAGCTGATGGTGAGGTAACTCTTGCCTTCCCGAACATAGTGCGGCAACAAATAGACCAGCAACTCCGAGATTCGGTTAATGAATTCCTGCGTTTGCGGAAAAGAGCGGATGTACTTGGCGACGCGGGGATCGCGCCCGGTTAGCGGGCGGAACTCCGGCACGAAATGTGGATTGGGCAAGAAGCGGACATCGAACACCAGGTCAGCGTCTTCCGGCACGCCATGTTTGAATCCGAAGCTGACACATGACACCAGAATATTTTTGTCACTGGATTTCTTCTGGAAGCGTTCGGTCAGGTGCGCGCGCAATTCGTGCACGTTGAACTTCGAGGTATCGACCACCCAATCGGCAATGGCGCGGATCGACTTCAAACGGCGGCGCTCGGCGTTGAGCGAAGAGCGCACCGGCGAATCGGCCCCGAAAGGATGCGGGCGACGTGTTTCGCTGAAACGGCGAAGCAGCGACGCATCGGTAGCCTCGAGGAAAATCACCATCGTAGGGATCATTCGCCGAACCGATTTCACGATGGTCGGCAGCTTTTCGAGTTTCGATCCTTCGCGGACGTCGACCACCAACGCCGTGCGGCGGGTTTCGAGCGATTGCACGGCGAGTTCCGCGAAGCGCGGGATTAGATCAACTGGCAGGTTATCGACGCAGTAGTAGCCTAGATCTTCGAATGCCTTGAGAGCCGAAGCTTTTCCGGATCCGCTGAGCCCGGTGATGATGACGAGTTCAGGCCGCGGCCGATCCTCGCGCGTCGCAGGCGATCGGCGCTTTCTTTTCACGGCCCGCTTGGGCTTGGCATGGACTCTTGCTGCCACTCCTCGCGATGGTAGCAGAGTTCATAAGCGAGGTTGAGTGCCTAGGAGGTGGCTCCGGTGCTAAGACACAAATCCTACGAGCGCGGAGCCTTCGGCTGGGTTCAGCCAGGTCGCGCGTCGCCTCACCGGGGATAAAGGAAACGGGCGGCAACTCGGCCGCCCGTGATTTCCAATTTTGTCAGTCTTATCGGCGATAGCGGTTGTGATGCTCCCAGTACTCGCGCCGTTCGAAGCGCTCGTGTCTCCAGTAAGGGCGATCGTACACGCGACGATAGTAGACCGGACGATACACGTAAGGTCTGGGATAGACATACACAGGGCGCGGGACGCGCACGACGTACGGGTAGGAATACGGATAAACCGGATGGGCGTACACCGGGCCGCCAATCGTTACGCCGATGGCCACTCCGGCATGCGCCTTTTCAGGAGTCGCGAACGCCAGCACCGCCAACAATCCGAATAAGGCCAGAAAACTTTTCTTCAACATTTGCCACCTCCGTCCTTGTGAGAAGAAACCCGCAATCTTCGAAAAAGTCGCGGCTCGTGAGCGTGTGCGCCCCCCCGGCGAGAGACCGTCGGGACTACCGGCAAGATACCGCAGCTACGTGATGTGTCAGCCAGCTACGTTATGTGTCGGTGCGTGATTGCCAGCGACTGGACGTCTCCCACTTCCGTGTTCGTGATAAAGAAAAAAAGCAGAAAGAACACATACCTTCATGACGGCCCTCACGCTTTCTGAAACCCGCGCGTTGGATGTGAAATCAGCGCATGAGGTTTTGCGATTACGGAGTAGCCCGTATCGAGGACGTCTTCAATGTGGAGGTTATTCCCTACGGCGTAGTCCTAAGCGTCAGTTTGTGCGTGCGTCACCGCAGCGATAGAAACAGTCTGGCAAAGGCTTAGCGAGTGTTCGTGAGTTGCCGGATTGCCCACTCTGCGCTCTCGGCAATCACCGGGTCCTTGTCATGACGCAGCCGTTCGAGTGTTGAAACAAAGTCTCGATTCCGGCTGTTGCCCATCGCAGTGATGGCGTTGCGCCGCAATCCATTCAGCTTCGCCCGTCGCACCGGCGAGCTCCGAAAGGTTTCGCGAAACTCGTCCACCGTCATCCCCGCAAGCCATTCCAGAGCGGGATTCACGAGTCCCGCGCGCGTCTGAAATTCGGGCGCAGTGGTCGCAGGAGCCTTGCGATTCCACGGGCAGACATCCTGGCAGATGTCGCAGCCGAAAACATGCCGGCCCACGCCTTCGCGCAATTCTTCTGGAATCGGGCCACGCTTCTCAATGGTGAGATACGAAATGCACTTGCTGGCGTCGAGCTGATATGGTGCGGGAAAGGCGTTCGTGGGGCAGGCGTCAAGACAACGCGTGCAAGTTCCGCAGCGATCGGGTGCAGGCATGTCAGCCACGAGTTCCAGGGACGTGAGAATCACGCCTAGAAAGAGCCACGAACCCAGCTGCTGATTCAGGATGCAGGTGTTCTTGCCGATCCATCCTACGCCGGAATACTTGGCGTACACGCGCTCGACAATCGGGCCCGTATCGACATAGCACCAGGTTCGGAGTTCTGCATTCAGGTGAGAAGTTGCACCGGTTGGCGAATCTTGGGATCTAGGCAACACCGCGTCTGTCAGCAGGTTCTCAACAGCCCGCAGCTTTCTCAGAACAGAGTCGTGGTAGTCCTCTCGTCCCCAGGCGTAGCGGGAAATCCATCCGCGAGGGGAATCATTGACTTCGGTGGAGTAGGGCTGGTCCGTGTTGTAGTTGACCGCGCACACAATCACGCTGCGCGCCCAAGGCACCGCCGAACGTAGAGACTCGCGCTTCAAGCGTCCGCTGTCGCCGCGTGCTTCCAGATATTTCATCTCTCCGGCGTGGCCCTTCGAGATCCATTGCGGAAAGTAAGCGAGTTCGTCGAAGTCGCGCACCGGCGCAATGCCCGCGAGATCAAAGCCCTCGTCGCGCGCGGCGCGCTTTACGAGATCGCTGATGTGGTTGATTCCTGGCATGCAAAAGGATGTGGTGCGTCTGCGGTTACAAGGCACGCAAAAAAACTCAGCGGCTAAAGCCTCACTCACAGCAGCACGACTGGCACGGCTGAAGCCGTGCCCTTCCCAAATCCTAAACTCTTTTGGTGGGCCGTCCTCGGGAGAAGCGCTAGGGAAATGATTTTCTTTGCGTGCTTTGCGGGTTTTCTTCCCGAGCTTTGGGATTAAGAGCTTTTAGGAAATCCTAAAACGTAGAGGGCCAGAGACTTGCCGCAGAGGACGCAGAGAAAACTTTCAAAGCTTGTGACGCATGGAATTTTGCAACCGGGCTAGCTGACGACTAACGACTAGCGACTGACGACTGCTCTTATATCCCCAGCTTCTTCACTTCCTCGTTGTAGTACTTGCGGTACAGGATGTCCCACTCCTGGCTGCCTTCGAGGATGGTGCGGCGCTGGCTCTCAATCTTCTGGCGCGCCGATTGGTCGATGCGGGCTTCCTGCATCAGCAATTCTTCGAGCACTTTGCGCACTTCGAGTCGGATGGTGTTCCGATCTTCAACGAAGTCCGCCTCCGGCGTCTCCGCCAGCGCGTCGGTGACCACGTGGGCCAGTTTGTTCACTTTGTCGCGGCTCAGTCTCAATGCAAATCCTTCGAATTCTTTTTCACCACAGAGTCACAGAGACACAGAGGGAAACAGAATCATTTTCTGGTTTCTCGGTGGCTCTGTGTCTCTGTGATGAAATCAGCCGTTTCCATCTCACAAAACCGCCTTGTATTTCCGCACCAGTTCACTCTTCACCTTGCGGAACATTTCCTGGTAGTTCGCTCCGCTACGACGCATTTCGTCCGAGTAGGCTTCGAGAATGACGCGCACCTCGTCGTTGATGCGGTCTTCCAGCATCATCTCGTCGAGCAGGGCCGTATGGACGCGCTCGTTCACCGCGGGCGCGTTCTTCGTTTCTATGAATTCGCCGGCGATCAGCTTTTTTGTGAGTTCGCGGGCCAAATAGCCCACATATTCTTTGGAAAAAAGCATTGTGTCGTTGGGGGGCCTGTTGTGAAACGGATAGTTTAGCACATGGGAAGGCGGCCCTTATCCGTGGGCGTCCGGCTCTTAGTCCGGGTCACGCCAACAAATGACAGTGCAGCGTTGCGTCTCCCACCTGTTCCCGCTCGGCGAAAAAGGCTTACAATGCCCAGTTAACGAGAGCCCAAAGAATGACTTCTGCCGCTGACGATCTTTCCGGTTTGAAAGACGACATGATCGCCTTTATCGAAGGCCACGGCTTGCGCCGCTTCCATGGTTATGTCGATTACGAAGAAGTCCAGTGCGTGATGTGGAAGAGCGGGGAGAACGCCGACGGCTGGAAGGATTTCGTCGAATTGGCGAAATCGTCAGGAGCGTCTTTCCTCACCATGGATTCCTGGACCCTCAAGCGCGATGAACTGGAGGAACTGATCCAGCGCATCAGCACCGCCGAATACACGAACGACGAAGATCTCGAAGACGCCCGCTGGTTGCGTACCTACACCGGCAAAACCGGATTCGTGCAACTGGGATGGGCCTACCAGGGCTCCCTTTTTATCTACGAGACCAGCACGGAGTGGTACGAGCGCTACCAGCGCCTTATTGAAATGTCCGAAGACTTCGGCGGCATTCCGATCGACGAACCTGGACCAGACGACGAAGATTGAGGCCGTTCAAATATCACGATGGGCGGGATGGGCCTGTTGCCCGTGGAAGTGTGAAGCGAGCACTCTGTCCCGCGAATACCTGACCCGGCCTGGGCCGTAGACTCTCCGACGATGCAGTGGCTGACCAAATCCGTGCACCACGAGCTGGTGAATTCGTTCGCGCAAGAGCTTCGCGGAACGGCGGCTCTGCGAATGAACGGTGATGTCGGCCTTGCCTCAACTCTGGCCCGACTACTCCTCATGCGGGGAATTCAGGACGCCGATGCCGCCCAGCGCTATCTCGCGCCCCAGCTCGCCGACCTCCATTCGCCCTATCTCATGACCGGCATGAAGGCAGCCATCGAGCGCCTCGACGCGGCCATCGAGCGCCAGGAAGGCATCCTTATCTACGGCGACTACGACGTGGACGGCACGACGGCCATCGTCATCCTCAAAACTGCCATCGAGCTGTGCGGCGGATCCGCCGACTTCCACGTCCCGCACCGCATTCGCGAAGGCTATGGCATGAAGGACGACGTGATCGAGCGTGCTGCCGCCGCAGGGGTTCGCTTGATCATCAGCGTCGATACCGGCATCCGCGCGTTCGCCGCGGCCGAGACGGCCGAGCGTTTGGGCGTGGATCTGATCGTCACCGACCACCATCTGCCAGGCAGCGACGGTGTTCCCAAAGCGATGGCGGTGATCAATCCGAATCAGGCTGGATGCGATTACCCCTGTAAATCCCTATGCGGGGCAGGAGTCGCGTTCAAACTGGCCCAGGCGCTCATGGAGAGGCGGCTGACCGGCAAGGACCAATCGCGGCTGCTGATGTCGTTCATGAAAGTCGTGGCCATCGCGACCATCGCTGATGCCGTGCCCCTCACGGGCGAGAATCGGGTCTTCACGAAACTTGGTCTCGAGGCGCTGCGCCGCGCCGTCAATCCCGGGTTGAAGGCTCTTCTTGACATGGCGCAGATTCCAGCCACGCGTCCACCTACTTCCGGCGAAATTGCTTTTCGCATTGCGCCGCGCCTGAACGCCGCCGGTCGCATGGACGTGGCCCGCGACGTCATCGAACTGTTCAGCGTGAAAGATGCAACCCGGGCCCGCCAGATCGCGGGTCGTCTTGATCAGCTCAACGCCGAGCGCCAGGAGGAAGAACGCCGCATTCTGCAGGCAATTGACAGCCGCTTTGAACAGGAACCCGATCTGCGCAACGCCCATTGTGTGGTTATTGACGGCGACGGCTGGCATCGCGGCGTCATCGGCATCACGGCAACCCGCGTTGTCGAGCGCTACGGCCGTCCAACGCTCGTGCTCTCGCATGACAACGGCGAAGCGCACGGCTCGGGCAGATCCATCCGCGCATTTCACCTGCTCGATGCGCTCGAGTCCTGTCGCGAATTGTTCACGCGCTATGGCGGCCACGCGCACGCCGTGGGTTTTTCTTTGCCTTCGGCGCGAGTGCCTGAGCTACGCGCCCACCTTGATGAGTATGCCCGCCTGCGCCTGACCCCGGCCGATTTCGAGCCCGTACTCGACGTCGATGCAGAGATCGATCTGCAACAGGTCACGCCCGATTTGTTTCAGGCGCTTGAGCGTCTCGAGCCGTTCGGCCAGGGCAATCCCGAACCGGTGTTTTCTGCGTCGGACGTACGCATGATGGCACCGCCGAAAATCCTGAAAGACAAACATGTAAAGCTGAAACTCGCAGCCGCGATTCCTCGCAGCCCAGAAATCCGCTCCGACAACGGAGGAGCAGGCGAACTCAGCGCCGCTGCGGTACTCGCGACTCCCCGCTGCCATCCTGACGGCGCCGCGATCGGTCGCGATGACCGGAAATCCGCCAGGCAGGAACGCGGAGCTGAGAATCCCCCACTGAGAATTGAGAACCGAGAACGGAGAACTGATTCCCAGTGGCGCCGCAACATCAGCTTCGACGCCCTCGGTTGGCATATGGCTGAGCGCCTGCAGGCTGCCAGGCTTCTGGCCGGCGATACGCTCGACATTGCTTTCTGTATCGGCCACAACGACCATCCCGAATATGGCGGCCTCGAGCTGGCGTTGCGCGATTTCCGGACACGTCCCTGAAAGCCTGTTCCCGCGCGGTTATTTTCGAGTGAGCAGCGAGGACGTCAGATCACCCGATCCCTCCTCCGCCCGTCTCTGCTCGTGCATTCCGCGGCTCGTCAAACTTTGCAACAGGCAGTCCGCAAAGTGCTCGATCAGAAGAACCGTGTTTCAGAGATTGAAGGCCAGCTCTCAACCCGTCAGCACGAAGTCGATGCCATTAACAAGGACCAATCCCGCCTGCGCGAGAACATGAAGGCCCTCAAGGGCAGTGCCGAAGAGAAAGCCCTCCTGCAGCGCTACACCCGCCAACTCGATCAGCAGGAAGATCGGCTTACGGCCTTGCAGAAGGAAGTTTCTGACCTTGGCGACAAGAAGGAAAAGGCCGACGAGGAACTCAGCCAGATGATGCAATCAATTGTTTTGGACGAAAGCTTCTGAGCCGTGAGCTGCGAGCCGCGAGCACCCCAAACCGAGCCTGCTCGTAGCTCCAACCCCTGAAGCCTAGAGCCCAAAGCCTCAACCCCGCAGGAACCCATATCCTCTCCTGCCGCATCAACTACACTGAACCCAATGCCCATGCAGATTTCCCGTCTACGCCGATGGCTGGCGCTTGCCGCGCTGATGCTGTGTCTCGCGGTGGCGGGGGTCTATGTTCATCGCCGCCGTCAGGTGCGCGAAGTCTTCAAGCAGATCCCCGCCAAGATGAATATCAACATCCAGCAGACGGCGGAAGGTTTCCGGGTCTCGAAGTCGGAACAGGGGCGCACGCTCTTTACCATCCAGGCAAGCAAAGCCGTGCAATTTCGGACAGGTGGCCGTGCCGAGCTCCATAACGTCACGATCACGCTGTACGGTCGCGAGTCGAATCGCTATGACCAGATTTACGGCGACGACTTCGCCTACGATCCGCAAACTGGCAACGTCACCGCCAAGGGCGAAGTCCGCATTGATCTCGAAGCGAATCCAGAAGGCCTGCTCAAGCCAGATCAGGCCAAGCCTGCGGTCATGAAGAATCCCATTCACCTGGTGACTCGGGATCTCGTTTTCAATCAGAAGACCGGCAACGCGTTCACGAATGCCAAAGTCGACATGCGTATTCCGGAGGCTGCTGGCTCGGCGACCGGAGTGCACTACACCGCCGAGGACAACGTCCTTACGCTGGACTCGCATGTGGACATCACACTCTCGGGCGCGCGCAGCGGCCGGGTGAAAGCCGCGCGTGCTGTCATTACTAAGACGCCTCGCGAAGTGGTGCTCGACGAACCGCAACTCGCCGACGCCACGCAACAGATGTCCGCCCGCCACGCCACCCTCTACCTGCGCGACGACAACACCGTCGACCACGTGGTGGCGAGTGACGACGTGCAAGCACACATTTCCGGAGACTCGCCCGTCGAGGCTCGTGCCGGGAACGCGGAATTTACCGTGAATAAGGCTCAGAGTGGCCTCACCCGGGCGGTATTCAACGGAGACGTGCAGATCGAAGCTGTCGGAGAACGCCCTAGTCGCATCAACGCAGGTCGCATCCAGTTGGACTTTTCTGGACGGAACCAGGTCAGCAAGATTCACGCGGCTGAAAACGTGAAGCTGGTCGAACTCCCCTCGGACGCTCACCCATCCACCCGCACACAACAGGTGGAAATTACCGCGCCCGCCATCGATTTCTTCGTCGCCCACGGCAAGACTCTGGAGCGCGCAGAAACGTCCGGCCCATCGCTGGTAGCCATACATTCCACGTCCGGAGCCGGAACGTCTACGAGCATCACGGCCGCGAGCTTCGCGGCGAAATTTGGAGATCGTAGCCACCTGAGCAGCATTCACGGTGGTCCCGATGCAAAAGTCATCAGCACAACGCCCGGCCAGCCCGACCGCATCACCACCAGCGACCAGATCGAGGCGACTTTTCACCCTGCAGGCGGCATCGACGCCATTGTGCAGCAAGGACACTTCACTTATTCCGACGGGGAACGCGAAGCCCGCGCCGACCAAGCCGGCTACACTCCAAAGGATCAGGTACTCGTGCTCACCGGCTCGCCCCGTTTCACCGACAAGGGTCTCGCCACCACCGCGGACCGGTTGCGCCTGAATCGTGGGTCGGGCGATGCCGTCGCCGAAGGTCACGTCAAGACCACTTACAGCGACCTGCACGAGCAGCCCAACGGAGCACTGCTCGCTTCTGCTTCTCCGATTCACGTGACAGCCAACAGCATGAGCGCGCATCGCAACTCGGCTAACGCAACATATTCCGGGGATGTGCGGCTGTGGCAGGACGCAAATGTTGTTCAGGCCACGAACATCGACTTCGACCGCGATCACCGCTCGGTCGTTGCCACAGGAAACGGCAATTTGGTGTCGACGGCCTTGGTCCAGATCGACAAGAACGGCAAGATTGCTCCGATCGCCATTACTTCGGCCAGCCTGACCTACACGGACGATCAACGGCGCGCGCAGTTCAAGGGAGGCGTTACGGCCAGAGGAGCTGATATGACCGTGACCGCCGATCACGTGGACGCCTACTTGACTCCCCGGAGCCAAACCTCAGCTAGCCAAGGCGTAAAAGGCCAGAGCCATCTAGACCGAATGGTTGCAGAAGGCAACGTCGTAGTGCAGGAACTGGGTCGAAAAGCGACCGGAAATGAGCTCGCCTACACGGTAGCCGACGATAAGTTCGTCTTGAGCGGCGGAACTCCTAGCATTTTTGATGCCGAACGGGGCAAAATCAGGGGTGATTCGTTGACTTTCTTTAGACACGATGATAGGGTGCTCGTGGAAGGCAAAGATAGCTCACCCACCGTTACGCAAACGCGTGTGGCACGTTAAATGCACTCATTGGCCACCGACGAAATCGGAAAAACCTACCGCAGTCGCAGGGTTGTGAAAGGCGTCAGTCTGCGCGTGGACCAGGGCGAAGTTGTTGGATTACTTGGCCCAAACGGCGCTGGCAAGACCACGTCTTTCTACGCCATCGTCGGCCTGGTTCCCCCCGACACCGGGCGGGTCCTCTACGACGACGAGGACATCACCGACGTCCCCATGTACCTGAGGGCGCGCCAGTTTGGTATCAGCTACCTGCCTCAGGAGCCTTCGGTCTTCCGCAAGCTGACTGTGGAAGAAAACATCCTGGCCGTTCTCGAAGCGCAACCCATCTCCTGGCATGAGCGTCGGGAAAAGATGGAAAAGCTCATCGAGCAACTGGGGCTGGACCACATCCGCCAGAACCGTGGATACGCCCTTTCCGGCGGTGAACGCCGAAGAGTCGAAATTGCCCGCTGCCTCTGCATCAATCCCACGTTCATTTTGTTGGACGAGCCATTTTCGGGAATTGATCCCATTGCGGTACTCGATCTGCAAAAGATTATTTCCGACCTGAAGGCCAGCGGCATCGGAATTTTGATCACCGATCACAACGTCCGCGAAACGCTATCGGTGACGGATCGCGCCTACATCATCAACGAGGGGCGCATTTTTCGTGCTGGTACGCCGGAAGCCTTGGGCAACGATCCCGAGGTTCGCAAAGTGTACCTGGGAGAGAGCTTCTCCCTGGTGTAACAAAGATCGAGACGGGTCGAAGAGTTGTTCGACCCGGCGAGAACCAACTGGAAGCCAGAGTTCAAGAGTTGCGCATGCGGCGCCAGAAGTTAGCCCCGCACGTAAGTGTGGGGTAAGGGAACGAAAAGAAAGTCAAGTCTCTTCAGGGACGACAGAGTAAGAAACGTTACGGCTGTAACGTAGCCGGAATGAAGATTTGCTTTGATACTGGCACTTGGGGCGTCGAGTTGCGAAGCGAGCCCATCAAGTAGGGACAGCCGCCTCGGGTGTCCAATCGACTCAAAGGGTTAGGGGCACGTCACTGATCGCATGGTAATGCTGCAGCACAAACTGAACGTCAAGCTGTCGCAGCGACAGATCCTGACCCCGGGCCTCGTCCAGATGGTCTCCGTCCTCGCGCTCAACAAGATCGAGCTCAAGGACATGATTAACGCAGAAATGGTCGAAAACCCCGTCCTTGAGGAGCTGGAGGAATCCGTTCCCCTGATTGACGAAGTCGGCCGCCGCGAAGAGGAGCGCGAACGCGCCGCTTCGGTCGCCAACGCGGAAGAAGCCCCGGTCCCCGCCGAAGAAAAGAAGGATCCGTTCGACGAAATCGACTTTGGCTCCTTCTTCCAGGAATACCTCGATCCTGGCTACCGCAGTTCGGCCGAGATGGAAGACATCGAGCGGCCCTCTTTCGAGAATTTTCTCTCGAAGCCGGGCAATCTGACCGATCACCTCATGTGGCAACTTGGCGCCTTGTCGGTAAGACCGGCAGTCCACGAGGCAGCCGAACTGATCATCGGCAACCTTAACGAAGACGGCTACCTGATCGCCACCGACGATGAGTTGATGGGCGTCACCGCTCCGTCCGCTCCCGAAGTCGACGCGGCGGCTCAGGAAAATTTGTTGAAAGAGGTCGAAGCGCTTGGCTTGGCTGGCGCTGACGACGAATTGGTTGATGCCCCGGCTGACTTCGCAGCTAGTCGGGACAGCACGGCCAGTAGTGCTCCCGAGTTATCCGGGGCATCCGCAGCGACCGCCGTCGCGCCCGCGCAGCCACCCGACGCCGCAGTCCAGGCGCCTGCACCCGTGCCTGCGTCCCGGCCGATTTACAAGCCGACATTCAAGATCCAGGAATTGCACGAGGCCCTTGAGCTAGTGCGCCAGCTCGATCCACCCGGCGTCGCCTGTCGTGATTTGCGCGAATGCCTCCTTTACCAGCTCCGCTACATCCAGCAGCAGCACCACCTGCAGAAAAACGGCAACGGCACATCGCAAGTCTTAGCCGACGCCCTGGCCATCGTTGACCAACATCTGCGCGCCGTGCAAATGAAGCAGCACCGGGAGATCGCCAAGGCGATTGGCCGTCCAATCGAAGCTATCCCTGCCGCACTCGAATTCATCAAGACGCTCGATCCGCGTCCCGGTCAGCAATACAACAAGGCCACCACCCGCCTGATTGAGCCCGACGTGGCCTTCATCAAGCATGGAGACGAATGGCTCTGCCTGATGAACGATGACGACGTGCCCCAGCTGCGTCTGAATCCGGCTTACAAGCGCCTTCTGACCAAAGACACGAACGACAAAGACACGCGCAATTACGTGAAAGAGCGCTACAAGAGCGCCATCCAGCTCATCAAGAACATCGAGCAGCGCAAGCAGACCATCATGAAAGTCTGCTACTCGATCGTCGCGCGCCAACAGGATTTCCTTGAGAAGGGCATCGATCAACTGAAACCCATGATGATCAAGGAGGTGGCCGAAGAAATCGGCGTCCATCCGTCTACCGTCAGCCGCGCGGTGGCGAATAAATATGCTCACACTCCACAGGGCGTATTCGAATTGCGGTACTTCTTCTCCGAAAGCGTGCAAGGCCCCGAGGGCGGCAACACGTCGTTGCTGATCCTGAAGCGCCGCGTGAAGAAGCTTATTGAGGAAGAAGATCCAGCCCGGCCGTTGACCGACGAGCAGATCACCCGCATCCTTCAGTCGCAGGGCATCCAGGTCACTCGCCGCACGGTTGCGAAATACCGGGAGGACATGCGCATCCCGAGTACTCACCAGCGCAGAGTGAAGAAGTAGCGGTTCGAATCAGTGCATTGTTTGAGTTTCGCATATGGTTCGTATCAGGGCTTGGCTTCAGCCAAGCCGTAGTAGTCTTAATCAAATACGGCTTTAGCCGCTGAACCGCACAGCACCTGCAGCACCGGTTGTTTGAGCCCAGATCGTGGAGTTAAGAATCCCAGGAGGGTGCTCAATGAACGTGGAATACACCGGCAGGCAGTACGAAATCACACCCGCCATCCGCAAAGAAGTTGAAACCGGCCTCGCGAAAATCCGCAAAATCCTCGGCGACAAGTTCGAAACCAAAGTGATCCTGGCCGTTGAAAAGCACCGTCATAAGGCAGAAATCACCATCAGCCCGCGCAACGGCCCGATCGTCGGACTGGCTCAGGCCACCGACATGAAACTAGCCGTCAGCGAGGCGCTTGGTCATATCGAGAAGCAAGCCGTCAAATACAAGACCCGGATCATTTCGAAGAAACGAAAGTCGCACAAGAAGTGGAATGGCGAGGCCAAACTCGATGTGGGCGAGCCGCAAACGGCGGTTGGCCTCACCGAAACCACGTCTATTCCCGTGGTCGTCCACAAATACCCGGCGGTGGCCAAAACCACCGAGGTTCACCTCACACAATCGCCGGATGCCGTGGCCCTGCGTCCGATGACGCTCGAAGAAGCGATCAAGGAATGTCACTTCCGCGATCGCGATGTCTTCGTCTTCCGCGATCCCAAGGGAAAAGTAATGGTGTTGCACCGGACGCGGGAAGGGAAGATGGAGTTGATTGAGGCGCCGTAGGAGCAGTGAATAAGTGGGCACGCCAAACGCGTGCCCATTGCGCTTTGCGGCAGCTAGTTTCTTCGGTCCTCCCGCTCACCACGAACTCTTTCAGAGACTGCGCGCGAGGATGGCATTAATGCCACGGCGCCTCAATACAACCCCAGAGCAGCGGAACTGGAAAGCCCGATCCCGCCTCTCACCAAAAGTCAGTTGCCTCCAGCGACCCTGTGCACTCCCACCAAATCCTCCATCACCGATTTGCGCAGCAGATCAGGAGGCAGCAGACCCTGAGCCAGGATGAAATCGTGGAACTTCTTCTGATCGAACTTCGCGCCCATAGCCCCTTCGGTATCTTTCCTGAGCGCGAGCAATTTTGTGTAGCCGTAGTAGTAGCTATTGGCCTGCCCCGGAGCGCGGTAGGTGTAGCGTTCTACTTCCTCTTCCGCGAAAGCCGGCGACTGCACGACGTCATTTTCCAACACGCGCTTCGCTTCCACGGGCATGATCTTCCCCGACTGCAATTCGGGATCGAGAAACGCGCGCGCCGCCCGCAGTAGCCGATAATCTAACGAAATCAGTTGTCCTTCGAGCGGCATATAGGGCCGCACCAGATATTCCGAGTACAAGCCCCATCCTTCGACATTCGTGCTGTTGAAGGCATACCGCACTCGCGCGACGGATACTCCATGCTCCACCATGGAATCGAACTGGAGTTCGTGCCCCGGCCG
>JBKPEB010000004.1:0-45517 GCA_046728215.1 Acidobacteriota bacterium | reverse complement strand
CCCGCCTATCCTCTGTCTACGCTTCACTGTGTCCCTCGCGGTAGCAGCGCAAGACTCGAGGCCGAGCGGATCGCTACTCCTTTCTCGTAAGGAACTTTCATCCTCTGCTTCATGCCGGTTTATCCCGGCGCACTGTAATGGTGAACTTCGCCGCATGCAATCCGCGCAGTGGGGCCGATATAACCGTCGTGCAGTGACGCGAATCACCGACCCAATCGCCCAAAGAGCTAAATGTTTCGCGGGGACGTATGGAAACTCCGAAGCTCATCATCGAGTGGGATGGCGAGACTCCAACCTCGGCCCTGTGTAGCGCGTACCGGGCGATTTTTCCTACGATAAAGTGGAACGGGCCTGAGGCGAACAGGCGTCTAGTAGAGAGGGCTTTTCAGGAACACGTCAAGGCAGAGCATCCAGATCAACCCGAGAAAACCGAGCAAGGCAACGGTCGCCACGAGGTATAGAAAGTTCCCACACGCGATCCGCTTGCCGTGCGTCCTGCCTCAAATCCTGCGTTCCGCCGACATGCGCCGTAGAAGGGTTATTTGTGTGATGTAAAATTCTTAACAGCCTAGAACTATTGCTAGTTGGCCGAGTCCTTGGGAATCGCTACCCTCTCAGGGCTGGACGGAGCAACGGATGTTGGGGAAGCATCCGTTTTCTGGCCCCCACCCTCATGGGTTCTCTCTCAACGGTGGTTGCTCTGTTCCAGCGCCATTTCGCCTCGGCAAGACGAGCAAATCATTGACCATGCCTATGCATCCAGAACCCAAGCAACCGAAACGTGTGCTGCAGGGGAACCCCCGTTCGGCAGCGGAGTCAGATTTCAAGATGGCCCCTAGTGACACGGAGTGCTTACAGCAAGCCTTACGCGAATACCGTGAAGCAAGTTGGGATGACGCTTGGTTTTGACGAACTTCCCTTTGAAGCGCGACACACAATCTTGCGTCGGGCCCAAGAAATAAAGCGCCGTCGGCATCGTTTGCTCTCCATTCTAGATTTTCGGCATCCCATCGCTTCATGACGTAGGACATCCGGATGGTGTCCTCGTGTTGGAGAAACCGTTGGCGCGAAAAACGTCCGCGTTGTACGTCCAACTTGAGCGTCTGAAATCGAGCAGGGACAGGGAGAATCGACATGAATGAAACCGACGGCACTGTCGAGGGGAATCGCAATCGAGATGTTGAACCAGCTGGGGGCGCTGCGACGACTCGTGACAAATTTGAACCAGGCGCTCGTCGCAATGAACGCGATGGTTGAGCGGCACACGAAGGTGCTCGCGGGTCACCAGCGCATCATCGAAGCGCTGGCTCGCGAGCTGGGCGTGCGCGTGCAAGACGTCGACCCCGACGCGCCACAGAGTCCGCCCCCTCTCAACTGAGGGTAGTGGGCTGTCTGCAAGGCGACGGGTTCCCGCTTCATGGTAGAAGCCTAGTTCCTAAGCCTCAAAGATAAGCCACTGGCATTTCGATTTGGTTCTATTCAGCGTGTTTCGGAGGAAGGATGAAAGCATTCATTGCTGCAATCTTCATGATTGGAATATGTTTGGCGCAAGCCCAGACGAAGGACGACCGGACAGAAAAGCTGCGGTCCATCCGGCTCATTTTCGTAGACGGCAATAACAAGGCAGCCAGTCACATAAGAAAAGAACTGAAAAAGGAAAAACAGAAGGGCTGCTTAAGGGAAGCATCAAAAGCTGAAGACGCGGACGCCGTGCTGGAAATTGATTCCGATTCCGAGGCCGAAAGCGGTCCGTTTGCTGTGCACCAGTGGATTGTATCGGGGAAACTACATAGTAAGAGCGGGGAAGTGCTTTGGAGCGAAAGCGAACGCCTCGAGGACGAGCCTCTTAGCAGTGGAGGGAAAACTGCGGCAAAGGTGTTGTTGGGCCACCTGCAAGAGCAGGTATGCGAGAAGTAGTTACGCTTTAGCGCCGGGTGCGTCCTAAAACAGCCCACTACCCAACTAAGGCGTCGCTTGCACTCCGCGCAGGGGCGAGCGCAGAATCGTCTTTCAGGCACTACGAGCCGCGCAAGCACTCGGAGGATTTGATCCGACTCTGGATTGGACACTCGAACAAGAGCGTCACGCACGGGTACGTGAAAGTCAGCGACGACGAGGAGTTTCGCAATGCGTCGGCGGCAAAGGCTGGTTTAGGTTTTCAGCTGAAATCGCTCTACTTGTTCTCCGGTGTTCTCCTCGACCGTGGGATTGAGATTCAGCCGCAAGTGCTAGTGGTCTAAAGAGAAAAAATGGTGCGCCCTGAGAGATTCGAACTCCCGACCTTCTGGTTCGTAGCCAGACGCTCTATCCAACTGAGCTAAGGGCGCGGAAAAATCGGTGGGTAGTACGCACGAATTATATCGGATTCCGCCAACACTGGAAACGGACTCGCCCTTGTGCAAAACACTCATGCCGGGCGTAAATCTTTCTTGCCGCCTTGCAATTCCTACCGGGTGCGCCTGCGTGCCAATTCTTTTATTTCAGTAGCTTAGAGTATGGCCGCGAAGCTGCAACAAGGAGACCAGACGAAGTGGCGCGCAACGGGGCGCTCTAGAGAATAACTTCGGCCAGAGGTTTTCTTGAGCGCCCCTTTGCATTCTTGCTTCCGCATCTCGCTCCGTCAGCACCCCCAAACCCTCCCCCGGCTCAATTCCTCACGCTAGAGCTAGCCTGTCCTTCACATCAATCCCCGCCTGCCTCAGCAGTTTGCAGACCGCTCCTTCGCTCAAGCGCGACGCGTCATATTCCACCCGGACCGTCCTGTCCTTCTCCTGAAAATCGACTTTGCGGATCCCATAGACCTCCCGCATCCCGTCGATGGCGCGCAATTCCCGCTCTCCCGGAGTAGCTCCGTATCGATATCCGACATCCAGATAAGTCATCCTCTGCATCCTCCGTCCACCAAGATACATCAATCTCCCGAGCTCACCTCATAGTCCAATTTCCAGAACCACACACCACCATCAGTTCTGGCGGTCACCGCCCCTCGAGGTGTAAGGTCTACAAAGCAAACCACAATCACAAGACTCAAACAGTCCCAACGGCGCCGAGGAATTGCTCCGATGTCTGATTCCGTTCCCTCCACCAGCATCACGGCAGTAGTCGATCCGGTCTGCGGAATGACCGTGGATCCTTCTGCCGCGAAATGGCACGTGGCGCATGCCGGAAAGACGTACCACTTCTGCAGCTCCCGTTGCGTCACCAAATTCCAACGAGAGCCCGACAAATACCTGCACAAAGACTCCTCCGCACACCCGCTTCTCACGCTCGAAGCTTCAAAGCCTTCGTCTTCCACCAGGGTTAAAGACCTGGTTTGTGGAATGGACGTCGACCCGGCCACGACGAAGCATCGCCTTGAACAGGGTGAAAATAATTACTTCTTCTGTTGTGCTGGATGCCTCGAGAAATTCCGCGCCGACCCCGAACGCTACCTGAACCCCAAGCCCTCCAACCTCGTTCAACTCGGCATGCCCGGTTCCGCATCTGCTCCCACAACTCCCAAGAGCGCAGACATGGCACCAACAGCATCCGCCCCCGGGGCGCAGCGCTATTACGTCTGCCCCATGTGTCCCGAGGTCCGCGAGACCGCGCCCGTGCCTTGCCCGAGCTGCGGCATGGCCCTTGAACCGGAAACCCTTCTTCCTATATCCAAAACTGAATATACCTGCCCGATGCACCCGGAGATCATTCGCTCCGAGCCGGGCAACTGTCCCATCTGCGGCATGGCGCTCGAGCCCCGCACCGTCACGGCGCACGAGGAAGAGAATCCCGAAGTCCGCAACATGAGCCGCCGCTTCTGGATCAGCCTGGTGCTGACCGCTCCACTCCTTGCAATCGCCATGGGAAGCATGTTCTTGCCTCATCTGCTGATGGGCGGTCGGCTTTCGATTGGCGGACGCCCCGTCGATAAATCGACCCTCCTGACTTGGCTGGAGTTTGTCTTCGCCACCCCTGTTGTTATCTGGGGCGGATGGCCGTTCTTCCAGCGCGGCTGGGCGTCGATCGTCAATCGCTCCACCAACATGTTCACACTGATCGCGATGGGCACCGGCGTCGCCTACGTCTACAGCCTCATTGCGACCTTCGCCCCGCAAGTCTTTCCCCCGGCGTTCCGAGGCATGAACGGGCGCCCGGATGTCTATTACGAAGCAGCCGCAGCCATCACAACGCTCGTCTTGCTCGGACAGGTACTTGAACTCCGCGCCCGAAGCCGTACCAGCGCCGCCATTCGTGCTCTCCTCGATCTCAGCCCGAAAACTGCACGCCTCATCAACGCTGACGGCACAGAAAAAGACATCCCGCTCGAAATGGTCAAACCCGGTGACCGCCTGCGCGTCCGCCCCGGCGAGAAAATCCCTGTCGATGGCCTAGTAATCGATGGCAGCAGCACCGTCGACGAATCAATGATTACTGGCGAGTCGCTTCCCGTTGCCAAGTCCGCCACCTCAAAAGTAATTGGAGCCACCGTCAACGGCACCGGATCGTTCACCATGAGCGCGGACCGCGTCGGCGGCGAGACCATGCTGGCTCAAATCGTGCAGTTAGTCAGCCAGGCGCAGCGCAGCCGCGCACCCATCCAGAGGCTGGCCGACAAGGTTGCCGCCTGGTTCGTCCCCGCAGTCATCGCGATCGCAATCGTTACTTTCATCGTGTGGGCGCTCGTCGGTCCACAGCCGCGTCTCGCCCACGCTCTCGTCAACGCCGTCGCCGTGCTGATCATCGCCTGCCCCTGCGCACTCGGCCTCGCCACGCCGATGGCGATCATGGTAGGCACAGGCCGAGGAGCGTCCGCCGGCGTTCTGATCCGCAATGCCGAAGCGCTCGAACGCCTCGAGAAGATCGACACGCTGGTCGTCGACAAAACCGGCACGCTCACCGAGGGCAAGCCCAGCGTCACCTCCGTCGTGCCCATTGGCCTCGAAAGGAAAGAACTCCTGCGCATCGCCGCCAGCCTCGAACGAGCCAGCGAGCACCCGCTGGCCGCCGCGATCCTGGCCGAAGCAAAAGAGAAGGGAATTGCCCTCGCCGAGGTGAGCGAGTTCCAAACTCATTCCGGCAAGGGCGCACAGGGAATAGTCGAAGGGCGCCCCGTCGCGGCTGGTAATCGCCAGTTCATGGAAGAACTTCAGGTCATGATCCCAGACGTACCCGACCGCTACCTCGGCGCCGGCGAAGCGGAGATCTACGTTGTCGTTGATGGCCGCTTTGCCGGGTGGATCGTCGTCGCTGATGCCATCAAAGAATCCAGCCTCCAGGCCATCCGCGAGTTGAAGAGCCAGGGTATACGCGTAGTCATGTTGACCGGCGATAACCGCCGCACCGCGGAGAACGTCGCCGGCAAACTCGGTATTTCTGAATTCGAAGCGGAAATTCTGCCTGGTCAGAAATCCGAAGTCGTCCGTCGCCTGCAAGGCGAGGGCAGAGTGGTCGCGATGGCTGGTGACGGGATCAACGACGCGCCCGCGCTTGCTCAGGCCGACGTGGGCATTGCGATGGGCACAGGCACCGATGTCGCCATCGAAAGCGGCAGCGTCACGCTCGTGAAAGGCGATCTTCCGGGAATTGTGCGCGCCCGTAGGCTGAGCCAGGCCACCATGCGCAACATCCGGCAGAACCTGTTCTTCGCCTTCATCTACAACTCGCTCGGCGTTCCCCTGGCCGCAGGAATTCTGTATCCCTTCTTCGGCATCCTGCTGAGCCCGATTCTCGCGGCTGCCGCCATGAGCTTCAGTTCCGTATCCGTGATCACAAACTCCCTGCGCCTGCGCAAGGTGAAGCTCTAAGCGCTTAAAAATTCGATCTCAAGAATTTCTTGGCGTCCTTTGCGCCTTTTTCGCCCGACCTTTGCGGTTTAAGACTTGTTCCCCAACCTCACCGAATCCCGACATGCACCTCGACCTGTGCGTTCTTGGGATCGGCCGCCCGTTCATCGTAGATTTCGAAATCCGCCTGAAAGGCTCGATCGCCTCTCAGCGCCGCCTTTGCAGTCGACCAGATCTGCTGCCAAGTATCCACGACGATCTTTTCCACGGGCCCCTTTGGCGACGTGAACACAGCGTAACGCCCGGCCGGAACCGTCTTCGCCACCATGCCCGCCGGCACCTCACCACCCGAACGCACTCGGGTGCCGATCACGAATGTGTACTCGCCCTCCTGGTCGCCCGCATAGTCGGTGTAGACGGCAACGATCGACGAGTCGATCTTGTTCGGAATCTGCGCCAAGACGTTATTTTGCAGAAAACGCCCCCACTGTTTTCCGATGATTCCCGCCGACGTCATTTCGCGGGCATTGCTGGTGCGAGCGGCAATACCGATCACGACGAAACCTGTTTCGTCGATTGTGCGAGGATTCATTGAAGTGCCTTGGGCGTGAACTACAGCTGGCTGAGAAAATCGTTCACTTCCGGAGTGCTCCAATCAAATGCATTGGCGAACTTCCGACGCAGCATGCCGTCCCGGTCGATGATGTAAGTCTCGGGAATCTGAATCGTCCCGTACATGTGTTGGATCTTCGCGCTGGGATCGCGCACGGTGACAAAATCCATTCCGTATTTGTTGATGAAGCGCTTGTACGCCCCCTCGTCCTCGTCGGCGCTGATCGCCACCACGACCACGCCCTTGTCCTTCAGCTTCTGCTGCAGGCGCACCAGCGACGGCGTCTCCGCGACGCACGGAGGACACCAGCTAGCCCAGAAGTTCAGGACTACCACTTGCCCCTTGAATTGGCTCAGCGTGACGCGCCGTTCGGCGTCTTGCACGACGAAGTCAGGGGCGGCCTTGCCGATGCGCGGCGGGCGCGTGCCGCCGTAGCAACCCGCCAGCAACATGAGGCCGAGGACAGCGATAGAAAAGGAGATCCGTCTCACACAGATATAATAAAGGATTCGGCCTATGGGAACGCCAGTACCAGTTTCGGAGCCTCCCGTGATTTCGGTCATTGTCCCGGCGCGTAACGAGGAGGCCTCTCTCCCCGCGTGCTTGGCCTCGCTCGTCTCACAGACCGGGGTGAGCTTCGAAATCATCGTGATCGACGACGGATCCACGGATCAAACCAGCGCCATTGTCGAGTCTTTTGCTGGCATTTGCTTGATTAACCCACCTCCGCTGCCGTCAGGCTGGACCGGCAAGAACAATGCCGTGGTCGCGGGTGCCCATGAGGCAAAAGGGAAGTGGCTTCTCTTCACGGACGCCGATACCGTTCACAAGCCCGGCTCGCTCGCCCGCGCTGTCGCCGAGGCCGAAGCCAATCACGCCGACTTGCTATCGTATTCGCCCGAGCAGCAAGTCCATGGCTTCTGGGAGAAGGCTGTGATGCCGGTCATCTTCGCCGAGCTGGCCAGGAAGTATCCTCCATCCCAGGTGAGCGATTTTTCAAAGAATCTCCCCGCTGCCAACGGTCAATATTTATTGATCTCTCGCCGTGCCTACGATGCTGTCGGGGGCCACGCCGCTATCGCCCAGTCCCTATTGGAAGACGTCGCACTCGCACGGGCGGTTCGCGATGCATCTCTGCGTATCCGGTTTCGCTACGGCGGCGACGCAGTCCGCACCCGGATGTACCGCGGCTTTCGTCAAATGCGCGAGGGCTGGACCAAAAACCTGGTCCTGCTTTTTCCCAATGCAGTCGCATTGGCCTTACTGCGCCTGCTGGAATTCCTCTTCGTATGCGTCTGTCTGTGCGTTGGTGTTCTCGCGATCTACGTCGGGGAATGGCGGCACTCGATCATCTTCTTCATTCCGATGCTGTTGACCTTTATGCGAGTCTCCACCGCACGTTTTTCGTGGAGTTCAAACGTGCTCGGCATTTTCGGCCTGCCCGTCTTTTCCTACCTGCTGCTGCGCTCTAAAGTACGCCATGCGTCGGGAGCCGTGTCCTGGAAAGGACGCACCTATGCGGGTAGTGCCGGCATCAAACCAGTTTCGTAACGGAGAATCATGGTCTATCTGACCCGCAAAGCAGAATTCGCTGCATCGCACTACTACCACAACCCGGAGTTCACCGCAGAGCAGAACCGCGCGATTTTCGGCAAGTGCAACAATCCGAACGGCCACGGCCACAACTACACGCTGGAAGTCACCGTGAAGGGTGCCGTCGACCCCAAATCCGGCTTCGTCGTCGACCTGAAGCAACTGAAAGACATCATAAGCCGCGAGGTTCTCGATGCTATGGATCATCGCTTCCTGAACAAGGAAGTGCCCGAGTTTCTGCACCAGATCCCGACCACCGAAAACATCGCCATCGCCATCTGGCAGCGCCTCGCCCCCAAACTGAAAGCCGCACAGCTGCATCGTGTACGCGTCTACGAAACCCCCGATCTCTTTGTCGATTTTTACGGAGAGGCAGCGTGAAGGCGCATCTGACTCGACGTTACCTGTTTTCGGCTTCGCATCGCCTGCACAGCAACGCGATGCCCGACGACTGGAATCGCGAAACTTACGGCAAGTGCAACAACCCCCACGGTCACGGCCACAACTACCATCTGGAAGTCACGGTCAGCGGACCGGTCGATCCGAAGACGGGAATGGTCTGTAATCTCGTGGATCTCGATGGCTTCGTGCACAACGAGATCCTGGAACGCTTCGGCCACGAAAATCTGAATACGCTCCCGGACTTCAACAACGACGTGCCGACCACCGAAAACCTCTGCATCAGGATCTACGAAATATTGCAGCGAGGCTTCCACCACGCTCATCTGGAAAAGGTACGCATGGAAGAAACCATGATGAACTCGTTTGCCTACGCCGGAGGCAAAGCACTACGGGACTAAAGAGTAGGTCCGTATCAGCACGCCTATCGCCATGTAAGAGAAGACGAACGTGCTCGTTTGCCGATGCCGTCGAAGCAATCAGGCTAGTCTGGGTCTAGTAGCGTAGGTTCGTATCAGGGCGCGCCTTCAGGCGCGCCGTAGCGACGTAGAAAAGAATCGGCTTCAGCTGCCGGTTTCGGATCTTAAGGCGGCCTATTTCGATTCGCAGAAGGGCTCTCATGAAACACACAACCGAATCACCGACCATAACCAGCGCGACTTTCGAAGAGCTCGTTCGCGAAATGGTCGTCCGCCTGGGCGAAAATCCCACGCGCGAAGGCCTCATCCGCACGCCCGAGCGAGTCCACAAGGCTTTCGGCTTCCTCACCAAAGGTTATCGCGAAGATCCCGAAGCGCTGCTCAAAGGCGCGCTCTTTACGGTCAGCTACGACGAAATGGTCATCGTGAAAGACGTTGAGATGTTCAGCCTCTGCGAACATCACATGCTCCCGTTCTTCGGCAAGGTGCACGTCGCTTACATTCCGAATGGAAAGGTCATCGGCCTGAGCAAAATCCCACGCCTCATCGAACTGTTCTCGCGCCGCTTGCAAATCCAGGAACGCCTGACCACACAAATCGCCGAGACCATTCAGAAAGTCATCGAACCGCAGGGAGTCGGCGTCGTCATCGAAGCCCGCCACCTCTGCATGATGATGCGCGGAGTCGAAAAACAGCACTCCGCAGCGGTTACATCCTCCATGCTGGGATGCTTCCGGGACGAACAGGAAACCCGCAGCGAGTTTCTCTCGCTCATCCGCAACCGCGCCAACGGCGTCTAAAATCGCCCTCGCGCGCTGCAAAGAAGCCGTATTGACTACGAACGAGCGTCAGTCACTGCCAAAGGAAGCCGCCCAGAAGCACTGATAATCTAATCCTGTCATCTCGACTGAAGCCTGCCCGACCGAAGGGAGGAAAGCCGAGAGGAGAGACCTTGCGTTCCCAGCATGTGAATGGCGACCATTCAGACAAAGCGCTTACGCGGCAAGGCAGCTCTGATTACCGGAGCCAGTCGGGGCATCGGGTTAGCCATTGCGCGCACCTTGGCCGACGAGGGGTGCCACCTCATTCTCACGGCTCGTGCTCTCTCCTCAGTGGAGAAAATCGCAAAGCAACTTGCCCGTCGAGGCACGCACACTCTGCCAGTAGCCTGCGACGTCCGCGATCCGCGCGCCATCGAAGCTCTTGCACGCATCACGAAGAAGCAGTTCTCTCGCGTCGACATCCTCATCAACAATGCAGGCATCGCACATCCCGGTCTCCCCGTCGCGAAACTGCCATTCGAAATCTGGCAAGACGTCCTTGCCACGAATCTGACCGGCACCTTCCTCGTCACGCACAACATTCTCCCTCTGATGCGCCGGGGCGGTACGATCGTCAACAATCTCTCGATAGCGGCGACGCGCGTGTTCCCCGGTAGCTCTGCTTACAATGCCTCCAAGCACGGGGCCCTCGGCCTCACCAACACGCTGCGCGAAGAACTACGGCCCAAAGGAATTCGAGTGATTGCCCTGTTGCCTGGAGCCACCGACACCGAGATCTGGAACACCCTATGGCCCGCGGCACCCCGAAAAAAGATGATGTCCCCGCAGACGGTTGCAAGAGTCTTGATCGCTGCGTTGCTTTTGCCTGAAAACAGTACCGTTGAGAGCCTGACCATAGCCCCATCCACCGGAGCTCTCTAGCCCCAAAGCCCACAGCTGCAGCCAAAAAAAGCCCGACCTCCGAACGACTCGGCCCCCGGCCACCAGCCGCCCAGGGCGGCGAAATTCACCAGCCCAGCATACGCCGGGGTAAAGAAATCCAATGACCGACCCGGAGGGGGCATCCGCTGCCCACGGTGAGAGTCAGTCGAAGAAAGGTGGATTCTCCGTATGGCAAGACCGCCCCGGTGCCAAAGGCACACATGACGGCCCAAAACGGGAACAACCGTAAAATAATTCCTTTAAACATGTCACTTTCCACAGAGTGTTCCACGTGGAACATTAAGTCGAATTGTCAGGCTTACCACGCGCCGTAGCGATAGCGATGCCGCCTCTGGGGGAACAGTTTGATGAGCAGGATGCCCACCACAAATCCACCCACGTGCGCCCAGAAAGCGATGCCGGCGGTCTGCGTCGTCTCGGCAATGGCAGTCGCTGCTCCACTCAGGAATTGGCTGACTCCCCAGTAGCCCAGCATGAGCCATGCGGGAATCGGAAAAATAAAAATAGGTGGGAACCAGATGAGCACGCGAGCTCGCGGAAAGAGTATGAAGTACGCGCCCATCACCCCGGCGATCGCTCCGCTCGCGCCAATGCTCGGCAGGTGCGAGTTGGCGTTGAATAAGATATGCGTGAGGCTCGCCGCAACCCCGCTCAGCAGGTAGAACACTAGATACGGAAAGTGACCGAGATAGTCTTCGATGTTGTCGCCGAAGATCCAGAGCATCCACATGTTGCCCAGCACATGCAACAACGATCCGTGCAGAAACATCGACGTGAAAATCGGCAGTAACGCCGCGCCCGGACTAAACACCGGAGTGCCAGTGAGCAGTCCGATTTCAAGCCGGGGAACCACGCCGAACTGCATCAGGAGGCCGTTGAGCGCGCCGCGGCTCTGCAACCCAAGCTGCCACTCAAAGAAATAAATCACCAGGTTGATGGCGATCAAGAAATAGGTAACGAAGGGCGTGCTGAAGACAGGCTGATCGTCGCGCAGAGGAAACATAAGGCATCAGATAAATTGGTAGACTTGAATTCTCTCATGAACGGAGTGCTCATCCTCGATAAGCCCGCCGGGGTGACGTCGCATGACGTGGTCAACCGCGTGCGGCGCATCCTGCAGCAGCGTACCGTTGGCCACTTGGGTACGCTCGATCCGCTGGCCACCGGTGTGCTGCCCATTGTGTTTGGCAGCCTCACGCGGCTGGCGCAGTTCTATTCCGCGTCTGAAAAGAGCTACGAAGGAATCATTCGCTTCGGCTTTGCGACCGACACCTACGACGCCGAAGGTGAAGCGACCAGCGCGCCGCAGACCGTCGCAACTTCTCTTGATGATCTGCGACGTTTGGCACAACGCTTCCGTGGAGCCGTCGCGCAGGTGCCTCCGCCGTTTTCTGCAAAGAAAGTTCAGGGCGTACCCGCCTACAAATTGGCGCGCAAGAAAAAAGAAGTAAGGCTCGAGCCCGTGCAAGTAGAGATTTCGGAGTTTGAGATCAGTGCTTATGAGAACGAGCGCGCTTCCTTCCGCGCCCGCGTGGCGTCGGGAACTTATATGCGTTCCATAGCACACGATCTGGGCAGCGCGCTGGGCTGTGGCGGACATCTTGAGTCGCTGCGGCGCACCGGGGTCGCCGAGTTCAGGATTGCAGATGCCCACTCGCTCGACCAGGTCGAGTCCGGTTGGTCGGCAGGGAAGTGCGAAGAGATGTGCGTGCATCCGCGGAGACTCTTGCCTGACATGCCGTCAGTGACCGCCAACGAAGAGATCGCCGCCCACATTCGCAGCGGGCGAGCGGTGAACCTTCCAGATTTCTCGCGCGCCCGGCAGGTGAAGGTTTTCTATGGACAGGCGGATTTGATCGCGATCGCGACTCGCGTGGCGGGGACGTTGTTCCATCCGAAAATTGTCCTGACGAGCGAGCCCGCGGTGTCGGCCGCGAGTTAACGGTCGTAATTTCGGACGCCGTCGCCCTCAGCGCCTGAAGGCGAAATCAAATTAACCAGGCTGATGGCGCGCCTGTAGACGCGCACTGATACGGGGCACCCATCCGACGTCGGATACGAATCGGAAGCTCGGAAGGGATCGATAGCGTGACCTTCCTATGCGTTCCAGTGTAGTTAAAGTATTACCTTAACTAATCGTGATGGCGCAAGCCGTTGGCCATCGTCTTGATGAGCGTGGCGTTAGCGTCGTCGTCTTTTACTGCCCACACGAACGCCCCACCCAGGCGGCCGCGATTGATGTAGATCGTCTTGAGCTGCACCGTTTTCGGATCGTCGTAGCTCCAGAAGGTTTGGGTCGTGTCGTTGTAGAGCCAGACGGCAAGCCTGCGCCGGTCGAAATAGCTCTGGTATCCGGAACTGGTCGCAGTGGACAGCGTGAGGTATGTTTCGACACCAGGCGTCTGCAGGAAGTCGGCCGGATCGAAGGGCGCCGGCCCGGTAGATGTCTGGTAGAGGCCGTGATTCGTGTTTGGCACGCCAGTCCAGCCACGGCCGTAGAGAGGGATTCCAAGAACCAGTTTGCGCGCGGGCACGCCCGCCTTCAAGTACCCGTTTACCGTGTAGTCGAGGTAGAAGTTATCGGCGCGGGCGGGGTCTTGGGGGCTGTCGAAGAGCGGGGAAGCGTGGTTGGTCGAAGTCTCCCAAGTGCCGTGGAAGTCGTAACCCTGCACGTTGTAGAAGTCGAGCGTGCGTGCGACGTTCGCCAGCTCAATGTTCGAGAAGTTCTGCTCGCCGGCCGGTCCAAACATGGTTAGCAGGTAGTGCTTGTGATTGGTTCGTCCGAGTGCATTGAGCTGTTTGCGGAACTCGCTCATGAGCAGGGTGGCGTTGGTCTTGTCGGCCGCACTGGGAAATTCCCAATCGATATCGATGCCATCGAAGACGCCAGCTGCCGAGATGCCGGGAGCAACGTTGCCGTTGATGAACAGATCGATGCATGATGAGGCGAGAGCCTGTCGGCCAGCATCGGTCGAGGCCGCAACCGAGAAGGCATCGGCACCCAGAAGCGAGATCAGCACTTTGAGGTTGGGGTGAAGTTGTTTCAGTTGGAGGAGGGCAGCGAAGTTTCCGTAGAGAGGTCCGGTGTAGGGGCCGGTAATGGTGGGCAGGAAAGGCGTCTGATAATCGGCCCAGGAGTCGGCGATAAAGCAGCCGGTGCTGTTGACGCCGCCGAAGGCGTAACTGAGATGAGTGAGGCGGTCGGCCACGCCATTGGCCTGCAGGTTGGCGATATTGAAGTTTGCGAAGTAGATGCTCCACTCTTCGAAGTATCCGCCGACCACTTTGCGCGCGTCGTCATCAGCGACAGCTGTTCCGCATGTTGTCAGAACCAGGGCGCCCAGGAGCAAGGTAAGCAGGAATCGAGTGGAGAAGCGGGCGAGACGAGGCTTCAGCACAGCGGACCTCCCGATCCAATTTCTAAAGCGGCGGGAGTATAGACCTATATAGCAGTTGAAGCAACTGTGAATATCAGCGGGCGCTTCGCGGCAGGACGGTAGGCGAGTGTTATATAGCGGAGAGGGTGAGGCTCTAGGCGATGGGCCCTGGCTTTTGACGTGTCGGCGGTGCCGTTGCTCGTCAGGGTCGAAGGGGGACATCTTTTGGAGGCTCAGGTCGGCTTCCGTGGTTGGGTGGCGTGGTTCAGATCCGGTCGCCGCCTCTCGGCTTTACGGTGACATCAGCGGGACGCGCGGCGCGACATCGATTTCCGTTGCAGAGCGACCATCGTCAGGATTTTTACTGGGATGGAGAATGGCCAGAAAGCATGCTCGCCTTCGAGGATTGGACCAGCAGCAAAAATCTGTGGGCCTACTCGAGCACCGGAGGCGACGTCCGACTTGAGCTGAGCGATTTGCGTAAGCGGCAGGTCACCGCCCGTATCGCGGATACCAGTCACATCGTTCGCAATGAACAACGGGAAGAAATCATCCGGCCGGTTTTTGCTGAGCGCGTGGACGTGCATATCCCAGAGTCCCGGGATCAGGAATTTGCCAGAACCATCGATCCTGATCGCTCCCGATGGCCTCATCTGAGTCGAGGGCTCGATGCGAGCAATTCTGTCGCCGGCGAGAGGACGGGGCGGACTTTAATATAACGTCCGATAACAGGTATTATGTAAACTACGACATTTCCTCTGCTCTGTGGGTCAAGTCTCATTCCCTGGATTCTTCCTGGAGATTTCCCTTCACGCGACATCGGCCGCGGCTGTGGACTTCCATGCCGCGAGATCGCGTTTCAGGATTGCTTCCAACTCCTCCACTTCCGGGCGAAAGAATTCGTAGAGTCGAGCGGCGAATTCCGAAGGCGGGTCTGCGAACGGGCGGCCTCCACTCAGAAAGAACTGGCGCAGCCGCGAATCCCGGATGGTGGCCACCACTTTGTTGAACCGTTGGGCCTTCAGCCAATCAGCCACCCGGGTCGCAGTCCTGGTGCGAATGTAGCTCCTTGGATGAGTCATGCTCTCGGAACCATGCACCCGGCGGTTCTGCAGCGGCGTCAATGCAAAGCGCGGTACGCCGATGAAGTCAACGAGGCGATCAACGAAAGCCTGGGGATCGTCACGGAGATCGTCATAGATAGTCGCCAACACCTGTTGGGGGCCCAAGGCGTTCTGCCAGGCTCGGAAGTGCGCCCCGTAGCGGCTCGTGTCCATGAGTTCGGGATCTTCGACGATGGCCTGCTCGAAACTCCACGGGATGAGGCCGTAGGCTCGCTTCAGTCGATACAGGGAGAGGATCCGTTCCACGGGATCGCGGAAGATGCAGACGACACGGGCAGCCGGGATGAGGTGCGCAATGCGTTCGCGAGCCTCGACCGACGCAAGGTAGGTAGGAGCGATCTCGCCGATACGCCGCCCGTCGGTGATTCGCGGGTAGTGCGCTCGATACCACTCCAGTCCGCGGTGAAAGTGGGTCTCGAAGAAGCGAGTCTCTTTGGTGGTCAGGGGCAGGATCACTTGCCCGCGCAACATTTCGTAAAGCCAGCTGGTTCCCGTGCGCGGCGGGCCGACAACAAAAAACGACGGAAGGAATTCCGTGGGACTCCCAGGCGCAAGGTTCACACTTGCCTGGTGGTTGCGCGCGCGCGTCGAAATACGTTCAAACCAGGATCGCTTGCGAGGATCGCCTGTCGCCCGCTGGGAAGCATCCATGTCGAATACTGTTCAGTCCGATCTGTGAATTGCAGCGAGTGGCGCTTCCCTGACGTGACCGGACTTTGGGGTCAATACGTCCGCGATTGGATGGAACCGAATTATCGGAAGGTTGGGTCAGAAAAGTTGGAAATGGCCATGAAATTACTCGTTGACCGCGGTACCGCCGACTTCAAAGTAGTACGACCGTAGGCTAAAGCCGGACGAGAAACAAACGTTCATGGCCTGGCAAGTAACGACTTCAATTCATCCTTGAACCTGGCCAGCAGCTCTAAGCGTTCTGGAGTAGCATCGACGATCTCCTGCTTGTTCTGAAAGACCTGACGCCCGCTCTTCTCGACGAGAACGCCAATCGCCTCACCCATGCGCCAGCCAGGCGTGCCCAGGATCTGAAAGCCATCCGTCCCAGGGACCAGCATGGCAATGCAACCGTCTCGAACCACGCCGACGCATCGGGGAAAGCGATCGAAAGTCTGGAGTTCGAAGCCGGCGAGGTAGATGCGTTGGAGTTGGGAGGCGGGATCCAAGAGAAATTTTGTAATTTGGTAACCGGGTAATTTTTGAAATTTGAACTCAAACGGGATCGATTTTTGCGGTTTCAAATTATCAAATTACAAAATTACCAAGTTTCGAAATGCTTACATCTTGTATCGTCCGAGATCCTCGTCATTGAGGTCCTCGAGCATTTTGCGCAGGTCTTCGGGAGTGAGACGTTCGGAGTTGCTGGCGGCGACCTTGGAGGATTTCAGGACGTCGTCTTCTACGAAGATTGGGCAATCCACGCGCAGGGCCAGGGCGAGCGCATCGGAGGGGCGTGAATCGATACTGATGATGCGGCCGTCGCGCTCGACCCAGATGACAGCGAAGAACGTGTCGTCGCGTAGTTCGGTGACGACGACCTTGCGCACCTGGGATTCGAGGCCTACCAGGACGTTCTTGATGAGGTCATGGGTCATGGGCCGGGGCGTGGTGACTTTTTCGATTTCGAGTGCGATGGCATTCGCTTCATAAACGCCGACCCAGATCGGTAGAACAGTGTCGCTGCCGATATCTTTAAGAATCACGATGGGCATATTGGTGACCGGGTCCATCATGAGCCCGCGAATTTTCATTTCTACTTCCATCGTGAATCCCCTGGGTTCTCGAAGGGCGGCATCCCTTGCATCTCAAAGCTGAATGAGACCTGCCAATGTCCCTCCTTATACCACCATTTGGCCGAGCAAACTGTTGGGAAACTTTTCGGTAATCAGAACCGATACGTAGCTTCCGATCGCCGGACAAACCGCATCTGGTACGGCAAAGTTCACCGTCTTGTTTTGCGTCGTCCGGCCTATCCACTGACCTCGCCCCTCGTTTCTGCCTTCCACCATTACTTCCAAAGCTGTCCCTAAATGCCGAGTATTGCGGTGTTTCTGAATATCGCGCTGGCGCTCCATGAGTACGGCAAGGCGGCGCGCTTTCTCCTCGTCAGGAATCGGATCCTCCAGGCTCAGCGCGGGCGTGTTTGGACGGGGTGAATATTTGAAGGAAAACACTCCGTCGTATTCGACGGTTTCGAGGAGGCTAAGGGTTTGTTGGAATTCGTCCTCGGTTTCGCCCGGGAAGCCAACGATGATGTCGGTGGTAAGACTGATGTCGCGCTTGGCGGATTTCATCCAGGCGATTCGTTCCAAATATTGCTCGCGCGAGTACAGGCGCTGCATTGCGTCGAGCACGCGGGTCGATCCACTCTGCACGGGCAGGTGTACGTGATCGCATAGGGCAGGGACGGCGTCGATCGCCTCGACGATGTCGCGACCGAAGTCACGCGGGTGTGAGGTCGTAAAGCGCACGCGGCGGATGCCGGGAACTTCGCCGACCGCGGCTAGCAGTTCTGCGAATGACTTCTTCCCCGCCGGGTCTTTGTAGGAGTTGACGTTCTGGCCGAGCAACTGAATTTCCGAGTACCCGAGATCGGCCATCTGACGGGCCTCGACAAGCACCGAGTCCGAGGTGCGGCTGCGCTCTTTTCCGCGTGTGAAGGGCACCACGCAGTAGGCACAGAACTTGTCGCAGCCTTCGATGATGGTGATGTAGCCGCGATGCGGGTTGGTGCGAGAGGTGAACTCGGTTTCGAAGCACTCGTCGGTCTGGCGGTCGTCGAGACCGGTGACGTGGCGGTTCCCTGCTTCAATCTGCACCAGCATTTGCGGAAGGTTGCGGTAGGACGCCGATCCGCAGACCATGGAAACGTGCGGGGCACGCTCGAAGATTCTTTCGCCTTCCTGCTGGGCGACGCAGCCGAGCACGCCGAAGATCTTGCCTTCCTTCTGATATTTCTTGTAATCGGCCAGGCGGTGAAACACTTTCTGCTCGGCCTTGTCGCGGATGGAGCAGGTGTTGTAGAGGACGAGATCGGCCTCTTCTACTGTTTCGACCCGGCGATAGCCCTCTGAAACCAGCGTGCCAATGACTTTTTCGGAGTCATGCACGTTCATCTGGCAACCGAAGGTTTCGAGATAAAATTTCTTCACTGCGTCGTTCGCCATCCGTGTTCAGTATAGCGCAGGGGTGCAGGCGGATTGCAGTTGCTAGCGAATCCGGTGGTGCTTACGTCTAACAGCAATCCAGCCCATGAAGGGGTGTGCCTGTGCCGTGCAAGACTCGTTGTTCTACAGCGTTGGTTCTAAGTCTTTGCAATTTCGTTTTCCATCTAACCAGGAGAGACTTGATGAAACGTGTGATCGCCTTCGTAATCCTTTCGCTATCGGTAAGTGCCACGGCGCAGATGCAAAAGGCCCCCGCCAAGCCGTGGACTTTGAAAACCATCTTGCTGGAACAATTGCGGACCACGCACAACACGAAAGACTGGTTCGTCGATGCGAACACGGCCGTCGCCGGCCTCACTCCCGAGCAAGCCACCTGGAAGGATGGCAGCGGCAATCACTCGGTAGGACAGCTTGCCTATCATCTCGTGTTCTGGAATCAACGCGAGTTGACGAAGTTTAAGGGCGACGAGCCCTCGAAGTTCAGCGGGAACAACGAAGAGACGTTCGACAAGTTCGATGCGAAGCAGTGGTCGACGATCGTGCACCAGCTTGATGAGGTGATGACGGAGTGGGAGAAGGCCTTGGAGACTGCCGACGACAAGAAATTGGCGGCGTGGTACTCCGACATCGCACATATCGGGACGCACAATGCCTACCACATCGGACAAATCGTGTTCGTCCGCAAGCTGCAAGGATCGTGGGATCCGGAGAAGGGCGTGAAGTAGGCCCGCTCCGGATCCCTTCTTCCATTAGCTGGCGGATTGGACCGGCTTGCGCGTGTCGATGGTTACTTCGTTCTCCGCGAATGCCTGCAGCCAGGCCAGGACTCGCTTCCATCCCTCGCCATGTTCGCGGGCGGCTTTTCCGTCGCCTGCGAAGCCGGTATGGCGTAGCCGGATCGCGGTTCCCGTTCCTGCTTTATGAGGACCCCGCTGCTGCAGATTGTGGACGGGGCGCGGTTCGAGTTCCCAGTGCACGACGGTGCTTTGTACCGTGCTGAAGCTCGGAACCCAGGTATGCACGAGCAGGCGGGGCGGATCGACCTCCAGGTACTCGCCATCTACACGGAATTGCGTGCCGTCTGCGCCGACGCCGACGCTGGACCACTTGCCGCCGGGACGTAGGTCCGCCGAGCACTCAGTGATGCGGTACATGCCGACTTGTCCCCACCAGCGCGGCATCTGAGTCGGATCGGTGAGCGCCTGGAACACGCGCTCGGGCGGCGCGGCCACGAAGATTTCGGCCTCGATGATGTCGTGATCGGGAGTGATTGCGACGGTTGCCATCGTGTGATCCTTTCTACTTTTCGACGAACTTCTTGAGGTCGTTGAGTACACCGGGCCAGCCGCCGGAGTAGTCCTTGCGGGCGACGGGGAGGTCGACGAGTCCGCTGTGCGTGACGCGGACGAGAGTTCCACCCTTTATGTCGGCGAGCTCCCAGCGAACGACCGTGCGCTGCGACGGGGTGGTCGTGCCAGTTCGCGATCCAGGTGTAGGCGAGGACGCGCGGCGGATCGTACTCGAGGACTTCCCCTTCGCAGTGAAATTTGCTGATGCCGTTAATGTTGATCGGGGTTTGGCGTGTGTCGTAGCGCCAGCGGCCGCCTACGCGAGGTTCCATCGCGAATGACTCGACCTGGCAATCGTCGCCCGTCCACCATTGCAGAACTTGCTTCGAGTCGACCAAAGCCTGGAAGACGCGCTCGGCGGGAGCGGCGATGTGAATTTCGCTAACTAACGCGTCGAGGCCCGGCGTAATTGTGGTTGAGGCCATGGTTAAGCTCCTTGTTTCTTCTCAAAGAAAGTCTTGAGCGCTTCCAGCAGACCAGGCCAGCCGTGGCTGTAACCGGTGCGGTCTTCGGGCAGTGCGGCCAAGCCCCTATGCGTAACCTTCACACATGTGCCTGTCGATGTCGGCGTGAGCTCCCATCGAACCATCGTGGGGTGCGACGGGTCTTTATGGAATTTTGCAAACCAGGTATAGGCGAGCAAGCGGGGCGGATCGAATTCCGTGATCTTGCCGTGATGTTCATACTCGCGGGAAGTCTCGGTTTCCAGGGACGTGAAGCGCCACACTCCACCCACCCGCGGATCCATTTCCCAGCGGGTCATCTGAAAAGCCTCGTTGGCGCCCCACTGCAGGGCCTGTTCGCGGGTAGTCAGCGCCTGAAAGATTCGGTCGGGCGGAGCGGCGATCTCGATCTCCGAGACCACTGCGTCCCCATCCGGCGTGATCATTGCTTTGGCCATGATGCTCCTTCGTTTCCGCGGCTACATCGACGCTTTCGCGCGGACCGCGTCGAAGTGTTCCTTGGTCTCCTTGCCATCCTCAACGAACGTCCAGTCCTCGGTGTGGTGGTTGGCGTCGGGCATGTTGATCACGAGAGTGCTCATGTGACCAGCTTTGGGACTGGGGATATTTGTGCCGTCGATGAACGTGAATGTGACGGTCTTGCCGTCGGGCGAAGCGCTGGCCAGCATGCGGGGCTGGTTGCCGGCGGCGCAGTAATGCGTCATCAGGAGGCGGTCGTTGTCCAGATGGAAGACGGTGATCATATTCTCGTCGCCAAGGATCTCGCTGACCAGTGCGGAACCGCCCGAGGTCGAACGAAAGACCACTTTCACGGGTTTCCCGTTATTCGCCTTCCCTTCCCAGGTGCCGTTCAACGTCTGCAGGCGTTGGAAGGTTGCCTTGGCGTTGGATTGTGCAAACGAGGGGATAGCCAACAGCATAGC
Source organism: Acidobacteriota bacterium (assembly GCA_046728215.1). Classification (GTDB taxonomy): domain Bacteria; phylum Acidobacteriota; class Terriglobia; order Terriglobales; family Acidobacteriaceae; genus Gp1-AA133. Next base: position 24,591 of record JBKPEB010000004.1, on the reverse strand, counting down.
CAGTGCGGCGGTGATGCGCAGGTGATTCATTGGTGGATCACTCCTTTCAGGGTTGTAGTTGAGGTGAATTGCGGCCCGGATCGCCGGATCCGCATACGTTCTATTCCACGTCTCGGATTTTTCGTTTCGTAGCCCTGTGCACACGAGGTGGCGGCCGCTTGGTTGCGGGATCGGAAGTTTCTTTCGCGTATTCCGCCTCCACGAAGGACTTCAAGTTCGCGAGGCTGGTGGACCAGAAGCTGCGGTATTGCTCCAGCCACGAATCGACGGCTCGGAGCGGCTCGGGGTTGAGATGATAAAAGCGATTTCGCCCTTCCCTGTGCTCACTGACCAGATGCGCTCGGCGCAGCAGGCGAAGGTGCTTCGAAATGGCGGGCCGCGACACGGGAAAGGCCTGCGCGATCTGCCCGGCCGGCTGTCGCCCCTTCCGCAGCAGGTCGAGCACCGCCCGGCGGGTGGGGTCGGCCAGCGCGCTAAAGGTTGTTTCCGCAGAATACGTAACCATTTGGTTCCGCATAATGCGTAACTTTACGGTTACATGATTCGGATGTCAAGCGGAATTTTTGGAGGTGGACGACGAAAAGCTTTTTAAACCGCAAAGGGCGCAAAAAAAAGGGGTGCAAAGGTCGCGAAGAATTCGTGACGCTTTTTGGGCAACGAGTAGACTGAAATGCAAAATCCAGCAGGAGACGTCGATGATTGCGAACCGGTCCATACCACGCAGCACCGTGATTCCCCAGCTTCCCTATCCTGACGTGAGAGGCGCTGCTTCCTGGTTATGCGATGCATTTGGCTTCCGCGTGCGCGTGCTGATTGGAAATCACCGTGCCCAACTCAATGTCGGCGATGGGGCCATGGTCATAACGGAACAAGGCGGTGCGCAGAAAAGCGGCGCCTCGGTCATGGTGCGCGTCGAGGATGTCAATCAACATCATGACCATGCCAAGCAGCATGGCGCGTTGATTGTGCGGCCGCCACAGGACTATCCGTACGGGGAACGGCAATATTCTGCCGAAGACGTCAACGGGTACGTCTGGACCTTCTCTCAGTCGATCGCCGACGTGCAGCCTGAGGATTGGGGCGGGGAGTCGGGGGAGTTGTAGCGTGACTCGCCGGGAAAAAGGCTTTAACCAGGGATCATCAAAACAAGCGGGAGACAATCGCCGAGTAGATCCTTTCGCGAACTTCGCGCGGTCTCTCTTGGCGTCTTTTGCGGTTAAGACCTAGGAAAAGGCTGATCTAAGAGTTTCCGTTCTTTACGAGGTCCAGGAACTTCTGATGGACGCGGGGATCGTCGCTCAGTTCGGGATGGAATGTGGCGGCCATTGTCTTTCCCTGACGGACTACCACTGGATCCTCGCCTTCGGTCGCCACGACCTCGACGCCAGGTCCCATGCGCTCGATCCTGGGGGCGCGGATGAAGACCATTTCAAGCGGTGAATTGCCAAGCATGCCCGTGCGGATAGAACTATCGATCTGCCGGCCGTACGCGTTCCGGCGTATGCGGATGTCGAGCGCACCGAGACCGGGCTGATCGGGATTGGTGACTTCCCTGGCCAGCATGATCGCGCCGGCGCAGGTGCCGAAGGTCGGCTTTACGTGCACAAAGTCGCGCAATTTGGCGAACCCCTTTTCGCCGAGGATTTTGAGAAATGCACCCGATTCGCCGCCCGGAATGACGAGGCCATCGATTTCGTCTAACTGCTCGGTTTTGCGTACCAGGACGACATTGGCGCCTAGTTGTTCTAGACGCTTTTTGTGGGCGTCGAAATCGCCCTGGATGGCTAAAACACCAATCTGCATAGAAGCTCTCAGCCCTCAGCCGTCAGCTATCAGCAACCATTCCGCTGCCACGCAGCCTTCTTGTGTTGAAAGCTGAGAACTGAAGGCCGAGAGCCCGTTTCTGTCACCACCCGCGCGTTTGCAGCATGTGGGCTTCGTCGAGGCCCGACACGGCCAGGCCTTTCATTGCTCCCACCAGGTCTTCGCTGACTTCAAGTAACACTTTAGGGTCTTGGTAGTGCGTGGCAGCGCGCACGATGGCCTTGGCGCGCTTCTCAGCTTCGACCGGATCGGCGAACTCGGTGGAGTTCTTCATGAAAATGCCGGAGCCGACGAACACGGCTTCCGCACCCAATTGCATGACTAGCGAAGCATCGGCCGGCGTAGCGATTCCGCCTGCCGAGAAATTCGGGACGGGCAGCTTCCCTTCCTTGGCCACCATGCGGATCAGCTCGTATGGCGCACCGTGCTCCTTTGCCTTGGCATAGAGCTCTTCCTCGCCCAGCACGGTCAGAATCTTCATTTCCTGGACGATCCGCCGGATGTGCTTGACGGCATGAACAACGTCGCCGGTACCAGCCTCTCCCTTGGTGCGGATCATGGCTGCGCCTTCGGCGATACGGCGGAGGGCTTCGCCTAGATTGCGCGCTCCGCATACGAACGGAACCTTGAAGGCGTGCTTGTCGACGTGATGAGCTTCGTCGGCTGGGGTCAGGACTTCCGACTCGTCGATGTAGTCGACCCCGAGCTCTTCGAGAATCTGGGCCTCGGCGAAGTGGCCGATGCGGCACTTGGCCATCACTGGGATGGACACGGTGGCCATGATCTCACGAATCTTTTTGGGCGAAGCCATGCGAGCCACGCCGCCCTCGGCTCGTATCTGCGCGGGCACACGCTCGAGCGCCATCACCGCGACTGCCCCGGCGCGCTCGGCGATTTCAGCCTGCTTCGCGTCCGTGACGTCCATGATGACGCCGCCCTTGAGCATTTCCGCAAGACCCGTCTTCAGGCGCAGGCTGGTGGAGTGTCCGTTCGTCGATCCGTTGCTGTCTGACATGAATGTCACCTTTCGATGGATTGTCCCAAGGTCAAAAGCTCACCTCGGGCGCTGAAGCGCCACGAGTTACTCTGCGTAAGCGACACGGGTGAACTGGTGCCCTTCCCAGCGAGGAATTCGATGGCTTTCTGGGCGGCCCGCTTACTACAAGATGCTAATTCTTAATTGGTATTGTTAGACCGTCCATTTACGGTATTCTTTCCATACCACTCTATGGCGCGCGAGACCACGGCATTTTCGCTTAGCCTGCCTGCCCCACCCGCACAGGGGAACTTGTACCGCTGGCTGTACGGCGAATTGCGTACCGCGATTCTCGAGGGCAGACTGCGCCCGGGGTCGCGCTTGCCGGCGACGCGCGATCTCGCTTCCGCGTACGGGCTCTCGCGCTCCACCATCGTGACGGCTTTCGACCAATTGAAGTCGGAAGGCTATGTGGAAGGACGTTCCGGTTCGGGGACTTATGTGAGCCAGGTGCAGCCCGAGCATTTGCTCGACGTACGTGGGCCGCAGGTGGAAAAGAAGCTGCCGCATCGACGGATCGCGCTTTCGTCTTACGCTCGCCGGCTGCAGCCTTTCCGTGGGGCAGCGGCACGTCCCATTCGAGCGTTTCGAGCCAACCAGCCCGCCCTCGATCAATTCCCCACCACACTCTGGGCGCAGGTGGCGGCTCGGCGGCTGCGGCGGGTGTCGACAAATCTTCTGGCCGGTGGTGAGGCTCTCGGATACCGACCATTGCGGGAGGCGGTCGCCGGTTACCTGAATTCATCGCGAGGCGTGAAGTGCACCGCCGACCAGGTTCTGATCCTTTCGGGCGCACAAGAGGCGCTCGACCGCACGGCCAGAATTCTGCTGAACCCGGGCGATCCGGTCTGGATGGAAGAGCCCGGGTACCCTGGCGCGGGCGTGGTGTTCGGCGCTGTGGGAGCGTGCATTCGCCGAGTCCCGGTGGACGACGAAGGCCTCGACTTCGAGCAAGGTCGCAAGCGCTGGTCGGCGCCGAAACTGGTTTACGTTACTCCGGGACATCAGTTCCCCCTCGGCGTCACCATGAGTTTGCGCCGGCGCCTGGCCCTGCTGGAGTGGGCGCGGCGGTCCGGAACGCTGATCTTCGAAGATGACTACGACAGCGAGTACCGGTATTCGGGCCGCCCAATTCCCGCGATGCAGGGCCTTGATCGCTCGGGCGTGGTGATCTTCGCAGGAAGCTTCAGCGCCGTCCTCTTCCCTGCTCTGCGGTTGGGATACCTGGTGGTGCCTCCAGAAATGGTCGATGTGTTTGCCGCGGCCGAGTCTGTGAGCACACACCATCCGCCGCTGCTCGAGCAGGCGGTGTTGTGCGACTTCATCGTTGAAGGGCACTTTGCCCGGCACATACGGCGAATGCGCGAGCTCTACGCCGAACGGCTTCAAGTCTTGCTTGAGAGTGCGAAGGAACGGTTTTCGGGTTTGCTGGAAATCTCCAGCGTAGAGGCGGGGCTGCAGACGATCGGATGGCTGAAGCGTGGTGTGCGGGCGCAGCGAATTGCTGAACTCGCTGTCAGTCGCAATGTCGAGGTGGTGCCGCTCGAGGTTTACGCATCGGGGAGATCGCGAAGATCGAGCGAAGGCTTGGTGCTCGGGTTTGCAGCGGTCGATCCCAGAGAGTTGCGGCGCGGAGTGGAGCAGTTAAGCGAGATCCTTCGGCGCGAAACCAGGTCGGACGGGCAAGGACGCCGTTCCTGAAGACTACTTGTCTACGTACTTCGCGAACATCTTCTTCGGGTCGATCGCAATGAACAATCCTTTGCTGCGCGCAAGGGGTTCGCCTTTCTGGTTCAGAATTTCTGCCATGTTGATGTGCTTACGCCCTTTGACGTTTACCTCGCGGGATTCCACGCGCAGGGGTTTATTCAAAGGCACGGGCTTCAGGTAGTTGACCGTAATTTCCGAAGTGAGTGCGACGACGTGGCGAAGCTTGTTCACTTTTCCCATGGCTTCGTCGAGGATGGTTGCGATGATTCCGCCATGGCAGTGTCCGGGTGGACCGGTGAAACGCTTGTTGAGTCGAAACCGGCAGACGAAACAGTCGCGCTCTTCGTCGTAAGTAAATTTCAGGCGCATGCCGTCGGGGTTGTTGCGACCACAGGCGAAGCAATAATTCTTCTGTAAGCGCACGTAGCGCGTGTCGTGCCCGCGACCTCGTGTCTTCGTTGGCATACGGGAATGATTGTAGCGTGCGGCATGGAACCGACAACTCACGGGCGACGGTTCACTGGTACGGCGGTTCTTGCGCTGATCACATCTGCCTGTGATAGACTTCCCGGCCATCCGCAGTTTTCTGTCTGTTCGCGGCTGTGGTGTGAAGAAAAATCGACCCTTTGGAGGTCGTAGTAGATGGGCCTCGCTCTTCTGGCAGTTATCTGGTTGATCACCTTTGTCAGCACATACTTTTTCATCTGGCATCCGTGGTGGTTGCCGGCCGGTGCGTCCGCGTCGGCGGCCGGAATTGATCACCAATTCACGAACACCTACATCGTGATGGGGATCGTGTTTGTCCTGGCACAGTGCTCGCTGGGATACTTCGTGTGGAAGTACCGGGACCGCGGGGCGGCGGAGCCCGCCGAGTACTCGCACGGCAATACCAGGATGGAGATTGTGTGGACCGTGCTGACGGCGATCCTGTTCGTCGGCATGAACCTGATGGGTAGCAAGATATGGGCCGCGGAGCGGTTTGCGCCGGCCAGTTCATCGGCTCTGCCTGTGGAAGTTACGGGTATGCAGTTCGCGTGGTATTTCCGTTATGCGGGCCCGGACGGCAAGTTTGGCCTGACGAGTCCCAAACTGATGGATCCGTCCTCAGGGAGCGAGGCGGCGATTGGACTCGATACCGGCGATCCGGCGGCGAAGGATGACGTGGTGGTCGGCACGATGATGTTGCCGGTGAACCGCCAGGTCGATCTCACTTTGCGGGCGGTCGATGTGATTCACAGCTTCTTCGTTCCCAACATGCGCTTCAAACAAGATGCGGTCCCCGGACTCGCGATCCACATGCATTTCACGCCCACCCAGGTTGGAGACTACGAGATCGCGTGCGCCGAGCTTTGTGGTCTTGGACACTACAAGATGCACGGCATGTTGAAAGTCGTTAGCCAGGAAGACTTTGACAAGTGGATCGCCGCGCGGGAGGCGGACAAACAATAATGGCTACCTCGGAAGTGGTTCACGCGCATGCGGCCCCCCAGGGCTTCATTCGGAAATACATCTTTAGTCTCGATCATAAGATTATCGGTATCCAGTACTTCTTCCTGGCGCTGACCGCAGTGTGGGTGGGCATGCTCCTGTCGTTGTTCATGCGGATTCACCTGATCTGGCCGGACGCGAACCTGCCTATGATCGGCCACATTCAGCCCGAAACATATCTGAGTTTGCTTACGATGCACGGCACCATCATGGTGTTCTTCGTGCTGACCACCGCGCCACAGGGTGGGTTCGGCAACTACTTTCTACCAATTCAGATCGGCGCCCCCGACATGGCGTTCCCGGTTCTGAATATGCTTTCCTTTTGGACGACCTTCGTCGCCTTTGTGGTCATGCTGGCGGCATTCTTTGTGAGCGGTGGCGCACCACTTCACGGGTGGACTGGATATCCGCCATTGAGTGCGCTGCAATCCGCTGGACCGGGCGAGGGTCTGGGCGCGGACCTCTGGATTGCAAGCATCGCGATTTTCTGTGCGGCGTCTTTGATGGGCGCGCTGAATTTCATCACGACCACGCTGGATCTCCGGGCCAAGGGCATGACGCTGATGCGCATGCCGTTGACGGTGTGGTCATGGTTCATTACGGCTATCCTCGGTCTGCTGGCCTTCGGCGTGCTGCTCTCCGCGGGGATTCTGCTGCTGTTGGACCGCAACGTGGGCACGAGCTTCTTTGTCCCTGTGGTCGTCGTCAATGGGCAGATGACGGCGCACAAGGGCGGCTCCCCGCTCCTTTGGCAGCATCTGTTCTGGTTCTTCGGGCATCCGGAAGTCTACATTGCGATTCTGCCCGGCATGGGTGTGGCCTCGCAGGTTCTGTCGACGTTCTCCCGCAAACCGATTTTCGGATACCGCGCGATGGTGTACGCGATGCTGGCCATCGGGTTCCTGGGCTTTATGGTCTGGGGACACCACATGTTCATGAGCGGCATGAGTCCCTACTCGGCCTTCGCATTCTCGCTCCTTACCATGGCGATCGGCGTTCCGTCGGCGATCAAGACTTTCAATTGGCTGGGAACGATTTATAGGGGGCGCGTTCGCTTCTACACGCCCATGCTGTTCGGGATCGGATTCGTCTCGTTGTTCGTGTCCGGCGGCCTCAGCGGGCCGTTCCTGGCTCAGCCTACACTCGATATCCCGCTGCATGACACCTACTTCGTGGTCGGCCACTTCCACCTGATCATGGGCGTGGCGGCCATCTTTGGAATCTTCGCGGCGACCTACTACTGGTTCCCGAAGATGTTCGGCCGGATGATGAGTGAGCCAATGGGTAAGCTGCATTTCTGGCTTACTTTTATTGGAACCTACGCGATCTTCATGCCCATGCACTATCTGGGAATGGCGGGACATCCCAGGCGTTATTCTCAGCTGACCGAGGTGGCGTTCCTTCACCCTCTCATTCCCGTGCAGAGGTTCATGACGTACGCTGCGTTCATCACGATCGGCGCGCAGATTATTTTCGTCATCAACTTATTCTGGAGCATGTTCAAGGGCACGAAAGCATCCGACAACCCGTGGGATGCAACCACCCTGGAATGGACCACCGCCACGCCTCCTCCGCACGATAATTTCGGTGGACACACGCCGGTCGTGCACAACGGTCCGTATGAATATGGCGTCCCAGGAGCGGCGCGTGATTTCGTGATGCAAAGCGATCCGGCCGTCGGAACATCGCATTAGATCAGAAATGGGTATGTCGACCTTGGCGCCGAATCTTGCAGTGAAAGACCCGAGATCCCGCGACGTAGGCGGGGGCAGTCCGCCGTCGTACGGCGGCGGAGGCAATGGCGACGGCGGGGCTGGCAATGGAGCCTTCAATTACGGCGAACGTTTGCGGCGGGCTCGGCTGGGCCTGGTGCTGGGGCTCACCGCGATTTTCATGCTGTTCGTGGGGTTCACCAGTGCCCTGCTCGTGCGCAAAGGATTGCCATCGTTTGATGCGCAAACCAACACGTATTCGCGCGACTGGGTGGGAATTCGGCTGCCCTACACGTTGCTGATGGTGAACACGTTCGTGCTCCTGCTGAGCAGCTTGACCATGGAGTTTGCGCGTCGGGCAATCGCGAGACGGGCGGCCCTGGCGCCTGTGAAGTCGATTCCGGGAGTTTCTCTCGGCGAGGAGCGGAGCTTTCCGTGGCTCGGCGCCACGGTCGTTCTGGGACTTGGATTTCTCGCTGGCCAACTCTTGTTATGGGAAGTCCTGCGCGAACACGGACTCTTCGTGAATACCAACCCAAGCAGTTCGTTTGCATACCTACTGTTTGGGACGCACGCCATCCACCTTGCGGGAGGCGTCATCGCGCTGATATATGCGGCGGCTTCTTCCTGGTTGTTGCACAAGCCGGTGGAGGCGCAACGGATTGCCGTGGATGTGACAGCCTGGTACTGGCACTTCATGGCCTTGTTATGGATCTATATTCTGGTTCTGCTGATAGTTGCGCGATAGCTCTCGAAGGAGAAAGCCTAGACGATGGCAACAGCCCAACATGTAGCGCATGACACACAAGGCGCCTACGAGCCCTCGCTGTTTGGTACGTATTCAAAGAAAATCGGCATGTGGCTGTTTCTCGCATCCGATTCCCTGACATTCGGAGCACTGCTTTTCGCGTACAGCTACGGGCGCATCTCGAATCCGGCATGGCCTACGCCTTTCGGAAAAGAGAGTATTGTGAACGCGACCATCATGACGGCGTGCCTGCTGTCGAGTTCTCTCACCATGGTTCTTGCCGTCATGGCGGCCAATCGGGGCGACAAGCCCTGGGTCCGCAATTGGCTGTTGGCCACGATGTTCTTTGGCGCGGCATTCACCGTTCTGCACGGCATGGAGTGGACGAAGCTCATCGGGGAAAAGATGACCCCGTCGGGTAACCCCTGGTCGGCCGTGCCACTGTTCGGGGGAACTTTCTTCACACTCACCGGCATGCACATGTTGCACGTCACGATTGGCGTGATCTACCTGGGCGTAATCGCGCTGCGCAAAAAGTTCCTGCCGATCCTGCTGGTGCTTTGGCTTGTAGGCTGGCTGGCCACCCCGGCTGACAATGTTTTTCATCTCGGCATACACGTCCTTCTCATCGGAGCCGTCGTTTCGGCAATCATTCTGTTTCTTAAGCCGAAAGACTACGATGCCGAAGATGTGGAGGTTGCCGGCCTGTACTGGCACTTCGTCGACCTGGTTTGGATGTTCATCTTCCCGCTGGTCTACCTGATGTCGACCAAGATCTGATCGGAGAGCGCATACGATGCATGAGATGACGGCGGCACACGAAGAGACCAAGGCAACTTACTTCTGGGTGTGGGGCGCTCTGCTGCTGCTTACGGCAGTCGAAGTGGTCCTCGCCTACAAGCAAGTTCTTCAACCCGTGCAGATGCTCGGAGTCCTGTTGATCCTTTCGGTGATCAAGGCCGGATTGATCACGATGTACTTCATGCACCTGAAGTCAGAGCTTCCCGCCATGCGATGGTTGCTTACGATCTCAGTGATGGCGTGCTTTGCCCTGATGTGGATTTTCTTCTTCCGCGACGCGCACCGGGTGGTGGACCTGGGGGTGAAATGAAGAGGTTGTATCTGATCGCGGCGCTCGGGCTGGCCATGTGGGCGATACCCGCCTTCGGTCAGGGCTGCGCAATGTGCTACGCGAATGCCAGCGGCGCGACCAAGGACGGCCAGCGCGCCATCAGCCGTGGAGTACTGGTTCTTCTGCTTCCCCCACTCGGTTTTATGAGCATCGGCGTCGGACTCGCTTTTCGATATGGAAAGCACCGCGATCAAGAACGGCAGTAGCGGCGCCACAACGATCCTCTCACAACTAAATCAACCAGGCAGACCCCGACGGCTTGTTGCAGATTTCGTACTCGAACCCCGTCACCGCATCCACTTCTTCCGCACGCAAGAGCCGTAAGATCTCGCGTGCCCATTCCGATTGAGCCGATCCGTCGCACGCCACAAAGATCAGGCTGGCATCCTGCAGGACCCGCGCCTCGAAGCGCGCGGCAGCGTCCAGGGGAATCCCCAACTTCGCCAATGGACCTCCGCTGCTGGTCCCAGGTTGACACGCACCGCAGACCAGTGCTTTCAGAAACTCCCGGGAACCCACAAATAAGCCAACCCCGGGAATCACCACGCCTCCGAAGGTGGCAAGCCATGCCACAAGACGCGCGCCCGTGGTTGCTGCCGGCAAGTCGTGCGCAACGGCCTTTATGGTTCGAACTTCTTCTGCAATTGGATGAGCGGGGGGCAGGAATACGCAAATATCGAGACTCTGAAAACCTGCTGCGTTGAGCGAACTCACAACCTCTTCAACTCGGGCATCCATCGGGAAAATTCCGTAGGCTGCCGACTTCCCTTGGGACAACTCCAATCTGTTCCTCCTGGCAAAGAAATGCGCGACGCTGACATGAGGGCGAGCGCCAAAGCGCGGGGATGGCTTCGCTGCTTCTCTAACGTCTTGCATCGCGATTGCCAAACAACTCTCTACTCGAACCACCGTAGGAGCGTAGTCGCGTGGGGTCTGTATGTATGTTTTGCGTGGGTACCGGACACATTGCCACGGCTGTGGAAATTGCAATCGCGAAAGTTTTTCCTGAATCGCAGCTGAAATTTCATGATCGCAAACGCACACAATGAAAACGCAGGGGCTTGCTGCGTCCTCGGGCTGCTTTTGCATTTGGCACGGTGCGTGCACTTAACGAAGCACCAAGCAGTGAAATTTCACTCCCAGGAGGCTTTTCATGAAGAACTATTTCATCCGTGGATCCGTACTTGCCCTTACTCTGGGTGTTGCCAGTATGGGTTCGCTGTATGCGCAGAACGCGCAACCGTCGCAGCAGAACGATCCCCGTACGGCTCAGCCAAGCCAGTCGCAACCCGCATCGCCTGACACGCAGGCGGCACCATCGTCCACTCAGCAAGGCGCGAAAGAATTCACTGGCACTATTGTGAAGGAAAAGGGCGCCATGATGCTGAAGGATAGCGCCTCGAACGTTAGCTACAAGGTTGACGACGACAGCAAGGTGAAGGAGTACGAAGGCAAGCAGGTGAAGGTCACCGGCACGCTGGATTCCTCGACCAACGTAATCCACGTCGACAGCATTCAGGTGATTTCCTAACACGTAAACCAAGGCGGTGTCATAAGCGGCGGCGTGCTCGGCGAACGTCTGAGTGCGCCGCCTTTCGTTTAGGAGGAGAAGTTATGCAAACGCGCTATGATCCTCGAACCGCGGTCACGTTTCTTCTTGCAGGGGTGGGCTTGGGCGCGATAGTGGCGATGATGTTCGCACCTCGCGAACGTTATATCTCACTGGCGGCGGAACGCTCTAACGCGAATGCCCGACGCGGACCATCCTTATCGCGTGCCGTATAATAGAGAGATTCCGTAAGCTCGCTGGACCCCATTGTAGGCCTGAGGACCGGCCACCCCGGGCCACCGGCTTACGGCGGTCTCTTTAGCAGATGTCCACTGAAAGCATCGTTGTCCGCGGCGCTCGCGTCCACAACCTGAAGAACATCGACTTTACGATCGGCCACAATTCGTTGACCGTCGTGACCGGTGTGTCGGGATCGGGCAAATCATCTCTCGCCTTCGACACCATCTACGCGGAGGGCCAGCGGCGCTACGTCGAGTCCCTCTCCGCATACGCTCGCCAGTTCCTGGAGAGAATCGAGAAACCTGAAGCGGACGAGATCGACGGCATCGCTCCCGCGGTCGCCATACGGCAAAAGAACTCCACTCGCAATCCGCGCTCGACGGTGGCTACAGCCACCGAAATCTACGACTACTTGCGCTTGCTGTTTGCGCGGGTCGGCAGGACTTATTGCATTCAGTGCGGACAGGAAGTGAAAAAGGATGCGGTAGACGAGGTCGCGGACGCCATCCTGGGGATGGAAGAAGAAACCCGTTTGCAGGTGTTGTTTCCGCTTCGGACCGAGGCCGCTCGGGCAAACGAGAGTACCAAGAAAGGGGGCAGACGGAAGAAGACCTCATCCGACGAGTCCCGCCTGCCCAGCGACTTGCTGAAGACCCGGTTGTTGGATCTGCGCACCCGGGGATTTAATCGACTTTACCAGGACGGACAGATCTTCGAATTCTCCACTCCGGAATCGCTGCTCGATATCAACTTCAGCGCCCCTGTCTTTGTTCTGGTAGACCGACTCGTGGTGGCTGCCGATGCACGCCCGAGAATCGTCGACGCAATTGAGATTGCGTACCGCGAATCGGGCGAAGTGATCTTCGAGTCTGCGCCGCGCGCGGACGAAGAGCCTCAGCGCTTGCGTTTCAGCAACCGCTTCGAATGCAAGCGGGACCGTATCCGTTACGAAGAGCCGGAACCGATTCTGTTTTCGTTCAACAACCCATACGGCGCGTGCCCGCGCTGCCAGGGGTTTGGAAATACCATCGACTTCGATCTGGACTTGGTAATCCCTGACAAATCAAAATCACTGAACGAAGGCGCGATCGAGCCCTGGACAAAACCCAAGTACCGGCCGCTGTTTACGGAACTAAAGCGCTTTGCCAAGCAGGTAAAGATTCCGCTGGAAGCGCCCTGGTCGGAACTCGCTGCGGAACATCAGAAGCTGATCGTCGACGGCGAAGGAAAGTTTCCGGGAGTGCGCGGGTTCTTCAGCCATTTGGAGCGCAAGAAATACAAGCTGCACGTACGCGTCTTCTTGAGCCGATACCGCGGATACTCCGTCTGCACGACCTGTGGCGGCGTGCGCCTGCGGGCAGAAGCACAGCAGGTCAAGATCAACGACCGGAATATCTGCCAGGTATGCAGCATGACCGTGGAGCAGGCCTGCGACTTTTTCCAGTCGTTGGAGTTGCGGCCGCAGGAAGCGGCGATCGCCGACAAATTGCTGGTGGAGATCCGCGAGCGCCTCCGCTTCCTGAACGATGTCGGACTGGAGTACCTGACTCTGGACCGGTTGGCGTCCACGCTGTCGGGGGGCGAAGCGCAACGGATTCAGTTGGCGACCTCGCTCGGATCGCGCCTGGTCGGTACGCTATACGTGCTCGACGAGCCCTCCATCGGCCTGCACACGCGGGATACCCACCGTCTTATCAAGATCCTTCATGACCTTCGGGATCTCGGAAACACGATTCTCGTAGTGGAGCACGATCCCGACATCATGAAATCGTCGGACTACATTCTGGATCTCGGCCCCGGGGCTGGAGAGAACGGCGGCAAAGTCATTGCAACCGGCTCGTACGCCGAGATCAAGAAGAATCCAGCGTCGTTAACGGGCCGATATCTGTCGGAAGAATTGCGCATTCAGATGCCGAACACACGACGTAAGCCGGGGACACAACAGCTGAAAATTCGCGGTGCGCGGGCACACAATCTGAAATGCATCGATCTGGATATTCCGCTGAACATGACGGTGGCGATTACGGGCGTGTCCGGTTCCGGAAAATCCAGCTTGCTGCACGACGTGTTGTACCAGGCCTTATGCGCCGCCAAAAAGCAGACCAACGGCACACAACCTCCTGCGCCGCTCTGGGACAGCATTGACGGGGAAGATTATCTGGACGATGTGGTTCTGGTGGATCAATCGCCGATTGGACGAACGCCGCGTTCGAATCCCGTGACGTACATCAAGGCGTTTGACGGCATTCGCGATCTGTTCGCTTCCCTGCCCGAAGCCCAAAAGCACGGCTTCGCCGCCGGCCACTTCTCGTTCAACATTCCGGGCGGCCGGTGCGAAACCTGCCAGGGTGACGGCACGGTGACCGTCGAGATGCAATTCCTGGCCGACGTCGAATTGATCTGCGAGGAATGCAAAGGCACGCGGTACAAGCCGCAGGTGCTCGAGGTGCGCTACCGGGGAAAGAACATTCATGAGGTCCTGAACCTGACCGTCAAGGAGGCGCTGAAGTTCTTCGCCGAGGTTCCCAAGATTACCGAGAAGTTGAGGACTTTGGAGGAAGTCGGTCTCGGCTATTTGCGCCTGGGACAATCAGCCACAACCCTTTCAGGGGGCGAAGCTCAACGGATGAAGCTGGCGGCACACCTGCAACCCGCTGGCCGCGATATTGGCCGTCCGTCGGTGGCCGGAAGCTCCATACAACGAAAACGGCGTGTGCTTTACATCTTCGATGAGCCGACCACCGGCCTTCATTTCGACGACGTCAGCAAACTTCTTTCGGCTTTCCGCCGTCTAATTGACGCAGGGGGCTCGATTGTCGTGATCGAGCACAATCTCGAAGTGATCAAGACGGCGGATTGGGTGATCGATCTCGGCCCCGAAGGGGGCGAGCGCGGCGGCTATGTGGTCGGTACGGGCACTCCCGAGACGATTGCCAAGCTCCCGGCTTCGTATACGGGCAAGTATCTCGCGGCTCTTCTCAATGGAAATGGAACGTCCGGTTCCAATGGACATAAGTAGCCACCTTCCGCGTCTTCTCGGCGTGCTTCTTCTGACGGCCGCAGCGCTTTGGGGACAAGTTTCATCGAGCAAGACGGTTCGCCATCACCGCGTGGCGGAACAGGATGCTTCGCAGCCCACGGAACTCACGCAAGCGGAAGCCGCCATCGAGAAAAAAGACTACGCCACCGCGGAGACGCTTCTTACCAAGGTCACGGCCGCCCAACCTTCCAACTACCAGGCATGGTTTGATCTGGGATTTGTGTACAACGCTTCGGGCAGGACCGACGACGCGATCGCCGCATATCGACGGTCCGTGACAGCCAAGCCGGATGTCTTCGAATCGAACCTGAACCTGGGTTTGACGATGGCGAAAAGCAAGCAGCCGGGCGCCGAGGAATTTCTCCGCGCCGCAACCCGCCTGAAGCCGCAAAATCGCATCGACGAAGGCCGCGCGCAGGCCTGGCTTGGTCTTGGGCATGTGCTCGAGGAAAGTGACCCCTCTGCCGCTATCGAGGCTTTTCGTGAGGCTGCGGCACTCCAACCGAAGGACCCCGAGCCTCGGCTGTCAGCCGGCCTGCTGCTCGAAAAGCAAAACAAATTCGCCGAGGCGGAAGAGCAATACAAGCAAGTGCTCACTGTCGATCCCTCCTCGGAAGATGCTCTTGTCGGTCTGGCGAATGTATACATGCGGGGACAGCGATTCCCCGAGGCCGAGGAGTATCTGCGCAAAGTGGGGAACCAACGACCGAATGAAGCAGCACCACATATCCAACTAGGTCGAGTGCTCGCAGCCGATCAGAAGTACGACGAAGCAGCGCTCGAGTTGCAAGCCGGCCTCAAGATCACTCCCGGTGATACTTCGGCCCAGACCGATCTGGCCGAGGTGCTCTTTAGTGCTGGCAAGTATGCAGATGCCGAGACGCTGTATCGGACGTTGCTCTCATCCCGCGTGCAGGATCCTGAACTCCATCACAAGTTTGGCCAGGTCTTGATGAAGCAAAAGAAATTTGCAGACGCAGAGCGGGAGTTCCTGGCAGCCGTGAAGTTGAAACCGGACTGGGGTGAAGCATATGGCGACTTGGCCGTTGCTGCCAACGAGATACAGGATTATGCGGTGGCCATCAAAGCTCTCGATGTGCGCGCCAAGTATCTGCCCGAACTCCCCGTGGGCTATTTCCTGCGCGCCACCGCCTATGATCACTTGCGAAACTTTCAGGAGGCTGCCGCGAACTACCACCTCTTCCTCCAAGTGGCGAATGGGAAGTATCCTGATCAAGAGTGGCAGGCTCGACACCGCCTCATTGCGATCGAGCCGAAGAAATAAAATGCGCATGCGACGCTGGGGCACAATTTTCGTGATTCTCACCACTGCCGCCATGCTTTTGGCGGCATCGAAAGATCTGACTCTCGAACAACTGAAAGAGCGACTCCAGAGCGCCAAACCGGACGACCGCGCGACGATATCGATTCAGATCGCAGAGCGTCAGGTGGAGAACGCCAACAAGCTGTACGCAGACAGCAAATCAGAAGAAGCGGTAAGCGCGATCCACGAGGTCGTCAGTTATTCGGAGAAGGCGCGCGACGCTGCCTCCCAGACGGGCCATCGCTTAAAAAACATCGAAATTGCGGTGCGCCGGATGTCCCGCCGCCTGACCGACATCAAGCGCAGCCTTGCCTACGACGATCAGGCCGCCGTACAGGACGCCGTGGAACATCTCGACAAGATCGATACCGACCTCCTTAACCGGATGTTCGGGAAGAATCCAAAATGAAAACGCGATTCCTTTCCATTCTCGTGGCACTGATTTGCGTAACCGTTTTACCCCTGCGCGCGCAACGTCGGGTCGATCCCCTAACTCCTGAAGAAATCGACTTGCTGCGCGATTCCGCTATCGAACCGGAACCCCGGATGAAGTTATACGTGCAGTTCGCCCGCGAGCGGCTGGTGAAACTGGAACAGATGCGCAACGATCCCAAAACAACGGATCGCCCCGGCCAGACGCATCGAATGTTGGAGGACTTTCTGGCGGTGTACAACGAGCTCAATGACAACCTTGATAACTTCGAGGGACGCAAGGCCGATCTGCGGAAAGCGATGAAGGTAGTCGTGGAAGCCGATACCGAGTTTCAAGCGAAACTTCGGGCACTCAAGGACGATCCGCGCACCTCTAAGCAAGAAGCCGCCGAGTATCAGTTTGTGCTTTCGGACACACTGGAGACGGTCGATAACAGCACCACCGACCATCGCAAGCTGCAAGCCGACGAAGAAGAGATGTGGAAGCACAAGAAGAAATCCAAATCCTGACGCTTCTATGGTCGAGACGGGGGCGCTTCAGGCCACCGCCTCGAATTGCTCATGCCAACGAACCTGGATGGCCACTACGATGAAATTCCTGCGGTTTGACCCCATTTCGAGCGTGCTACCCTAAGCACACGGTGAGAGACGGCATCCTCACAATTTTCCAGGAAAGTTTTCGCGAACTACGTCCGCATAGTTCCCCACCACCACTGACCGTGGAGTTCTTTCCTTTCGCAAACATCAACAACACGATTCGTTTGCGCGACGGAGAACTGCGGGTTCGACTGTCGGATCTGCTGGAGGGAGCGCCCGAGCCCGTGCTTCGAGCCTTGGCGCACATCCTACTTGCCAAGATCTACCGACGCCCGATCGTTCGCGCGCAAGCGACGCGCTACCGGAAGTATGTGCAGAGTCACGAAATTCGCAAGAAAGCGCACCTGGTTCGCCAGGTCCGGGGGCGCAAGCGAATTGAGTCGGCTCGCGGGCGTTATTACAACCTCGAGGTCATATTCGAGGACCTCAATCGGCGGTTCTTCGGGGGGATGCAGGCCCGGCCGCAACTCAGCTGGAGCCAGCGCCGTGCACGCAACCTGCTCGGACACTACGATCCTGCGCATAACGCCATCATCGTCAGCAGGATTTTCGATCACCCCGCCGTTCCCCGCTACGCGGTCGAGTACATTCTCTATCACGAGATGCTGCACCTCCGTCATCCGGTGCAGCTCAACGGCAGCCGGCGCTGCGTGCATTCCGCAGAGTTCCACGCCGAGGAAAAGCTCTTTCCGGAGCTCGAGGCTGCCCAAAAGTTCATCCGGCGGATGTAGTTGGCCGCGGAGCCAAGTCCTTTCGAGTGACAGATCACACTCGCGCGTGATCTCTCGCGTTGACGCTCGGCGGCGCGCCAAGCTATCCTAGTAAAGTTGAAATTGAAATTCATTTTCAAAATCAAATAGAGCATTCATCCCCATGTTGCAGGCCTTCATCGTAACGCTCCGCGAGGGTGTCGAAGCCGCGCTGATCATCGGCATCACGCTCGCCTACCTGACCAAAATCGGGAGGTCCGAGCTTCGCCGCTCGGTCTATGCCGGGATGGCTGCCGCTTTTGTGGGCAGCATCGGCGTTGCCGTGCTCGTGTCGCACCTGGGCCTGAACCAGGACATCGTGGAAGGCTGGGTCATGCTGGCGGCCGCCTTCTTCGTCATCACCATGATCGTCTTCATGATGCGCACCGGCAAGAAGATGAAGGGCGAGATCGAGACCAAGCTGCAGTCCCTTGCCAGCGGAAGCTCGCGCATCGGGGTATTCCTCTTCGTATTTCTGATGATTCTGCGCGAGGGCGTGGAGACGGTGCTGACACTCGCAGGCGTCACGCTGAACTCTACGGAATTGATGACGTTCCTCGGTACTCTGCTCGGCATGCTGGCCGCGGTCGCGTTCGGCGTGATGTTCGTGAAGGGCAGCGTGCGGATCAACCTGCAGAAATTCTTCCGCGTGACCACCGTGATCCTGTGGTTCGTGGCCGCTCAGTTGGTGATCAGCGGCTTGCATGAGCTCTCCGAGAACGGAGTTCTGCCTTCCTCCAAGCGGGAAATGGCCTTAATCGGGCCAATTGTCAGAAATGATGTTTTCTTCTTCATCACGATTTTCGCTCTCGCCGCCCTGATGGTGCTGTTCGAGGTGAAGTCTCGCCAGCCGGTAGCGGATGTCGATTCTCCGGCCGAGCGTCGTAAGGCGCTGTGGACAGCTCGCCGCGAGCGCTTGTGGATGGGTTCCGTTTACGTAAGCTCTTTCCTGTTCATCATGCTTGTGACAGCAGAGTTCATTTACGCCAAGAGCCTGAGTGCGCCGCAGAAGGCGACCGAAATCGCGTTCGTCAACGGCTCCGCCTCCATTCCTCTCAACCAGATTTCCGACGGCGATATTCATTTCTTCAGGGCGAGCGAAAACGGTGTGGAAGTGCGCTTCTGGCTGTATCAGAAGCCGGACGGGAAAATCGCCACGGTGCTCGACGCCTGTGAGATCTGCGGTTCGGTTGGCTTCTACAAGGGCACAACCGGTGTGGTCTGCAAAAATTGTGCGGCCCCGATCAATCCCCAGTCCGTGGGCCTGCCCGGAGGCTGCAACCCGATTCCGCTGAAGGCTGAAACCACGGCCGACGCAGTCCTCATCCAGGAAGCGGAAGTGGCGGCCCAATCCCGGTTCTTCCAGAAATAGGTCATGTTCGCGCGGCTACTCTACGAGAGTTTTCGGCGGCAGAAGCGGCGCAAACTGCTTGCGGGAATTGCAGTGACCCTGGGTGTTGCGGTGGCCACCGCTATGATTGCCGTCGCCACGGATATCGGCGACAAGATTAACCGAGAGCTGCGTAGCTACGGCGCCAATCTGCTGGTCACTCCGCAGGAAGATACGATCGACGTCGAAATCGGCGGTGTGAACCTGAAACCACCCAGCGACGGCAATTTCCTCAGCGAAGGCGACCTACCCAAGATTAAGGGCACATTCTGGCGCCATAACATTCTCGGCTTCTCGCCGATGCTACCGGTCAACACCTCCGTCGGGACCGCCGCTCATGCCCAGGATGTCACCGTTCTCGGAACCTACTTCGCGAAGAAACTGGTTTTCGGCAAGGAGCAGTTCACGACGGGTGTCGAAAACACGCACCCTTGGTGGAAAGTGGATGGGTCTTGGCCTGGTGATGACGGCGACGACCTGCTAGTCGGCGAACATCTCGCTCGAAAGCTGGGACTTCGCACTGGAGCAATGATCAGCCTCGCCGGAGAAGGGCACCGCATAGCCGGAATCCTTTACACCGGCGGCGCCGAGGACGACCAGGTCATCACGCCGCTTCATGTTGCCCAGCAGATTCTGCACAGGCCGGATGCCGTGCGCCGGGTTTACGTGAGTGCCCTTACGAAGCCCGAGGACGCCCTCGCCCGCCGTGACCCGAAGAGCATGAGCGGGGAGGTCTGGGATCGGTGGTATTGCTCTCCCTACGTGCAATCCATCGCCTACCAATTGCAGGAAGCGATTCCCCATTCGCACGCCGAGCAGATCCGCCAGGTGGCGCAGAATGAGGGTACGGTGCTCTCTCGTATCAAGGGCTTGATGCTCTTGATCACTCTGGCCGCATTGTTCGCGTCCGCGCTGGCGGTTTCAGCCGCCATGGCCACGGCGATTTTCGAGCGCCGCCGCGAAGTCGGCTTAATGAAGGCCTTGGGTGCCGGCAATTTTGCGGTAGCAGCATTGTTCTTCGCCGAAAGCACGCTGCTCGCGCTTCTAGGAGGCCTCGTCGGGTTCTTCTCGGGGTCCTGGCTGGCGCATCGCATCGGCCGCTCGATCTTCGATTCTCAGATTACGGTTCAGCCCGTGCTCTTCCCCGTGATCATGGTCATTGCGATCATCGTAACCTTTGCGGGTAGTGCCGCTGCTATCCGACGAGCCGTGCGCCTTGATCCCGTCTTCGCACTGCGAGGAGATGCATGAGCGCCTCGTCGCCGATTACCACCAGTGTTGTCGAACGGCGTGCCCGAGCTCCACACACTTCGATGTTCTTGCGCATGCTGGTGCGCGCGGCCGTTCTCCGTCGCGGACGCGCGGCCTCGGCGCTCCTGGCAATGGTCGTCGCCGCCGCGGTGGCGACCGCCATGATGAACCTGTACGTCGACGTGCAAGCCAAGCTGCGCAAGGAGTTTCGCAGCTACGGCGCCAACGTGGTCATAGTCGGTAAAGATGGCGCTTCCCTTCCTCCCAACGTCCTGGAGCAAGCGGAGAAGACCCTGGCCGGTCGGGGCATGGCCGTTCCGTTTGCCTACGTTGTGGCTCGCACGACCGACGGGCAGTCGATTGTCGTCGTAGGAACTGATTTCGAACGCGTGCAGAAACTCGACCGCTGGTGGTCGGTCAGTACGTGGCCCTCAGCTTCGGGCCAAGCGCTAGTGGGAATGCGCGCCATGCCGGTGGTTTCTCCGGATCGCAAACCCTTCGACCTGACTTTCCAGGGTCATATAATTCACCTCACTGCCACAGGTACTCTGCAAACGGGCGCTTCGGAAGACAGCCGCGTGTACCTGCCCATGAACGAGTTTGTGGGCTGGACCGGAGTAAGCCCGTCGACCATTGAAATTGCGGCGAACGGCTCGGCGGAAGAAGTTAATAGCATGGTTGGCCGCTTGTCGGAAGCGCTGCCGTCCGCCGAGGTGCGCCCCGTGCGGCAGATCGTCGAGGGCGAAGCTCGGGTGCTGGGAAAGACACGCGCTACGCTTTACGCTGCCGCCATTCTCATCATTCTGACCGCCGCTCTCTGCGTGCTCGCTACCTTGACCGGCTGGGTCTTCGATCGCCGCCGTGACTTCGCCATCATGAAGGCTTTGGGTGCATCCGAAGGCTTGGTGAGCGGTTTCTTCGCAGCGGAAGCCGCCGCGTTAGGTGCCGTGGGTGCTACTCTGGGATTTCTCTTGGGCATCGGGATCGCAGCCTGGATTGGCCGCGCAAACTTCAACGCGCCGGTGGTGCCTCGGTTCAGCGTGTTCCCGGTTGTACTTGCCGGCAGCATCGGAGTGGCGCTGCTGTCAGCTGTGGTTCCCATGTCGCTGCTGCGGCGCGTGCAGCCCGCTATCATCTTGAAGGGAGAGTGAAGGTGATCAAGCTGAAGAAAGTGAGCCGCCTCTACCCGGCCAAGGCCGAACAAAACGGCGGCACCATCCGCGCGCTCGACGGATTTTCACTGATCGTCGCACCCGGAGAATGGGTTTCGATTATGGGCCCTTCCGGCTCGGGCAAGTCGACGCTGGTGAATCTCATCGGCTGTCTCGATCGCCCTTCCAGTGGCGAGATCTGGCTCGATAACCAGGATGTAGCCAACATCTCCGCCGCAGAATTGAATCGCGTCCGCGCGGAGAAGATCGGTTTCGTTTTTCAGCAGTTTCACCTCATCCCATACCTCACGGCCGTGGAAAACGTTATGCTCGCGCAGTACTTCCACAGCATGACCGACGAGAAAGAAGCTTTGGATGCGCTGGAGCGCGTGGGCCTCAAGGACCGCTGCCACCACGTTCCCTCGCAGCTCTCCGGCGGCGAGCAGCAGCGCGTCTGTATCGCGCGAGCGCTGATCAACGATCCCAAAATCATCCTGGCCGATGAGCCCACGGGAAACCTCGACGCGCAGAATGAAGAAATCGTTCTGCGGCTACTGCGGGAATTTCACCAGCAAGGCCGCACCATCGTGATGGTCACTCACGACCCGGTGGTCGCCCGCCTCGCCGATCGCCGCATCGAACTGCATCACGGCAAGATTGCCGCGCAGGAAGTCTTCTCGATGGCGGACGAGGAACAGTTCGACGAGATTCTGGAAGAACTCTGGGTGTGCGAGGAACACGGCCGGCAAGCAGAACTCGAGCAAATGGACATGCACGGGGCTCTACCCGTCAGCATTGCTGTCGACAAAATGGCCGAACTCGGACTGGTGACGACCAGCCCACATCCGCCGGTAGCGCACGACCACAAGCCGTTCGTGAATCCGTGCCACGACGCCATGCGCCCGGAAGGCATGTTCGTTAGCGATGGAAGTGACCTCGTCGCCCTGACGCCGCGCGGACGCACGCTCGCGGGCAGCATCATCCGCCGGCACCGCCTGGCGGAACGCCTGTTCACCGATAGCCTTGCCATGGACAGCGAAACGGAAATCGAGCAGCAGGCCTGCAAGTTCGAACATATCCTTTCGCCCGGCGCAACGGATAAAATCTGCGCGTTCCTGGGCCATCCGAAGACCTGCCCGCACGGGGCGCCGATCCCGCCGGGGCCGTGTTGCGGAGGAGTCCGGCTCGACGTCGCAACTCCGGAACTCACCCAAACCGTGCCTACGCGGCGTAGCTGAATCACGGCTCCTGCCGAGTCCTCCACGGACGAAGGCACATCTATCTGGAATATCACGATTGAAATGTTCTCCGAGGGAGCCCCCAATGGACGGACTTGCGCAATTTAAAGAAATGCAAAAGCAGAGCTGGGTGAACTTCACGCCCTTCGAATCGCTCACCACTCCAGAAGCGGCACGGCTCGTAAGTTACGCTGCGATCGCTGCGGGGATGCGGGTGCTGGACGTCGCTTGCGGCACGGGAGTGGTTGCCATTACCGCGGCAAGGCTCGGCGGCTTGGTTACTGCCCTTGATCTGACGCCGCAATTGCTCGAACGCGCAAAGGAGAACGCGCGCCTGGCCCGGGTGCAGATCGAGTTTCACGAAGGCGATGTGGAGCATCTACCTTTTCCGGATGGCCACTTCGAGGCGGTATTGAGCCAGTTCGGACACATTTTTGCGCCGCGTCCGGAAGTTGCCATCGCCGAAATGCTGCGCGTTCTGAAACCCGGCGGAACGATCGCCTTTTCGAGCTGGCCTCCCGAGTTTCTTGTGGGCCAGACCGGAGCACTGGCGGCGCGCTATGCTCCTCCACCGCCCAACCGGGTCGCACCGCCCATGCTATGGGGAGATCCCAAGGTGATCGAGCAACGTCTCGGAGCCGCGGTCGAGTCCCTCACCTTCCGACGGATGACGATGCTGGTTCCGGCTTTGAGCCTGGCTCACTTTCGTAGCAACGTTGAGCGAGCAGCAGGGCCGGTGATCAAGTTAATCGAGATGCTCACGGCGACCGATCCAGAGCGGCTGGCTTCTTTTCGCCGCGAATTCGAT
Organism: Acidobacteriota bacterium; assembly: GCA_046728215.1. Classification (GTDB taxonomy): domain Bacteria; phylum Acidobacteriota; class Terriglobia; order Terriglobales; family Acidobacteriaceae; genus Gp1-AA133. Next base: position 1,172 of record JBKPEB010000004.1, on the reverse strand, counting down.
GCTATCGTCGCGCCCTACTTTACCGATAACATCGTGCGTCAGGACTATCTGATGACGGCGGCGCGGAAGGTCTGATGTAGTTCGTTCAGACTCCGTGATCACCAGGCCGTTGTGCGGCCCACACTCGATCCGCCGGCCGCGTCACGTACGACACGGCAAGAAGCACTAACAACACCAGCGGCGTGAAACCCATTGCCCCGTCGTGCGCCAGGTAGTGCGCGATCAATGCCGCGACCCACGCAAACGTGAATCCGGCATAGGCCCACTCTTTAAGCTTGGGCAGGCCAGGCGCGAGCAGGACGATTGCGCCGAGGCCCTTGGCGATCCCGAGAAGAATGCGCAATTGCTGCGGGTATCCCACATGCGCGAAACCCTCGACCGCCTGCGGAGCACCCGACAAATACGAATACGCGGCGAACAAGGACATCGCCGCCAGAAGGCCCGTCGTGGCCCAGTAACCAATCTTTCGCCCCATGATGGACTCTCCCTTAACTAACGTTTCAGCAGCCTCTCAGATGCCACATCCCCCAAGGCAGGGTTCAATCTTTTGCTGCGGTTCTGGAAGCTCTGCGAGCGCTATCAAGGAAATTGTGAACCCAATGCTTAACAGAGTAAGCCTTCCGATTCCTTTATGATGGATCTCGAAGATGAATCTCTCGGCGTCGCGTCCCACCATCGGTGTTTTCGATTCCGGCTTTGGCGGCTTGACTGTGCTCAAAGAGCTGCTTGCCCTCGTCCCGGCCGCCGACTATCTCTACTTCGGAGATACGGCTCGCCTGCCCTACGGATCGAAATCTGTAGAGACGGTGGCGCGCTACGCCGTCGAAGCGGCTCACTTTCTCGAAGGCCGGGGCGCCAACCTGCTCGTGATTGCATGCAATACGGCAACGGCCCTCGCGCTCGATCAAATCACCCGGGCTGCCCATGTGCCAGTGATCGGTGTTGTGGAGCCGGGAGCGGAGCAGGCCTCGGCGGCCAGTAAGAATCGTCGCGTGGTGGTCATCGGCACCGATGCTACCGTCAGTAGCCACGCTTACCGGAAGGCGCTCGAAGCCCGCGGCATCGAGGCGCGGGAAAAAGCTTGCCCATTATTCGTTCCGCTGGTCGAGGAAGGATGGGTCGAGCATCCCGTGACCGAGCAGGTCGCGCAGATCTACCTGAAAGACGCCTTC
>JBKPEB010000003.1:0-7619 GCA_046728215.1 Acidobacteriota bacterium | reverse complement strand
GTCGCTTGATCGCGGTGAACGACGCGCCTTCGGCCAGCAACAGAATCAACTTGGCGCGAAACACGTATCCGGCGGGCAGAGAACGAGATTGGGCGATGCTGCTTAGGTCGGAATGCTGTTGCCGGGTAAGCACGACTTCGTTGCCAGTAGCCATGACAGCTTTGATGCTAACAGCCTAGTAATGGTTACTCTGCGACAGGCCACTAGCCGCTTTTTTCGTCCCTTCCCTTTTGTAAGACTGGCTCACTGAGTTGACGAAAAATCCTCATTTCACTCATGATGAAAAATATCCTCAAGTTCACCGTCACGGGAATCGTGACCGGAATACTTATGGGGTGGCTGATGTCCCTTGTGTCAGGGGGCGTCTTTGAGATGTCACCGCCGCATCTTGCTTGGCCTCGACCAGCCCCTTAACAGGCTCTTCAGGCGGTTTTTGCCGGTCGTGAAGCCTGGTAAAGCTGCCAAGCCAGAGCTCCCAAACCTAGGCAAACCGTACCCAAGCGGACCAGTGCGCCAAGATACGGGATGAACCCAACAATGCTGAGGATCAACAGGCCAACCAGTAGCCCCAACAGCCAGTCGTGCTTGGTCGCCCCAGCGGGCTTCAGAAGCGCCCGCCCCAGGGACGCTCCCACCCAAATCTTCGCCAGGTAGATCGCAGCCAGATACGCGGCGAACAACATTAGCGAGAGCGGGATGCCAACCAGAGTGATCGCTGCCACAACTATGGCCACCGGCACGCCCACCAGCACGCCAACCCCCAGCCCGAGACTGCGCCAGCCTGAGCCTACTGCCTGAGTGCTGGCCTGGACGAAGGCAGGAGACAGAACCAGTCCCAGCCATCCCACCAGCATGGCCGCGGCGAGCCAGACCGCTTGGTAGAAGTAGAATCTCGGTCGCGTGACTGGGCTCTTCCTTACGCGCACCTGGACGTCACGTTTGCCCGCAATGGTCGCGCCGTCGCCGATGTGCACATCTTTCGTCTGGCGCACGCGAGCGCTCAGGTTGCCGCCGACCCGGGCCGTGTTCGTCAGTGTAAGGCTACCTCCCGCCATCGTCAGATCGCGACCGATACTGCCGCTCACATCTCCGTTGCTAGTGAAGATGTTCACGCTGCGCTTCATTACGCCTTCGAGGCTGACGTCGCCGGCGCCAACCACGATACCTTCGCCCACGTGGCCCCGGTCACTCACACGCAAGGATTGCATCAAGCCATAGATGCTGTGACCTAACTGCCCGTCCAAGTCGAGCGAGTGCGACAAGGTGTAGATGTGGCCTTCCACGGTTCCGCTGACTTCGGTTCTCTGGGCACAACTCACTAGGTCGCCTTTCACGGTGCCGCGCACTTCCACGGTCCGGCCAAACGCCAGCAAGTCTCCGTTGACCACGCCTTCCACGCGCACAGTGTTACCGGAGGCCAAGAGAGTGTCGTCCACAGTCTCGTTCGCCACCACGGTGACGAACTCGCCGTGACGCCGCTCCAAGGCAAAGCTGGGCAACGACAACGTAAGCAGCACGATCAGCAGATGTAGGCCAGGCTGGCGTAGCCGCCCTCGGCGTCCCAGCAGCAGTGCGCCGCCGCCCAACAGCAATAGCAAAGAAATCCACCCGACGACAGCAGCATAATCGGCTAGCATCGCAGTACCTCCGTGTGCAAAGTAGTGAAAAAGATAGGAGACCAGGTTCGTGCGGCCGCTTAGGCTGAAGGGATTGATCCAGTCCAGTGCTGCCGGAAAACTTAGCTCATCGAACCAAACCGAAATGATCGAACCTAGCGCCAGCACCACGCCCATGAGCGCCAGGTCGCCCCATGCCCAAGACCACCGTGGATGGAAGAAGCCCGCCAGACTGGCTGCTTCATCCGGAAGCTCGTGCAGACTTTCGCTCAGAACGCGGTTCTCAGCGCGCAATGCGTCCACTAGCGCCCGGCAGCGCCCGCACGTGGTTAGGTGGTCTCGAAGCCGCTGCGCCTCGTCCGCCGCCAGTTCGCCGTCCACGGCGAGAGCGCAGGTCTGTTCCGAATAACATTCCATGATCACTTGCTCCTATGGGCGAGTCTCCGGCGCAGCTCCTGCTTGGCCCGAAATATCAGCGCCGCTACGTGGTTCCTCTCCAGGTCCAACTTCTGCGCGATTTCGTCATAGCTCAGTTCGCTGTAATATCGGAGAACCAGCGGTACGCGGTAGTTCTCCGGCAGACGTGCGACGGTATCCCGCACCTGAATCCTCTCTTCCGTGCTGATGGCAGCAACCAGCGGCGACGGCTCGGAACTGGTCGCCTCGATGACCGCGGCTCCTTCTTCAACTTCCACAATCACGCGCCGTCCACGCTGCCGGCGCCGCAAAGCGTCGATGCATTGGTGGCCAGCCACACGTAGCAGCCACTTGGGGAACGGTATCGAACCGTCGTAGCTCTCGATGGAGCGCTGCAGCTTGAGGAAGACTTCGCTGGTGGCATCCTCTGCGCTCTCCCGTGAGTCCAGCATGTAACGGCACAATCCGAATACGCTCCGGACATAACGGTGATAGATCTCCCCCAAGGCCTCGGAATCCTGACCCCGTGCTCGCTCTATTACGCTCTGCAGATCCAGCCCCTCCATCTGCCTAGTTTCGCCCTCGCGGAGCTGCGGTCCTTTCGCCATTTTCCTCTTGGCGTCCATTAAGCAGTACGCTGCAGATCGAAGGAAGTTACAGACATTTTAGGGGGACGAGGGAAACCTGATTCTGGACTCCTAGCCATGGTTCTTGCAAAGTTCAAGTTGCCGACTAAACAGCGGGGGGAAAAGCTGCAAATTAGTGTCCCGAGGCCCAGCGACTGATGATGCATCCGGGGTGGGTCCCCTGACCGCACTCGCCTTCGTGCTGGTGATCGGAACGGCCGAGCGTTTGGCTGCGGCAAGCAGATCGCGAGTTACCTCGGGCTGGTGCCGACCGCTGCGAATTGGCATTCAAATAGGACTTGTACTCGCCATACTCGTTCTCGCGATTGTAGGCTTCGCGCCTCACAATTGGCGCCCACACTGGCGCGGTGGAGGTAATGTCGCTCAGATTCGATCGATTGCCGTGCTGCCCCTGCGGAACCTCTCCGGCGACCCGAGTCAGGATTACTTCGCCGATGCGATGACTGAGGAGCTGATCACCGAGCTCTCCCGCATCCGGGCCCTAAGAGTTACTTCCCGCACTTCAGTGATGCTCTTTAAGCGGACGGACAAGCCTCTCCCGGAGATTGCGCGAGAGTTGGGGGTGGATGGAATCGTGGAAGGTTCCGTTGTACGGTCCGGCGACCGCGTCCGGATTACAGCTCAGTTGATCCACGCAGCGAAAGACACGAACGTTTGGGCCAAAACCTACGACCGCGATATGCAGGATGTGCTGGAGTTGCAGAGTACGGTGGCAAGCACAATCGCCAGGGAAATCAATGTCGAGGTGACCCCACGGGAAAAATCACACTTTAGTAGCTTGCGGCCAGTGAACCATAAGGCCCTCGACGCCTACCTGGATGGGCGCCACCACCTCGACAAAGCGAGCCAACTGGACTTACACAACGGCCTTGAGAAAGCTTACGATGAAGAAGTCAAAAAGGCAGTTGCGTCGTTTTACCAAGCCATAGCTGAAGATCCGGACTATGTTCCTGCTTATTTGGCCATCTACGACTCCTTGGCCCCCGGGAATGATGTTAAGCACCCTGAACTGCTGCCCAAGGCTCGGATAGCGCTTGCCAAGGCCTTGCAACTTGATGAGTCACTCGTCCAGGCACACCTAGACTATGCCTCGCTGCTGATGAGATGGGACTGGAACTGGGCCGCGGCAGAGAAAGAATACCTACGCGCCGTCGAGCTCGGTCCGAATTCCGCCGATACTCATCAATTGTATTCCAGCTACCTAGATGTCATGGGCCGAAGGGAAGAAGCACGCAAAGAGCAGGAACTCGCGCAACAACTCGATCCGGAGCACAACCACTTCGCCGACTTTGACTTCCCCGAAGACTGGAGCCTCGACCGCGACCGCGAATACCTCGATGCAACCGATCCCAACGACGGCGAGCGTCGTGCCGTGCTGGGCAAGCACTTTGAAATAGATGGGAGATATAAGGAAGCTGTCGAGCAATACATCAAGGTGGCCGAGCTGTATGGTTATCGCGACTGGGCGACTATGCTCCAGCGAGACTATGCGAAAGGCGACTACAAAGGCGCGATTCGCAATTGGATGGCAGCCTGGGATGCACTGTCAAAGCGCCGGTATTTGCCTCCCTTCTGGCCAGCTTTCCTGTACGCGGGCCTGAATGACAGAGATCAGGCTTTCGAATGGCTGGAGAGGGCATACCAGGAACACGATTGGTGCATCATGTACCTCAAAGTCGACGCGATCTGGGATCCAATTCGCCCTGATCCGCGATTCAAGCGGTTGCTGCAACGGGTTGAGCTGCCTACCTGAAACGAAATGTCCAACAGCGAGTCGAATTCACATCGGCACGTGGCGGAGTCACGATGCTATAAAGTCAAAACAGTGTCGGCTTTCGCGTGCTGGTGGTGCCTGCTAGGTCCCTGTTTGACTGCGGCGCAAACCCAAACTACCGGGCGTATCACCGGCGAGCGCGAGTGAAATGAGGCCCGAATAAGCGGGACCTTTGTGAAGCAGCGGCACGTGAAACGGATTCCGATAAACTGCTTACGCTGACAGAAGAACTGATTGGACGCTACCCGGAATTGGCATTCCCCGCGAAGCTGGAGGAGATGGCCCCGATTGGCCGAACTGGAGACTTTTCCTCCCGGCTCCGGACCTTCACGGTTCGGTTCTCCGTCGAAGGACGCGACAGCCAGCCGCGCCACTCGGGAAGCACATTGTTGCGCTCGAATTTGTGAGTAGCTCTTCCATGCTCAGACTCCGGCTTGCTGCAAACTCCGCAGACCTCCAGAGCAGGCAGGATCATACGGCGCAAGGTGCTGTCCGGATCGGCAGCGTTGCGCGCGCCGTTTGGAAAGATCGGACCAGCTGTCGGATTGCCTTGACGCTTGCGATGTTCTGCAAGCTTCGCGGCCAGCTTGCCGATGATTGGAATAGGAGCCTTGCTCTTTTTGCTCTTCGGATCAGTCGTAATGCCGTTCCAGATCGAGCGAGCGATGCAATTCACCGTCTTTATAGTTCTCCCAATACATCCCTCGCAGTTCACCGCGGCGGGTTCCAGTAAAAGCAGCTGCAGCAATCAATGTTGAGGCAGGCTCGGGAACCGCGTCCATCATGGTCAGAACTTCCTCGAGGGAATACGCATGGGTGTCTATCGCTTGCCTGACCTGGGGTAGAGACGTTTCCCGAACGGGATTTGCTCCTTCGAAATACCCTTGTTGATCGGCAAGTCGAAAAATTCCGTTGCGGAACGATGAAAGGTTTCGCTCTGCTTGGACCGACGGTGCTGATAAGAGGCTGTACTCGCCTCCCCGTCTGAAGCATACGTTTCGAAAACCGTATTCAGGTTCGTCATGCGAAGCGTCCTAAAGAAAGGCTCCGGGATGGCACAGAGCTTGAGATCCCCGCCGCGGGAACGCGCATGTGTCATCAGGCGTACGAGCGTTCCAAGTCCGCTACTGTCAATGAAGGTCACCTCTCCGAGTTGCAGCACAACATCAGAGGTTTCCAGGGTCGCCTTTTTCAGATGATCGTGCAGCGCTTGCACCTCGTTCCGGGCCACGATGCGGCCGCTACATTTCACGACGAGCACTTCACCTACAATGCGAGAAGCAATTTGGAGCCGCATAACTCTCCTGTCGCCGTGCGCGGGTGTTTGCCGAAGGAGTATAGCTTGCTACCGTGCTCTATCCACCGACGATTCTCAGTTGGTGTAAGGGTTTTCTGATTACGACAGTTATGTGCCACGGGTCTGGTAACCACTTTTCAGGGGCAGGGGCCTCCGCGAACTCAGCGGGCTGCGAGCGTTGGAGAAACGCCGACCGGCCATGCCTGGGCGAGTGCAGCTGGCCTGCCCTGAAAAAGTTGGAGTCCCAACGCGAGCCGGCGTACCCATCACCCTGGCACCCTGCAGATCCTGGGCCTTCGGGTGCCCGAGGTTCGCGTCCGTTTTGTGGACTCTGACCTGGGCCCTCCCCAAATCCGGAGGATCTCAGCAAGGTGTGGTTTTGGGTTCTTCCCCAGACTTCTTATACGGCAAAGACCGCAGCGTCAGAATTGCCGGTGCAGGGAAGTTTCTGCGAGGGCCTAAGCCTTAAACCAATGGCAATCGTTTAGGTATGTGAGATTTACGACTGGCAAACCATTTGCAGCCCTTTTTGGCCTGCGCCGCGTTTCTATACCTTCGTACCAAACTCGCCGCGAAAACGCGATCAGCTAAGGAGGAATCCATGCGGAGATTTTTGTTATTGGTTTTGATGATGGGCTTCAGCTTGAGCCTGCTATCAGCAGCGCAACAACAGCCGAATGATCAGCCGAGCGCGCAGCAACCGGGCACTCCACCGCCGAGCGCGCAGCAGCCATCGCAATCGAGCGATCAGCCCGGCGCCCAGCAACCTGCGCAACCCCCCGCCCAGCCCAACGATCAGCCCAATGCTCAGCAACCCAGCGCTCAACCCGGTTCTCAGCCTGCAGACGCAAGCAACCGGCAACAACCTCAGACCATGCATGGGAAGATCGCGAGAGCAGGGAATCAATTGATTTTTCAGGAAGGTCCTTCACAGACGGCGTTTCAAATCGATGATCAAAGCAAGGCCGCGCCTTTTGAGGGCAAAAGCGTGAAGGTGATGGCGACGATCGATCCGAAGACGAATACTGTGCATGTGATCGATATCGGCCCATCCGAGAAGTAATTAGGAGTCTTGTTCTGACGTTCTGACCCCGGAGGCACCTCACGGTGCCTCCGCGGGTGGCCCATTTAATTGCGTCCGCTGGGATTGTAATATCTGCAGCCGGCCGGGTGCTGCAGGCCAGAAGTGGTTGTCAATCTCTAGGCGACGAACTGGCCCGTTCCGCCTGATGAAGACGGAGCCTTCAGTCCGCGGCCAGCCCTTGTGCGACCATTGGGCCTTGCCCTGCGACTCACATACCTCAGCCGGGCATGGAAACGCGTGATCTCGCCTTACGCGGAATTGGGGCCTCAAAAGATCTCCCCGTGGGCACCACCCTCCCGGCGCGTGAAATCTTTGCTCTCCCCGGGGCATCTGGCTCCCGTCCCAAAATCATCCGTTGAAGACTAGTCAATCTGGGTCCCGTTCTGGACCTAATAGGTCTTTTCGGTTGGGTCATATTGCTGGGAATGATCGTGCTCCTATTGTCGCGGCCAAACGACGATCCAAATGGTGGTTAGCTGTAGCCGCTGCGGGTGCGGCTACTCTCGTCTATTTACTCCGTCACATACGCTGACGCTCCACGGTCCCGCAATTGTTGAAACATTATCCCCATTACAGTGCGCCGGGATAAACCGGCATGAAGCAGAGGATGAAAGTTCCTTACGAGAAAGGAGTAGCGATCCGGTCGGCCTCGAGTCTTGCGCTGCTACCGCGAGGGACACAGTGAAGCGTAGACAGAGGATAGGCGGGGTGGGTATTCAGCTCCGAAAAGATGCAATCCGGACGCCGACGTCTTTGTAATGCGCGGAAGGCAACATGAACGGGA
>JBKPEB010000002.1:0-184550 GCA_046728215.1 Acidobacteriota bacterium | reverse complement strand
GGTTCACTCCGCTGCGAAGACTTGCTATGCTTCTTCAAGGTCGATCTCCTTTTTCATGTGATCGCACGTTGAGTGCGTTGATCACCGCTAGCTTAACGCCATCCGTGATCGGGGATCGACCTTCTCATCCCATCTGTTTACAGCAGTTGTCGCCTAGTTCCTTTCTCATTCATTGTCGTTGGCTGACAGTCGTCACGGAAAAGTTCTCGGGTAGGTGTATGATTTCGGCGAAACAGATCTGTCGACACTCCAGCAGTGTTCCCCCACTGAGCGGTAAACCACCGAACAGCGAACCACTGAGGTTGTCCTGCACGAACGTTCGAGGAGGTTGCGTTATGACCCGAATGAGCCATTTGCGATTGTTTGCACGTGCAACAATGTTCTTGCTCTCGGTTGTTTGTCCGTTATGGTCCCAGACCAATCTTCTGACCAACGGAGACTTTAGCCAGGGTAATATAGGGTTCCGCAGTGAATACACCTACTCCGCCACAGACTGCACCCCGGGAGAATATTACTCAATAGGCACGAATCCTTACTCCTGCAACGGCTCCGCTCCAAGTTTCGGGGATCACACCACCGGCACCGGATTGATGATGATCGTAAACGGAGCACAAACCCCTGGCCTGGTTGCGTGGGAAGAAACAGTGTCAGTGCTCCCCGGCAAGAGCTATTTTTTCAGCGGTTGGGTCGCGGATTGGGGAAATGATAATGGGCCCCAAGAACCGGCTAGGCTGATGGTGATCATCAATGATTTAACAATCAGTACCGTGATACCAGACACGCGCGATGGACATTGGAGTCCTTTCAACGTTCAATGGGAATCACAAAGCTCTACCTCAGCCAAAATTCAAATCGTCGATGCCGATCTGGCTTGGTACCAGAACGACTTCGCGCTCGATGATTTGAGTTTCGCCATTACGAGTCCGGCGAACAGTTCTGCAATGGTCTTTGAAAACGCTGGTGGCACTCTCAAAACTGACGGTTCAAACATCTCCCTCTCAAACTCTAAACTAACGCGCTTTTCCGTGTTGGGTTCCAGTCATACGGGTACCTTAGGAACGGTCACGTTCACGACTGGCGTACTCAGTGGAGGCAACCTTGGTGTGGCTGGAACGTTCGAAGCAGGCGGGTCACTCGTGATCAAAAGTAATGGAACTGGCGGGTTACCCAAAGGCCTATTGTTTGCGGGCACATTTTCGGGCCCCGTCACCTGGGTGGGAAGGTTCAAGCCGGCTGCTAATGGCACCAAAGGAGCGTGGAGGTACACCTTGAGCGGACAAGTGCAGGGCACATTCTTCGATGGCCTGACAGCGAATGGCGGAACTGTGCAGTTCAGCTTTCATGTCTCGAACGGATCTCAGTTCGCTGTTGGACATCCGGCTCGGGGAAAGACCGGCGGAACCACAGTGATGTCGATGCCTTGACAATGTTAGTGGCGAAAACGGAACCAAGTTAGCGCAAGTGTTTCCTCTGACAGGTGACGCAAAATCACCATTACGCTCATCCTATGAAAGAGGATGTCAAGAGAAAAAGCTTCTCCCCGCCCCTCTGGGAGATGCGGAAGTGGTGACTTACATCCAGCCCCATCTGATTCCTCACCTCATTCTTAGAGGGGTGGTTGATTGGGCCGCTTTGGCTCGCCGCACTTCGCCGCGGCGATGCCAACCCCAGTTGCTTGTCCCAAGTCGACGGTTTCATGAAGTCAGTGGCGCACGACGCCCTTCAGTTGCGAAGCTATGCAAGCTAAGCGTTGGCGTAAGTGCCAACCATGATCCTATGTGAGGCTCGAGGCCTACAGCTTTTTTCGGTTATCCGAGGGTGCATAGGATTGACCCAAGAGACTCGGTGCCGGACTACAGCACACAGAGTGCCTGAATCCATGTCCTGAAGCTGTTGGAGCGGGTACGGCTTTTCCAACAATGGAATGGCCCTGTGCTTTTGTTTGAAGGCCTCGATGTGCTCACCGTAGTTCCCCGTCTGGAGAATGATGCGTTGCAACGGATTCTTCGCAAGGATCAGCTCTATCAACTCGATCCCAAACATGCCGGGATGGGCATTGTCTGTTATTACGAGGTGGTAGCTGCGTTCGAGGTAGCGCCTAAGCGCGTCATCGCCGTTTGCTGCTACCTCAACCTCTATGTTGGAATCGAGGTGCTTAAGAAAGGCAGTAAGCACTTCCTGGGTACATTCGTCGTCCTCAACCAGCAGGATTCTCATGCGCTCATTATGCTGGTTTTCTATGTCATTGGCGAAACATCCCCAGTACACATCGACAGCCAGCGGTGAGATCGCCGGGGTGGCTCAGCGACGTTGGTCCCACTCATGGAATGATTCGGGCCGAACTTGTATTCCACGAGGGGCAGCAATCAAGGATCGTTGCTAGTGAAAATGGCAGGGAAGATTTGGATATCAAAAGCCAGGTCACCGCGTTGCATATTCGCGACGGGCGTTGCATATTCGTTGCATAATCCGCCCCGATCACACCCGATCATGCCACGTTTCAGGCGGTCAGCCCGTCGGCATCTTGTTGACGACATTCACTCCCGTTGCATACAGCCCAATTTCAAGACCGCCTGTTTCAACCACTCACACATCCCTCCGCTACTATGCGTGCGGATATTGCTGTTAAATCTTGCGCCGGCGTTCCAATTTGCTGCCCGCGGATTGCTGTTGCCTACAGTGTAGCAAGGCCGCGGCTCGGGTAATAGCTTTGGCACTGGAGCCCGGGATCTCTGGGACGAATAGTTGCCGGAGAGCCTTCAGGTGATCTTCAGAATCGCCTGTTAGTGTCCGGCTCAGAGGCCCTCCCTTGCTCAAAATCCTCTTGGCCGTTCTGCTATTGCTCTGGGTATTGAGCGTCATTCGCGGAAAGAAGCGCTGAGCTGGGAGGGTATCCTTGCGATTCGTCCTGCGCGCGTCCTTTTCGGGGTGGGCGGCTCAATCGACTTTCGCCGCCACAGCCAAACAATCGTTCTGATACCGCCAGCAGCGGTTCTTTCAGGATCAAACCCACCAGCGGCAAACGTTGTGCCGATTTCAATCGGATAGTTCCGTGTGTCCTTGACCGCGCTCCGTAACCAGCCTAGAGTCCTGTGTATGAAGCACTCAGCCCAGCCTGTTCCAACGCGACACGAAGTCGAAACCCACCAACGCCGGACCGAAAGAAATTCCGAAAATCAAAGACTCATCAAACTGAAACTGCGATTGCAGCAGACGCTGCAGAAGCAACAGCTACAGACGCTTGCCCGTGCCAGCTGATCTTTTCGCCGCGTCCTTATCGGTATTCCACACCCGGGACATTAACTTGCCGTAAGAAGAAAAGCCGAACGCCACCTTGTATTCTTCAGCGCTGAATGTGCCCGTGTTCCGTGGCAGGTGCATCCGGCAAGTAGACGTACCACAGGATCGCCAGTCCGCTGGCAATTGCGATCACGAGAAGAATCAAGATCCAGGGGCGCCCCGAAGTCTTCCGGCTCTTTGTTCGTCTCCCAGGTCTCATGTGCTTTCTTCGAAGCGGAGCGGGCAGTTTAGTATAATGTTTGCGTCCACCTCGCCCGCGTACATACAGAAAACACTCCATTGAACTTGTAGCATTTGGCCGTCATGCATCTATGAAGTATGGCAAGACCACTTGCCAATCTGAAAGGGCCGATCACCTTCCTGCGCACCGAACTGCAGACGGGTTTTACCCTGATCTTCATAGCGCGCGCGGCAAAGGATAAGGCCAAGCTCCAGCGTAACCTTCAAAACGCACGCAAGGCTTACGAATCAGCGCGGCACTTCGTCGGACGCGTTCAGCTTACTGCCAAGGAAGCCGCCGAGGTTCACGAAAAGCTGGATGCCTTGGAAGCCGAATTGAAGAAGTTTGACAGCAGGGCCTGAACCCAGGACAGTTGTTTACCGGAAAAACCGACCTCGCAGTCTTTTATCACCAAAATTGTTATGTTAGGGGCTCCCAGACGTCAGTTGGAAAAGTTCGATTATCAGTCGTTGCACGATAGATCGTCAGAAACAGCGCTTTTAGCTTGCTGTTCAACAACATAGAATACAGATTCCCACTGGATGCTGCCCTTTCCAACAAGCATCTGCACCCGTTGGAGAAGCCCTCGCCTAAATCCCGAATCCGAGTTTCGAATCCTTCCGCACAGGTCTGAAATCTAACCACTTTTGCATAGTTTCACCTACCGCAAGGGGCGTACATGGCCAAGAGAATGATAGTGATGCTGGTCCTGACCATCGTGGTTCTGGCCACGCTGGGTTTCGTCAAGTTCAAGCAAGTGCAGACCGCCGTGCAGGCAGCCGCCAGTTTCGCGCCGCCGCCTGAAGCCGTGACCAGTGTCGTCGCCAAGCAAGAAGTATGGCCCGCCAGCATGTCGGTGATCGGCAGCATGGAGGCCGTCCGCGGCGTGTTGGTCAGCGCCGATCTGCCAGGCACCGTCGCGAAGATTAATTTCCAGTCGGGCGACCCTGTGAAGGAAGGCGACGTCCTGGTCGAACTCGACACGCGCCAGGAGCGCGCGCAGTTGGCTGCGCTTGAAGCACAGCGCGATCTTGCCAAGATCAACTTCTCACGTCAGCAGAAGCTGGTCGATCAGGGTGTCATTTCTCGAGTTGAATACGACACCGCCGTGGCTTCGCAGAAGCAGACGGAAGCCAACGTCGGCGAAATCCGTGCCACCATCGAGCGGAAAACGATTCGCGCGCCTTTCTCCGGAATTCTCGGCATCCGTAAGATCAATGTCGGGCAGTATCTCGCTGCCGGCAATCCGATCGTGCAGTTGCAAGCGATGAACCCCATTTATGTGGATTTCGGCGTGCCTCAGCAGGCCGGAGCCCAGGTGCATGTCGGCAACACCGTGCGCGTCACTGCGCAGGACCTGGCAGGCAAGGAGTTCACTGGCCGCGTGAATGCGCTTGACTCCGTTGTGGATGAAGGCACGCGCAACGTCACCGTGCAGGCCACGCTCCCCAACCCGCAGGGAAAACTAAAGCCCGGAATGTTCGTTCAGGTCGAGATGAAGTATGGCGAGGCCCGCAACGCCATTACGCTGCCGGCTTCGGCGATCAGCTATGCGCCTTACGGCGACTCGGTCTTTGTTATTACGGACCTGAAAGATCCGAAGGGTCAGTCCTACCGTGGAGTGCGCCAGCAGTTCGTAAAAATTGACGGTTCCCGCGGAGATCAGGTGGCGGTCGTCTCTGGTGTGAAGCCGGGCGACGAAGTCGTCAGCTCTGGCGTGTTCAAGTTGCGCAATGGGGCCGCCGTTACCGTCAACAACAAGGTGCAGCCCGAGAACAATGCGGCGCCCAAACCTCAGGACAGCTAATCATCGCGAAACCTACCACGGACCCAGTTAGAGGATAGGCAATGAAGGTAACGGATCTATTTATTAAGCGGCCGGTTCTCGCGATTGTCGTCAACCTGGTGATCCTGATCGCGGGATTGCAGGCAATTCGTTCGTTGAGTGTGCGCCAGTATCCCCGCAGCGACATCGCGGTGGTGCAGGTCACGACGACCTATGTCGGCGCCAACGCCGACCTGGTGCGTGGTTTTATCACCACGCCGCTCGAGCGCGTGATCGCCAGCGCCGACGGCATCGATTACATGGAGTCGTCGAGCGCGCAGGGTCTCAGCACGATCAGCGTCCACCTGAAGCTCAACTACGACACCAACGCGGCTCTCACGCAGATTCAGGCCAAGGTCGCGCAGGTGCGCAACGACCTGCCGCCGGAAGCGGAAGCCCCGGTCATCGAGTTGCAAACCGCCGACGACCAGTTTGCCGCGATGTATCTCGGCTTCTCGTCAAGCGACCTCGATCAGAACCAGATCACCGATTACCTGACCCGTGTGGTTCAGCCCAAACTGAGCGCCGTGAGCGGTGTGCAGCGCGCGGACATTCTCGGCGACCGTACCTTCGCGATGCGTATCTGGCTGAAGCCCGATCGCATGGCGGCGTTCGGCATCTCGCCGTCGACGGTTCACGATGCGCTGGCCAAGAACAACTATCTCTCTGCCATCGGCAGCACCAAGGGTTCGATGGTCTCCGTGAACCTCATCGCCAACACCAATCTGAAGACTCCGGAAGAGTTCAAGCAGTTGGTGGTGAAAGAAAGCAATGGTGTCGTAGTTCGACTGGGCGAGATCGCCGATGTCGTGCTGGGCGCGCAGACCTACGAACAGGACGTGCGCTTCAATGGCGAGACTGCTACCTTCATGGGCATCTGGGTACTGCCCACCGCGAATTCGCTCCAAGTCATCAAGCAAGTCCGCGCCGAAATCCCCGGCATCCGTGCGCAGTTGCCCGCCGGCATGAAAGTCGGCATTCCGTACGATTCGACTGCCTATATTCAGGACGCCATCAACGAGGTGCTCAGCACGTTGACTGAAACGTTGCTGATCGTGGTCGTGGTCATCTTCCTGTTCCTGGGCTCGTTCCGGTCGGTATTGATTCCGGTCGTCGCCATTCCCGTGTCGCTGGTCGGCGCGGTCTTCCTGATGTTGATCGCAGGCTTCACCATAAACCTGCTGACCCTGCTCGCCATCGTGCTCTCGGTCGGACTCGTGGTCGACGACGCCATCGTCATGGTGGAAAACGTCGAACGCCACCTGCAGATGGGCAAGAATCCCATTCAGGCGGCCAAAGACGCCGCCCGCGAACTGATCGGTCCGATCATCGCCATGACCATCACACTGGCGGCGGTTTACGCGCCCATCGGCATCCAGGGCGGCCTTACGGGCGCGCTCTTCCGTGAATTTGCGTTCACCCTGTCGGGCGCCGTCATCGTCTCCGGTATTGTCGCACTGACGTTGTCGCCCATGATGGGTTCCAGGCTGCTGCGGCCTGGTGATGCCGAGCGCGGGTTCGCCGGAATCATCAACCGGCGCTTTGAAAAAGTGCGCGGACTGTATTCCCGCCTGCTGACGGGCACGCTGCACTATCGACCGGTCGTACTGACGCTGTGGGTGATCGTCGCTGCCCTGATGATTCCGTTCTACATGTTCTCGCAGCGCGAACTCGCGCCGGCGGAGGATCAGGGTGTGGTGTTCGGCGTCATTCAGGCTGCGCCCAATTCCACCATCGACCAGACCAATCTCTATACCAGCGAAGTTCTCGATGTGTACAAGAGCTTCCCGGAAAGCCAGAGCATTTTCCAGATCACGCAGCCTAGCGGCGGTTTCGGCGGCATGGTGACCAAGCCGTGGAGCGAGCGCAAGAGAACCGCGCAGCAGTTGCTGGTGGCTTCGACTGGGCCGCTCTCGAAAATTCCGGGCGTCCGCGTCATTCCACTGACGCCTCCACCGCTGCCGGGCGGCGGCAATTTCCCAGTGGATTTCGTGATTGCATCACCGGGCGAGCCGCAACAGCTCGTGCAGTTTGCCAACCAGCTCGTCCAGAAGGCGATGACCAGCGGCATCTTCATCTACGCCGACTCCGATCTCAAATACGACCAGCCGCAAGCTGAAGTCGTATTCGATCGCGACAAACTGCGGGCGCAGGGCGTGGATCTCAGCCAGGCTGGACAAGATCTCTCCACCTTGCTGGGCGGCAACTACGTCAACCGCTTCAGCATTCAGGGGCGCAGCTACAAAGTGATTCCGCAGGTGAAACGCGTGGAGCGCCTCACACCTGAGCAGCTCTCGCAGATTTACGTCACCGGCTCCGGCAACAAGATGGTGCCGCTCTCGACATTCGCCAATCTGAAGACGACCACCGAACCGCGCGACTTGAAGAAATTCCAGCAGCTTAACGCAGTCCGCATTCAGGGTGTCGTGCCGCCGAACATCCCGCTCGATCGCGCCTTGAGCCTGCTCGAAGCCGAAGCGCAAAAAATCCTACCCCAGGGATTCACTGTCGACTACGCCGGCGAATCGCGCCAGTTGCGGGTTGAAGGCAGCAAGTTCCTGGGAACGTTCCTGCTCTCGGCGATCCTCATTTACCTGGTGCTCGCGGCGCAGTTCGAAAGCTTCCGCGATCCGTTCATCGTCTTGGCCGGATCGGTGCCGCTGGCAATTTCCGGAGCCTTGCTGTTCTCGTTCCTCGGCCTGACCACGTTGAATATCTACAGCCAGGTCGGATTGATTACGCTCGTCGGACTGGTGTCGAAAAACGGCATTCTGATCGTCGAATTCGCCAATCACCTGCAGGAGACCGGCAAGCAAAAGCTCGAAGCCATCATCGAAGCGGCTACCACGCGACTGCGGCCAATTCTAATGACGACCGCCGCCACCGTTATCGGCCACTTCCCGCTCGTACTCGCCAAGGGACCCGGCGCCGGAGCCCGTAACAGCATCGGCATCATGCTGGTCAGCGGCATGATCATCGGAACCATCTTCACCCTGTTCGTAGTTCCGTCGATCTACATGCTGGTCGCAAAACGGCACGTCGCCGACGCCGAAGAAACCGGCGGCCGCATCGAAGAAGAACTCGAGCCGGAAAACGCAGCGGTGGCCTAATCGGTACGAGGTCACGAACTGCTGGTCTCTTAAAAAGAACTCCGAATCAAACGGCGTGACGAGCCACAAGCCAGTCACGCCGCTGCTTGTGCCCTAAGCGGAGATTTCCGCTGTGACCTCTGGGTCGCTGTGGTGAAAGCTTCTTGGTGAGCAGTCACCAATGATCTGATAGCTGACTTTGAGAACTGAGACGGGAAGCCCGGTCCTTCTATAATCCTCACGTGACTACCACCGCCACCACCGAATCCGCCGTCTTTCGCCGCTCCTTCCGCAAGTCATTCCCGTCGGCAGTCCGCGGAGAAGGCGTCTACATCTGGGACGCTGATGGCAAGCGCTATCTCGATTTCTCCGGCTCCGCCGCCGTAAACTTCATCGGACACGGCGTACCCGAGATCTCCGCCGCGATGGCCGAGCAGGCCGTGCAACTCGAATTCGTGCACACCAGCCAATTCACTACGCCGGTGGCGGAGGCCTACGCTGACGAACTGCTCACTTTTGCGGGCGAGCATTTCCGAGGCGGAGCGGTCTATTTCACCAGCGGCGGATCAGAGTCGATCGAAACCGCGCTGAAACTCGCGCGTCAGTATCAGATCGAGATCGGCCAGTCGAAGCGCCATCAGGTTCTCAGCCGCCAGCAGAGCTATCACGGCTCAACGCTTGGCGCGCTTTCCGTCTCGGGCAATCGTAAGCGGCGCGAAATCTATTTGCCTATGGTGAAGGAATTCGCGCACGTCGGCATCCCGTATTGCTACCGCTGTAAATTCGATTGCACCGACAGTTGCTACAACTGCGGCCAGCAGTACGCGGCCGAAGTCGAGCAGGCGATCGACGAAGCGCAGGGTCAGGCCGCCGCGTTCATCTTCGAACCCGTCAGCGGCGCGACCCTGGGAGCGGTCACCCCGCCGCCCGGCTATCTGCAGAGAATCGCCGAGATCTGCCGTGCCCACGGAGCGCTACTAATCGCCGACGAAGTCATGACCGGAGTGGGCCGCACCGGACGCAACTTCGCAGTCGACCATTGGAACATTGCGCCCGACATTCTCGTGACGGCGAAAGGCCTGTCGAGCGGCTACGCCCCGCTCGGCGCAGTGATCGCTAGCAAGAAAGTGATCGACGCGATTGCCACTGGATCCGGTGCCTTCCTGCACGGCTTCACCTACAACGCTCATCCTACTTCACTCGCCGCCGGCAGAGCCGTGTTGCGCTTTCTCAAGTCGCACGACCTGGTGCAGGCCGCGGACAGTCACAAGAACAAAAGTGCCGCGCAAATAGTCCGCAAGGAATTGGACGGTCTACTGAATTTGTCGAATGTCGGGGACGTGCGCGGAATTGGCCTGTTGCTGGGCATCGAGTTCGTCGCCGACAAGAACATCAAAGCCCCGTTCCCCGTCGAAAAGAACTTCGCCGCGCGCGTCGGTCAACTCACCGCACAGCGTGGCTTGCTCGTGTATCCCATGCAAGGGAGCGTCGACGGTATCTCTGGAGATCACCTGCTGATTGCTCCACCCGCCGTGATCACGGAAGAACAGATCCACTGGGCCGTCGGTGAACTTCGGGACGCAATCCAGGAAGCCGGAACTGAACTCAGGTAGCCTATGAAACTGGCCAATACCGATTGGAAGCGAGCCGGCTGGGTTGGATTAGCCCTGCTCGGCGCGGCGGGTTTCATCATCTTCGGTCTTCATCCCGGAGGATTCGAGAGTCAGATCGGATGGTTTCTCGATTTACTTCCGGGAGCCTACATCGGCGCGATCTTGCCACATCCTCTTTTCGAATCATCGAGTTTTTTGAGCGACTTATCGTTCCGGATATTGTTGTTCGTCTTGAGTTTCCTTTGGTACTTCGGCATCGCTTATGCGGTGATAAGAGTCGGCCGGTTTGTGATTCGTCCTTTCACTCGTTGAGCGATCGTCTCAACAAAATAAAAACAGGCACTCTCGTAACGAGAATGCCTGCCATAAAGTCTCGGAAGCTAGAGCCTAGAGCCGAAAAGCCTGGTTCTCAGGCCCTCGCTGCCACCGCGGGTTCCGCAGCTCCGGCCGAAGCGCTCTTCGCTTCTTCCTTCTGATTTGTTTGAGCACCCTTGCGGATGTCGATGCCGCCCTTGAAGAACGCGCCGTCTTCAATCGAGATGCGCGCCGCCACCACGTCGCCGGTCAGCGATCCATCGCTGCGGATATCGACGCGGTCACTCGCCGTCAGATTGCCGCGAACTTTGCCCAGCACCACGATCTCACGGGCATTGATGTTCGCCGCGACTACGCCATTGCGGCCCACCGTCACGCGATTGCCGGCAAGATTGATCGAGCCTTCCACGCGGCCATCAATGTAGAGGGACTCCGAACCCGTCACCTCGCCCTTAATAACTAACGACTTTCCGATCGTCGCCTGGTCCGCCGTGGTGGTCGTGGTGACCGCACGCGGGGCCGCCGGCTCCGGCATCGCGGGCGCGGGCGGTGTGGACATCGTTGGACGCTGTTCCGGCTCAGGTGTGCCAGGCCGTCCCGGGGTCGTAGGCTGATTGGTGGGCTTCCACATGTTCGAAGAAATCCTTTCCTCTTGTAGGATTAAGGGTCACGGGCCGCATTTCGGTGACCAAATCGCATTCTACTCCCCCGCCTCAAGCCCTGGCTGTGGAAATTCACATTTTCATTGATGCCAAAAGGGATGGTCGATTTCCCATTCTGCTCTGGCCGTGTGTTAGGCCTATGGACAATTACCCCGGTTTACCGTTCAGGATGTAATTTTCGGTGAACAGCGGGAGTTCTTATATCGCGCGGCCGCGTCTCGCAGCGAAAGTCGCATCTTTTCAACCCTTTCTGCGACCGAACGCTTCGGTCCGCGTCTAAGAAACTGCAAGCACGCCAGCACGCTGCGCGGATCTTGCGCCAGCGCGGCATCAGGAGACGAGCTCATCATGTCCACAGAGCGGCCAAAGCCCGGCGAGTACAACCCTTATTACGACCGATACATTTCACTCATTCCCGGCACCGACATCGTAGGAACGCTTTTCCGCCAGTCTCCCAAAACCGTCGCTTTGCTATCCAATCGAAGCGAGCAAGACGGCGAACTGCGCTACGCGCCCGGAAAATGGAGCGTGAAGGAGGCGTTTGGACACTTGATTGACACCGAGCGCATCATGACCTACCGCGCGCTGCGCATTGCGCGCGGCGACAGTACGCCGATGGAAGGCTTTGAACAGGATGACTACGTCCGCGATGGACCGTACTCCAAGCTTCGCCTGGACGATCTGGTCGAGGAATTCAAAAGCGTTCGCGCCGCGACTCTCGCTTTCTTCCACAACCTGCGCGAGGGGGATTGGCTTCGTAAGGGAGTGGCCAACAAGAACGACATCACCGTGCGAGCCTTGGCGTATATCATTGCCGGGCACGAACTGCACCATCGCAACATTTTCAAGGAGCGATACTTCGGAGGGCAGGCTCGTGCGGAGATTGCATGAGCCTTTTCCATAACCAACTTCGGTCAAGAATCTTAAGAAGAGTTCACTCGAGTCCCGTCAGGGACGGACCAACAAATTTTTACCGCGGCGGAGTTGTGGTAAACCACAAAACGGGAACGGCACGAGTTCACTCGTGCCAATTGAATCCAGATGGGAACGGCACATCAGCGCTTGAGGTTGGTTTTCTTATCGCGGCCCGAACGACTCACTCCGGCATCGGATCCAATCGTCCCGGCCCGCGAAACGGCAAACCGTGATTCTTCTGCGCCGTTTCCACAAATGTGCGCAGCTTCAACTTATCCCCATCCGAAATGCGAATGAACCGTATCCCATTGCCCAGATGCGCGTTGCGCGTCACCACTTCCGCGCGCGCCTGCACTTTCTCATCGTTCAGCCATAAAACCACATCGACGCAGGTGGGTGGCTCCAGCGTCTGCACCATCTCGATGTAGCATCCACCCTCGCTCAAATTTGTGGTTTGTCCGCGGCGCGGGAAGTTCTCCATCACGTGCCGCGCCTCGGCAGGGATCGACACCTTCACACGCGGATACTTCCGCGCGCGAGCCTTGCTCGTTCCGGTGCCGGGCCAGGAATTCATGCTGGTTGTCACTAATATCTTATATCTGGGGAACTTGATTCCGACCGCGTTTAGCGCCGCGTACCAGTACGCCCACGTTACGCAAGTAACCTTACGGCAACCAAGCGCGTACGGCACCACCCCTCTGGTTGGAGACGACAATGTGCATTCCCGCATCCTTGGATCTCGCCAAAGCCTAAAGCCTTGAGCCTAAGGCCGAGCCCAGAGTCCAGCGCCCGCTCTTTTATGAGATAGTTTCTACAAGGCTTTTCTCCCAATGCTCTCTGACCCGGCCATCCTGAAGAAGATCGGGCAACAGCCCAAACGATCGGCGGGATACAAGCAACTGGCGCGGGAACTCGGCCTGCGCGGCGA
The DNA here is from genome assembly GCA_046728215.1 of Acidobacteriota bacterium. Lineage (GTDB taxonomy): Bacteria > Acidobacteriota > Terriglobia > Terriglobales > Acidobacteriaceae > Gp1-AA133. Next base: position 171,683 of record JBKPEB010000002.1, on the reverse strand, counting down.
ACAACGCCGCGAGCTCAACGACCGCCTCGACCGTCTCGTTTCCGCCGGAAAGCTTGTAAAAGTCGACTCCGACCGCTACGCGCTGCCGTCGAACGAGCTGGGCAAAAACACGATTGTCGGCCGTCTGAGCATGCACCGGGACGGATACGGCTTCGTTCTGCCCGATCCGAAATCGCGCGGTGACCGCTTCAAGGGTCTGGCCGGCGACATCTTCATCCCACCCCCGTTTATTGGTAATGCCATGCATGGCGACCATGTACTGGTCGAAGTCGGCACCATCCGGCCCGATGGCCGCGCCGAAGGCCGCATCATTCGGCCCGTGAACCGCGCGCACACTACTGTTGTCGGCACCTTCCACAACGGGTCGCGTTACAACTATGTCACACCCATCGACGAGAAGATCCGGCAAGAAATCATCATCCCGCCAGGTGCGGAGATTCCGGAACAAGACGGTAGCGACAGCGTCTCGCCGGCAGTCGCGAGGGCGTCCCGCCCTCGCCGAGACGAGCGGGACCTTCCCCTGACAGCCGCCGGGGAAGGCGGCGCTACAAAAAAGACCGGCGCTACAAGAAGCGTTCACCGGGTGCTCGGCGACGAGGCCGCCCGGCACGTCAATCTGGATGACCTCGACGGCGTGGTGGTCGATGTCGAAATCACCGACTGGCCCTCACCCACCCAGAATCCCCGCGGCAAGGTGGTCGAGATTCTCGGCTACGAAGCAGATTTCGGCGTCGACGTTGAGATCATGATTCGCAAGCATCACCTTCCGCACCGGTTTCCGGCGGAGGTACTTGAGGAAGCGCAGAGCGTCGAAAACGTCATCCCGGCCCGCGATCTCCGCAAACACCGCGACTACCGCGGGCTTCCCATCGTGACCATCGACGGTGAAACTGCCCGCGACTTCGATGACGCCGTCCACGTCCGCCAACTCGAAAACGGCAACTACGAACTCCAGGTGCACATCGCCGACGTCGCGCAATATGTCACCCCGGACAGCGCGCTCGATCAGGAAGCCCGCCTGCGCGGCACCAGCGTCTACTTTCCCGATCGCGCCGTGCCCATGCTGCCGCTGGAGCTCTCGACCGATATCTGCAGCCTTCGGCCGAAGGTCGATCGCCTGGTTCTCTCCTGCGTGATGCAGATCGATCACCGTGGCGAAGTGCTGGGCTACGAAATCAATGAAGGCGTAATACGGTCGGCCGAGCGCATGACCTACACTTCCGTCAACGCCGTGCTTGAAGGCGATCAGGCTCTGCGCCAACAGTACGCGCCGTTGGTGGCCCACCTCGAACAGATGCGCGATCTTGCGCTGATCCTGAACCGCAAGCGCGTGCGCCGCGGCTCGATCGATTTCGATCTGCCCGAGCCTGTCATCGAGTTCGACGAGAACGGCTTGATGAAGTCGATCACGCGCTCGGAACGCAACATCGCGCATCGCCTGATCGAGGAATTCATGCTCGCGGCCAACGAATCCGTCGCCGAGTATCTCGAGCGCCGCCGCCTCGCGTCGCTTTATCGCATTCACGAGAAACCCGACGCCAAGCGCGTCTACGACTTCGAAACTATCGCGTCTACGTTTGGCTACTCACTGGGCGTGGGCGCGCTGCCCATTCAGCGCATCCAGATGAAAACCGATCGCCGCGCCGCCCGCGGCACGGGGCGCAACGTGCGCGAAATCGAAATCCCGAAAGAAGTTCACATCACACCGCGCATGTACCAGAAGCTCACCGAGAAAATCGCCGGGAAGCCGGAAGAGCAGATACTGAGCTACCTGATGCTGCGCTCGCTCAAGCAGGCGCGCTACTCGGAAGTGAACGAAGGCCACTTCGCGCTGGCCGCGCCCACGTACACGCACTTCACATCGCCGATCCGCCGTTATCCGGACCTGATCGTGCACCGCATCCTGAAAGCAGTCCTCCGCGCCGAGCCGGAAAAGTGGGATGGAGAAGTTCCCGTAGGCGTCTCGGATGGTAGCGCCGGTGTCTCGCCGGCAGTCGAGCGGGTGTCCGGCCCGCTATCGGGCCGGCAGGATGCCGGCGCCACCAACCCCTGGTCCAAGCGCCGCGATCACGCAGGGCACAAAAAGTCCCTCGAGCCTATCGGCGGTCCCATCCCGCTCGACGAGCTGCACGACATCGCCGAAGAATCCAGCCAATCCGAGCGCCGTGCCGACGAAGCCGAGCGCGAGCTGATGGAATGGAAGAAGGTCAAGTTCATGCAGGCCCGCCTCGGAGAAGAATTCGACGGCCTCATCATCAGCGTCACCAAGTACGGCCTGTTCGTCGAACTCACCGACCTGTTCGTGGAAGGACTCGTCCCGCTCAACACGCTGACCGACGACCACTACACCTATCACGAGGCGACGCGCGAAATCATCGGACAGCGCACGCGCAAGACCTACCATCTCGGGCAGCGTGTCCAGGTGATCGTCGACCGCATCGACCCGGTGGAGAAGAAAATCCAGTTCGCCCTCTGGGTGGAAGAGTCCGCACGAACCACGAAGCGCACCCGCCGCCGCGGATAGCGCACGCCGAAATGTCGGCATTCTGAACAAGGCCTGTAACTTAAAGATATTTTTGGAGCGCCCCAAAACGAGTCGCCGAAAGTGGTCTGGTGCTCACCCAGGATGCCATTTCTGGCGCATTAGAAGCGCTCAGAGCGTCGATCTTGGCCGCGGGTCACCCGAGTTCGTCCGGCGCTCGACCGTGCGCCCTAGCCCTTCTAATGGCGCAATCCGGCCGCACGTTAGCTTTTAGTAACGAACACAAACCGGAGCAGGCGGGTACGTGCTTGCGAAGATTGGAAGGGATCGCGACACGGCGGAAAATCGTTCGAAAAAGGGAGAGAGAGGGCGAAACGGCTCGCCAAGGCTCCTCTGATGTTAAAATTCCCAAGTCAACCCCATTCGCGGTGAGAGTAGCCGCGAATTCCTTCTTGTCGGGACGTGGCTCAGCCTGGTAGAGCACTCGCTTGGGGTGCGAGGGGTCGGCAGTTCAAATCTGCCCGTCCCGACCATTTCTCTAATCAAGCGGTTACGCGGTGTCCACTCCAGCCGCGGAAGTCTAAGCGAGTATCCTTTTCGGCACAAGACCCTTTTCATTTCTGATTGTCATTTTTCTCTCTTGTCTTCTGCTCGCGATGTCTGTAGCTCCGACATTACCCTAAGCAATTCGTCAATCAGTTTGATGTGTTTTCGAGGGTCATTCTCCCGTTCAGCTTTCTCGGCGATGAGTTCCCAAATACGTTGCAGGTTCTCCGAGTTCATTTGTGGTCCCGTCTGCGCACAGGAAATCAGATGGGCCACAGCACAAGGCTGACCACGCGCGAGGCTGTATTTCTTGGTGCGAATGTCCCCTAAAGGGCTTGCTGGAGAAATGTAAGGGGGACGGTCCGCCACACCCGGCAAAAAGTTCAGCTACGTTTCATCAAGGGCAGCAGGTTGGCGACGCAGAGCGGTGATACGTTCGGCGCGTTTTCTATGCTTTACCAATTCTTCGGGCCTCCACCCCGCCTCGATGGCATTGACGCTGGACTCCATTTGGCATATCCGCAACCGTGCAATCTCGGCTTCTATTTCCGCACGTGTTTGGTTGGGAGCCATCCCGGGCCTCCTGTGAGACTTAGCGATTTCACAAGATGCCCGTCGCTTCGGGAGCGCGGCAGATAGGTTGTGAGGTAGTACTTCACCCAACACTGCCCGCGCAAGCCGCGGTTGTCCATACAGGCAAGGATGGGGGAGGTCCCCTGTCTTCTACAGTGCGGCGAAGGCTTCCTGCACTTCTTGCACGGCATCGGCGGCCTTATCCAGCAAGTCGCGCTGCGAATAGAACCCGGTATCTTCCAACCGGCCCGCAACTGCATCAAGGTCCTTCGCTATTCGAGCAAGCTTCGCTTCCAATTGTGTTTTTTTCATGACGTAGTGGCCTCGCCCACTGCCCGCATTCTTGCCTAACTCACAAAAGCGCACAAGGCACGTCTGTAACCATGAGATATTGCAAATTTGTAACACTTAGCCAAAAGCCATTTAAGAAATCCCCTTAAAAAGTCCACTTTTGCGGCCCGCCCCGTGTCAAAGAGGGTCTTGACAATATCAAATAATTTGATACTATCTTCGACATGGTTGCTGCACTCCTCACTACCGTAGATAAGCCCTTCGCCCGGTTCTTGGCGTCATCAGCGCGGGAGCTAACGCACGACCCCGGAATGACACCGATGGGAGCTTTTGACACCTTGCAGAAGATATACCGCAAGTGGCCGGACCGATGGGTGTCTATCTGGATTGTGTGTGAAGACGAATACGCGGACGTTACACCGAGCACGCCCGTTCAGATTGCGCTCAAGCGTATCGAAGATCACGGCGGGGCTGTGGGTATCGTCGGCCTCACAATCCTTGGCCGAACCTTCACGTTCCTAAAGAAGCCGCTCCGCGCGGGCAAAGATGCGGTGAAGCTCTTGGACAAATGCGGGGACAAGGCCGCGGACCGGTTTCTAACAATCGCGGAAGCGTTCGCGAAGGCCACGAAGGACAAGAACTGATGATTAACAAAGTGCAAGGCAGTCTCGCCCGCCGTGAAGCGCCGTCATGCATCGGGATGAAGATTCAGTTCGAACATCATCTGCTAGGGCCAACCAGTACTTCTCTGATTTCGAAATGGATGATTTCGTGGGATCCCACGTTTTCGAATACCGCGAAAACGTGGGGCACCAGGCTTAGCGTTGTGTTCATCGAGATGGATGCCCAAAGCCTAAGGCGTCCAGCCCTTGCTACCCAGAAGTAGTCCATGATTCTGCCCTGGCATATTCAAATCGTAGATTCGCAGGGCCGACCAGTCGAAACGGGATCTCAACTCGGAGAGGGAGGCAGGGACAACCATCTCGTACACCTGGATGGTGCAGAGCAGGCGGTTCTTTGCAAACCTTTGCAGCAGGCAGTCCACAATGTCGGTTATCGGGGGTGCGGTGTGCCGTAGGTCGAGGCCATTGGTCCTGTCGAGCGCATTACCCCAGGGCGGCGCGATGAACGCAATCAGTAAGTCATCCGGCATTACCGAAAGCCCGGCGAATCCGGAAAGGTAGTCCGTGTTCCGGATGTCGATAGGCAAGGCCAGTGCCGAGATATTTTGCCGAGTGAGCCCGAAGACTCCGGGATCCGACTCGAATCCTACGGCCCGCGCTCCCGGCAGGCGGCGCAAGAGCCAGTACAGCGTGTTGCCGGAGCCAGCGAATAGATCCACGACGAACGTCCGGGTCTTGGGCGGTCGCCGGGCTGCAATCGCGGCGACGTCTTTGGCGATCGCATCTGCCAGATTATCCCGCGTGCACTCGACGGCGGTCCGTCCCAGCAGTCGCGCGCCTTTCGCGTGCCAATCGGCCGGCCGCATTCCGTAGATCGATACATAGTCAGTGTCGCCATAGCTGTCGCTGCCGTAGCGCTCAACTTCCCACAGCTCCAGGACCACGTTACGCTTTGCCCCTTGCAACAGCAGTTCACGGTCGTAGAGCGGGTGCTGAACGTTCATGATCTCTCTCCGGCCAACTCCGATGAAGACGCGTGTAGGATTCTATGTATCCTCTTTTCCAGTTTTCTGAAAGTGTGGAAAGCGACCTTGGCCGTTGCCTCTCGATTCCGGCAACTCGTTCGCTATTCGCACGAGCGGGGCTATTAGGCCGTCATCCATCAGCAATCACGGCCGCGCTGCAAATGGAAACTGCATCTTCACGTCCTTGCACTCGAAAACGGAGTCACCATGCGCAAGCTGATCTGCTTTCTCTATCTCCTGGTGATGTCAACCAGCCCCATGTTGGCGCAGCAGTTCGATGTCGTCCTGGAAGGCGGGCGCGTCATGGATCCCGAAACCGGTCTCGATGCCGTGCGCAATGTCGGCATCCGTGACGGGAAGATTGTTCGGATCTCTTCTGAGTCTCTGAGTGGGCGGCGCGTGGTTCATGTCGGCGGACTGGTGGTCGCGCCGGGGTTTATCGATCTGCATCAGCATGGCCAGGAGATGGAGAGCCAGCGCGTCAAAGCGCTCGACGGTGTGACCACGGCGCTGGAACTTGAAATTGGTGTTCCCGATGTCGGGCGATTCTTGAAAGCCAAAGAAGGCCACTCTCTGATTCACTATGGCAGCGCGGCCAGTCATCCGGCGGCGCGTGCCCTGGTATTTGGCGCTCCGCTGCCCGCGGAGCCGGCCCTGACCCATCCCGGCATTCCCGAGATTCTTCCCAAGAGTGGTCCCGCCACCGATCAGACGGCCACGCCAGAACAGCTAGCGCAGATACAAGATCGCCTGCGCTCGGAACTGGATGCGGGAGCTCTTGCTGTCGGGATGGGGCTTTCCTATACGCCCGGAGCGAGTCACTTGGAGGTGATCGAGATCTTCCGTCTTGCTGCCGAGCGGAGTGTTCCGGTCTACACGCACGCGCGCTCTGCGGGTGAGAGCCACCCCGGCATCGGGGCGCTGAGCGAAGTCATTGGGGCTGCGGCCGTCACTGGCGCTTCGCTGCACATCGTGCACTTGAACAGCACTTGTCTACGCGACTCGCCGGAGTGTCTCGCGATGGTGGCCGGGGCACGGGCTCGCGGTCTGGACGTGACTACAGAAGCGTATCCCTACATCGCGGGCATGACGTCGATCAACTCCGCCTTGTTTAATCCGGGCTGGCAGAAAAACGGGAACATCACGTACAACAATCTGGTACTGCCGGAGACGGGCGAGCACCTCACCAAAGAGCGATTCGACGAACTGCACAATTCCAGCGCGACCCGCTCCGTGCTGATTTTTGCGAACACGGAAGAAGTGTTGGACAAGGTGATCCCGCACCCGCTGGTGATGATTGCGAGCGATGGCGCCGATGGCCATCCGCGCAATGCCGGAACCTACTCGCGGGTCTTGGCGCAATACGTACGCCAGAAAGGATCGCTCACGCTGATGGACGCGCTCCGCAAGATGACACTCATGCCGGCCCAAATGCTAGAGCGATCCACGCCCGCTGCGCGGCAAAAGGGCAGGATGCAAGAGGGCGCGGACGCCGACATCGTCGTGTTCGATGCGGCGGCCATCAGCGACCGGTCAACCTTCCAGAAACCGATGGAGCCGAGCGTGGGAGTGCGTTACCTGGTGGTCGGTGGCAGTGTGGTGGTTGACGATGGCAAGATCGCGGCGGACGTATTCCCCGGGCGAGCGCTGGTGGGGCCGAGAAAGCGCTGAGCATTCCACGATTGGCGATGGTCCGTGTTGCTTGGCCATGGCGATTCCTCAAGAATCGTGGCCGGGGCCGCCACCCGCCCCGCACTCTTTCCAGAGCTTCTCCCAATTCCACATGCCGTACCCGACTTCCTTTGGCAGCGGCAGTCCGATCTGGTGCGCGAGGATGCACACTTGACCTCGATGGTGGGCTTCGTGCGCGAGCATGTAGCAGACCATCTCGGGGCATACTGGCCAGGGCTTCGCCCATCCGTCTCGGTGAAATCTCTGGATGCGGTCACCGCCGCCGAGCGCTTCGGCGAGCATTTCAATGCAGCGGGCGGCGCTTTCGGCCAGGGCTGCGCTTGCCTGCTTTGGCGTGCAGTGGGTACGACTGATCTGTCTGGGAAGCTTCAGGTGTGGAGCGGTAAGCCGGATCCACTTGGTGCGGACATTGTGCATGTGCGTGAAGATCGCCGCAATGGTGCGGACCTTGCCGGGCGGTTTGGCTATCCAGGCGGCCGGGTCAAGTTTTTCGATAAGAATCTGGTTCATCCGATCATTGGCGGCAAAGATCCGGACTGCGGCGCGACCGAGTTCGGTTTGAGCCTTGGGTAGACGCCTGGTCACGACTGACTCCTTATCTCGCAATGCCTAGGCACGTCAGCAATTTCGAGCTAATACTTCTGCCGAGGATTGGGAACGGCAGAATGGGCTGCGATCTTCCATTCTCCTTCGACTTGTTTGATCACCATGAGGTAGTTGCCTTCGGCAACGTGGTGACGGACAGTCTCATCGTAGATCCCGGTGTCGTAGCCAAGGTTTCCGGAGCTTTCGGCGTGCAAACTGCGCATGGTGTAGTTTTGCGCCTCAGCCGCTGTGATGGAGCGTTGCAGTTCCGCCAGAATCGAGTCACGCGTGTGCACGGTGCCGTTTCTGCGCAACAGTACCGCATCGGGCGCGTACAAGGCTGCGACTTTGTCGGCGTGGCCGGCGTTGAACTCCTGGAGCCAGGTGTCGCGGATTCTCTTTATCGCAGTGGCGAAGTCTTCGGTCTTGGCGGGTCCGCTGGCGGCGGCAGACGTGGCGGGGGTTTGGGCCCAGACCAGACTGGTTGCCAGCATGATGGCGAACAGAACAAGACGTGAGTTCAAGGTGGGGTGCATTTCTTGCTCCTCGTGGAAGAAGACGTCATCCACAGGGTGACAAAGTTGCGGTCCTGCCGCAAGCGAGTGAGCGGGCTTCACTTGGGCCTATCGCATAGAGATTGGCGGGATTTTTGCATACCAGGGACGGCGGCGAACATCTAAGGAAGTGTACGCATGAGAGAACGCTTACCACCACCAGCAAGACCAGTCCTGATGTCATTCTGCGAAGAAAAGAAAATGAAGAAGCGCAAACTCGGCAAAAGCAATTTGGAAGTCTCGGCCCTCGGCCTCGGCTGCATGGGAATGAGCACCTCTTATGGCGAACCAAAAGATAAGCAGGAGATGATTGATCTGCTGCGCACGGCCGTGGATCGGGGCATTACGTTCTTCGATACCGCCGAGGTGTATGGCCCGTTCACGAACGAAGAGCTCGTGGGCGAAGCGCTGTCTCCGCTGCGGGACCGGGTGATCATCGCCACCAAGTTCGGATTCAAGCTCAAGCCGAACCGTGAGCCCGGTTGGCTTGGGCTGGATAGCAGGCCCGATCACATCAAGCAGGTGGCCGACGAATCGCTCAAGCGGCTCAAGACCGATGTCATCGACCTCTTCTACCAGCATCGCGTCGATCCGAACGTCCCGATTGAAGACGTGGCGGGCGCGGTGAAGGACCTGATCCAGGCGGGCAAGGTAAAGCATTTCGGTCTTTCTGAAGCAGGAGTGCAAACCATACGCCGCGCTCACGCGGTTCAACCCCTTACGGCTCTGCAAAACGAATACTCGATTTGGTGGAGAGAGCCGGAAGCCGAAGTGTTGCCCACGCTCGAAGAGCTTGGCATCGGGTTGGTCCCGTACAGCCCACTCGGAAGAGGCTTCCTCACTGGCAAGATGGATGAGAATACCAAGTTCGGCAGCGCGGATTTCCGCGCCAACCTCCCGCGCTTTAAGCCCGAGGCCATGAAGGCAAATCAGGCGGTGGTCGATCTGCTCGGCAGGATCGCCCGACACAAACGAGCGACGCCGGCGCAGATCGCGCTCGCATGGCTGCTCGCGCAAAAACCGTGGATTTTGCCGATCCCGGGAACGACCAAGCTGTCTCGACTCGACGAGAATATCGGTGCCGTCGACATCGAACTCACGGCAGACGATCTGCGCGAGATCGACGAGGCGGCCGAGCAAATCACGGTGCAGGGCGAACGATATACGGAAGAACTGCAGCGGTTGGTTGGTCTGTGATCGACCAGGACCCTTGGGAAGTTCTCAGAAGTTTACTTTGAGCGCAAATTTCGGATAGCGCAGAGTCAGGGACAGGAATATCGTCTTCGCGCACAGTTGAAATCGAGATTCGTGAAAGGACTCAGCAATGACCACGGTACAGACGGGACCCTTGTCGCCTACTTCACTGACCTACAGCGAGAAGATGTCGAACTTGCTGGGGGAGCGAAATCCTTTCGACGTGTTGGGGCAAACGGCGTCGAAGTTAGCCGACGTTGTGGGCAAGCATCCGGCGGCGGTGTTGCGTACCCGGCCCTTTGAGGGAAAGTGGACGCCCAATGAGATCATCGGCCACCTGACCGACGGTGAATGGGTCTACGGATATCGGCTGCGTTTGATTCTCAGCGAGGACGGCCCAACGATCTTGGGCACGCAGCAGGATAAGTGGGTCGCTACGCTGCGGCACAATGAACGCGAGCCATCGGATATGGTCGACCTTTTTCGGACCCTGCGCCAGTTCAACTTGGCCGTGTGGAAACGAACGTCACCGGCGGACCTGGAGCGCACCGGCCAGCACAATGAGCGGGGACCAGAGTCTCTCGGCGCCATGTTGCGACTGCTGGCCGGTCACGACCTTTCGCACCTGGATCAGATCCATCGTTACATTCAAGCCATTCGGCGGGAGCAGGGCAGCGACTAAGCGCTCGGACAGTAGCGGCCTGAACCTCACATCACAGTCGACTGGTGGCTCGCCACGCATTGCCATTGACCCTTGGCGCCCTTGATCCACGTGTCCGTAAAGCGCTCGTGAACATCGAGAGGCTTGCCCGACGGATCGGTGCCCTTCGCCTTGAAATCTCCCGTCGCGACAGCCGCGTCGCCAAATGCTGTAACCTTCAGATCGTCGTAGGCAACGCTGGCATACTTCGTGGCTTTCGCGCTGGCCAGTGACTCGGCCCGGTTGGTGACTTTGCCGTCGCTGCCCGTATTTACGAACTTGTCGGACAAGATCGGGGCGACCAAGTCAGGATTGTTGGTCTTCTGCGATTGCAACCACTGCTGCTCCAATGCTGCTACAGCTTTCTCGGTCCCGTCTTGCGCCCATGCAGCGCTGACTAGGAAAAACCATGCGACCAGACACACGATCGATATCTTCTTCATCAGCATCTCCTTTGTGGCCTGCGAGTTGCGATGAGAACTGTAATCCCGTGCTGTGCGGGGTGTCAATTCGGGGCGTGGGATCGCGATCCCGCCTGCGCTTCCTCCCCGGTACTGCATTTGGGATCGGGCACGTCTTCGCGAAAAGAAATTCTTTTCAACGAGTCGGCGGCGCTGTCGAGTTCCGCGGGCGATGCGGCTTCGATCATTTCTCCGAGGTAGTAATTGCGAAACCGCGTGAAGACGAACGACCGCACAGAGGCTCGGGGCTGCGCGGCTTTGTAGTCGGCGCGGAAGAAGTGTTTACCGGCATAGTCGACTGCAAAAGTCTCGCGTAGGATTTGATTGTTTTGCGGGTTGCGCGTGACCTGCGTCTGGACGGCGCGCGTGACGAAATCTTTGGCGGACCCAAGCGCCTCGCTGGCCGGCGATGCGTACAGGGTAATCGTGTTTCCGAACGCGCCCTGTTTAGGGTGCTCGATCATCAGCAGGTTCAACCCGCCACCGGGCAAGTGTATCGCCTTCGCAATTCCGCTGATGCCCTGACTCTTCGCCAGCCATCCCGACGGCATCGGGAAGGAAAAACCCAGGCACTCGTTGGTGTAGGTGTCGTTGGCGAAGACCCCCGCGTCATACCTGGCGGGGGGAGCAGAATCCTTGTGAGTCTGTTGCGCGGAGATGAGCCCTGCGTCGAAGAGTACAGAACAGAGCGCGAACCACAATACGTAGCCTGGACGCATATCACTTGGATGAGAATGATACTAGAAGGCACAATCTGCACAGTCACGAATCGACGTCGACCGTGCGAGCATCCCATAGGTGTCCCCAGCGCGACCCTCGTGAAACCTATGGACACCGATATTCTGCAATCAATCGGAAACACTTCGCTGGTGCGAGTTCGCGGCGTGGTCCCTGCGGACTGCGGCCAAATCTTTGCCAAGCTCGAGTGGCAGAACCCAACCGGAAGCATGAAAGATCGCATGGCGCTGGCCGTAATTTCGAAAGCCGAGGCCGATGGCCGGCTGTGTTCCGGAGGGACGGTCGTGGAATACACGGGCGGAAGTACCGGGGCTTCATTGGCGATGGTATGCGCGGCCAAGGGATACAAGATTCATGTGGTCAGTTCGAAAGCCTTCAGCCAGGAAAAGCTGGATCACATGGTGGCCTACGGCGCGCAATTGACGCTTGTGCCTTACGCCGGCGAAGGCATGACCAAGCAGTTATTCCTCGACATGATTGAAGCCGCGCGCACGCTCAGCCTCCAGCCGAATACGCTCTGGATCAATCAACTGAGCAATCCCGACACGATCGCTGGCTATCATTCGTTGGGTGAAGAGATCTGGGAGCAGACCAGCGGTCAGATCGATGCCTTCGTGCATTCCGTCGGTACGGCGGCATCGCTGACGGGTGTGGCGACCGTGCTGAAGCGCCACAATCCGCAGGTCAAAATCATTGCCGTTGAGCCTGAGGAGTCCTGCGTGCTATCGGGTGGGCGCTCGGGAGCCCACGATATCGAAGGAATCGGCGTGGGATACCCGCCGCCGTTATGGAATCCGAGCTTGGTCGATGAAGTGTTGACGGTGAAAACGGCGGAGGCCAAGGATATGGCTCGGCAACTGTCGCGCAAGGGCGGCATCTTCGCAGGCACGTCGTCCGGAGGAAACGTGCATGCCGCAATTCGGGTCGCGAAAAAAATCGGACCGTCGGCGCGGGTGGTGTCTCTGATGGTCGATTCTGGACTGAAGTACTTGAGTACCGACCTGTACCGGAGCGACTAAGTTCCGCAACCCGCGGTTAGCGCCCCTTCGCATCCGCAACCTGAGCAACCCGCGCCTTCACAAGCTTCTTCACGAGCGCCGCCGGCACCGCTTTGTCTAACGGGAAGTGAATCGTTCCTTTGGAAGTACGAAATTTCTGAAGATCGGTTTTGAAAGCCGCGATGATCGAGCTGGTTGGAAACAGGCTGCAATGATCGGCAAAAGCGGCGAACCAGACGATGACTCTGTCCGTCTTGAATGCGGGAATTCCGTAACTGAGGATCTCAACAGCATCCGAGGGGACGGCGGTGCGAACCGCCGCGCGCAGCTGATTGAATGTCTTGCGGCTCGACTCAGGAGCCCTTGCGACGTACCCTTCCACCGTTTGCTCTGCCTTTTTCGAGCGCCCGATGGACTTGCGGCGCGCGGTTTTAGCCTTCATTCGACGACCTCCCCTTCGCTAACGTTCCCTTTCCAACAAGCACGCTAGCGAGAAAATACGGCGCCATGCGGCAGCCCGGTCCCCTTCCAGCCATGCGGCCATTCGCGATCTTCGAAGTTGAAGCCGACCTGGCCATCGGTGTCGCGGAAGCCCTCATCCACGCTCAGGGCTCCTGTCTTCGGATCGAACTTCAGCAAGTAGAGCCGCCCGCGCGTATTCAATCCCGCGGTTACAACCACGCGCTGTGTTTTCGCGTCCCAAGCAGTCCAGTGCGGAATGTAGGTGTCGGTCAATTTCAAACGGGAGACTTCGACCGGCTTGGCGCCGTTGGAGATATCCAGCACCACCAGCCCGTGAATGGCGCGCAAGCCCTCAATCAGGTAGTGGCCCACGATTGTAGGCACGCCGCACCAGTTGCCGGGGAAGCTATAGACCAGTTGCGACTTTGGCTGATCGGTATCGACGCCGGTGATGCGCTCGATTCCGCAACTCAAAGTCTGCACGAACACCGATCCATCGGGGCCAAGCCGCGGCTCTTGGGGACCGACCTGTGAGTAACGGTTTTCGGCGACATCGAAGTATGACGTCTTGAGCAGTTTGAGATCCGAAAGGCGCCACACCTGGTACGTCACTCCGCTGAAAATCGTTTCCAGGTGCATGGAGGAATTCGTGGAGACGACGCGATCTTGATCCGGCAGCACGACCAGGCTATACGGAGTGAGTAGGGCATCGGAAAATGCCGCATCGGAACTGCTGGCCGAGCGAACGACTTTGCCTTCGTCGTCGATTTCTACCAGGCCGCCGGTCGCACCCAAGCCGTCGCTGCCTCCGTGGTGCGCGTGCTGAAAAGAGGCGAGCACGTGTCCATTCGGCAGGCGCAGGTAGGAATGCGGGTGCATGTAGCCCGCCATGTCGTTGAACGACGTGGCGACCTTCGGATGCAGCGGCTCGCGCACGTCAAAGATGAAGGTGCGTCCGACTTCGTGATCGTTGGCGAAAAGCATTCCACTTGCCGGCATAGAGTACTCGGTATGGTGCACGCTTCCGGTCTGCTGATCGGTGGCGGTCGTGGTCACCAACTTCCCGTAAGAGGGGGATGCCGGATCGGCATCGATGACAGCCAGAAAGTCTTTGCCCTTGCCGTCGGCATCGCCTGTCCAGGCAAACAGGTAGTGGCCGGGAGCGGGCGCTTTTTGGTCGAGAGCGCAGACAGTGGCAGAGCTAGCGCAGAGCGCGAGCGCGACAAGGTGGACGACAAAATGCGACATCTCCATCTCCCGGCAAGTGCGAGTGTGTTGGCAGAAGAATATCAGCCCGGGGGATTCCAGACGTCTGATCTCAGATCTCAGATTTGGTCACTGCACGCCGCTTCGGAATCGGGTACATTCTTATCGATACGCTCGCGAAGCACTGGCTTGAAGAGGAGATTCCATGACCAACGACCTCTCGCGCAGAAAATTCCTGGAAAAACTTGGAGTGGGAGCGGCCACCGGCGCCGGGGTGTGGCTGTTGAAAGACGTCGCACAGGCCGAGCCTCCCACCGGCACGCTGCCTTCGCGCACGCTCGGACGCACTGGCGCCAAGGTCTCGATTCTCGCCTTCGGTTGCGGCAGTCGCTTCCTCGCCTATAAGGAGGAAGACAAAGCTTCGCAGGCGCTGAACCGCGCGATCGATCTCGGCATCACGTATCTAGACACCGCATATGCCTACGGCGATGGCGAGAGTGAAACCCGGGTGGGCCGGGTGATGGCTTCCCGCCGCAAGGACGTGTGGCTTGCGACCAAGATTCCCGACCGCACACGCGATGGATTCATGCGTCGCCTGGAAGGCAGCCTGAAGCGGTTGCAGACCAATCACGTTGACCTGGTACACATGCACAGTCTGGGTCAGGCGGACGATCTGGCGAAAATCGAAGCACCAGATGGTTGTCTGAAAGCCGCCATGGAAGCACGCGATCAGAAGATGGCGCGCTTCATCGGCATGACCAGCCACACCAACGGCGAAGTGATGGCGCAAGCCATCGAGCGGCACGATCTGGATTGTGTGCAAATGGCGCTCAACGCCTCGCGCAACGGTCGCTTCGAAGAATTGGCGCTCCCAGCCGCGAACAAGAAGAATCTAGGCGTAATCGCCATGAAAGTGACCGGGCAGGAATTCCTGCTGGGCAATGGCGGCGGCAAGTCCGACATCAACGCACTGCTTCGCTATTCCATGAGCTTGCCCGTGACGACAGCTGTGGTGGGCATGCCGCATCTGGAGATGCTCGAGCACAACGTCGAAATCGCCCGCAGCTTCTCGCCGCTTTCCGACCAGGAGATGGAGCGCATGCGGAAAGACGTCTCGCCTTCGCGGGAGGGGTTGGAGCACAACTTGACCGGGCATCTGGACGGACCGACGGCCACGCCGGAGATTTTCTGGGCATGAAGGCGTCGGCGACTGCATTCTCGATTTTGCAGAGCCCATGCTGCCGCAGTCCAAACGCATGCGTGCTTCGCTGCGCTTAGGATGACAATTTGAAGATGGCGCCAGAACCTCCGGAGATCTAAGCCGCTGACATGGCTGGGGAAAGCCGGTTCGGCCAGTTCAGTAAAACTTCGTAACTAGTACCTTCCGAAACCTTCGTAATCTTGTGACCCTGGCTTAGTTCCAGCTACCATCAGTGCCTCTTTAGTGGCGGTGTGAAAAGATGTCCTCCCCTGTGAACACGCGCCGTTGGTTGCGCCATCCGGTTGAACTACCCGTCCGCGTTGTGCCTCGGGGCGGGGACTCCAAGCTAGCCGTGCAGGGACGTGGGATCGAAATCAGTGAGGGTGGCATGACCCTGTATGCTGGCCTCCCCCTCAAGCCCGGCGATTACATGGACCTGGAGTTTGAGACGCCGGGACGTACGCGGGTCTCGGCGATCGTGCGGAATCGAACCGGCTACTGTTTTGGACTCGAATTTCTGACGCCGCTGGGATCAGAGGCCGCCAAGCCGGCCAACGTGGTGCGTCCGCCGAAAGCGGCGGAGAATGGCGATGTGCGGTCGGTTCTTCGGCGAAAGGAAATTGAGATGGAACGCCTGCGCAAAGAAATCGCCACCCTGCGCGTTTACGGCAAGTTCACCCGCTGACTCCTAGCGCCCTCCCTTTTACAATGGCACCTCCGGAACCATTCCCCGGGATCTTTCGGCTGATTACCATCGTGGTTTTGCGGGAAGACGCCAGTCCTCGGTAGTATAGCGACGCGTTTTCTCCGCAATTTTGAGCTGCGCTGGAGCGGTTCCTGCGCTGGAGTCTGACTCGTCTATGCCATTCCGCGCCACGAACGTTCTCTTGACCGACAACGAAGCCCGGGTTCTCGGCAGCCTGGTCGAGAAGGAAGTCACCACACCGGATTACTACCCGTTGTCGCTGAACGCACTGATCAACGCCTGCAATCAGAAGTCGAATCGCGATCCCGTGATGAGTTTGAACGAGGAAGCCGTGCGGCACGCGCTGCACTCGCTGAACGAGAAGGGCCTGGCGGGTACAGGCAGTTCGGCCGGCGACAGCCGCGTGCCCAAGTACGAGCACCGCATGCAGGAAGGCTTCAACTTCACCCGGCGCGAGACCGCCATCATGTGCGTCCTTATGCTGCGCGGGCCGCAGACGCCAGGCGAATTGCGCGGGCGTACGGAACGTCTGCAGCGTTTCGAGGATTTAACCGACGTGCAATCGACACTGCAGAAGCTGATGACCCGGGAAGAGCCGTTGGTGAAGATGCTTCCCCGGCAACCGGGAACCAAGGAGTCCCGCTACGCGCATTTGTTGTGCGGCCAGAAGCCGGAGTGGGATGCGCCGCCATCGCCGGCGGAAGCGCGTGCGGAAAGTTCCGGCGAGAATGAACGGATCGCTCGTCTCGAGGAAGAAATCGCTGCCCTGCACAAAGAGGTCGCGGACCTGCGCGAAGAAGTGGCGAGCTTTCGCAAGCAGTTCGAGTAGCGGTCACCCATATTGGAGCGGGGAGTTTAGGATTCTCCATTCCACCCGTCGTATTCGCCCCGGTCAACGGCTAGAATAGCGCTCGCTGTCATCCCAGCGTTTCAGACCGGAGATCTCATGCGACAAGCATCAAGTCTTCTTGCGATCGTAGCCCTGCTTGTTGTTGTTCTACCGTGTGCCAATGCCAATCCCGCCGGTAGCGAGACGGCGCTGAAAGCAACCGAAATCACGAACAAGATTTTTCCCGACCAGGTGTTCTTCCGGGGGCAGGTTGCGCCGGTCCAGATGCGCAGTACAGGCGGAGTGCACTTCACCGACGACACATATGTTCTGGCGGGTCTGATCGACAACTCGGGATACGCGAGCGACATCCGGCAAAAGTACCAGGCGTATTTCATCTCGGAAGTGACGCTCGACATCGGTGGCCAGAAGCTTGCTCCGGGCGCTTACGGCGTGGGCTTCGTACAGGGTAGGTTCGTCGTGATGGACCTGGGAGCCCACGACTTATTTCGAGCGGATGCATCGCGAGACGCGGATATGAAGAGGCCTGTACCGTTGCAGGTTGTCGGTGCCAGTGGGAAGTATCGGCTGTATGCGGGCCGAGAGTTTGTCGAATTGGCCCGACCGCAATAGCGCGAACACGTTTGTCGCCGTTTCTATCTGTCCGCGGCACCGTGCTAAAAATTTGTGGCTATATTTATCCCTAGGGAAAACTATGTATTGCCCGCCTCCCGCCCAATATTTACTGTGGCCGGTCGTGGATCTCCTCCCCCTTGATGAGCGCGTACGAAGACTTTGCGCCAAATTAATTACCGCCAAAGATCATGAGCTAGAGGAAGTCGTGGCGGAATTGCGTTCGGCGTTGCAGGAGCACAGTAACTTCGTTCGGCGCATCGCCTCCAGAACCTTGATCAAGCTGAGAGACAAACCGCCTTCTTCGGACGAAGCGGCTTAGACGGTTCACCTCGAATTGCCCCACACGGATAATGTTCCAATCGGCCGCGCGCGGCCCTCCGCTGCGAAGTAGAAGGCGTTGTTGCCCGTGCGCAGATCTTTCCCGTAAACGAAGGTCAGGCCAACGCCCAGCACATGCAGTGTTGCCTGCGCCCCCGTGTCGAATAGCCACTTGCGAGATCCGAGATTCGGCGCTCCAGTGATCCGGCCTGTGTCGAAGAAGGGCCCGAGTTTCGCGGTGATCAGGCCGTTGCTATAGAGATTCTTGTCGATCTCGCTGTTCGCCAGAAAGTAGTGTGTGCCGAGCGGAGCGCTGCCTTTGCGGCCGTCCCGGGTGCCAACGTGTGCGCGCAGCCAGAGATCGTTGTCGCGCTCCATCCCCAGCATGAAGAGTTCGTCAAAGGGAACATGCTCGGAGGCGCCGCCGCCGCGGAGTTGGAACTTCGTTGCGTAGTCGTCTCCCCGTAGTTGCGGGAACCAGCGACCTTCAACCGCCCCCTGAAGCTTCGCGAACGCGTGCGCGGGCTGCGACCAGATGCGTGCGATTTGCGACGCAGCCTCTGTCTGTACCGCGAAGCGATGCTCCGGACTGCGCACCAGCGCATAGTGGATGCGCGTGAGTTGCTTAAGCTGGAAGCCTTCGAGAAGGAAGTTGGGCCCCAGAGTCGACCCTTGCACAACGCTGCGGTAATCGCGATGTGCAAAATCGCCAGCGGCCGACCATCCCCAACGCCCGGTATTGTAGGAATCGATTTCAGCGTATACGGCCTCGCGGCGCAGGTTCAACGCGCCTAGAGACGGCGATGGTCCGGTGAAGGATTGCCGGATATCCCAGTTTTCGTTGCGCAAATCGAAGCCGATCCGGTAGCGCCACCGTGGACTCGCGTGCAGCGGAGCGGCGAATTCCGCGGCCAGGCGCCGTTTCTGCGCGTCCCAGCGCACAAGTGACGTGATATTGGTGGCGGATCCCCGGATGTTGAAGTACTCGGGATAAATGGTCTGATAGGCGACGCCGCTGAAGGTCGAGATCAGTCCCTGCCAAAGACTGTCGCCGAAACCATTGCGCTCCTGCAGATTGAGGATGGCGTCGAATTTGTTCTCTGGCCGCGCGGCCAGTTGGATGCGCGGTGACGGGAAAACTCCCAGGCCCGCGAGGCGCGCGTAGGAAGTCTCCAGATCGGCGAGACGCAACTCGACGGCGGGAGAAAACGCGAGCGCGCGATCGAGTACCGCTCCCCGAATGCGTAGCGCCTCATTGGGGAGAATGCGCTCCACGTACGGCTTGTCGATGCGGTTCCAGTATGTGAGCGCGGCTTCGAGGTTTCCGGCGATGAAGTACACGGTTCCCAGAAAGTCATTGGCGTAAGTATCGCGGGGATCGATGCGGAGAGCGTGGCGCAGGTACCGGGCAGCTTGCGCAGGGTGTCTATGCTTGAATGCAATACCGGCGAGTTCGATGGGGAACCGTTTGTCCTTGGGCCACTGTTGTTGTCCGGCCTGGAAGACTTGTCGCGCTTTGGAGAGCCGGCCGATCTGCGCGAGGGCGGAGCCGTATTGATACTCGAGTTCGGCGTCTTTGGCGGGCATCTGTTCGAGTTCGCGGATAATATCGGCCCAGCGCTGTTCGGCGGCGAGTTGTTGGATGTGGTCGGCGAGTGGGTTCAGGGTGGGAAGTGTCTGGCTGCGGCCGATCTCTACGCACGACAGCACAATGAGAGTAAACATCGCGCAGTGGCGCAGCCAGGCACAGCGTCTAAAGGCGTTCGTTCGACAAGCGCTTAGCGGCGCGCCGGAAGGCGCAACCCCATACGAATCTCTTTTGCGTCTGAAGATGTTGGTGACGATGCAGCGAGCTAACGCGCGGAAGATGCGCGCCCGGTTTGCGGCACGGCCAGCAACGTCCAATTGCCTGTGCCTTTCCACTCTTTCTCGAAGGATGGAAGCTCCCGCTGCAACAGCTTTCGCTCTGCCGGATCGTTGAGCCACAGTGTGTTGTGCTGGCGATCGAAACCCGTCACAACCACATAGTGTAGCGGAGCACCAGCGCCCGGTTTCAAAGCGACGATCAGGGGCCGTCCTTTTTCGATGTGCTGCTGCAGATCGTCTTCCCGGCCTTCAAAGGCGAAGGCCGCGTATCCGCGCTGCTCCAGGTAGCGCTTGAGGTCAGTGGCATAGATTCCACGCGCCTGCCGAGAGTACAGAGCTTGCTGAATGCGGGCCGGGTCCGAATCCGCGTTGGGCGCTGCGCCCTGCTGGCGCTGCCAGAATTGCATGACCATTGCGATGCTGGCAGCCCCGCAGCCATTTTTCTCCTGTTTCACGAACGGAACGTCTACCCACGTGCCGGGTGTGTCGGCAGCGCACAGCAGTGCGCTTGCCCCCAGAAGGAGCAGCGTGACGTTCCGTATTCGGGCCGGCATTTTCGTTGAAGGTTCCCTAGCGTACGGCCACGATGATCAAGATCAGCGCGGCGATGGCGACCAGGATGATGATCAGGTCGCGATCGCTCAATGTTCCGGCGGCGAAATCGGTATTCGCCTTGGTCGCGCGCGAAGCCAACTGCGCAAGTTCCTGATCATTCAGCTGAGACACGGCGTTCTTGACGTGTTGTGCATCCAGATGCGCAGATTTAAGCGCTTTCTCGGCCGCGGGCGTGGATACAAACTGCTGCAATGTGTCGACATTTCGCTGGCGCGCCTGTGTGGAAGCGACGGCAGCGCTTTGTAACTCGGCCGGGCTGACTACGTGATTTTGCGCGAAGGCATCCTGCGGGATGATGCACACGATGGCAAGCGTCCCGGCCGCAAGACCACGGATAAACTGCCGCATCAAAGAAGCCATTTCTGCTCTTCTCCTTGAGAGTGAAGTTCAGCTAGAGTTTCTTAAATATACGGGACCTTAGACCCTTCGGCAGGTGACAAAGGTTGTACCCGAAGTTCTGCCCTGAGCGTCACTTGCGCTGTGCAAATCTGGACGAAACATTGGCCAGGTTTTCGGACAGACGAAACAGCTCGCCGCACGTCCAATGGAGATCGCATCGGATTTTTACCAGGCTATCACTTGCAAAACGCAAGTCACTTTTGTTAGGGTGCCCGAGTGGCCGGAAAAACGAAGCCCAGGCGCCGTTCAGGATGTCCGGTCAATATGTCTCTCGAGGTTTTTGGAGACCGTTGGTCGCTGCTGATTGTGCGCGACATGATGGTTCGGGGCTACAGAACCTTCAAGGAATTCCAGGAATCCGGCGAGGGCATCGCGACCAACATGCTGGCCGACCGGCTGCAGAAACTTGAAGCGGCAGGCATTCTTCGCGGAGAACGGGAAGAATCGGACGGCCGCAAGATCAACTACCGGCTGACGGAGAAGGGCATTGACCTGGCTCCGGTGCTGCTGGATCTCCTGATCTGGGGAGCGCGCCACGAACAGGCAGACGCTTCGTGCTCGCTGATCCTGCGGATGGAGAAGAATCGCGAGGAAATTCTCGCGGAGGTCAGGCGTCGCTGGCGGGAACGCGATTCGACACCGCTGATTCCGCGATTCAACAGCGGGGTTGCCCGTAATCTCGGACGGCAACGGAAGGAGCAAGGAGAAAGTAAATGACTTTCCACGTTGATCAAATGAGTTATCTGTGTAAATGGCTGGGCCACGGCCGGGTCTTGGGACAAAGGGCTCGCGTCACATAGACTTCGTCAAACTTCATCAAGGGGTGAGGCATGAGCAAGGTACGAGTACTGGTGGGCACGCGCAAGGGCGCGTTCCTGTTGACGTCGGACGGCAAACGCAACACGTGGGAGGTCAGTGGTCCGCACTTTGCGGGCTGGGAGATTTACCACATGAAAGGATCGCCCGTGGATCCGAACCGCATCTATGTCTCGCAGACCAGCGGCTGGTTCGGGCAGATCATCCAGCGCTCCGACGACGGCGGCAAGACCTGGCACCAGCCGGGCACGCCCAAGGGTGAAGTGCCAACTCCTGACGGCACGCCCAAGGGCGACAGCAACAAGTTCGCGTATGACGACAGTGCGGCGCCCTTAACGACGCACCAGTGGTACGACGGCACGCAACATCCGTGGGAATTCAAACGTGTCTGGCATGTCGAGCCGTCGCTCACGGAGCCCGACACGGTCTACGCGGGCGTCGAAGACGCGGCCATATTCCGCAGCACCGACGGTGGAGAGAACTGGAAGGAGTTGCCAGGGCTGCGTGGGCACGGTACCGGTCCGAAGTGGCAGCCGGGCGCGGGTGGTATGTGTCTGCACACGATTATCCTCGATCCCAAAGATCCCGAGCGCATTTACATCGCGATTTCAGCCGCTGGAGCCTTCCGCACCGATGATGGCGGCAAGAGCTGGAAGCCCATCAATCGGGGGCTGCGTTCGCAGTTCATTCCCGATCCCAATGCCGAGATCGGCCACTGCGTGCATCACATCGCGATGAATCCGTCGCGGCCCGGCGTGCTGTTCATGCAGAAGCATTGGGACGTGATGCGCAGCGACGATGCCGGCGATAACTGGCGCGAAGTGAGCGGCAACCTGCCCACCGACTTCGGCTTCGTCATCGATGTGCACGCGCATGATCCGGAAACCATCTACGTCGTTCCCATCAAGAGCGATTCGGAACACTTCGTGCACGACGCCAAGTTGCGCGTCTACCGCAGCAAGACGGGCGGCAACGAGTGGGAGCCGTTGACCAAGGGACTGCCGCAGGAGAACTGCTACGTGAACGTGCTGCGCGACGCGATGGCGGTCGATTCACTGGACAAGTGCGGCGTGTACTTCGGCACCACCGGCGGCCAGGTGTACGCTTCGGCCGATGCGGGCGACTCCTGGAATCCGATTGTGCGCGATCTGCCGGCCGTACTTTCGGTAGAAGTGCAGACGCTGCCATGATCCGCGTCGTCCTTCCCCCGCACCTCCGGACACTGGCGCATGTGGGTAGCGAGGTCACGCTCGAAGTCGCAGCTCCCGTGACATTGCGCGCGGTGCTCGACGAACTCGAGGCTCGCTATCCCATGCTCCGCGGCACCATTCGCGACCACGGTACCCTGCAACGACGGCCGTTCCTTCGCTTCTTCGCTTGCGAACAGGACCTGTCTCACGAATCGCCGGACGTGCAACTCCCCGATGCGGTTGCGAAAGGGGCCGAGCCGTTCATCGTCCTGGGGGCCATCGCCGGCGGATAAGGTCTTCGCCCTATCCAAGGAAAAATCAGCGGCCGTGTCGATTCCGTCGGGCCTCGTTCGTCGTCATCATAGAAGGCGGATCTGGAGGGAGTGAAAAGCGATGAGGATCCCACTTCAATCACAAAACAAAGGAGATACGACAATGCGAGTCATGGTTATTGTAAAAGCCAATAAGGATTCAGAAGCGGGCATCCTCCCCAAAAGAGACCTTCTCGAAAAAATGGGCAAGTATAACGAGGAACTTGTGAAGGCCGGAGTGATGCTGGCAGGCGAGGGACTGCAAGCCAGCTCGAAAGGCAAGCGCGTGAAGTTCTCGGGCGATAAGCGCACCGTGACCGATGGGCCTTTCACGGAAACCAAGGAATTGATTGCCGGCTTCTGGCTGTGGCAGGTGCGCTCGATGGAAGAAGCGGTCGAGTGGCTGAAGCGCGCGCCTTTCGACAGCGGCGACGAACTCGAGATTCGGCGTGTGTTCGAAGCCGAGGACTTCGGAGCTGAATTCACTCCGGAACTACGGGAACAAGAGGCGCGGCTGCGCCAGCAAGCCTCGAAGAAGTAGTTATGACGAGCACACAATCAAAAGCGACGAGCGGGCGCCTGTTGTTTGAGGCGGCGCCATCTTCCTCGAGGAGTTCGGCACCATCGGTGTGTCTCTGTGTCCTGTGCGGGAAGTGTTCGTTGGCGTCACAACCCGATCGACCGGTGAGTGCCGTGCCAATAGAAAAAAATTACGACAGCTGTCGAGAACAGCATGGCTCATTCGTCGTGACAGTAGAAGCGGAAGCGTGGCCGTGACGAATTGCCGCCCGACCTTTAACGAATCTAATTTTGAAAGAGGAGAAAGATCATGAAATTCATATCCATCTACAAGTCAAGCAAGCCCGAAGGCGTTCCTCCCACCCAGAAAGAGATGGAGGAGATGGGCAAGTACGTGGAGAAAATGCTGAAGTCAGGTGTGGTGCTGGCGACCGAAGGATGCCTGCCCAGCGCACTCGGAGCCAAACTGCGTCTCTCTAACGGCAAGTTCACCGTGACTGACGGACCCTTCACCGAGGCGAAAGAAATCGTCGGCGGCTTTGCTGTGATGCAGGCGAACTCCAAAGCAGAAATGATCGAGCATGTAAAAGACTTCATGCAGCTGGCAGGCGATGGCGAATGCGAAATCCGGCAGGTGTATGACGGCCATGAGAGCTAGAATCCCGGGGGAGAGGCCACTTCGTCAAAACACGCTGGAAGGAGCGAAATCATGCGATTCATGATGCTGATGATTCCCAAAGGCTACGAGCAGGCCAAGCCGGGCACCATGCCCGACGCCAAGGCCGTCGCCGCCATGATGAAGTACAACGAGGAACTGGAGAAGGCGGGAGTGCTGCTCTCGCTCGAAGGACTCCATCCACCCTCGGCGGGAGCGCGCGTCTCGTTCACCGGCGGCAAGCCGAAGATCACCGACGGGCCCTTTGCCGAAGCGAAGGAAGTGGTCGGCGGTTTCTGGATGATCCAGGTGAACTCGAAACAGGAAGCGATTGACTGGGCTGCACGCTGCCCCGCGTCAGAGAATGAAGTGATCGAGATTCGTCAGGTTCAGGAGTTTGCGGATTTCACGCCGGAAGTGCGGGAAGCGGCTGCCGGATTTAAGGAATTGCAAGAACAAGCCGAGAAGAGGGAAGATCGCGTAATTCATCCCTCCCCCAAGCAACAGGGTTCCCCACCCCTTTGCGCGTTCTTGGCGCAAGGGTGGGGATTTTAAGTCCTTCTTAACAGCCAAGTTTTCTGAAGTTTGAATCTACCGAAACGGGTTGACCAAGCGTACCCCTTCGACATCTCGCGGCTGCATGTCTTCTGTGAACAGTATCCGGCAGCCAGCTTGCTTTGCCGAGCGAATGATTAAGGCATCCCAGAACGAGAACGAGTGAAGTCGATGAAGATCGATGGCCGCTAGAATGTCTGCCAGCTCCAACCACGCCACGTCAAGTTCGGCAAGCAACTCAATCTTTCTCCGCGCAATGGCTGCATCCACCCGCAGCTTACGGGTGACGGCGACAAAGTATTCCTGCAGGACCTGAAAGGACACGACGCCCGTACCGGCCCGCCGATGCTCGGCGATCAACTCCAATGCACGGCGTTGCTTTGCTGGCGCTCCTTGATCGTCGGCGTAGATGAGAACGTTCGTGTCAAAAAAACTACGAACGCTCATGGAGATCGTCCCGATTAAAGCGCCAGCCCCGCGAGTGGCCCTTGCCGGACAGAGCCTGGAATTCCTCGATGCTGCGCTCGGGATTGTCACCACCCGCCAACGTCTGCAGGTAGTCCCGAATCAGCTGGTTCAGGCTTTTGCCCAGAGCACTCGCACGCTTGCGGGCTTTTGCCACTAGCTGCTCATCCACCGAAAGGGTGAGGTTCATGGACACATAATACGTGTACACGTGATATGTGTCAATTGTCCAACTGCTCCTTTGGAACGCTCAAGCGATTTCTTAGGTAAGGAACACGGCTAAAAGGTAGACTTTTCGCCCTACGGGAGCGGGATCCTCATCCCGCCAGCGCGCTGGGGAAGCGCGTCTGGAAGTCCAAAATACCGACCCACTCCGGCGTGATCGCGATGCGCACCATACTTCCTCCCATTTTGTTGAGGTGCGCAACCCAGGCTTTCCCCCTTTCCGGCCCGAAGTAGCGCTCGGCGGCGAGGGCATACTCGGGCACGATGCCGTCAACGGGTTCCAGGCGCGCCGTCCCGCGAATCAGAAGCACCTTGTGCGGGAACCCGTCGTTGTCGATGGTGAGCGACACTTTCGGGTTTTGGCCAAGCACTTTGAGCTTGGGCGCCTTGGGTGGAGTACCCATCACGATCTCCTTGCCATTCCAGTGAAACCAGATCGGGATCACCCGCGGGGTGCCATCGCTCCAGACGTAGGCGAGACGAGCAGGAATTCTTGACGCGAGGAGTTCTTGCGCAACCGGATGCTGGAGGAGTTCGAGATCTCCCTGCTGAACTGGCATGACGGGCCCCCGTTATGGATGGCTTGAGAATTCAACACCAAAACCGAATTCACCACAGAGACACAGAGAAAACCGGAGTCCGAACTGACACCTGAGACCTGACACTTAACAACTGATCTTCTCACTTTGCCCGTGCTTCCGCCTCGGCCAACCAGCCGCGGCGAAGTTTCTCTGGCGCAATCGACGAGAGATACGGCTTGATGTCGAGGATCGGTGTGCTGTCGAGCATGTCGACTCCCCGCACGTGCAGACGAACGCCATCGCGACGCAGTAGTTCGACTGTAGTCAAGCCGATGGGATTTGGACGCAGCGGCGACCGGGTTGCGAATACGCCGTGTGAGCGATTGTCGCTCGGCGGATTTGCCGTGAGTTCGAAGCCCTGCGAGCGGTCGAAGAGCCAGAGCACATAAAGATGCGAAAAGCCTTCGATGTCGGCCAGGCCCTCGGCGAACTCCGGCAGAACTTCAAGCATGCCTTCCGCTTCGTGTTGCGCGCCTAGTCCGCGGGGGACGTCGCGCGGCTCTTTGTAGGGACTCTTTACATAGCCGATGGGTCGCATGGTATGCACAGTCTCACTCCTTGGAATCCTCTGACTATTAGATTTGTTCAGATTGGATCTTGCATTGCCGGGATGCCTTTTTGTTTTGCCAGTCTCCGCTCAAGATTCCATCACGCGCACATCGCTCGTTCTCGCCGCGGTGCTATGATGCGCCGTTGCCCCGCTTTCGCCAAGGCATTCCGTGTGGGATCGGGAGTTTCATGGAGTCAAACGGATGAAGAAACTCTGGATCGCCCTTCTAGCTCTGACGGCATGTGTCTTCAGCGCTGCGCAATCGGCTCCTTCCGCAAAGAAGCACTTGCTCGTGCTGGGAGAACAACGCGGCTATCGGCACGAGTCGGTATCGCATGCCATGGCGACAATCGAGCGGCTGGGCAACCAAACCGGCCTGTGGGACACGACCATCTTCACCGACACCGAAGTTCTCACCAAGAAAAAGCTGGAGTACAACGCGAAAAACCTGAACGACTTCGATGCCGTGGTCTTCTTCACGGGCGGCGAACTGGAAATGAATCCTTCTCAGAAAGCCGACCTGCTTTCTTTTGTCCACGACGACGGCAAGGGATTCGTCGGGGTCCACAGCGCTACCATCACTTTCACCGAGTGGCCGGAGTACGGCGAGATGATCGGCGGCTACTTCGACGAGCATCCATGGGGAACGTTCGACGCGCCCATTATTGTTGAAGACCCGAACTTTCCCGGCATGCAGCAATGGCCGCGATCGTTCGTTCTGAACGACGAGATCTACCAGGTGCGCAACTATTCACGCGACAAAATACGGGTCCTCATGCGTCTCGATCCGGAGAGACTCGACCTGAAGAATCCGAAGGTTCACCGCACCGATCGCGACTTCGCCGTCACCTGGGCCAAAATGTACGGCAAGGGACGCGTCTATTATTCGTGCCTCGGGCATGTCACAGAAAACTGGGACAATCCCAATGTGCAGAAGATGTACACCGAAGCCATCAAGTGGGCGCTGAAGCTGGTGGATGCCGACGTTACGGCGCGGGCGCTTGCGAAGAATTAACGGCCTGGATCGGCCCTACTATCGGAGAACTCAGCTTCTTGATCACACGTCGACAATTCGGCAAGGGGCTTGCGGCCAGTTTCGCGGTCGCCGCATTACGTAGTTCCGACAGCCACAAACTGAATATCGGCATCGGCACCTTCAGCTATCACAATCTCTCGATCGACGACATGATCGTCCAGCTAAACCGTCTCAACATCTCGCAAATCGAGATGTCGCGCGGCGAATTCATGCTCTTCAGCAAGCCGAGCGATGACCTGTTCCACTCGACGCGAGAGAAACTGGATCGCGCACAAATCCAATGCGTTTCCTACTACACGGCAACCATCAAGGACGACCAGGATGTCGAGAACGCCGTACGCTTTGCAAAGGTCCTCGGCGCCCGCAACGTCAGTGGCGACGCCACAGGAGACACGCTGAACCTCGTCGACGCGCGCTTCACGACAGCAGGACTGAGCTTCGGCATTCACAATCACTACTTCAAAGGCGAGAAATTTCCGTACGAGAGTCCTGATGATGTATGGAACGCGCTGGCGAAGCTGTCTCCCACGGTAGGCGCAACGGCGGATGTCGGGCAATTCACGTCATGCGGATACGATTCGGTAAGCGCGATTCGAAAACTCGGACCCCGTCTGAAACTGGTCCATCTCAAGGATATTCAAGCTCCGAACGACGAAGTCAACGTGCTGCTGGGCAACGGCATCGCGAAAATTCCTGAAGTCCTCGCGGAACTGCGCCATCAGAAATTCGCCGGCCTGGTCGCCGTCGAGTACGAAAAGGAAGGCCCGGTCGAAGAAGACATGCGCCGGGAGGTGGAGTATGCGCGAAGGTTGGCCGGCTGAGAGTTGAGAGTCGAGCGCAGCGTGATTCGCGGGCGACGTATCCTCCAATCTCATCTCGTGCATCCGCCACCACCAAAACCTTTCACCGCAAGGTCGCCAAGGGTGCGCAAAGGTCGCAAAGACAAGGCAAGCACTCTTTGCGTTCTTCGCGGTTAAAGGTTTTTCGCCATGGCTTTCCGCTTTAAGGATTGGCCCCCCCAACTTGCACTTCCCCTCCCAAAAGTGTTGTCATCGCTCCGTGACGATCCCAGACACCCACCGCGCCATTGACGCCGTCTGGCGCATCGAGTCCGCCAAGTTGATCGCCGGACTCACGCGCATCGTTCGCGACGTGGGTATCGCCGAGGATCTTGCGCAGGAAGCTTTGCTGGTCGCCCTCGAGGAGTGGCCCCAATCGGGTGTGCCCGACAATCCTGGAGCCTGGCTCATGTCCACAGCCAAGCACCGCGCCATCGATCAACTGCGCCGCCGCACCATGCTCGACCGCAAGCATGAAGAACTCGGACGTGACGTCGCGGTGCGAGAGATGGAGGTCCCGGATCTGGAGGCCGCGCTCGATGCGACCCTCGACGCCGGCGACGGGACGCGCATCCCGACGCAGCCCGACAGCGACGACGATCTCCTGCGCCTCGTGTTCATTGCATGCCATCCTGTGCTCTCGACCGAGGCCCGTACCGCGCTCACGTTGCGTCTGCTAGGAGGGCTCACCACCGACGAAATCGCCCGCGCTTTTCTGGTTTCCGAGCCGGCCATCGCGCAGCGTATCGTGCGCGCCAAGCGCACGCTCTCCGAGAAGCAGATTCCCTTCGAGACTCCGCGAGGGCCGGAACTTGCCGCCCGCCTGAACTCGGTGCTGGAGGTGATCTACCTCATCTTCAACGAAGGCTATTCGGCCACCGCGGGCGATGACTGGATGCGGCCCAGCCTCTGTGACGATGCGCTGCGCCTCGGACGCATTCTGGCGGAACTGATGCCGCGCGCGGCGGAAGTCCACGGCTTGGTCGCGCTGATGGAAATTCAGGCGTCCCGTTCGCGCGCGCGCATCGGGCCGTCCGGCGAACCGGTGCTGCTGTTCGATCAGAACCGCGCTCAGTGGGATCAATTGCTGATACGCCGCGGCCTGGCCTCGCTCGCACGCGCCGAACAGCTCGAGGGCTCACGAGGAACGTACACGTTACAGGCCGGAATCGCCGCCTGCCACGCTCGCGCGCGCACACCCGAGGAAACCGATTGGACGCGGATCGTCGAACTCTACGGCGAACTCGGAAGGCTCACGCCGTCGCCGATCGTGGAATTGAATCGCGCCGTCGCGATCGGAATGGCTTCCGGGCCCGCCGCTGGCCTCCACGCAGTTGATGCATTGAACTCTGAGCCCGCGTTGAAGGACTACCATCTCTTGCCGAGCGTGCGCGGAGATTTGTTGCGCAAGCTGGCCCGTTACACGGAAGCCTCCGCCGAGTTCGAGCGGGCCGCCTCTCTCACGCGTAATGCCAGGGAACGCGACCTGTTGCTTGCGCGGGCAGCCGCGTGTGCGCGCGGAGAACCTCCCGCACGCTGATACCGTTTAAGCTGACTTCCGGTTTTATTTGACGGCTGCGGCGTGGTGGTCGTAGCTGATGGCGCGCGTGATCTTCCAGGCGCCATCCTTGTACTGCCACAGGTGTATGAATCGTCCCTCGCCCGGCGGCGTATTGGAGTTGGGATGGTAGAAGCGATGCACTCCTATCTCCACGGCGCCGTACCCTTTCATGTAGTGTGCCTGCAGCGTGCCGGGTACTAACTCGCGCCGAACATCGCCGCCGCAAATATTCTGCTTGATGCTCAACGTCAGCTTCTCGCGGCCCAGCGTGATTCCGCCCTGGTCGTGGTAGAACTCGACATCCTCCACAAAGAAGCTGCTGAATTTTTCCAGGTCGCAGCGGTTGTACGCGTCGAACAGCGCCGCGTCGAGGGCGGTGATGGCTTTATCGAGTTCAGCCTGCGACTGAATGCTCTCTAGCGGCGGGACCGCCTGTGCGTTGGAACCGGCTTGCGGAGTCGCACTTTGGGCGCTTATGCGCGACAGGCCAGCCATCAACAGAGCGAGAACCAAGGTGCATCTGTACCCCAGAGTCAGCTTCTTCATCGAAAAGTTCCGTGAGCATAGAGGGGCTCCTCCAACAGTACGCGCTCCTCGGAAAAGAAGTTCCGCTTGTGCCCGGTAGCACTCGCAGCGGGAAGGCAATCTCACGTACGTGGTTTTACAACGCCGAGGTACCAAGAACGCCACTTCCAGGTTGCCGTATGCCTCTTAGAATGGCAATAAGAATTCAGCGCGCGCCACGATTTTCGACCTCAGGAGATGTAAGTATGGCGGCCAGGCAGGTGATCCTCTATTTCGACGACCAAAAGGATGCTCTTCGCTTCGCGCTCGCGGCCGGATCGGTCATGGCGGGCGCCGGGGAGACGGTCGTTGCTGAGCAGCAGAGTCTGATTCAGGAGACTCAGCGCGCCAGCCGCATCCTGCTCGACGAGGCGGTCAACACCGCCGCTTCCGCCGAAGCGGCTCAATAGTCGACTGCCCGCCGGCTTCCGCGATGCAGTCCACCCGGGCGGACGGCTCAGTCGGCTGCGCTCCGCCGCACGGTATACATCTCCGCCAGGTACTCGATCTCCGGCACAGCCATCACCCCGGCTTGCTGCATTTTCTTCCGCAGTTCGCCCGAAGTCATGTAATGCTTCGCTTTGTCCATATCCTCCCATTCCAACAGCAGCGTGAGATCGTTCGGATTGCCGGTTTTGCGGAAAATTCGGCAACTGCATTCGCCGCCACTGTGGCGGAAGTCGAGCGCCGCATCGAAGACCGAGCGCCAACTGCTGTAGTCAGCGACCTTATGGTGCACGAGTACTTGGATCATGGTGGACTCCTGCGTCCACCTTGCAGGAAGACCGAAGGGCCACGCAAGCGCGTGGGTCACACTATGGGAAAAACGTTTCAAAACGGGAAAATGGCTAGAGGATCGTAACGGCTAGCGCCGGGCCGCCAGGATTGTGAGAATTTCCTGCAGTCCCTGGCGAATTTGACGAAGATTCGCGGGTGAGCTGGTCATGAAGGGTAGCGCCACCTGCTTCTTGCCTTCCTTGACTTCATCACGCAGGTGCTGGCGCGCACCCGCGATGGTGTAACCCTCTTCGTAGAGCAGTTGCTTGATGCGGACCACGCTCTCGACGTCTCGCCGCCGATACATGCGCTGGCCCGTGCTGCTTTTGACAGGCTTGAGTTGCGGGAATTCGGTTTCCCAGAAGCGCAGCACATAGGCGGGCAGGCGGCACAAGCGGGCCACTTCGCCGATGCGAAAGTAAAGTTTCTCGGGGATCAGGATCTCGCTCGACTTGTGCGACTTCCCGTTGCTCTTCTTCTTAGGACTCATTCCGCCTACGACAAGTGGGCGCTGCATTTTCCAGGAGGCCAGATTTCCTGACTCCTCCGTTTCTAGCACGATGAGTGTTTGCGAACAACCCCAATTCGTGCCATAGGCACAGTCGTCAGTCGTCGGTCGTCAGCAAAACAAGTCGTTAGTGGGTGGCGAGACGAACGGGTGGTTTTGACTTGCACGAGGCTGTCGCTGCTCCGAAGTTGGGAAGGGCACGGCTTCGCCGTGCGCAAGCAGGTACGTAGCGTTTTGGCTTTAGCTCCTCAGGTTTGCTCTGCAGAATCTGAGGAATGTGTCCGCCTGACCGTTGACGACTGAAGACTGACGACTGAATGCAAAAAGCCTCCGGAAGGTGCTTCTCCCGGAGGCCTTTTCTTTTCGTTAATCCCTTGGGTTCTTGCGAAGTATCGTCTCGCAGGACGGTTAGTGTTTCTTTTTCTTCTTCGCAGCCTTCTTCTTGGTTGCCATGAAGTGTTTCCTCCGTGAACTTTTTCCCTTGCAAGGTGTCTTCGGTTGGGCGCTGACGCCCGAATCCGATGATGCAGCCCAACTCGTAGTATGGGCTCACCTGTTAGTACAAGATATTGCGGCAGTGTTACAGCGGTGTCAATACTTTTCTTACTTCTTTCCCGTCCCGACCGATGTCCGCGATTCGAGTACACTGCCTCGTGCGAACCTGAAGACGATGATGCGTGATCCCATCGAACTGGAGATTTTCAAAAATCTCTACCATTCCATTGCGGAAGAAATGGGTGCGGCCCTGCGACGCACGGCGTTCTCGCCGAACATCAAGGAGCGCCGGGACTACTCCTGCGCGGTGTTTGACGGGCAAGGAGAAGTCATCGCCATGGGCGATCACATGCCCGTGCACCTCGGATCGATGCCCATGTCGGTTCGCGCCGCGATCGCAACCCAGGCTCTTGCACCCGGCGACATGGTGATGTTGAACGATCCGTTCGCCGGTGGCACGCATCTGCCCGACATCACGCTGGTGGCTCCTGTATTTGTTGAGAAACCCTCCACTCGCCGCCCACCCGTTCGCGCTACCACTCCGGATTTTTACGTGGCCTCGCGCGCGCATCACGCCGATGTGGGCGGTACTTATCCGGGTTCGATGGGACTTTGCCGCGAAATCTATCAGGAGGGCTTTCGCATCCCGCCGGTGAAGATCAGGCGCGCGGGCAAGATCGACACCGACGTGCTGAGCTTGTTGTTAGCCAATGTTCGTACACCACAGGAACGAGAGGGGGACCTGGGAGCGCAGATCGCCGCGTGCCACACAGGGGCCCAACGGCTGCGAGAGATTTGCGTCCGTTACGGTTCGGGTCGAGCGCAACGTGCGGCGGCCGATTTGCTCCAGTATTCGGATGACATGATGCGGGCGTTCCTTACGCGCGTGCCGGCGGGCACCTATCGCGCCGAAGACTTTCTCGATAATGACGGCGTCAGCGACAGGCCGGTGAAGATTGCCGTAGCGGTCACAATTCTCGCCCGTCCAAATCGATCGCGGCGGGTGCGTCCTTCGCGGGCGGCAGAGCTCCTTTCCAACTCCGTGATCGTGGATTTTTCCGGGAGCGATCTCCAGGTGGAAGGCAGCATCAATGCGGTCGAAGCCATTACGTACTCAGCATGCTTCTACGTCTTCCGTTGCTTGCTGCAGGAAGATGTTCCGGCCACCGCGGGAATGATGCGCTCGATTAATGTCATTGCGCCGGCCGGTTCCGTCGTCAACGCGCGGCCCCCGGCAGCCGTGGCCGGCGGAAACGTCGAAACCTCGCAACGGATCGTGGACGTCCTTTTACGTGCATTGGCTCAGGCCCTGCCCGACCGCATTCCCGCCGCGGCTTCGGGAACGATGAACAATCTTACGATCGGCGGAGTCGATCCTCGCACCGGCGAACCATTTGCCTACTACGAGACCATCGCCGGCGGCATGGGAGCGCGACCCACGAAAGACGGCGTCTCCGGCGTGCACACTCACATGACGAACTCGCTGAACACCCCAGCCGAGGCTCTCGAATATGCCTACCCCCTGCGTGTCACGCAATATTCACTGCGCAAGAAAAGCGGTGGTGGCGGGACGCAGCGCGGAGGTGACGGCATCGTGCGCGAAATCGAAGTGCTCACCGAGGCCGAAGTCACGCTGCTGTCCGATCGCCGCGAGCGAGGCCCGTGGGGCCTGCGCGGCGGCCAAGAAGGCGCCGTCGGCCAGGCGGCCATTGTGCGTCAACACGGCAGTGCGACGACATTGCCTGGAAAATTCAACACCCGCCTGAGCAAAGGAGACAGGATCCGCATCGAAACGCCGGGCGGCGGTGGCTGGGGGAAGAATGATTCGTGACAATTTCAAATCTGCTTGAAACGAATCAACCGTCCAAGTGAAGCACCGATAGCCGGCAGCAGGCAGTACCAGCCGCGAAGCGGCGGAACAGGTAAGCCCAGCACGGCAGTGCTGGATAGGCGTTTTATTCAAGATCTCACGGCACTCCCGCAGGGACGGACAACCGCGCCGCCGGTGGATCTGAAGCGATATCATGAATGCCATGGACTCCGTACCTTCCCACCTCCTCGACGAAATTCGTCGCCAAATGCGCGGGCACAAACGCCTCGCCGAAGGCGCGCTGACGCAACTGCGGGACGAAGATTTCTTCGTCACCCTCGACCCCGAAACGAATTCGGTGGCCATCCTCATCAAGCACATTGCCGGAAACATGCGCTCGCGCTTCACGGACTTCCTCACGACCGACGGTGAGAAGCCCGACCGCCATCGCGACCAGGAATTCGAACTCTCCGGCAAGCCCGCCCGCGCAGAACTGATGCGTGCATGGGAAGACGGCTGGTCCCGCGTCTTCGCAGCGCTCGACGAAGTCAGGTCCGAGGACCTGATGCACACGGTTTACATCCGTCAGGAACCCCACACCGTGGCGCAGGCCCTGAATCGCGCGCTGGCGCATTACGCCTACCACATCGGCCAGATTGTTTTCCTCGCGAAACATCTGCGCTCGGCCGACTGGAAAACACTCAGCGTTCCCCGCGGCAAATCAGAGGAATTCAACCGTATGTCACTCGAGGAACGGCGTAAAACCGGGAGGCCGCTGGCCCAGGAGCCGACATCACTGAAGAGATGATGGTCATCTTGCAATGCGACGAAGACCAAGAATCGTTTACGAGGAGGGTCCGTAGTACCGGTAGTGTCCGGTGATCGTCCAGCGAAAGAGCACGTCTTCCATTCGTGGACCCTGCCCGATGTTGTGGACGATCATCCATCGCCCTTCCGCCCCTTTGCGATCCACAACCAGACCGATGTGGGGAACTCCTCCGCCGAGATCCCATGTCACCAGATCGCCCGGTGAATAGTCCTCGACGCGGCCAGTGATAGGGAGTGTCTCGCCGTGCCGCTGAAAAAAGACCATGAGATTTGGTACGCGCCGCTGGTCGATATTCGCGTCGGGGTGACCGAGAAGCCAGTTCCACTTCCGCGGGTACACCGAGTAGTTCGCCACCATGTCTTCATGTACTTCCTTTTGCAGGTCAACTCCTACGGCGCGATACGAGCGAATGACTTCATCGGTGCAAACTCCTGTGTCGGGGCTCACATCGCCACCGGGATACGGGATGCGAACATGGGCCGGATCGTAGCGGACGCTGTGGTGCGTTCTCTCGATGGCCGCTTTTACCAGTTTGCCGAGAAACTCCTGATGCGAAGGTTGGGGGCGCTTGCTCGTTTGCGCGGCGGCGATAAGTAGCGGCAAGCCCATAAACACGACGGTGATCGATCGAACTCTATTTCCCGGCATCGGCGGTATGACCTCGATTGTAAGTTCGGCAAATCACGACGACAATACAAAGTGCCGGATGCTCGCGAAGATCGCGGCGGCGCGATGCTAAAATCAAATGTTTGCGTTCATGACGTTGTCTTCATAAGGTAGCCCTCATGCCCAATACCATGCTGGCGGTCGTGAAACCGGAGGCTGCGCCCGGCGCCGATGTCCGCCAGGTCAAGATCCCCGCCTTTGGGCGCAACGATGTCCTCGTCAAAGTCAAAGTCGCCTCGATCTGCGGCACTGATCTGCACATCTATGAGTGGGACCGGTGGGCGCAAGGACGCATCCACCCGCCACTCGTTCCCGGCCACGAGTTCTGCGGGGAAGTCGTTGCCTACGGCGACGAAGTGACCAGCGTCAAGGAGGGCGACTTTGTTTCCGCCGAGATGCACGTGGCCTGCGGCAAGTGCCTGCAATGTCGCACCGGCGAAGCTCACATCTGCCAGAACGTGAAAATCATCGGCGTCGATGCCGACGGTGCCTTCGCCGAGTACGTCGTCATCCCCGAGTCAAATATTTGGAAGCTCGATCCCGGCATTCCGCTGGAATACGCGTCCATCCTCGATCCCTTGGGCAACGCCGTGCACACCGTGCTTGCAGGTGAAATCGCAGGCAGGACCGTGGCCATTACCGGATGCGGACCGATTGGCTTGTTCGCAATCGCGGTCGCTCGCGCCGTGGGCGCCGCCCAAGTCTACGCGATCGAGGTCAACGAGCATCGCCGCAACATCGCCAAGCAGATGAAAGCCGACTTCACGCTCGATTCCTCGAAAGACGATGTGAATGCGATCATCATGGAGAAGACCGGTGGTGCCGGAGTCGACGTCGTGCTCGAAATGGCTGGACATCCCAGCGCCATTCGAACCGCCTTCGACATTGTCCGCCGCGGAGGCCGCATTTCCCTGCTCGGCCTGACGTCGAAACCTATCTCGCTGAATTTCTCCGAAGACATCATCTTCAAAGGCATCACCATCCAGGGCATCAACGGCCGCCGCATGTACCAGACCTGGTACCAGATGACCGCGCTTCTGAAAGCCGGCAAACTCGACCTCCACCCGGTCATCACCGACCGGATCCCTATGAAAGATTTTTCAAAAGCGATGGAGCGGTTGAAGACCGGCGAGGCAAGCAAAATTCTGGTGTATCCAAACGGGACGAAGTAGTCGGTGTTCTAGGTCGCGTTATCGCTCCACCCGTTCAATCCGAAAGTCATAACAGCCCGCCTCGGTATCGCGCACGTGCAGGTACTTCACTGCGTCTTGTTCCAGCAGTCGCGCAACCAGCGGTTCGACATCGCCGTTCTCGGCGTGCTCCTCAACCACCAATCGCCGTCCCGCTCCATATGCTGCCACGGTCAGCCGGTGGCTGCGAAGGTCTTCCGGAAAGCCGGCATCGTCTCTGAAACGCTCACGCGTCCTCATGAATAAAGATCGGCCCCGGCAACGGCAGCGGCTCAATGCCGTGAAACGGATCGTACGTAAATAGAATCCTGCGCTCCTTTCCGACCTGAAAATCGCGCAAGCAGTGGCGGCATGGACCATATCCGGTGGCCACTTCGGCATGCGCGGGATGGCCGTAGCCCGGCGAGCGCATCGTGGACCGGACAAGATCGGCAACCTTGGTTGGGATGGCGGCGACGCGGAATGGCTGTGTCATAGGCCCTCGCTTCCGACGAGCTCCCCAAGATTCGCAGAGAGGGCGAACCCATTGCTATCCGAAGCTTGCGACCAAACGGATGATTAGCGTTTTTCTTTTTTCTTTGGCGCGGTTGGGGCAGGAGACGTGCTGGAAGCTTCCCCGGATATCTTCTTCTGGACGCTCTGCTTCTTGTCACGAGCAGCCTGCGCCTGGCGATCTGAATACGTCAGCTTGCGGTCTTTGGGCATGCCCCCATCATTCCACAGCGCAGTGAACCGCGCCAGCCCTGCCGACTTCACGTGGGGCGACCACCAGGCGCGCGGTTCCTGGAACCTCTCCCACGGTATTAGACTGTTAGGTCGACAAACTGCTTCGAGGTCCCGATGCCAACTGCAACCCGCACCAACCCGCTCTCCTATCTCACTGACCAGATTAACGAACTCAAGGCCAAAGGCACGCACTTCAACCTGCGGGTGCTCGAAGACGAGCAGGCCCCCGAGTGCACATTCGATGGCAAGAAGGTCATCAACCTCGCCTCGAACAATTACCTCGGCCTGACCACGCACCCCAAGCTTCGCGAGGCCGCCCTCGAAGCCACCCGCAAATACGGTGTCGGCTCGGGCGCCGTTCGCACCATCGCGGGCACGATGAAAATTCACATGGAGCTGGAAGAAAAGATCGCCCGCTTCAAGAATGTCGAAGCCTGTGTGGTCTTCCAGTCGGGCTTTGCGGCGAATGCAGGAACCGTTTCAGCGGTTCTCGGCAAAGACGATTTCATCATCTCCGATCAGCTGAACCACGCCTCCATCATCGACGGCGCCCGCCTCTCCCGCGCCAAGATTCTCGTCTTCAATCACAAAGACCTCGCCCACGCCGAACAGCAACTGACCAGCATCCAGGACCAGCCCGGCCGCAAGCTGCTCATCAGCGACGGCGTCTTCTCCATGGATGGTGACATCGGCCCGCTGCCCGGCCTGTGCGATCTCGCGGAAAAATACGGCGCCATCATGATGGTCGACGACGCGCATTCTTCCGGCGTTCTCGGCCGCGCCGGACGCGGTACCATCGACCATTTCAGCGTGCACGGTCGCGTCGACATCCAGGTCGGCACGCTCTCCAAAGCCATCGGCGCACTCGGCGGATACGTCTGCGGCACCCGCGACCTGATCGACTTCCTTTACCACCGCGCACGTCCGTTCTTGTTTTCGACCTCGCATCCCCCCTCTGTCGCCGCCACGTGCATCGCCGCCTTCGACGTTCTGCAGGACGAGCCCGAACGCATCGAGAACCTCTGGGAAAATACGCGCTTCTGGAAAAAAGAACTCGCGCTGCTCGGCTTCGATATCGGCGGCAAAACCACTCCGGCCAGCGAAACGCCCATCACACCCATCATCATCGGAGACGGCGCCCGCACCATGGAGTTCTCCCGCGAGCTCTTCAAAGAAGGAGTGTTCGCCACCGGCATCACGTTCCCCACCGTGCCGGACGGCAAAGCGCGCGTCCGCACCATCATGACGGCCACCCATACAGAAGAAGAATTGGAACGGGCTCTGGAAGTGTTGAAGAAGGTAGGGAAGCGGATGGGGATTCTGGCCTAGTAGAACGTAGGCGCGCAAAAAAGCCCGGAGTCCCCTTCAGGGGACGCCACTCATCGAACTACTCCGCCCGGTACACCATCCGCCCGCCCACGATCGTCGCCACCACTCTCCCCGTCAGCTGCCAACCATCAAACGGAGAATTCCGTGCCAGCGATCTTGACTTCGACACATCGAACGTCCACCGCTTCTTGGGATCGAAAATGGTTACGTCGGCGGAACTTCCTCTCCCCAGACTCCCGCGGCCAGACAGATCAAACACCCGCGCCGGCCCGCTCGTGAACAATTCCACGATCCTTGCCAGCGGGATCTTGTGTTCGCGATGCAGCTTGGTGATCGCCAGCGCCAGTGCCGTCTCCAGGCCCGTGATTCCGAATGCCGCGCGCTCGAACTCAATTTGTTTTTCATGGCTCGCGTGCGGCGCGTGATCGGTGGCAATCGCGTCCACCGTGCCGTCTCCCAGCGCCACAATGATCGACTCGATGTCCGCAGCCGTCCGCAATGGCGGATTCATTTTGCAATTTGTGTCGTAGTTGCCGACCGCTTCGTCAGTGAGCGTGAAGTGATGCGGCGTGACCTCGCACGTGACTCGCGCGCGGCTGCGCTTGCCGCGCCGCACGGCTTTTAAGGATTCCGCTGCCGACAGATGCGCTACGTGCAGCCGCGCATTCGGGGTCTGCTGCGCAAGCTGGACATCGCGGTCCACAATACTTGCTTCCGCCGACGCCTTCCACCCGCGCAGACCCAGTCGGAACGACGTGGGACCATCGTTCATCGGGCAATTCTCGGTTACCCGCGTGTCTTCGGCGTGCTGCACCACCGGGAAGCTGAGTTCGCCGCTCAGGCGCAGGCATTCGCGCATCACGTCGTTGTCGAGGATTGGCCGGCCATCGTCGGTCACCGCCACCGCGCCCGCACGCTGCAAGCTGCGAAAGTCCGTGAGCACCGCGCCTTTGCTGGCGTGGGTCGCCGCCGCCACTGGAAATACATTCACCGCCGCACCCCGCTCCGGCTGCCGCACCCAGTTCACCCACTCCTGCGAATCGAGGACCGGATTCGTGTTCGGCATGCAGCACACCGAGGTAAATCCTCCTGCCGCCGCCGCCGCCGTGCCCGATGCGATGGTCTCCTTGTAGCTCTGGCCCGGCTCGCGTAAATGGACATGCAGGTCGATAAATCCCGGCGTCACGGTCAGGCCGCGCGCGTCGAATTTCTCGTCGGCCGTGGTTCGAATCTTGCTCGGAGGTGCAATTTCCGCCACATACCCATCCCGCAGCAGCACGTCCATGGGCGCATCGATCTTGTTCGCAGGATCGATGACGTGTCCGCCGCGAATCAGTAGTGACGCCGCTTTGGTTCTATCATGTCCCATAAAACACTTGTCATCCTTCGCGAAGCGAAGGAGCTGTGCATTCCTCCGAGGAAGCAATCACCATCCGACTCGCCAGCCGTGCCTAAAGCCGGGAGGCTGAAGTTCAAACCCTGCCTCTCCCCGCCCGCGCCAGAATCGCCATCCGGGTCGGCACTCCATTCTTCACTTCCTCGACAATCACCGACTGCGGGCAGTCCGCCACCTCGCCCGTCAGTTCCAGCCCGCGAATGATCGGGCCGGGGTGCATCACGATGGCATCCTTCTTCGCCATCTTCAGCCGGTGCATGGTCATCTGGTAGCGTGTAATGTAATCTTCGAGCCGCAGTTTCAGTCCAGCCAGGCGCTCTTTTTGCACGCGCAACAGCGTGATCACATCCGTGCCGTGCAACGCTTCCTCTATATGACGAGTGACGCTCACTCCGGGTGCCAGCGTCGCGGCCACTTCGGGCACCAGTTCCGGAGGCCCACACAGCGTGACCTTCGATCCAAACTTCGTGAGCAGATGGCAAGCCGATCGGGCCACGCGGCTATGAAAAACATCACCCACGATTGCGACCCGCAACCCCTGGAGTGTCTTCTTGTGTTTCAGAATCGTGTAAGCGTCGAGCAGGGCTTGTGATGGATGCTCATGCATCCCGTCGCCCGCATTCACCACCGGAATGTCGAGATGCTTCGCCATCCACTGCGGCGCACCCGCCAGCGGATGGCGGATCACGATCACATCTGCACCAACCGCGCGCAATGTATACCCGGTGTCGAGCAGCGACTCGCCCTTCTCGATGCTCGAGCCGCTCGATTGCACCAGCGTCGTCATAGCGCCCATCGACTTGGCGGCAATTTCGAACGACGAGCGCGTCCGTGTGGAGGGTTCGTAGAACAGCAGCACCACGCGCTTTCCCCGAAGCAGGGGACGCGGCTTCTGCGGATTCATCCGCCGCGCCAGTTGCAGGATCTTCAGGATTTCCCCGGCATCCAGAGCTTCAATGCCAAGCAAAGAACCGCGTGCCACTCTATTCATCGGTTGTCACGGGAGGCAGGCGCGTTGCAGCGCTGCGCTTCCGATTCCGCTCAACCTTCCCCCCGTGTCCGGCTCGCCTTGCGCGTGATGGCGAAGGATGAACGCAGCATTCTACGCGTCGCTGCGCCACGCGGCAAGCATGGCCGAAACGCAGATCACACGCGCGCGTTCTACGGAGCTGCCCATATATCTCCATTCTCCATGCCGGCCTAGGAAGGCAGTGATTCCGGGCCGTTCAACGGTTCGTATCCCCTGCAGGAAAGAACCGGTAAGCGGGGATACTTGGGGAAACTGGGATCGGTCGCCGACAAATCACAGCGCCAAAAGATTGATCCGCGGTCCGACTCTATACGGTGCGCATGCTTGCAATTGCTGCACAACCCAACTCTCGCACGCTCCTCGTCGGTGACAGCCGCCATCGCTCGATACCCATCGCCGCCCGCTCTGAACCTCTAAACGGGAGGCCCGCAGTCGCGGAATTCTCCCTACAGCAAGTTCCGCTTCCGAAGCCAGGCTGCGTACAGCGCGCCGCCGATGCTCGATCCCACGATGGTGATCAGAAACATCAGGAACAGTGCGAACACTACGAAGAACGTCAGCCCTTGCGGCGACTTGAGCAGTTCCTGCACCT
Organism: Acidobacteriota bacterium; assembly: GCA_046728215.1. Classification (GTDB taxonomy): domain Bacteria; phylum Acidobacteriota; class Terriglobia; order Terriglobales; family Acidobacteriaceae; genus Gp1-AA133. The sequence goes on along the minus strand of JBKPEB010000002.1, from coordinate 129,768 downwards.
GCGCAATTTTCTGGGGATCGTAGCCCCGGCCAGCCATTTGCGAAATACTGTCAAGCATTGCTTGGCGCAATTCGGTGGGACTGTATACGAGGGTGGCGACTGCCACGACTGCCGAATACAGAAAGCCGAAGCCGCCGCTGGCTGCCCCAATTTGCGCGCCGGCCGCGGTCGTCGGCAGTGCGCCTGCAGTCTGACGCCGGTACAGCATGACCGCGATTGCACCTCCCGCCAGGAATGCCGGACCAAAGATGGCAAAAGGGATGACCAAGGCCAGAAGTGAAAACGCACCGCCAAGGGCGGCCCCGGGCAGGGCGCGCGACCACACGACTCGTGCGCCGGCCGCGCGAGGCAGGAATGCGGGCGGCGGCGGCATCGTCGAAACGCGCGGCGCCTCCGCTGAATCCAGTGGCGGAACCGTTGCAGACTCGAAACCCATTACGCGGATCTGCGGCGCTCCACAATGTTTGCAGAAAGGAACGCCATCCTCCACCATTTGTCCGCACTTGTGACAGGGATGCTCCATCGAAGTTCAAGGTAACGTAGCCCGGAGGATTCAGGCAAGGAAGGCAGACGCAGCGCCCCGAGTCGTGCGTCAGCGAGTGCGACTGATCAACTCAGCCATGTGGCGCGGGCGCCCCCGCCCGCGAAGCCGCGAACCGGCGCCAGACTAAAGCCCACGGCGTTAGCCGTGGTTTCTGCGAAAAAGCGTTAGCCCGGCAGGGGCGCCAGAAACAATCTGCGGTGCGTCATTCCCACTCGCGACCACAGGTCCAGTCGCTTCAGCGACGCCAAGAATTAGCCCCGCACGTCAGTGCGGAGTAACCATCTCCAAACCAAAACAGTCCCCTTCAGGGGACGACACTCTTCCCGCTGCCGGCTCACCGCCTCAGATCGTATCCTTTGCTCCGCCCCGCGTCGCTACGTACACCAGCGCAAAATCCGTGCCTTTCCCGCTGTCCTGCGGGGACACCGCGACGACGTGCTGGTTGTCTTGGGTGCCAACTTTCAGTTCGATCGTCGGCCCACTATCGTGATCGCAACTCAGCTTGTTGTCTTTCCGATCCTTGTCATGTCCTGGATTGATCCTGATGTCAGGATCTCCACCGTGATTGGTCGTGTGACATTCGAGCACGTTGCCGAATTTCTTGAGCTGATCCCTGTAGTAGGCCGTGACCTTCTCCGGAGCATCGTCGCTCAGAAACTCCACCACCACGACCTTCACTCCAAAGAATCCGGACGAAATATTGACGTTTGCTTGCCCGCCATTGTTTCCGGATTTAGGTTTCTCGTGCGCGCCGGGATACACAGAGATCCCCGTATCCCGGGCGTTCGCTTCGTTGTTCACTTGGATGCCGCCAAGCGGCGTTTGAATATCGACCTTCTTTTCCTCGCCGTTGTCCGCCTTGTTGACGTTGATCTTGCAGGCGGGCAGCAGGATCAAGAGCGTCAGGGAAAGCGCGCTCGCGAGCGAGAGTCTAGCGGCTTGCGACGTTGCCGTGCGCATGTTGCGTATCTCCTTGGGCCAGGCTGGCCTGGCGTTCCATGCCGGCGCCGCGCTGGGCCACGTTCGGAATGCTGACCGGCAAATGGCCGCGAATCGGAATCTCGCCGAATAATGCTTTCACGGCGCTGAATTCCGATATCGTTTCATTCGAAAACGTACATAGATAATTATCGATCTTTGGGAAATCCGCGGCCACGTAAGGATTGCCCATGGCGACCACCACCGTCTTCGGGGCTGCGCGATCAAGAATCGCGTTCAGCAGCGTGCCGGTCGCATCCGCCACCGCGACCTGGTTCTTCATGCTGCCCGGCACGGGGGTCGCATACACGGCGGCCACCACCACCTCGGCCTGGTCGACGGCGCGCAGGATTTCGTCGCTCATGCCTCCCGCGATTCTCGGGTCGACCAACAGCACGTTGGCGTCGGGCACACGGCTCCGCACCTGCCGGTCGAACATTCGGCCCGCACTCATCCGCACATCCTCAGAGAACACAATGACAACCAGACGGTTGCGTGTCTCCACTGTTGTCATATACGGAAGCCCGGCCTTGGTGGTTCCCATGGCTTTCAGCGGCAACACCTTGCCATTTTCGCGCAATAGTGTAATGGCATCGTCGGCAACCTGCTGCCCAGCCAGAACGTTCTGCGGCTTCCCCACTTCTTTGGCGACGCTGGCGACGTCAACCAGCTTCGCCTTGTTCAGCCCCAGCGAAGCTTTGGCCTTCAACAGCTTCAGGACCGAAGCATCGAGGCGGGCCTGCGGGATCTCTCCGCTCTGCACTGCCTTCAGCATCGCGTTGTAAGAAGCCTCGAGGTCCGCCGGAATCAAGAGCAAGTCATTGCCCGCCTTGAAGGCTTCGACGGCGGCGCGGCCGACGTCAGCCGCGTACAGACGGGTGAGGCCGGCCATGTCGAGCGCATCAGTCGTGACAATGCCTTGGAACTTCAATTGCGTCTTGAGTAAGTCCGTGACGACTTTGCTGGAGGTGGTCGCCACGCGATTGGGATCCGGCTCGAGCGCAGGCACCGTAACATGCGCGACCATGATCGAGTCCACACCCGCGCTGATCGCCTTCTCGAACGGAGGCAACTCGATGGAGTTGAGATGCGCCATGTCTCCGTTCACGCGCGCCACGCCCAGATGGGAGTCCGAGGCCGTGTCCCCGTGCCCAGGGAAATGCTTGGCCGTGGTGAGCATTCCGCCATCATGCGCGCCCTTGATGTAGGCGGACACGAGTGCGCCGACCTGGGTTGGGTCTTCGCCAAACGAGCGGGTATTGATCACCGGGTTGATGGGATTGGAATTCACGTCGGCCACCGGGAAGAAGTTCCAGTGAATGCCGATGGCGCGCGCTTCGTTGGCGGTGATGCGTCCGAAATTTTCCGCATACTCCAGCTTGCCGGCCGCCCCAAACGCCATGGCATGCGGAAAAATCGTGGGCCCGTTCAGGCGCATGGTCAGTCCGCGCTCGAAATCCGCGGCGAACAGCAGAGGCAGCTTTGATTCTTCCTGCAGATGGTTCAGCAGCATGGCCGCTTCGTATGGTTCGCTCTTAATGAGAAACGGGCCGTCGACGGGCACGGTCATGGCAAAGCCGCCGACATGGTACTTGTTCATCGTGTCGCGCAGCTGCACAAACGTATCGCTGTCATTATTGAGAAACTGCGCCCGCACCCACACCATGAAAAGCTGTCCGACCTTCTCTTCGAGAGAGAGCTTGCGCAAGGTCTTCTCCGCCCACTTCTCACCACCGCGATCCAAGTGGATCGGCCCTGGTTTCTGAAACCGTTCTTTCGCAAACGAAGGAGTCATCAGAAGAAGAATCAAAAGCCACGCAGTGAAAGAGCGCATAGGCAGACGATAGCAGAAAGGCCGGGGCAGGTCACAGGTGACAGTTCTCAGTTCTCAGTTCTCAGTTCTCAGTTCTCAGTTGTGAGACGCGATGCGGTATGGCTTGGTCTTGCTTTTAAAATCTTGCCATCCTGAGCGCAGCGAAGGACGTCTGCGTTTTGCTTGCGACATCTCTGCGCTCACTAAAATCTCTTTGCATGATCGCTGATAGGAGCGCTCGAACTCCGAAATCTGTAATCTAGCCTCGCCAACTCCTCACCCGAGTGATGGCCGCCAACTGCACCTCAATCTCATCCCCAAATCCATGCAGCCAAACCACGTCGGGCTCGCGCCGGAACCAGGTGAGCTGGCGTTTGGCGTAGTTACGATGGGCTTGCTGGGCCGCAGCGATGGCGCTGTCGCGCGTGAGTTCCCCCTGCAACATCTGAACAGCCTGTTTGTAGCCGAGTGATGTCAGCCCACGAGCAGAGTCTCCATACTTGGCGAGTAACTGCTGCGTCTCGTCGACCAGTCCGTCTTCGAACATGCGGCGCGCGCGGTCGTTGATGCGCGCGTAAAGCGCCTCGCGGTCCGGATTCAGACCGAGCCGCAGGATCGAGAAGCCTTTGAGCGGGTCGCGACCCTCACTCCACATCTCCGTTATCTGGCGGCGCGTGGCCAGGCAGATTTCGATGGCGCGGATCAGCTTCGGGCTATCGTTGGCATGAATCTTCTCTGCCGCCGCCGCGTCCAAGCGGCGCAAAATCGCATGCAGGTGCGTGGAGCCCTTGGCCGCTGCGCGCTCGCGCAGGCGCTCGCGCAATTCCTCCGAGCGCTGCGGGCCATGGAACAAGCCCTCGAGCAGTGCGCGCAGATATAACCCTGTGCCGCCCACCACGATCGGCACGTGCCCGCGAGACTTGATCTCGAGTAAGATCTTGCGCGCTTGCCGCGCGTACTCACCCGCGGTAATAAATCCGGTGGGCCCTACGATGTCGAAAAGATGATGGGGTGCGCGGGAACGATCTTCCGGCGTGGGCTTGGCGGTGCCGATTTCGAATTCGCGAACCATCGCGACCGAGTCGCAGTTCACGATTTCGCCGCGCAGTTGCTTGGCCAGCGCGAGAGACAAAGAGGTCTTGCCGCTGGCAGTGGGACCTAGAATGGCGACCAGTAACGGATCCGCTACAACGCTCAGCGAAGACTCCAATGGATTGCGTACCAGTAGCGGGCGAGCGTGATCGTGAGCAGCGTCGCCGCAATGATGAGCAGTCCAGTGGACTCGAGCGCGTACAGGTGATGCCGGTTACGGCCGGAGCTTGTCTTTTCCATGGGGGAGGCCACGGGCACATTGTAGCCCCGGACCCGGCGCGCGGGATGGATTTTTCTCCGAGGAACCTCGGGGTAGTAATCGCGGTAATGTTCCACGTGGAATGTTGTGGAAATGTGTGATAAACATCTATATCTTAAAGATGATTACAGGGAACTTCGTAAGTACTCGAGAAGCCGTGACTTAGTGGCGCTTCAGGCGCAAATGCTGATCACTTGCAGTTGTGATGTTCATCACGCGCGACGGAGTATCGACACAGGCGAGGCGGGTATTGGTCGGGGCGTGGAGTCTACGTTTTGCAGTGTTACACTACCGCCGCGTTGGGGTTGCCATGGCGAATGAGAAGGTGGCCAAGTCGGCGCGGTTCGGGTTGTTTGAGGTCGATCTCGATTCGGGCGAGTTGTGGAAAGACGGAACGCGCATCCGGCTGCAGGAGCAGCCGTTTCGCGTGCTTGCGATGTTGCTGGAGCGGCCCGGCGAGATGGTTACGCGCGAGCAGTTAAGGAGCCAGTTGTGGCCGGAGGATACGTTTGTCGATTTCGATCACAGCCTGAACACGGCGGTGAATAAGCTTCGAGAAGCTTTGGGCGATGCGGCGGCGAATCCCCGATTCGTGCAGACTGTCGCTCGCCGCGGGTATCGGTTCATTGCGCCGGTACAGCGCAATGGAACGACGGCGGATTCGACGAAGTCGTTGGCGGAGGATGGAAATTTTGTCGAGCGAGCCCCGAAGAAAGCGGAGGTCCACCCGGAATTAGGGGTGCCGGTTCCGCGGCGGGGGGTGACGCGCGGGATGTTTCTGCTGATTCAGGCGATGTATTTGATCTTTTACCTGGTCGCGCTGTTTCGGTGGCAGGGTGTGCAGCATGTGGCTGAGCAATCGTTGGCTGGCTGGGGGGTGTCGGCGGTCGTGATTGCCGTGCTGGTGACGGCCGGGGTGGGCATTCCATTGCGCTGCTACCTGATCTCGGGGGTCGCTTTCGATCATTCAAGATTTGGAGAAGAATTCCAGCGGCTGTTTCCGGCGATCCTGGCCATGGATGAGTTGTGGGCGATTGCCCCATTTCTCCTGGCGGGAAAGATCGGATTCGGTCCCGCGTTCGCGGCCACGGCGGGATTGTTGTACTTGCCGTTCTCAGAGCGGAGTTTGGTGCGATTGGCGTATCGCGACGCGCCATAGCCCGCGCCGACGGAGGGGTCGCAGTGACCGTCTTCATACCGTCTTCATAAGGACTCGCACCCAGCCTTTCGCGCTGGGCTTTCCGGTTCCACCGCTCAGCGCTGGGTTCTTGATGGTGGTGGGGGCCTGCCCGCCGACGGTCGGACGCACTCCTTTTTGGAGAGTAGGGTGCTATTCGATGGAAGGCTCTGGCATGTGTTCATGGGAACTTCGCTTACTTCGTTCGCGTATTTGCGTCTGAGACGTGGGAGAGGTTTGTTTGGTCATTGGTCGTCGTGGTCGTCGGCAAAGGCCCGTGTTGCAAGCGGTGGTGGAATCCCACCTTAGCGCAAAGGACGCGGTAGCATGGGGCACCCGCGGCCGGGGCTGCCCACAGCGAATACGTGGGTTTCCTTCGCTAAAGGCTGTTGTTTGGGATTCTGAAATCCGTTGTCTGGAACGCTTGGTTCTAAGGAGTGGGTTATGCAGCGATGGAGTTGGATAGCGGCCGGGTTGTGGGTTGCGGTTTGTTTGTCGGCGGCGGGGTGGGCAGAGGAGTGGAACAAGAGCTTTCCGATCAGCGGGCAGGCTGATTTGCGCGTGGAAACTTCGGATGCGCAGATTCGCGTGGACACCTGGGATGAGAAAAAGATCGATGCGCATATCACCTCGACCAAATGGGGTTTCGGGCAAGGTGGAATCCAGGTTTACGACCATCAAACTGGGGACGCGGTGGAGATCGAAGTCCGCTTTCCGCATGGCGTCCACATCATGAGTGTGGGTGAGCGCCGGACGGTGATTGAGATTCACATGCCGCGCGAGGGCAAAGTGCGGTTGCACACGGGCGACGGTGAGATCCAGTTGCGCAATGTGAAGGGCCAGATCGATCTGGAGAGTGGTGACGGGCGCCTCGAAGCCGAGGGGGTGGATGGCATGTTGCGCGCCCACTCCGGTGACGGACACGTTCGGGTGCGCGGGCGTTTTGACGATCTTGACATCAGCACGAGCGACGGACGCATCGATGCGGAGGCCATGGCCGGATCGACCATCGTGAAGGGATGGAACGTGTCGACGGGCGACGGGGGCGTCTCCATGCTGGTTCCGGAAAACCTGGCTGCCGACCTTTCGCTCCAAACCGGCGATGGGCACATCACACTCGATGTTCCGGTTTCGGTGCAGGGCAAGTACGATTCGAACAGCGTTCACGGAAAGTTGAACGGCGGCGGCGGATTGCTGAATATTCATACCGGGGATGGGTCGATTCGGCTGGGCAAGTCTTAGAGCGCGGATGGTCGGGTGGCTGATGGCCCAGAGCTTCTGGCTACTAGCTGCTGGCTTCTGGCAATCCGGTCTTATCAAGCTGCGTACTTACGCTTTTGGTCTCGTGCGGGCATGGGGAGAATTTCCGGGTTTAAGGAGAGGTAATGCGTTCTCTTGGGCGTGGCCTTTTTTCTTTGATTGCGGTTCTGAGCGTTTCTTTCGCGGGAGCGCAGGAGAAGTCTACGCCCGGCCATCAACAGGTTCTCGACCCTTCCTCGATGGACACCAGCACCGACCCGTGCGTCGACTTCTATACCTACTCGTGCGGCGGCTGGATGAAGAAGAATCCTATCCCACCGGATCAATCCAGCTGGAGTGTGTACGGAAAATTGCAGAATGAAAATTTCGAGCAGCTGCGGGGACTCCTGGAAAGCGCCGCCGCGGCGACGGGAGAGCGCACACCGTACACGCAGAAGATCGGGGACTATTACGCTTCTTGCATGAACGAGCCGGAGATCCAGCGGGCGGGAGTCACTCCGCTGAAAAAGCAGCTTAATGAAATCGACAAGCTCGATTCCAAGGCCAAACTTGCCGACGTGGTGGCGGGAGCGGCATCCAGTTGGCCCTTGTTCAAGTACCGTTCTGTTCAGGATTACCGGGATTCGACACAGGTGATTGCGGAAGTGGACCAGGGCGGCCTGGGAATGCCGGACCGCGATTACTACCTGAAAGAGGATGCGAAGTCGGTCGAACTGCGGAAGGCCTACGTTGCGCATGTGCAGAAGATGCTGGAACTGCTCGGCGACACGCCCGAGGTAGCGGCCGCGGGCGCGCAGAACGTGATGCGCATTGAAACAGAACTGGCGAAGGGATCGATGACGCGGGTAGAGAGGCGCGATCCGAAAAGCCTGTATCACAAGATGTCGGTGTCGGAACTTGAAAAGTTAAGCCCGGACTTCCGCTGGAAGGTCTATTTTGCGAAAGTTGGGCCACCGAAGCTGAGTTCCTTAAATGTAGAAGTTCCCAAGTTTTTCGAAACCGTGCACGCGGTGATTGAGAAGGAAGACTTGCCGGCGTGGAAATCCTATCTGCGCTGGCGTCTGGTTCATGCCAACGCGCGCTATCTTTCGTCGGCCTTCGTGAACGAGAACTTCAATTTCTTCGGGAAGACCTTGTCGGGGGCCGAGCAACTGCAGCCTCGCTGGAAGCGCTGCGTCGAGGACGTCGACAACGACCTGGGCGAAGCTCTTGGGCAAGCGTACGCGGAGAAATACTTCAGCGCCGAAGCCAAGCAGGAAGCGCTGAAGATGGTGAAAGAGATTGAGTCGGCGATGCAGCAGGACATTCAGACCTTGCCCTGGATGTCGGCCGACACCAAAAAGAATGCGCTTGAGAAGCTGCACGCGGTCGTAAACAAGGTCGGATATCCGGACCGCTGGCGCGATTACAGCAAGCTGAAAATTGTGCGCGGGGATGAGATGGGAAACGTGGCGCGCGCGCGCGATTTCGAATTCGACCGGGAGCTGGCGAAGGTCGGCAAACCGGTGGACCGGTTGGAGTGGGGCATGACGCCACCGACGGTGAATGCGGAATACGATCCGCAAAGGAATGACATCAACTTTCCGGCAGGAATTCTGCAGCCGCCACTGTTTGATCCGGCGTCGGACGCGGCGCCCAATTACGGAAACACGGGCGGCACGATCGGCCACGAGTTGACGCACGGCTTTGACGACGAAGGACGGCAGTTCGACGCTCGCGGGAACCTGCGCGACTGGTGGACGGGAGCCGATGGAGCGGAGTTTGAGAAACGCGCCAGGTGCATTTCGGATCAGTATTCCAGCTACGTCATCATCGATGACATCAAGATCAACGGAAAGTTGACTCTGGGGGAAGACGTGGCGGACCTGGGCGGGCTCCTGCTCGCGTATCGGGCGTGGAAGGAAGATACCAAGGGAAAGACGCTGGAGCCGATCGATGGGTTGACGCCGGAGCAGCGCTTTTTCGTCGGTTATGGGCAGAGTTGGTGTGGCAATATTCGGGATGAGGCGAAGCGGATGCGGGCGACGGTGGACCCGCATTCTCCGGATCGTTATCGCACGACCGGCGTGGTGACGAATATGTCGGAGTTTCAGGAGGCGTTTCATTGCAAGACGGGGACGCCGATGGCGCCGGAGAACCGGTGCCGGGTTTGGTGAATCCAGTCGCCAGTCGCAAGTCGTCGGTCAGCAAAAGCAGGAATGGTCGTTAGTCGTTGGAAAACAGTCGTCGGTCGTTGGCAAAGGCTTTGGTCGCGGGCCGTGCTGTGATGGCGGAGTGCACAGCTCCCCTTCGACTTCGCTCAGGGCAGGTTTTCGCTTCGCTCTGGATGACACAACAAGAATGTAGAGTGGGATGAGACGACTGGCTGACTATTAGGAAGAGGTCCAAAGAGTCAGGCAACGCTTAGCGGAGGTCTCCGCCTTCGGCTTCGATGTTGTAGTAGTAGCTGAAGCGGAGGCCGAGGTAGGGGCCGGTGAATTCCGTGGGCAATGGGGGGAATGGGTTGGAACCGGTAATGCTGCCATAGGCGGGTCGATCGAGCGCGATGTCGCCCGAGCTTCCTTCAATCTGCAAGCCCGCCACCGTTCCGTCTTTCAAAATCGCAAATCGCAAGACCACTTTGCCGCGCTTCATACCGGCCGACTCCGGGATGAGCTCGTACCAGTGCTGTTTGACTTCCGCCAGGACGCGACGGAGGTAGGGATTGAAATCGACGCCCATGGTGTCGGTGAGCACTTCGAGCGGGCCCATGGTTCCCGCCTTGCCTTGCGTTAATCCGAAATCTCCGTTGTCCCCGCCGTAGCCGCCGCGGTTCTGAGCGGCAGCGCGCGCGGCTTGATCGATCGCCGAGCCGGCTGACAGGTTTCCACCGAATTTCACTTGCGGCTTCTCGACCTGCGGCGGCTGGAGTTGCGCGATCTGGTTCGACGGGGAATTCTGCGGAGTTGGAGGCGGTGCTTGCTGCTGACCCTGTGCTTGCGGCGCGGGCGTGATCGACGCGCTTTGAGCCGGAGCTTGCGGATTCTGCTGGCCGGATGGTCCGGGACGGCCGGGGCGGCTCGAGTCGATGATCTTCTTGAGGACCTTGGGATCGACCTGCGGCGTGCGGGAGCTTGCGGTGCGGTCCTTGTCGGAAATCACGTTCGTATCCGGACGCTTGGCGATTTTCTGAATGTCCGGCGGCAACTCGAGGTAGGTGAGTTCCCGTTTCTTGAGTAAGTCTTGCACCGAGACGCGCATGATGGGCTGCTGGTGCAGGAAAACCCGGCGGTAGAAGCCCTCGAGGCGCGGCTGGTTGACGAACAAGATGATAACCAGAACGTGAACGATCACCGACAGCCAGGCGGCTTCGCGGCGGCGGGAGCGCGTGAGATCGTCCTGGAGGTGAAGCAAGAGGGCGGGAACGGCATCTTCGTCGAAGTGACGGTAGGCAGTTTCCCAGTGCCGCGCGTCGTAAAGCCCGGGTGTTTCCTGCGCGGAAGGCGGGCTGGGATCCCGCGGAGTTGTGGGCGTAATCGACATCGTTAGGCGTTCAGCCTTTAGACACGAGGCAGAGAGTCCGGGTTGCGCCTGCTGGGACTCGAGGCGGCGTGCTGGGCCAGTTTCTACTATTCTCGCATTTTTCCCCGGAAACCGCTAAAGCCCAGAGGTCGCAAGACTTACGGGCATCCACCCTGCTAACAAGTAGAACATGGCGTGGAGCGGGGAACCAAGCGGAGATTTGTAAAGGTTTGTGGCAGGGAGGCTGAGGGCTGAAGGAATGGGAGGCACGCCGATGTACAGGGTGGAGCTCGACCATGTTGGAATTTCCCGGTCCGGAAGTGTTTGAGGCGGTGGCGGATCGAATCGAGAGCGGGGTGTATGTGATCGACGGAAGCCAGCGAGTCGTGTATTGGAACCACGGAGCCGAAAAGATCACGGGCTTGCGGACGCAGGAAATGCTGGGACGACCCTGTGCCGGTAATCTTGGGCTGGAAGTGTCGGATCACAATCCTGCCATGTGCGTGCACCGGTGTCCACGGGAGAGGTGGGCGAGAGAGCCGCGCCGTGATGTCACGGTGAGCACATCATCAAGAAGAAGGGTGGACACGGTGGCCATCACGGCGGGGCGTGGAAAGTGGCCTACGCCGACTTCGTGACCGCGATGATGGCGTTGTTCATCGTGCTGTGGCTGTTGAACACCAGCAAGCAAGTGCAAGAAGCCGTGGGCGGATACTTCAAGGATCCGGCGGGCAGCTCGAAACTCGTCGGCAGCAATATGCAAGGGGCGGGTGAGTCGTTCACACAGAAGCGTGACGACATGCCAAAATTGCGGGAAGCGTTACAGAAGTCGGTGCGGCAGCTGAGCGATTTCGACAAGCTGAAAGATCACATTGAAATGACTGTTACCGCGGAGGGTTTGCGCATCGAGCTCATGGAATCGGAGGCGGAGACGTTTTTTGAGAGCGGGAATCCGGTTCCCACGCCGAATGGACGTGAATTTTTGATCGCGTTAGCACAGCAACTCGGACAGCTGCCCAACAAGATTTCGATTGAAGGGCACACGGACGCGAAGCCGTTTACCAGCGGGCGGAATTACGGCAATTGGGAATTGTCAGCGGACCGCGCCAATGCCGCGAGGCGGTTGATGCAAGATAACGGGGTCAACGCGAACCAGGTTCTGCAAATCCGAGGATACGCCGATCAGCGGCTGCGCAAGCCCGACAGCCCAGGCGACCCCTCCAACCGGAGAATATCGGTCATCGTTCAGTACCTTGTGAAGAACGTGGAAGAATCAAAGGGAGTCGAAGAATCGAAGCCGGCCGAAGCCTCTGGCAAAAACGAATACGCAGAGGCCCAGCCAAAACCAAACACTAGGATTTCACCACCTGCAGATTATTGGTGACTCCGAAAACACCGGATATGCCCTTCGCGCGAATGCCGGCGGTGTTCTTGTCGGCCTCGTTGTCGACGACACCCTCCAAGGTGACGTTGCCACTCTTGACGATGATGCGAATCGGCTGCTGCACTCCCAGTGCATATTTCTGCAAGCTGGGAAAGCCGTAGATGGCGCGATACAAGCGGCGTCGAATCTGATCGTCCATCGGCGAAGGTGGGAGGACCTCGATCTGGTTATCGACCTTTTCGACGCCTTCAATTTTCTTCACAACGTTTTCAGCATCGCTCTTCAGGGTCGGACGCGTTACTTGTCCCAGCAGCGTGACGTTGTAGCCGTCGACTTTGTAGGCGAGATAATCGAACACGCCGAGATACGGAAGCATGAGAAGTTCGTGGCGAACTTCTTTTTGAATGCGTTGGACGGCGCGCTCGGAGGGCGGGTTCTGAGCGGAAAGAGAAAGGGTTGCCAACAGCATCGCAACTGCAACGAGAAACAGTCGATGTTTCATTGGGTGTCCTTATTTGAATGATTTCGGCCCCCCCGAATCGAAGGCCGGCCGAGCTTCCGCAGTGGAGGCATCCGCTGAGGAAACGGCGAGAGCGCGCCCGGAGGACAGTCGGAGGATGGAAGCCGCCGCCATACAGCGGACCGCCGGCTTGTCATCCTGCAAGAGGGGCCGCAAGAACTTGATCTGATCGCGACGGCGGGACGTGCCCAGGGCCTGTGCTGCTGCGGCGCGGACAATCCAGTTTTTGTCGTTGAGAGCATCCCGTAACTGCCTCAGGGAATCCGGGTTTGCATCGGGTCCCAGAAGGATAGCAGACATGGCTCGGGCCGAGGCGGTGCGGTCTTTCGTGATCTCCTCCATGATCTTGATGCCCCATCCGGCCGGGCCGAAGAGAGACGTTGCGGCCTCCTTCGCACCGATTACTGCCAAGCTCTTCGGATCGTCGAACCGACGGCGAGTTGCCTGAAACTGATTCTTAATTAGACCGCCCGGTCCGCCGGTCGAGGACTTTTCGCCTGCGAGAAGATCGAGAAACACTTTGCGTCCAGTACGATCGCCCATACGCCAGAGCGACCTTGCAGCAGCGAAGCTCACTTCTCCGGACTCGTCGTCGAGAGCATTCGTCAGTTTTGGAATTGCAGAACGGGCGCGCATTTCTCCAAGGGCTCGGGCGGCCAGTTCGCGAATGGCTGCGTCATTATCGTCCAGGCCACTCTCGACGAGGCGAACCACGCCTCGGGTGGGAGGCAGCGTGCTCAACGCAGAAATGGCTTCGGCACGGCGAATCGAGTTCTTGTCTTTCGCTCCGGTGGATAAAACTTCCCACGCCTCGGCTGAGTCGGACTTCGCGTGGGACGCGCCGGCAAAAGGGGCGACGGATGTTTCCTGCTTGGTGTCTGGCGGAACGGCAGCACCGGAAGGCGCCGCGTCCTGAGCGAGGGAATGCATGGCGCACACACAAAGCGCTGCCATTGCCAGGTTTCGGGCTCGACGTGCAGGGTAGTGCGCCGGGCGTGCAGCTTTGGGATACAAATGGCTCAACAGTACCCACAGCCACGCCCGGCGATGTGGAAGGCAAATCATGGTGCGTCCGAGAACTACGACTTTCGGTGGTCCGCGAACTACTACTAGCGAGTGCGTTCAGGCTGGGTCTTATCGAGAGTCATCAATCAACAGCAACGTGCGGAGCCGCCCGTCCTTTCGGCTACTGTCCGTTCGGCAGGGAGCCCTCGCCCGTATCGTTGGAGGCGAGTTCAGCACCGGGCAGGGCTTCGGGGCCGAGCTTCGGCCGTCGGCGGCCGCCGGTGCGTCGCAATTCGTCCTGCATGGCACGGATCGCGATCCACTGCACGTCGCTGCGGCGGCAAGGGCTTGCGATCATGTCAAAGGCTCCAAGGGCGAGCGCTTCGTTGTAGTGCTCGTCGCGCTCGGCCGCGGCCGAGATTACGACCAGACGCGTTCTCGCGGCCTTGCTGAGGTCATGCAGCAACTCTCGATAGGTTCCATCCGGGAGATCTTCCTCGCAGAAGATCAGTGAGGGCCTTGCGCTGGACAGGAGAGTGCGAGCCTCTCGAACTCCATTGCAAGGCACCGCTTCGATAGACCAGTGATTCATCGCGGCGGTAACGACGTCGCGATTTTCGCCGGCGCTAATTACCAATACTCTTCCTGGTGTAGTCGTCGTGACACCCTCCCCCCAGGACTTAACCGGTTCTGTGGAAGCGCCGGGGCGCGGTCCACTGTCACCGACAGTGCACCGCGCCACGGTTCCAGATCCTGGTGGAAACCGCTGGACTTACGGTAAGGAGGGGGGAAATCAAAGGGTATCCGGTCAACGCCGTAGCGTTGACCGGAAGCATCCCTTAGCGACACATCGGAGCTAACTGAAAGGAATACATGGATTAAGCGACCTGGACGAGTTTGTTCCGGACAGCATAGCGGACCAAGTCAGCGACCGAGTGTAGGTCAAGCTTGCGCATGACGTTGGTACGATGCGTCTCGGCCGTCTTCACACTGAGATTGAGAACGACGGCGACCTCCTTGCTACTTTTCCCTTCGGCAAGAAGTTGCACCACTTCGCGTTCCCGCGGCGTGAGGCGCTCCTTGGAGAGTTTGCGAGTGTCACCGCGCCCGTCGAGGAAACCGTTTAGCACCATCTCTGCCACGCTCGAAGTGAAGAACGTGGTGCGGCGCTGGAGAGCCTGGATCGCGGAAACCAGGTCGCGAGCGGCATCCGTTTTGAGGAGGAAACCGCGGGCACCGACTTCCAGCACTTCGCGCACGATCTGTTCGGATTCGTGCATAGTGAGAATCAGCACGCGGGTTTGGGGAGCGATGTCGACGATCTGCCGAGCGGCGTCCAGTCCGTTCAGGTTCGGCATACTGACATCAACAAGCGCCAGGTCTGGGCGGAGTTCACGCACTTTCTCCACTGCTTCCCGGCCATCCGCCGCTTCCGCACACACTTCCCATCCCGGATGGTTTTCAATCAGTGCACGGATACCACGGCGAACAATCTCATGATCATCTGCAATCAAAATTCGAAAAGCGCTCATATTTCACCTCCGAGCGGGAGAGTGTCAGGCACGCGCGTAAGTTCTAGATGCAAAATTTCCAAAGAAGGTGCACCGAAGAGCGCGCGCAAGCGAAGATGATCAGGATACGAAACTCGTAGGATCCGCGCGTAACGCGAACGCGCGACTAAATTCTTAACCACGACTTCATGCATGGACGCATTCTCCGTATGGTTGACGTTCAAGTCTGCGGCACGAAGAAAACCTGGGTTGCGATGAGAACCGGGGATGAGTGACTGGGATTCTCAACCGCACGGCATAGATGATGATGACGCGGATTTCACGTCCCATCAACCACGGTTTACAAAGGTTTACAAGCCCTGCATCTAGGGATACCAGTTAGCATCGCGCGTGCCAAACTCGTAAGCGACTGAGAATTAGCACTTAAGGTGTTCCACTCACCTGGAAGCTCGTGTAAATTTTGCAGCTAGTAGACCCTCTGATGCGTTTCTTTATCCATCGCCGCAGATGAGGACGCACGTCAT
Source organism: Acidobacteriota bacterium (assembly GCA_046728215.1). Taxonomy (GTDB): domain Bacteria; phylum Acidobacteriota; class Terriglobia; order Terriglobales; family Acidobacteriaceae; genus Gp1-AA133. The sequence goes on along the minus strand of JBKPEB010000002.1, from coordinate 114,200 downwards.
CCACCGGACATGCGATCCATTCGTCCGCATTCAGGAAATCGAACGTCGTGATGAAAACGGACGAGTGAAAAACGCAGGATTGCCGCATGAATAGCGGCCCACACGATGACCTGGCCTTATATTTTACAGGGCTGCAGCGGTCGTTTCTGAGTTTGCTGGCTCGCAATTTTACGTATTTGTGTTGTGCACTCTACAGCAAGCCCCCGATGCACGCTTTATCCGCAGCATGTTTTTATTTGCAACATGACAATGAAGCTGCGGGCTGAAACGCTTTCGGAAATGCAGTTAGTGCGCCAGGCACAACTGGGCGACAAAGAAGCATTCGCTCAGCTCTACGAAACTCACAAGAGAAGAGTGTACGCAATCTGTTTACGCATTACTCGCGAGAGAGCAGAGGCAGAAGATTGCGCGCAGGAAGCATTTCTGCAGTGCTTTCAAAAGCTGCCCACGTTTCGCGGAGATTCAGCACTCTCGACATGGCTCTATCGGCTGACCGTCAATGTAGTTCTCATGCGGCTGCGAACGAGTCATGGCAAGCCCGTGTCCCTGGACACCGGCGGAAACACCCAAGATTCTGCGGAGAGCGCGATCCTGAACGCTTGCCCCGTGGACGACCTGCAATTGACCGGCGCGATCGACCGGATAGCGATTCACCGTGCTTTGCGCAAACTGCCCCCCGGTTACCGGACCATCTTCTTGTTGCACGATGTCGAAGGCAAAGCGCATAGCGAGATCGCGCGCGAACTGGGTTGTTCCGTCGGCAACTCGAAGTCGCAGCTTCATCAGGCGCGCGTGCGTCTCCGTCGTTTTCTACGCAGGCCACTTGGAATTCGGCCTACCGCGAATTCGACCGCAATGCAGTACGAATACTCTGTGCAGTAGGCGCGAAATAAGGAACTTATGGAGGCTGACCTAGGGTGTTAACTGGATTCTGAGTTTCATGGCGAGCGGCCTAAACTCCCTGCTCGTTAGGTTTAATCGGCGCTATCAACCGTAGGCCGTGCTGGAAGCGGCCAAGAAAGCAGGTTCCAATGCTTTGGACGATCGCGGTAATTCTGCTGGTACTCTGGGCGCTCGGCATGGTGAGCTCCTACACGCTGGGCGGTTTCATACACTTGTTGCTCGTGCTTGCGATCATTGTCGTATTGATCCGTGTGATCCAAGGGCGTAGTCCGGTTGTCTGAGGAGCGAGAGGCAGTCTTGCGAAGAAAGGGCTGCTGCTCGCTCGCCCGGATTGGAAAATAGTTCGCAAGAACGTGTCGCAATTTGGACCTTCGACTGAGGTGGAGGTGACATGAAGAAATTCCTTGCCGGTTCATCCTTGCTGTTGATGGTTGCGTTGTGTTGTTTCGTTGCCGGAGCGTGGGCAGACGACAAAGACAAGAAAGACATATCAGACGAAATGCGGCGGATGGATTCCGCAGCTACGGTCCTGAACGAAATCATGGGAACGCCAGATAAAGGCATTCCGCAAGAGATTATGGAATCCGCGAAGTGCGTAGCCGTTGTTCCTTCCATGTTGAAGGGCGGCTTTGTCGTGGGTGCGAACTACGGGAAAGGTGTCGCGACCTGCCAAACCGCAAGTGGCTGGAGTGCGCCGGCTCCCTTCAAACTCGCAGGCGGCAGTGTTGGATTCCAAATCGGCGGCGAGGCCGTGGATGTGGTGATGCTGATCATGAATGACAAAGGCATGCGCAGCTTGCTAAACAGCAAATTCAAACTGGGTGCCGACGCATCGGTGGCCGCCGGGCCGGTGGGGCGCCACGCGGAAGGCGACACTGATTGGAAGATGCGGGCGGAAGTGCTTTCGTATTCCCGGGCCCGCGGTGTGTTCGCCGGCATTGCCTTGAATGGCGCCGCCATCAGCCAGGACAATGACGAAACACGCGTGCTATATGGCGATAACACATCGTTCGAGAAGATTCTGACGGGCGGAGTGCCCGCACCGAAAGGGTCTGATACGTTTCTGTCGACCGTGAAAAAATATTCCGCAGAAGCCAAGGCGAATGCCAAGGCGGAGGCGAAGTAAGCAGCTATTCCCCCGGTTCTCTCCTACTAGAGTGACGGTGACTCAATCGAAAACTTGCCCAGCACCTCGGTGCTGGGCTTTTTTTGCATTCGCCTCTAGCTGATTGCTCATTGGAGCTGGCGAGTTCGCAACAGGTCTTCGATATCGGCGATCTTTTCGTCGATATGATTCAGTTTGCTGGCCAGGCCCTGAATTTCAGATTCCGAACGCCGGTTCACATCGTAATCCAGTTCGCTCCGCAGGCGATCGCGAGAATCCTGCCGATTCTGGCTCATCATGATGACCGGAGCCTGGATGGCAGCGAGCATCGACAAAAAGAGATTCAGAAGGATGAAGGGATAGCGATCCCAGGCTCTAGCGCCCAGCAAAATATTTATCGTGCTGTAAAGAACGAGGACGCTCAGGAAGAGGATGATGAAAGTCCATGAGCCTCCGAAGCCGGCGACAGTGTCTGCGATTCGTTCTCCGAAGGTAGCCTCGCGGTCGATGACTTCGTTGGGGTTGCGCATGGCGCGAAGGCGCACCAGTTGTTGCGATGCGTGAAACTGTTTGCCAAGAACCGTGAGCATATCCATACCGGCGAGAGGCTTGCGCTGCAAGAGCACAGCGATGTCATTGCGGTCGACTTCGACGCAGGTGGCCTCCTCGAGCGCGATGGCTGTGGTCTGGTGCGGCGTCTGTTCCAGCATGGAGGCAAAGCCGAAGAACTCGCCGTGCTGCGGCTCGTCGACGACAACTTCCTGGTTGTCCTGATCCACCGTGGTGACGCGCACCGTGCCGGAGACCATGACATAGGCTTGGCTTCCGGGGTCTCCTATTTTGTAGATGCGCTGGCGGGGGGCGAATTTCTTCAACTCGACCTGTCCGGCAAGGACAGCGGTTTCGTCCTCATCGAGCAGCGCGAACAGGGGAACATGCTTCAGAACCTCGGGGTTACAGGCCATCAAACACCTCGCGGGGTCTCAGGGAATTGAGATTTGGCCCGTGAGCGCTTGCTTCCGGCGGACTGCCGGCGAAATGCTCAAATCGGGCGAGAGTAGTTTATAGGGCGCGCTCGGCAGTGCGCATCGTTCGAGTGTGGGGATGACCCGACCTATGCGTGGCCCGGTTGCGGGCGTTACGGTTTTTCGTTCCACCACCATAGAGGGGGAAGCTTCTTCTCGGAGGGCCATACCTGATCTAGCGTATCGCCTTGGAAGAGTTCGCCGTCCTTCATAACGTAGCGAATCGCGTTGGTGTTGCGTATGTCGTCGAGAGGGTTTTTATTGAGGACGACAAGATCTGCCATCTTGCCCGGTTCGAGCGAACCGAGGTCTTTGTCGAGCCCCATAGCTTCGGCGCCGTGGATGGTTGCGGACTTGAGCACTTCCAGGCTGCCCATCCCGCCGGAAGCGAGCGCCCACATCTCCCAGTGATAGCCGAGGCCCTGGAATTGGCCGTGGCTGCCGATACAGACCTTTCCGCCGGCTTTGATGATCTTGGCGTCCTGCGCCGCCAAGCGCGGAAAGACCTGCTCGTCATTGCGCACCCAGATCGGGCGCCGGCGGGTGTGATCATCGAGCAGGTTATGCGGCATGAAATGGCGAATCTTCGGGTTGTCGTGCACCTCCGTCGTTTCGTAAAAGAAGTTTTCCGCCCAGGGGCCGCCGTATGCGACGATCAAGGTGGGCGTGTAAAAGATGCCAGACTTGGCCATGAGTTGCACGACGTCGCCGTACAGCGGCGTGATCGGCATGCTGTGCTCGTTGCCGCTGAAGCCGTCGAGAACGTGGCTGAGGTCAAGCTTGGTATCCAGGCCGCCTTCGGTGGTTGGCATCACGCCTTCCGACTTGCAGGCCATCACCATCCACTGGCGCTGCTTGCGGTTTCCGACAAGGTAGGATTTCAGGTACGACGTACGGTAAAAGCGCTTGTACTTATCGACGACGCCTTTCGCATCGTCGAGCGATTGGAAGTCCGTGTCGGGGAACACGCCAGGACCAGTGGAATAAGCGCGCGGACCAATGATGTCGCCGCTATCGACGAGATCCTGGTAGGCGAACATGTCGTTGGTAGCGGTCTGCGGGTCGCGTCCGGCGGTGACGCCGTAGGCGAGGTTGGCAAGGAATCCCCAGTTCTGGAGGTCGAGAACACCGCGGCGAATCTCGGACCAGTGCGGGTGAATGTCGATGAAGCCGGGGACAATCGTTGTGCCGCTGACGTCGATGACTTTCGCGCCGTCCGGTACGGAGAGTTTTCCGCGGGTGCCGATGGCGGCGATGCGATTGTCTTTCACGACGATGTCGGCGTCAGAGATGATGTCGTCGCCGTGCATCGTAATGACCTGAGCGCCGCGCAAAACCACCGTGCCTGACGGACGATGGCGTGGAAATTCGAGTTTGACGGTGATTTCTTCCGGCTTGGGTTTCTTCTGCTTTTCTTTCTTGGCGGAGTCGGAGTCCTTGTCCGCATCGGACGAGGTGTCGGCGTCGGACGACGCGTTCTTCGCGATCTTGGTACGGGGCGGCTCCGGTGGTTGCGGAGGCTGGGGTTTCGGCTCGGGCTTCGACTCGGTGTCTTTGTCCTTATCTTTATCTTTGTCTTTCTCGTCACTCGGCTTGGGCTTCTCGAAGACCACTTTGTCGATGGGGAGGCGCAGGAATGTAGAACCGACCGCCCAGGTGATGGTCTTGCTGTCGGCGGACCAGGCCATGTAGTCGGTACCAACGTCGGTGAGCTTGGTGAGCGGGACGACGGCCTTGCTCACGTCGACGATTGGGGCTTCTCCGCCCATGTGGGGCACGGCGAGCAGGTAGAGCTGGGTACTCACCTGCGCCAGCGCCCAGTTGCCATCTGGACTGAGTCGCACGTCGTCAGCGGGATTGCCGTCGCCTTTCTCTGGAGGCTGCGGGAACCACGTCTTGCCGACTACTTTTACGATCGAACGGCGATCCGTGCCGTCGTAGCGCATCGAGGTTAGTCCGGCGTCGGAGTAGACATAGACGCGATCTTTCTCGGGGCCGAAATGCGGATGCTGACCTCCGCGAGCGGGAAGAATGAAGTTGGCGTCGCCCCCGTCAGCCGAAAGCCAAATCAGGTCCATGGCTCCTTGATGGCCGAATTCGTCGAACTCTTCTACGTGGGCAATTCTTGGCGCTCGCAACGCGACGATGCGCTGGCCGTCGGGTGACCATACAGGGTCGCGGTAGTAGGCGGGGACCTTTGTGATCTGCTGTGGGGAGCCGGTCCCGTCCGCACGAGTTTTCCAGATGTGGCCGCCCTCTGCGGACCATGTTACGTAGGCCAGCCATTGGCCGTCGGGCGACCACGCAGGCTGAAACTCGCGATTCCGATCGTTGGTGACACGCTTTGGAGTGCCCGAAGGAAGATCCATTACATAAAGATGAGTGAGCGCGGAGAAGACCAGGCGCTTGCCGTCTGGCGACTCCACCGGGCCTTGGACGATCCGCACTTGGACCGGCCCGTCCTCGACGCGCAAGGGGATGTTGAGATTCGGTCCGAGGTCGCGTGCGATCTTGGCGGTGAACGGAATCTCGTGTTCTTCGCCGCTATCGACATTAACGCGATGAATCTTTCCACCCCAGGTGACGAGCACGTCTTTACTGTCGGGCATGAAGGCGTAGCTGGGGAGGAAGTCACGCGTGAACAGCGATTCCTGATCGTCGCGCTGGATGGGGTATTTGAGCCAGTGTTCTTCCGCCGTCTTCATGTCGCGGATGCGCAGCCCAGTTTCAGTTTCATAGCGCGTGCCGTAGACCAGCTTGTTGCCGTCAGGTGAAATGACCGGGCTGAACGCGCTGCCCGGAGCGTCGGTGACAACATCCTCCTCTCCGGTAATGCGGTCGCGGCGCGCGATCTGGGAGAGCGGGAACGCGACGTTGTACACCTTATCGAAGAAGCCTCCGCGCGACGTGTAATAAAGGTAGCGACCATCGCGCGACGCAGAAGCGCCGATGGTGTGGGTCCAGTCGCGCGGGTTCGCGTCGGGCTTCGCTTTGCCCTTCGTGATCTGCACTCCTGCGCCGCCTTTGACGTGATACATCCACAGTTCGAAGGTCTGGACCGGGAACTGGCTTTCGCGGGACGCGATCACGTACTGGCTGTCAGGTGTCCAGCTAGGGGACGCGAACTCCACTTGCTCGTCCTGGCTGAGTTGCTTTGCATCCGATCCGTCAGGCTTGGAGATCCAGACATTTTCCGAGCCGCCACGATCGCTAACGAACGCGATGGACTGGCCATCCGGCGAGAAGTGCGGCTGGTTGTTGAAGCCCATACCGCTCGTGAGCTTCTTTGCCTCGCCGCCGGTGATGGGAAGCGTATAAAGATCGCCGAGAAGATCGAAGATGATGGTCTTGCCATCGGGCGAGACGTCGAGTGACAGCCATGTGCCCTCGTCGGTGGTGAATTCCACCTTGCGTGCGGGCTTAAGAGGAAGCTTTTCTTCTTTCTTGTCTTCTTGCTTGTCGGTGCCTTTCGTATTGCGCTTGTCGGCCTTTGTTCCGGCGGCGAGTGGCGAGACAGCAATGAGGAGAAGCAGGAAAGACAGAAGAATGCATCGAACGCAGCGAAGCTGCGTCAACTCTAGCGAGCACATTAGGCTTGTCTCCATCCGGCGGGCAAAGATGCGGGCGTAATCGTAGTGTGCTGGGTGGGATGGAGTCAAACAGTTATCGGTTCGCGCACCCGAGCCGCGACTGCTGGAACGGCTGGAACTGCAGTCTGGAAGGATTCTTCGGGTGCCAACGGGCAAGTGGCCCAACGCGGGTCCTTCGACTTCGTTCGGCTGTCACCTCACTTCGCTAAGGATTACAGTCGTTGAACGTTTGACTCTTGGTCGAGACGACGTTCTGTCTTGTCGAGACGTCCGGCGACTACTTGGCGGCAAGCACCGCGACGCCGTACACCGCGAGTTCGACTGATTTCTTATCGCCTCCACCCAGGACATCGGTCATGGTCCGCGGAAGTTGGATGGTCTGTGGCTGCTGCGAGAAGTTGACCAGGACGAACACCGCGCCGTGATTTTCGCTGTAACGTGGGCAGACCTCGACACCCACCGGGACGTCGCCAAAAGCCGGCGTTACGTTGCTCGCGGTCGTCATCCACTTTGCTGCCTGCTGCATTGCTTTGGGATCCAGCCACGCGCCGATGTAGGTGATGCGTCCTTTGCCGACCTTTCGGGTGATTGCGGCGGGCTGTTCATCAAGCCAGCCATTGCTCTTGCCGTAGCGCATTAAGACCTGGGTGTCGGAAGCGCGCGCGCTGAGCATCTCGGCCCACAGGCGGCTTTCACCTGTGCCCCAATCGCCCGAGACTGGGACGGGATCCGTGAGCGCGTAATACTGTTCCACGCGCCCGCCGAGCAGTTTGCCCAGAGGGCCGGGCTGGCGGTCGGTTTGCAGTGCGTTGTCGTCATCCTTCATCGCGGAGCGCTGGCCAAGCACAAGATGACCGCCGTTTTGGACGTAGTCGATAAGGTTCTTGGCCGCTGCATCGGACAGTACGTTGAGTCCGGGAGCTACCACCAGTTTGTAGCGAGTCAAAGCGGCAGTCGGCGGGATGATGTCGATTGACTGCGCGATGGCGCGGATCGGTTCGTAGTAGCTGATGATCTCTTCCACGGGATCGTAGTTCTTGTTGTGCTTCTGCCATTGAATGGCCCAGCGGCTGTCATAAGAATGAAGGAGGGCGACATCCGAGCGCGGGCTTGTATTGGTGAGAACGGGACCGGCCTTCTCGAATTCTTTGCCGAGTTGTGCGACTTCGCCAAACAACGGCACGGGCGTGCCATCAGCACCAACCAAGGTCCCGTGATACTGTTCCTGACCGCTGAGCGCGCTCCGCCATTGCCAGTAGCTGACCGCGTCAGCGCCGTGGCCGACGTCATGCCAGGCCATCGCACGGACCTCGCCCTTATCGAGTGAATTGTTGATCCCAGCCCAATTGACCGATCCCGGCTGCGTCTCGATGACCCAGAAGTTCTGCTGCTTGAAGCCGCGCGTCAAATCGTGGGTTGCGCCGTTGCGTGCGGGATTCAGGTGGCCTTGCCCCACGTAATCGTCCCAGGCTGCCAGATCGAGGTCCTGCGAGACGACGTAGTGGTCGAAGCCATCAAACCAGCCCATCAGGTTCGTCGTAATGAACTGGCGCTTGTCAGCATTGGCACGAATCACCTGGAGTTGGATCTGTTGATAGCTCCTCCATGTATCGCTGACAAACCGCATCCAGCTGAGCAGCAATCCCGGGTTGCCGTATCCCGTTTGAATGGGAATCTGATCCCAAGAGAAATAGGTCTGGCTCCAGTATGAAGTTGTCCAGCGCGTGTTCAGATTGTCGAGCGTGCCGTAGCGCGCCTTGAGCCACTGCTGAAACTGTGCTTTTGTGTCCGCGTCGAACGATGCATTGGCGTACTCGTTGTCGATCTGCCAGCCAATGACATTAGGATTGTGGCCAAACCGTTTGGCGAGTTGCTCGGCGATCTTGCGCGTCAGTTCGCGATACTTCGGATTCGCCCAGTTGAACTGCTGGCGGTTGCCATGCTGGTCTTTGCGCCCGTCCTCGAGCGTCCGGAGAGTCGCCGGATACTTCTGCGTCAGCCAGGCTGGGGGAGCCGGCGTGGGCGTACCGATTACGGTTGAAATATTGTGGCGCGCAGCCGCCGCGATGGCGCGCTCCAGCCAGTCGAGGTCGTACTGGCCTTCACTAGGCTCCATGCGGCTCCACGCGAATTCACCAACGCGCACCATGTGAATGCCGGCTTGTTGCATCAGGGTGAGATCGGCTTCCCACCGGGCCTCAGGCCATTGCTCGGGATACCAGGCGGCGCCCAGGATCGGAGTCTTCAAAGATGAATCAGAGGGAGCGGCTAGGCAAAGTGGCGCGACGCACAGAATGACGAGACACGAAGCTAGAAAGGTTCGGCAAAAGTTCATGCGTCCTCCTGGACGGCTTTGGTATCAGAGATCCAATTCCACGCAATCTGGATTTCACGAACGATCTAAAAAGTGAACTTTCGGCAACTGACGCAGCCTCTCAGCCGCAGCCTCGGGCGTGATATCCCGCTGTGGGCTGGCAAGCATTTCATAGCCAACCATAAATTTTTGGACGGTGGCCGAACGGAGCAACGGTGGATAGTAGTGCGCGTGCAAGTGCCAGTCACCGCCGGCTTGGTCCCGTAAGGGCCGTTGATGAAAGCCCATCGAATACGGAAACGAGATCTCAAACAGGTTGTCGTAGCGCGTGGTGATCATTTTCAGCGTGTCGGCGAGAAGGTCCCGTTCGCCGGTGTTTAAGTCCGAAAGGGAACCAACGTGGCGCTTACTGAGCAGGAATGTTTCATAAGGCCATACTGCCCAGAAAGGCACCACTACGACGAAGGCATCGTTTTCGCAGATCACGCGTTCCCGCAGACTCCGTTCGAGTCGAACATACTCGCAGAGCAGGCACGAGCTGTTCTTCCTCGTGTATTGCTCGAAGGACGCCTGTTCGCGGACCGCTTGATTGGGCAGGTGAGCGGTGGCCCAGATCTGGCAATGGGGGTGCGGATTGCTGGCGCCCATCATCGCTCCGCGATTTTCGAACACTTGTACGTGGCGGGCCCAGGGAACGCCAGCGAGTTCGTTGGATTGGTCGATCCACATGTCAACAACCAAGCGGAGATCTGCCGCGCACATGCGTGGAATGGTCAGATCGTGGCGCGGCGAAAAACATCCGACGCGACAGATGCCGCGTTCGGTCTCGGCAACCAAAAGACCGGCTTCCGCGATGCTCAATTCCGCAGGGTTGGCCAGCAGCGCGGCGAAATCGTTGTCGAAGACAAACGTGGAAGAGTACGGCGGGTTATGCGCTCCGTCCGCCCGTGCATTGCCCGGGCATAAGTAACAATTCGGATCGTAGTGCGGTGCATCCCGCGTCGCAAATTTCTCGATCTTCCCCTGCCAGGGCCGCAGCGTCCGATGAGGAGAGACGATGACCCACTCGCCGGTCAGGGGATTGAAGCGGCGATGTGGAGTGTCTTTGAGCGGAGTCAGATCCATGTTCTAGGCAGTGATCTCCCGGACGCCATCGGTGGCATTGAGAACGTAAATCTCCGGATGGATGCGCGTGCGATCTTCGTACTCCCTTGCCAACTCGTGCCCGACACTCTCAGTCGCATCCGCATGAACAAGATTGATCGTGCATCCGCCAAAGCCCCCGCCCGTCATGCGCGCACCGATTACGCCCGGCAAACGGGACGCGATCTCAACCATGACATCCAGCTCCGGACAGCTGACTTCGTAGTCGTCGCGCAGGCTGCGATGCGACTCCGCCATGAGATGCCCGACGGTAGATAGGTCCCCAGCGGTCAGCGCATCCGCCGTACGTAGAACCCGGTCGTTTTCGGTCACGACGTGGCGGCAGCGCCGGTGGATCAACTCCGGCAGCGTTGATTTGTGCAGCTCCAGTTGAGTGGGCGTGAGATCGCGCAACGATTCGAGACCGGGAAAGCGAGTCGCCAGCAGACGTACGCCCTCTTCGCACTGGCTTCGTCGCGCATTGTATTCTCCGGCCGCATGCTGATGCTTCACACCGGTATTACAGACAACCAGGCGGAGGTCAGCCGGGATCGGGAACGCAGTTGAAGCAAGCGAACGGCAATCGAGCATGAGGACATGCCCGGCACGGCCATGTGCCGAGATGAACTGATCCATGATGCCCACACGGGCGCCCACGAATTCGTTTTCCGCGCGCCGGCATGCCACAGCAAGTTGACCCAGGTCAATCGGACGCCCATTCAGGTTGAGAAGCGCGTATCCGGTGGCGACTTCTATGGCGGCGGAGGAACTCAGACCCGATCCCAGAGGAATGTTCCCGGCTGCGAGAATATTTGCGCCGCGAATCGAGTCGCCGAAATGTTCGAGAGCTAGCGCCGTGCCCACGATGTAGTCCGTCCAATCTCCACGCGGGGACGGTGTTTGGGAGAGATCGCAGGCGACCTCTTCGTCGAGGTTCGATGAGAACAGATGGAGGCGGCGGTCGTCGCGGAGGTCGATGCCGATCCAGCAATAGAGGTCTACCGCGGCGGGCATGACGAAGCCCTGGTTGTAGTCGGTATGTTCGCCGATCAGGTTGACCCGGCCCGGAGCTCGGAATATGCGGGGGGAGCCGCCGAAGATGAGACGAAAATTCTGGCACAGACTGGACAGGTCAAAATCCCTAGACGCAGTCCGAGATCGTAGATCTGGCGAGGTCATCGTTTATGTGTATGTGCGAATGATGCGGCTGCGATTGTAAATGAGACTCGAGGTTTTCCAGTGGGCTGGCACGGAAGCATAGCGGCTAGAAACGTCTATTGTCAATGAATTGAAAACAATGGACTTAGGAAGGCCGATGGCGACCAATAAGGTTCTGCGCAATAGGTAAGAAAAGAAAAAAGGGCCTTGGTTATGGCCCCTTTGACTATCTTGATTTACGACCGCTTATTTCACGTGGATGGTCTTGCCGTCAGGGTCAAGCGTACCCTTGATGCGAACCTGCTTGCCTTCGTACTTCTTCAGTTCTTCCTGGCGGTCGACGTCATAGGTCTTGCCGCTGGCATCCTGCAGAACGAACTTGTCACCAGACTTCGCTACTGTGCCGCTGAAGCTCTGTCCGTCGGCAGAAGACTGCGCCGAGGCGTCGGACCCGGATTGGCCAGCGGGTGGCGTCGCGGAGTTGGGCGAGTTCGGATCCGTCTGTCCGGGCTGCTGGCTCGACGGCGGATTCGCGGGCTGCTGTCCGGGTTGCTGCGACTGCGACGAGGCGCTGCCCGTCGAGGGCGAATTAGCATCAGGTTGTTGCGCGAACAGTGGGGCCGCGCTCAGAGCGAGCGTCAGTGCACCCAAGGTCAAAAGAGATTTCGTCTTTGTCATCATATCCTCCGAGGAATTTGTTGCGGCTACTATGCCATGAGCAAATGCGTGGCCAAGAATCGGTCTTGGAGTCCTCGTTTTTTTCGATGATTCGCGCTGACTTGTAGAGCGTTTGTACTGAGTGCGTTACGGCGGCACACGGTAGTTCCTCGGGAACTGTGCGAGCGGGCCTACGGGAAATCGCATACAGAGGGTACAGGCATTTCCTGAGAGTGTGAGGGGTGTGCCGACGATGTAGCGACCTACCGATCGGGAAATATTTGCACGAGACGAGATAGAAAGCGCCGCGGTGGCAGGCTACCGAGCTAGCTGTAGAACTCTGAGATGCTCTCCACGACGAATTGCTGTTCTGTTTCGGTTAATTCTGGAAACATCGGAAGAGCAAGAACTTCACGCGCCGCCCGTTCAGCTTCGGGCAAATCGCCCTCGCGATATCCGAGATACGCAAGCGCCGGCTGCAGATGAAGAGGAATCGGGTAATAAATTTCAGTGCCGATGCTCCGTTCAGCAAGAAAACGGCGAAGCTCATCGCGGCGCTGTACGCGAATTACGAATTGGTGATAGACGTGAAGCGCATGGGGCGAAACCTCAATGCTACGCACAGGGTCATCAGAAGTCGCTGACAGCAAACCGGCGTTCCTAAGGAGGCGATTGTAAGTGGCCGCATGCTCCGCGCGGCGCCGGTTCCAGCTTTCCACGCGAGGAAGCTTCACGCCAAGTATCGCCGCCTGAATCGCATCCAGACGGCAATTCCAGCCCATCTCCTCGTGCAAATATCGCTGGGGACTGCCATGGTTGCGGAGGCGGCGCATCCGTTCTGCCAGTTCCGGATTCCTGGTCGTGACTATGCCCGCGTCCCCGTACGCGCTGAGATTCTTGCTGGGGTAGAAGCTGAAGGCGGCGGCGTCCGAGAGAGAACCTGCCCGTCCATCGCGCCATCCTGCACCAATGCCCTGGGCCGCGTCCTCGATGATCGTAAGTTGAAATTCGCGGGCGAGCCGAGCGAAAGCGTCCATGTCGGCGCATTGGCCGTAGAGGTGGACGGGCAACAGCGCGCGCAGCCGTATGGATTTTCCCGCGTGCAAATATGCCGCCACCTTTACTGGGTCCAAATTAAGGGTGCGAGGATCGATGTCGACAAAGGCAGGCCGCGCCCCCGCGCGCACGATTGCACTCGCAGAGGCAAAGAAACTGAACGGTGTGGTGATGACTGCGTCGCCAGGCTGGACTCCTGCTGCAGTGAGCGCCAGCCATAGTGCGTCGGTTCCAGAGGAACAACCAACGGCGTGAGCCGCACCGGTGAACGTAGCGACTTCCCGTTCGAGAGATTCGACCTCCTCGCCCAGAATGAAGTGCTGGGATGAGCACACCCGCTCGACAGCGGCCAGAATCTCACGTCGTATGGACGCATACTGCCGACCCAGGTCGAGCATGGGCACGCTGGCAGGACGCTTCGTCGCAGCGGATTTCGAGGTAATCGGGGAATTCACGAATAAGCGATTCTAGCAGGCGGGTTGGCAAGAGGGGGCCTACATCTGATCGGCCTGTCGCTCTGCAACGGGCCCGGAACTCTCAAGGAGTCTCGAATCTAGGGAGTGGAGGCATGGGTAAATCGCGATCGATGGCCACACACCATTGCTCAAGGCTGTCCCGCAGCGAGGCCAGATCGAGGCCACCATGTTCTTTCGGGTAAGCCGAGAGGTTCCGCCGCGCCCGTTGCAGCACTGAGCGACAGCCAATCTGGTTTCCCCGTGAATAATGAACAAAGGCCACCGCAACCTGGATCAACCCCTGCAAGAACTTACGCTCCGGCTCAGGAGCGTCACGCCAGACATCCTCCAGAACCTCATGCGCTTCAAAGAAGTGGGCGGCGTTGAAGAGGGAGATGCCGTGAAGGTAGATGCTCTGAAATCGCTCATGAACACCGGAATTGAGCAACGTTCCCGCCTTGACGCCTTCCATGATTAACAATACGCTAAACACGATACCCGGCATGCCAACATCTCTGTCCTGCTTGATTCGCAAGCTCCGTCTCTCCTCGTTCCTCAGCCCGGCTGTTGTGCTTTCACTGCTAACCAGCCTGGCGGTTGCCGGCAGTTCGAACAAATTACCGCCGAAATACAACCAGTGGTTGAAGAAGGACGCTGCCTACATCATTACGAATGAAGAGAAAGAGACCTTCAAGGGGCTGAGCAGTGACGAGGCCCGGGACAAGTTCATCGAGCACTTCTGGGAAATCCGCAATCCTAACCCCGGCGCGCCCACCAATTCGTATCGTCAAGAACACTACGAGAGATTGCAGTATGCCAGCGACCATTTCGGCAAATTCGGCGACGGCTGGAACACCGACATGGGCCGCATCTACATCACGCTGGGACCGCCGCAGCAGAAGGCGCGTTATGTCGCGCAGAGCGGTGTTCGTGGGATGGAGATATGGTTTTATGGCAGTGCACATCCGGCGTTGCCGCCATTCTTCTATATCGTTTTTTGGGAAAAGGACTTTGGCGACTTCCGGCTTTACAGTCCTTATATGGATGGCCCAAATAAACTTGTGACCGGAATCCAGGCGGAACAGGGGCGAAAGCAATCGTACTTGCAAATCGATCGTATACTTGGCCGCGAAGTCGCTCGAACCACGCTCAGTTTGCTACCGGGTGAGCCTGTAGACACTGCTAATGCCGATTCAACTTTGCTCTCCGACCTGATGCTAGGAACGATTCGCGATCTGGCGAATCATCCGTTTACGGTGGAGGCCCTCAAGTTGCGGCAAGCCTTGAGCGAGGACGTCACGCATCGGGTGATACTGCCCGGGAATCTGTTGAGTGTTCTGTGCGTTCCATTGCGTGACTCACGTGGCAATATTCGACTCCATTACGCGCTTCGCTTGAGCCAGCCGGAAGACTTTGCGGTCGCGCAGGCAGACAAGCGTTTTTACTATTCGCTCGATACCACGGTGCGCGTGGTCGACGAGAATGGCAAGGAAATCTTCAATCGTGGGACGAAAGTTTCGAGGTATCTAAGTAAGGACGACTTGGAAGTTCAAAAGGGCAAGCCGGTCCTGTATGAAGGATGGGTTCCGCTCGCAGCGGGCAAGTACACGCTGAAATTCCTACTCACCAATTTATTGACGAAGACCAGTTTCCCGGCAGAGCAAACTGTCACGATCCCAGAAGCGGGTCAAGACTTCGCAATTACAGATCCGGTGCCCTTTACACAAGCGGATCCCGTCAGTCCGCGAGATGCAGACGTCCTGCCCTTCTCGGGCGGAGGCATTCGCTTCCGGCCCTATGTTGCAAAAGAGCTTGCTCTGGTCCCTGGCCAGGATCTTAAGTTCTTCTATCAGATTTGGCGTTCGCCGCCTGCCAACAAGGCCTCCAATGATGGAAAGTTGCTGGTGGACTATGCGTACGGCAGGCCGAGTTATTCGGGGAGTGCACAAACCATTCACGAAGAGGTAGCGACCGCTCAGTTTGACCCGCATGGCTCGATGGTCAACGGGAAGAAAATTGAAACCACGAATCTGGGAGCTGGCAATTACCGGCTCTCGGTTACGGTTATTGATCCGGAAACGCAGCAGAAGAGATTCAGTGCGATCCCGTTTCAGATCGTGGCGGATAATCCTTCGCCTTCGGAGGTCTGGCGCATCGATGACGACGGGCTTGCGGATTTTGTCAGTTCGGGAGATGCAGATTTTGATCAGGGCCTCATTTACCTTTCGAAGGGCGACACCCAGGGCGCCATGGTGTCCTTTCAGGAGTCGTTACGCCGAAACCCGTCGAACGAGAGGGCTCGAGCGCGCTTGGCAGATTATTACTTTCAGCATCAGGATTTCGCCAAAGTTGTCGACATGTTTGGGCAGAGCGAGGTGACTTCGAAAACGGAAGAGGGCACCATCCTCGCAGTTGCGGACAGCCTCGACCGAACGGGCAGATCCAGCCAGGCAGTGCAGCTAGTTGAGTCAGCTTTAAAAGTAAAAGCCCCGAGCGGTCCTTTGTATCTTGCACTGAGCAACTACTATCAACACCTCGGAAAATCTGATCGCGCCGAAGATTTTCAGAATAAGGGGCGCGCGCTGATGACAGAGGTCCCTCAAAAAGCAGAGGAATGAGGTCGGTCCCCCTCAATTCTTTCCCCTCGCTCTTCGCCGTTCTCAGCGTCTGAAACGTACGCACTCGCCCTAAATCCTCATATGAAAAGCCATATGTCTGAGCGCTAAAACTTACGAATATCCGAAGAACCCTATACCGTGTCCAGCCGTCAGGTTCTCCGTCAATTCTTTGTAAATATTTGTAAACAAGACAGTAGACAGGAAGCCTAACAGGCGGTGGTTGTTTTGGAAGAGGGTGTGCATGGCTGTGTCAATGGTTCTGTACAGATTTGTGTTCCACATCGCAGTAGCTTACGCACACTGCACTTCTGGCCCAGCGAAGAATCAACGAAGGTTCACTTAAGGAGGAGTTTAGGCTTATGGCGAAAAAGCTGGTAGCTGTTTTTGCCCTAACCGCATTGCTCTTTAGCCTTTCGGCTATCGGCTTTGCGCAGGAATCCACCGTGAAGGGCAATTTAGGTGGCACAGTAACCGACCCGACCGGCGCAGTGGTGGGCGGTGCCAACGTGACGATCACTGGTCCGACCGGCGAAAGGAGCGCCACGACCGATGCGGAAGGGCGCTTTCTGTTCCAGGTGCTGACTCCGGGGTACTACTCCGTGAAAATCAGCAAGGAAGGATTCAAAACGGCGGAGACCAAGTCAGCGGAAGTCGTCACCGGTCGCACCTCCAGCGTCAGCATGAAATTGGAGCTGGGAGCTTCCGCGACCACGATCGAAGTTACCTCAACCTCTGTTCAGGTCGACACGACTTCGACGGCAGTCGGATCGAACCTGACCGACAACTTCTACCAGTCGGTTCCCGTCGCGCGTGGCGTTACCGGCCTTTTCTACGCGGCGCCTGGAGTTAGCTCTGGCGGCGGCACTGGCACAGCGAATCCTTCCATCGCCGGCGGTACCGGTCTCGAAAATAACTATGTTGCCGACGGCGTCAGCATCACAGACGGCGGCTTTGGCGGCATCGGCGTCTACTCCCGCATGTACGGTTCGCTGTCCACCGGTATCAACCTATCGTTTGTGAAGGAAGTTGACGTTAAGACCGGCGGTTTCGAAGCGCAGTACGGCAAGTCCACCGGCGGCATCGTGCAAATCGTGACCAAGAGCGGCTCAAATCAGTTTCATGGAACAATCGGCGGTTACGCTGCTCCACAGCAACTGGAGAAGCAACGTCTATTCTCGGACGACTTTTCGAACGGTAGTGCAGACGAGCGCTTTAATCTGCAGGGCAAGATTCTCCATCAGGCCAATTTTGATATTGATGGTGAAGTCGGCGGTCCCCTGTTGAAGGATCGCGTGTTCTTCTTTGGATCGTTCAATCCGCAATGGAACCGCGACTACAACCAGTTTGCCCAGTACCGTAATCCTTCAGATGCCGGCACAGCGGGCAGCGTTCCTGGCGGCACGCAGACCTCCCTCCGCAACTTTGAGATACCCGTGCGAGTGTATTCGTATGCGGGCAAGCTCACGATGAAGCTCAGCAATAATCACCAGATCGAAGGGTCGATATTTGGTGACCCGACGTATGGGGATTTCACCGCCAACGGAAACCTTGGGCCGCAGACCGCGTCGAAGACCACGTTCGACAAGTTGCAGTATGGTACCCGCAACGTGGCCGCGCGCTACAACGGTACATTCAGTCCCACGTGGTTGGTCAATGCCTCATTTGCCTGGGGCCACAACAATCTCAACGACAAGCCGTTCGCGCCGGATGTCTTCAATATAGTGGACCGTGCGCAGCGAATTCCTTGCGATCTGCCGGGTTCTCCAAATCCGGATTGCACCGCGACCACTAATCCACTGCGCGGCCAGTTTATCCGCCAGGGTCTGGGTTACTACGAAAGTACGACTGGCGATAACTATGGCGTAAATGCAGATACCTCGAAAACATTTAACTTCCTGGGATCGCACAATCTCACCGTGGGATACCGTTACGACCGCTCGCATTACGATGGGGCGAAGCAACGCACCGGCGGCTATATTCCAGTCGATCCCGGCTTGGCTCTTCAGCTCACAGGCGATCAGGCGCTCGCTGATGTGCTGTCAAGCCGCGGTACAAATGCCACTTTCCAGGTGCGGCCTCGCGCAGGCTCATGCATCGAAAATAACGCCGACATTAGTTTTGCATCGGAAATGTTCATCCCAGGTCTCTCTAACTGTGCAGACGGTGGGGAGGGTGTCTATCTTCGGCAGACACGAGGTGAATTCGGTAGCCCGAGCTTCAAGACGACGTCGCGCGGCCACTCGGCGTTTGTTCAGGACAACTGGTCCGTCAACAAGTATGTGACGCTAAATGCCGGCATTCGCTGGGATCAGCAGCATGTTGAAGGCGTAAACGCCGCCTACACATTCAATGACAACTGGTCTCCCCGCTTCGGTATCAGCGTTGATCCTTGGGGCAACCGAAAGACCAAGGTATATGCAAACTTCGGCAGGTATACGGAGAACTTGCCGCTGGACATTGCTATCCGTTCGCTCAGCGCCGAGTTTGATTTCGCTGACACAAACTGGGTGCCGCCCACCGATGGCGCAGGGAATGTGCTCATCAACCCGGATGGGACCCTACCGTTAAGCGCCAGCACATTGGTGGCGACCAAAACTCCGCAGCCAAATGGCGGATTTGTCCGCAGCTTCAACTCCGGAGCTTCTCTGCAGGCTGCCGTGGCGTTCGGCAAGGGTACGCGGAGCGAATATCTGGACGAATATATCATCGGCTTGGAGCATGAGTTCGGCAACTCGGGTGTCGTGTTCAGCACCCGATATGTAGATCGCCGGATCAAGCGCATTATCGAGGACAACGCGGAGCTGTCTCCGGAAGCCGCCCAGGGTGGCAGTTTGGCGGGGAGCAGCTTCAACCAGTACTACTTCATCAGCAATGTGAGCAAGCAGCAGGACTTGTTCAAGAACCCATCGCAAATCCCGTGGACAATTGACCTCGCAGCGTTCACAAATCCCGTCACAGGCGGCGATCCAAGCGTGGGAGCTCCAGGTGCCTGCACCTCAAACGCAGGCAATTCGACGCTGTATTCGGTCCCGACCGATAGCAATGGCAATTTCGTGAATGTCAATGGCTTCAATGCGATGTGCATTCCGAATGCGTTTTCTGTCGATCCGCTTACGGGCAACGAAACGCAAATCACCGCGACTCCAGGTAGCGACGGCGTTGCCGACGGCTTCGTCGATCCCAACCGGGTCTACAAGGCCATCGAGTTCGAAGTGAATAAGGCGATGTCGAAAGGTTGGCAGATGCGCGCCAACTACCGGATTGCCAAGCTGACCGGAAACTATGAGGGTTCGTTCCGCAACGATAACGGTCAGAACGACCCTAACATCAGTTCGCTCTTCGACTTCACCCGTGGAGACTTCAACCTCCTCGGTCAACAGTTCACACCCGGCGTGTTAAACACCGATGTCCGCCACCTTGTGAACGGCTACGTTAGCTACACCTTCAGCGGAAACCATGCCAAAGGTTTGACGATGGGAAGCTCGGTACACTTCCAGACAGGCATCCCGATCAACAACCTGTACGCGCACCCGGTCTATGCCAACGCTGGCGAAGTTCCGTTCTGCGCGGACGACACTACCAACTGCACGTCGGCTCGTGGTTCGCTTGGCAGGACCAAGGACTTCGGTACTGTTGACTACCACATCGATTACCCGATCCGCATAACGGAAGGATCCCGCCTGCGATTGGCAGCGGACTTCTTCAACATCACCAACAACCGTACGCAGTTGCGTGTGGACCAGCAGCGGCAGACCACGGTTGGCGTGCTGAACGCCGACTTCGGCAAGCCGACTGGCACCGGTCCCTCTGCTGTGAACGGCAACACCAACCCCGGCTATTTGCGTCCTTTCTATGGCCGGTTCAGCGTAAAGTTCGAGTTCTAGAGAACAGCTCTGGAATTCGTCAGGAAAAGGGGCCGCAAGGCCCCTTTTTTTTTGATCTAGGAAAATTTTCGCTATCTGGTAGCGCCGAGTTTTGGATGCCTCTCGATTGGTGGTTTTTATTTTCCTGAGCAGTTTGTTAACGTCTGCCGACCGATCTAAGATGTGGAGCCCTGTGCTGCCTGAATCATGGGGGAGGCCTTATGACTACGGTTCATCGATCGCTAATGGCAATCGCCTTCTTGACCCTGATCACAGTGCCTACGTGGGCTGCCTTCATTCGTGGCCAGGTTCGCTACGAAGACGGCAGGTTTGCCGACCGCATCGTGGTTCGGCTGCGCAGCGACAAGATCGCTTTCCAAACTGAACTAACGACAGACTCGCAGGGGAAGTTCGATTTTGACGGCCTTGCGCCCAGCACATACCGCCTGACCATTGAAGGCCAAGGTATTCGTGCCTATGAAAGTGTGATCGACATCACGGTTTCGAAAATGTCATACGAGCAGATCACCCTAAGATTCGCCAAGGATCGTAACCCTGCAGTTGTTCCCCCGAAGGGGCGGGCGCGAGCGTGGGAGCCGACATCCCGCTGGCGGCTCGTAAGGAGTATGACGAAGGCCAGAAGGCGGCAAACGAAATGAAAGACCCGGAGGCCGCGATCAAGCACTACAATAAGGCCATCCAGCTCTACAGCAAGTACTCCGAGGCATACTTGGCGTTAGGTTTGCTCTACCTGGATTTGGGCAAGTTTGACGATGCCCAGCCAGCTTTCGAGTCCGCGAATGAGATCACTCCCACCGCTCCAGGCGGCTATTTGGCCCTCGGGACCATGTACAACGCCCAGAAGAAGAAGTATGACGAGGCGGAAAAGTCCCTTACCCATGGGCCTGGAGCTGAAGCCGGACGTCCCTGACGGGCAATACGAGCTTGCCAAGACCTATTGGGCCACCGGCAAGTGGCAGGACGCTGAGCCGCACGCTCAAAAGGCCGTGGCGCTGGCGCCGAGTATGGCTCCGCCGCATGTGCTGCTGGGGAACATCGCTCTGCGCAAGCAGGACCCGCTGGGCGCTGTGAAGGAGTTCCAGGAGTATCTGCGGCTCGATCCCAAGGGGCCCATGGCCGGCGGGGTGGCGCAGATGATACAGAAGATCGAGGCGGGTGAGAAGAAGTAGCGCTGTCGCACAGCGGCCGCTGCGGGTTAGCGAGCTTGCATGCCGGGCTGTGGGCGGCTCTTCGGGTTTTCGGGATTGCAGGGTGCGTCCCAAGTCGTGTTGGACGCTTGCCCCCGCCGCCTGTTTTCGAATGCGCCCAGCCGGACAGTCGTGTCCGACCCATAACCTGCCTTTCCGAGAGCGCCTCACGCCCCAAACCAGAGTCATGCTCCGAAATCTTCTCATCTCCAAACTGGAACGGGCCTGGTTCATGGTTAAACCTCCGCTTCCCTGATTACGTTCGTAACCTTCCCTTGTCACCAACGGATGACATATCACTGTAAGTGGCTGGGCGTGTTGTGCCCGTTCTGCCCAGCACTGTCCCAGGGAAAGTTTTCTGTTTGCAAATGCTGCAGTGAAGTGCGCCGCGCGTGGCGCGCCGGAGGGAACATGTTGAAGCTTCGATTTTTCGCCATCTTGGCTATGCTCGCTGCGTTCGCAGGGGTCGCGTCGGCGCAAAGCGGATCGATCCAAGGAACTGTAATCGATAATTCCGGCGCCGTCGTGCAAGGTGCCGACGTCATCGTCCGCAACCTCGAGACCAACGCCCGGCGTGCGGTCAGCACCAGCGCGACTGGGGTGTACAGCGTTCCCAACCTGCCCGTGGGGCACTATGAGATCACGGTCAAAAAGGAAAGCTTCAAGATTTACCACCTGCCCAACATCCAGCTCACGGTTGCGCAAGCCTTGGGCGTGGACGTCACGCTCGAGGCCGGCACAGTGTCGGAAGAAGTGATGGTGCGGGCCAGTGACGTGCCTCCGGTGGATGTGGAGACTTCGCAGGTCAGCAATATTGTGGACTCCAAGCGCATGCTGGATCTTCCATTGCTCACTCGCGACCCCTACTCGCTGATTTTGTTGTCTCCTGGAACTGTGCAGTCGAATAGTGGCCTGGGCGGATTTTCGGTGAATGGGGCGCGCGAGCGGGACAACAATTTCCTGCTCGACGGCTCGGACAATAACGACACGTCGGTGCCGGGCATTGCCGGCGGTTTGGCTGCGCTGAATCCCGACGCGACTGAGGAATTCCGTGTCATCACCAACAATTTCATGCCGGAGTACGGGCGGAATAACGGCGCCATCATCGACGTGGTGACCAGGAGCGGCGGCAACGATTGGCATGGTGGAGCACGCTGGTTTGGCCGCTACAACGCTCTGGGGGCGCGCGACTACTTCAATCACAACCTCGATCCCATTACCGGCAACATGGAAACCCAGAATCCGTATGTGCGCAACCAGTTCGGGTTCAACTTCGGTGGGCCGGTTGTCAAGAATAGGACGTTCTTCTTCGTGGACGCGGAGTGGCAACGATATCGCACGACGCTGACGAATCAGTCGATTGTTCCGAACGCGGCTTTCAAGAGCATGTTAAATGGCGGTACGTTTGGCTATACGGATTACAGCGAAGGCGATTGCGCTCCGAACCCCAAGCCTTGCACACTGCAAATCGATGCGGGCGGAGCGAACAGCGGGTTTTTCGGGACAGATCCGCTCATCAGCCAGATGATGAGCTTGTATCCCGATCCGAATGGTCCAGCGGTCGACCAGTTTCGTGGGTACCTGTTCTATCCATCGGCCTCGCGGCAGGACGTGCAGAACATTACCGCCAAGCTCGATCACCATTTCGGCGACAAGCACACGCTGTCGATCCACGGAGCTTACGATCAATACAAGGACCCGAATCCATTCCACGACGATTTTTTACCGGGCGGCCTTGGCGGGACAGCGTCGCAGAATCATGTGCTGTTGACGGGCGCGTCTCTGACCTCGACTTTCAGTTCGACGTTGGTAAACCAGGCAAAGTTTGGCTACAACAAGAACGATAACCCATTCACCTGTGGCGGCCAGAGCGCGATGAATATGGGTGCCGTCGATCCATACGGCCGGCCGCGGGACTTCTCGCTTCCGGATGTAGCGGGATTTGGTTGTCTGGCGTTGTTCGACAGCAACGGGCAGTGGCGAAAGACGGGTACCTGGAGCTTGGGCGACAACCTGAGTTGGGTGAAGGGCGCCCACACGGTGAAAATGGGGGGTGACGCTCGCTGGGTTTATGAGAATGGCTTCAATTCGTTTTACTCGCGCAGTCTGGTGACCCTGGCGCCATTTAGCAATTTCGGGATCGCCACCATCATGGCCAATCCCAACTTGCCCCCGTGTGATCTGTTCACCCCAGGGCCTGATTCGGATCCTTACCCGAATTGCGGTACGGATGAGAACGGGAATCCTGATTTTGTGTTTCAGGATATGTCCAACATGCTTATCGGCTTTATGGACACCGAATACCAGAGCCAGTTTTTCAATAAGGCGGGAAGTCGCACGCCAGATGATTTCCGTCGTTTCCGCCAGCATGAGTACGACTTTTATGTGCAGGACAGCTGGAAAATTCGTCCAAACGTGACGCTGAATTTTGGATTACGTTACCAGTTCAATGGCGTGCCGTTTGAATTGGACAACCAACTGGCGAACCTGTTCGAAAATGCTTCCGGAGCGCCTCCGGACTCCATCGATCCTGCGACTCCCTATTGCGATCCCAGTCTGCCAAGCTGCTTTGGTTTCACCTTCACGCCGGTCGGGCCTGGGACAGGACATCTGTTGTTCGACAACAACTTAAATAATTTCGAGCCCAGAGTTGGATTCGCCTGGGACCCGTTCCGCGACGGTAAGACATCTGTACGTGGTGCGTTCGGCATTTTCCATGATCGCGTCTTCGGAAATCTGTTTGGCAACGCGACCGGGAACCCGCCGTTTCAGCAGTCTCCGTACACCTTCCCGTTTGACCAACCTGAGTTTGTGAGTCTGCCCGCAACCCAGCCCACGAGTCCTTTCGTGGCGGATACCGCGGGATTCTTCCCGACCATCATCGCGAAACACTTTCCATTGCCGTATACATCCAGCTGGAATTTCGGGATTCAACGAGAGCTTTTGCGGAACCTGACCGTCGACGTGAACTATGTCGGCAATCGTGGGTACCATCAATTCCGCGTAATCGACGGCAATCCGCCGCAGCCCGAACTAGTGGCCGCGAACATTGCGGCCGGAACTGATCCGGCAGCGTTGACATTTGGCAGTCTCTACTTCGGCGGCCCCGACGTGACGTCGGTGTACAACAGCGCGTTCTTCTCGGCCGCTCTCAACCAGACGACGGGCAATTCGTGGTATCACGGGATGCAGGTGAACGTGAACAAGCGTTTCTCTCGCGGATTCCAGATCCAAGGCGCGTATACCTACGCGCATGCCATCGATGATTCATCGGATCCGTTGGTCGCTGCGGAGAAGACCAACCGCTCGTTCCCCCGTAACAGCTTTGCGCTCCAAAACGAGCGGGGCAACTCCGGGTTCGATATTCGCCATCGGCTGGTCTTGAACTACTCATGGGATCTGCCTGTTGGCAAAGGCGGGGCTTTCTTGAACTCGGGGTTCATGGGCCGGATATTGGAAGGCTGGCGCTGGTCGGGCATCACCACCATTCAGAGTGGCCATCCCTATGATCTGTTCGGCAACCGCGATTCCGAGCACACCGGCTTATCCGCACGCTTGGACATAATCGGAGACCCGACGCTGCCTTCTGGGCATCCAAAAAGCCAAACCGGTGTGAACTGGGATGCATTCCAGCTAGCCGACTATGGCTTTGCGGGCAATGTGGGCAAGAATCATTACTTCGGTCCCGGATACAACAATTGGGATATGGTGATGTCGAAGGACACGACCATCACCGAACGCGTGAAGCTGCAATTCCGTACCGAGGTTTTCAACGTGTTCAACCGAACGCAGTTCGATCAGCCCGGAAATCTGTACCAGGATCCCGGCACGTTCGGCTTCTCCACGGAAACCATCAGCCGTGCCGATGGTACGACCTCGGCGCGCCAGTTGCAGTTTGGGTTGAAGCTGCTGTTTTAAAAAAGATGTTAGCTCTTGGCCTTTAGACTTAGCTTGGATCCCAATGGTTCAGGCTGATGGCTAAGGCCAAGAGCTTAAAACTGCTGTTCGCCTCTCTTGGCATCAGAGACTTCCGCGCCAACCTGAAGTCTATTTCCCAAACATCGGGTAGTGGCTCGCCGCCCCCATGAAGAACAGCATGGGCAGACTCAGGAAGGCGTTGGCGCGAGAAGCGAGGAATCCCATGCGCGCCAAGCGCTTGGCCTGCTCGGGGATGGGCGTGCCGTTCTGCGCGTTGTCCTTGGTCCAGGCAATCAGCTTTTTCTGAATGCGCCAGATTACGCCCCAGACGTTCAGCATCATCACCCAGCCGATGCCTCCGCCGATACCGATCGAAAGCAGGCGATTACTTTGCCATCCCTGATCGTTCATGTCGAGAAACACCCACGCCGCAACGATAACCACGACGGCGTAGATCACAGCGATCACCGGACCCTTGTCCAGCGCACCCTTTCCGGGGATCAGCACGGCGTAAAGAACGCCCCACACCACGGTCCAGATTACGAAGAAGCTCATCATGACTGTTCCTGAAGAAGCGGTGGCGTTGCGGGCGTCCACGGCGACGATACCCATGCCCCAATAAATCAAGCCCGCAAAAACCGTCGCCACCGAGGCATGGCGAAACCACCACAAAGCGCGCGGCATGAGTGCGGGGACGACCTTGCCTTTCGTGGCTGCGTCCAGCTCCTTTTGAAAAGGCACGTTTACCAGATTGAAGAAGTAAAGAAGACCGATCCAGGTAATGCCAGCCAGGAAATGGATCCAGCGCATGATCATCAGAAAATTCGTGTTGAAATCCGATGGAACGTGAATATTGGCACTGAACAGCGCAAGGAAGGCCATCAATCGTCTCCTGAATTGCAGGCGGATTGTACATCACCTGCCGGATGCGGCACGGGCCGGAGAAGATGCAACGAAGTGGGGAGTCGTCGCACGATCCGAGCTGCCGAGAATCAGGTCCGAGGAGGAACTGAACTGCCGCCTGGCCGTTGCGGATGGAGAAGAGCCGTCCACTTACAAGGCCGGGCCAGTCACTTTTTGGGGAAGTTACCCTCGTCTCCAAACTGCCACAAAAAAATCTCAGAATTTTTGCAGAACTTCCTCGTCCAACGGGTTGAAAAGTCTGGCCTGAGGCCGTATTGTACGAGGTGCTACCCCGGACAGGCCGGTCGCTGTATCTGCGCCCAAATGGCCGAACTGTCGCGGGTTGTCCCCCCTGGGCTTTGTAACCGTTCGCGCCACGGGTTATGAAGCACAGCTGTTTTTAAGAGACCAAAAACTTGCAAGGAGATCGGCAGAGATGGAGAACAAGCCGGCGCAAAATATCCAGGATTCTTTCCTCAACACGGCCCGCAAGGAAAAGCTCAACATCACGATCTACCTGCTGAGTGGGGTCAAGCTGACGGGTCGAATCCGTTCCTTCGACAAATATTCGGTCGTGCTTGAGACCAACAACCAGGAACAACTGATCTTCAAGCACGCCATCTCGACGGTGGTGATGGGGCGAGTGCCGCACGCTCCATTTGCGGCGCACGGCGAAGGCAGACCGACGGCGGTGGCGTCGGGACCGGCGGCCGTGCCGCCAACCAGCGCTTCCGGCACTGAAGGTTAGGCGCATCTCATTTGCGCTCCGCAGATTCGAAAAAATCAGTTAAGCAGGACGCGGTCCGTCGGACCGTCGCGGCTGAAAGTGTGTCGGCGACGCGTGATCCCCGAAACTCGGGCGAACGAGCTTTCCTCGTCGGCCTCGACGTACGGGTGCGCTCGCGCAACGGCGCCAAACGCTCGCTAACCGCCGGAGCGCAGGCCTCGCGCGATGCCGCCACCAGTGTGGCCGCCGGCGCGAAAGCCCCGTCCATCCCGGAGTTCAGCGCCGAGGAATCGCTGGACGAACTGCGTACACTGGCGACCAGTGCGGGGGCCATTGTTGTGGGTGAGGTTCTGCAGCGGCGTGATCGGCCGGATCCCGCGACCCTGATTGGTGGCGGCAAGTTGGAAGAAATCGAAGGCGCGGCGGCGTCCGCGGATGCTGACCTGATTCTGTTCGACCACGATCTTTCTCCATCCCAGCAGCGCAACATTGAGCGCATCCTGCACAGGCGGGTCATTGATCGCACACAACTGATCCTCGACATCTTCGCCCGGCACGCGAAAACCCGCGAAGGCCAGCTGCAAGTGGAACTGGCACAACTCGAATACATGCTGCCTAGGCTGGCCGGGCGCGGCATCGAGATGTCGCAACTGGGCGGCGGCATCGGCACTCGAGGTCCGGGCGAAACGCAACTAGAAACTGATCGCAGGAAAATCTACCGGCGCATCCGGCATGTCAAAGAGCAGATAGAAAATGTCCGCCGCATTCGCGCCCAGCAGCGGCAGCGTCGTGAGTCCGTGCCTGTGGCAACGGTTGCGCTGGTGGGTTACACGAACGCGGGGAAATCGACGTTGTTTAATGCCCTCACGAAGTCGCAGGTGCTGGCGTCGTCGCAGATGTTCGCCACACTCGATCCGACAATTCGTGGTGTGGAACTTCCTTCGCGCCGGAAGGTGCTGCTGTCCGATACGGTGGGATTCATCCGGAACCTGCCGCATACGCTGGTTTCGGCGTTCCGCGCTACGCTTGAGGAAGTGCAAAAGTCGGCGCTGATCTTGCATGTGTCGGATGCGGGCAGCCCGCTAACGGCCGAGCAGGATGCGCAGGTGGATTTGGTACTCAAGGAACTGGAAGCCGAAACGAAGCGCCGCCTGCATGTGATGAACAAGATCGACTTGCTGGAGCCCAAGCAGCGGGAAGCGCTGCGCGACGACGCGCGCACAGTGCACGTTTCCGCCGTCCGCAATATCGGTGTAGCGACGCTGCTCGAGCGTATTGATCAACTCCTGGAGGAAGACCCGGTGAGCCGGGTGCGCCTGAGCGTTCCGCAGAAAGAAGGAAAAGTGCTGGCCATGCTGGCGGCCCAATCGCGGATTTATTCGAGGGATTATCGCGACGGACTTGTCGAGATGGAGGCGGAGGCGCCGGAGTCGGTGGTGCGAAGGGTGCGGGAGTTTTTGGTGAAAGGCTAGTAGCTTCCCTTGATCCTCTGACAGGATTGCCCCGGCGTTCCCATGCCTCAGGGAGGACCTTTCCCAAAAACATCTTAAAACACAGAGTTCGCGGAGAACTTTCCGAGAACACGCAGAATGGATCAGGGCAGCGGGCTGGGGTCTTGAATATCAGCCAATTCGGCGAAGAGCCCCTGACTAGCCGCCATCAGCCAAAAATTAAATGGGCCGAGAGCCAAAAAGCGGTGACTTTTCTTGGCTACCGGCCCATTCGATCCTGAATTGGATCGGAGGTGATGTATTCATGGTAATCGCCTGTATGGAGAAGTCAAGGGATAGTTCGGGTACGGCACCAAAAATTCGGTAGCCCCGGAAATTTTTTCCACCCTCACCCCCTTTATATGCCAGTACGGCCACGCTCTCAGATTGACACAAGCGCCTTAGGATGTTAGTTTTAGAGGTTTTGTAGCCCTCTTTCTTCCGGATAATTCAGCTAAGCCATGGATGAGACGCTTCGACAGCTAGGCGGATTACTGCTTGGGTCCATTCCCACCGTAATCATGCTGGTCTTGCTGTATGGGATCTATACGATCGTGGTTCACAAGCCTCTTTCGAAGGTCCTGGCAGAACGGCGCGCCAAAACCGAGGGTGCGATTGAGAAGGCGCGTGCTGCCGTGGCCGATGCCGAGGCGCGCACCGCCGAGTACGAGCAACGTCTTCGAGAAGCGCGTATGGCGGTCTTCAAGTCGCAGGAAGTGCGTCGACAGGCTGCCCTCCAGGCGCGCGCCGCCGCCGTTTCTACTGCCCGGCTGGAGGGCCAGCAGCAGATCGAGAAGGCCAAGGCTGCCATCGAGCAGGACAAAATCGCGGCGCAGGAAGGTCTGCAGAGCGAGTCTGCCCGGCTTGCCAGCGAGATTGTTCGGCAGGTGCTCCGCCCAGTAACATCCCAGTCCGCAGGTGAGGTCCGATGAACTCACGACGCCCAATTGTTCGTGCCGGATGGCTGTGGGTAGTAACTGGCGTTTTGGCGATCTTGTTTTTGGGGTGTTGTGCTTTGGGTCAGGAACCTGGCACCGCGCCCGAAACCAGGGCCGAGGATCCGGCGCGGCACTCGGCGGATCCGCAAAAGGCGAAAGAGCCTGCTCGAGATGCTGGCTTTGGGGCCCAGTTGGCCAAAGAGACTCGCGAGGCAGCTGGCGAGGACGAAGAGACGGCCCAGTTCAAACAATCTCCGTCTGTACGCTGGTTGGCAAAACTTACGGGCGGGAATTTGCAGCACGCCTACTTGCTTGCCGTCCTGCTGAACTTTGCGGTGATTGTCGGCGCTCTGTTCTGGGCAGGAAAAAAGTTTCTTCCGGGTGCTTTCCGGGCGCGCACAGCTGCCATTCAGCAGGCCATGGAAGAAGCCCGGCGTTCGACCGAAGATGCCAACCATCGACTATCCGAGATTGAGTCGCGCTTGTCGCACCTGGACGGTGAAATTGCTTCTATGAAGGCCGCCGGCGAAGCCGACCTGGCTGCCGAGGAAGCCCGCATCAAGGCCGCCGCCGAACAAGATGCTCGCAAGATTATCGAGAACGCCGAGCAGGAGATTGCCGCAGCCGTCAAGTCTGCACGCCGCGACCTGACCACCTACGCGGCCGACTTGGCCGTCTCGCTGGCGAAAAAACAGATTCACGTGGACGCCGGCACCGACTCTACTCTCGTCCGCAGCTTCGCGGATCGCCTGGCGAGCACCGAAGAGAGAGGCAGAAACTAAACTTATGGCTTCGGTTACCAGCATCTACGCGAGAGCGTTCGCCGACCTGGTGGTCGAGGACAAGCTGGACATAGGTATGACGCTGGAACAGTTGCGCTCCATGAGTGCACTGTTGCGGCAGAATCCGGATTTGCGGCGGGTGTGGGAAAATCCGGCAATCGACCCTGAGCAGAAACGCGGATTGCTGGACGCCATCGCCGAGCGTGAAGGTCTGATCAAGCAGGTTCGAAATCTGATTGCGGTCGTGATCGATCATCGCAGAATGCATTTCTTCGATGCGATCGTGGAGCAACTTGGGCATGAATTGGACGCGCGAATGGGTTTTGCCGAAGCGGAGATCACCAGCGCACGGGATCTGAGCGAGCCGGAGAAGCGTTCTCTCGAAATCCAGGTCGGGAAGTTGACCGGGAAGAAAGTCCGCGCCCGCTATGCGCGCGACGCCGCGATTTTGGGCGGAGCTGTGGTCCGAGTGGGCAGCACGATCTATGACGGTTCAGTGCTCGGGCAACTGGAGAGAATCCGGGAGCAGATTGCTGGAAACGGCTGATGACCGGTGGTCGTTGGCGGGTGGCTCCTTTTCACCACAGAGATCCAGAGAAGAGCCGCAGAGTTCGCAGATAGAAATTGGAAATTGCGTCGGCGTCGAATCGAAATCAAGAAGCTAGCGGGTAGCAGCTAGCAGCGAAGAGCTGATTTTCTTATGGCACAGATTAAGGCAGACGAGATATCACAGCTGATCCGCGAGCAGATTGAGAACTACGAGACCAAGATTACGGTCGACGAAGTTGGCACGGTGATCTCCCTCGGGGACGGCATCGCCCGCGTCTATGGGCTCGACAAGGTGATGGCCGGTGAACTGCTTCAGTTCCCCCACGGCGTGGCCGGACTCGCCATGAACCTGGAAGAAGACCAGGTGGGCGTCGTGCTGCTCGGCGAGTACACCGAGATCCGCGAAGGTGACGAAGTGAAGCGCACCGGGCGCATCATGAGCGTGCCGGTTGGGAAAGCGCTCGTCGGCCGAGTGGTGAATTCCCTGGGACAGCCGATCGACGACAAGGGGCCGATCGCGACTGATAACTTTATCCCGCTGGAGCGCATTGCTCCAGGCGTGATTGACCGCCAGCCAGTGCGGGAGCCCATGGCCACGGGATTGAAAGCGATCGACTCGATGATTCCGATCGGCCGCGGCCAGCGCGAACTCATCATTGGCGACCGCCAGACCGGCAAAACCGCGATCGCGCTCGACACGATCATCAACAACAAGGGTAACGACCTGATCTGTATCTACAACGCGATCGGGCAGAAACGTTCTTCGATTGCGCAGGTGGTGAAGATTCTCGAAGACGCTGGTGCGATGGAGTACACGATCGTGGTGGCAGCCTCGGCGTCGGAACCCGCGCCCATGCAGTACATCGCACCCTATGCGGCGTGCGCCATGGGCGAGTATTTCCGTGACAACAAGGGCCACGCGCTCGTGATTTTCGACGATCTTTCCAAGCATGCAGCATCGTATCGCGAAATCTCGCTGCTGCTGCGGCGTCCGCCCGGACGCGAGGCCTATCCTGGAGACGTGTTTTATCTGCACTCCCGCTTGCTCGAGCGTGCCGCCAAGATGAGCGACAAGATGGGCGGCGGCTCGCTGACCGCGCTTCCCGTGATTGAAACCCAGGCGGGCGATGTGTCGGCTTACATTCCCACCAACGTAATTTCGATTACGGACGGACAGATCTTTCTGGAAACCGATCTGTTCAACTCGGGCGTGCGCCCGGCGGTGAACGTAGGTATTTCGGTGAGCCGCGTCGGCGGCAGCGCGCAGATCAAGGCCATGCGTCAGGTCGCCGGATCGCTGAAGCTCGAACTCGCGCAGTATCGCGAGTTGGCAGCCTTTGCCCAGTTCGGCAGTGATCTCGATAAAGCCACCTTGAACCAACTCAACCGCGGACAGCGACTGGTAGAGCTTCTTAAACAGGGGCAGTTTTCGCCGCTGCCGTTCTCGAAGCAGATTCTAATCATCTTCGCCGGCACCAGTGGCGCTCTCGATGACCTGCCGGTCGAGCAGGTGCGCCCGTTCGAAGCCGAACTCTACAAGTACGTGGACACGACGAACCCGGGTTTGCTGCGCGCCATCATGGAGAAGAAGATTCTGGACGATGCGTTGAAGGCCGAAATGACGAAGGTGATCAAGGAGTGCAAGGAGCAGTTCCTGGCGGCGAGGAAGAGTGCGGCTGCTAGCTAGTGGCTACTCGCCTTTGGCAACCGACAATGCAGAAATGCGGGTCGAGCACGAAGAGATCGGCGTAGCGACAGGGTCCTTCGACGCCGTTCGGCAGACGCCTCACTTCGCGCTGGATGACAGGGTTTTGGATTTCGCTAAGGAATAGAAGCTAGTAGCTGGCAGCTGGTTTTCAATGGCCAACATTCTCGACATCAAACGGCGCATTCGCAGCGTGATCAACACGCGCCAAATCACCAAGGCTATGAAGATGGTCTCGGCGGCGAAACTGCGGCGGGCGCAGGATCGTGCTTTGGCGGCGCGGCCGTATGCGCAGATGTTGACGAACGTATTGAAGTCGCTGGTATCGCGAGCTGAAATTTACGATCCCGAGACGGGTGAGCCCAAGCATCCGCTGTTGGCGCAGCGTCCGGAGCAGAGCATTTTGTTGATTGTCGTGACCGGAGACAAGGGCCTTGCGGGCGCATTCAACACCAACATCTTGAAATCGGCCATGCAGTTCATCGGCGAGAAGGGCGGCAAGAACATCGAGATTGAAACCATCGGCCGGAAAGGCCGCGACTTTCTGCGCCGCCGTTTCACGATGGCCGAGCCGCGCGGCAAGGAATCGGAAGAGCCCGCGCGCACTACGGTGATCGGCGAGCAGATCGGTGTATTGAACAAGGTAGACCACGCGCTGGCCAGCAAATTGGCGGAGCGGGTCATTGGGCGCTATTCCGAAGGCACGATCGATTCCGTCTACATCATCTTCAACGAATTCAAGTCGGTGATTCAGCAGCGCCTGGTTGTCGAACGCATTCTGCCCATCGTGGAGGTCGGCCAAACGCAGAAGCAGGTGGCCCGCGAACTCACGCAAAGGGAAAAAGAACAAGCTCAGAAGGCGGCCATTTCGGCGGGCGTCGGCATGCGTTCGAGCGAGCAGCGCGAGATCGACGCTGCGGCTGCCGGATTTGCGACCGCTCCAGTGGACTACATTTACGAACAGTCCCCCGAGGAATTGTTTAACGACCTCCTGCCGAAATACGTCGGGATCCAGATTTTTCACGCGCTGCTGGAATCGGTGGCCGCCGAACACGCCGCGCGCATGACCGCGATGGAGTCTGCAACAAACAACGCCACCGACATGATCGACTCCCTGACGCTCGCCATGAACCGCGCGCGCCAGGCGAAGATCACGAAAGAGATCATTGAAATCGTGAGTGGAGCGGCGGCAGCGCACTAGAGCGGCTACTGGCTATTCGCTGCTGGCTGCTAGGGTGCTCACGAATGGATCCTGAAGTTGAATTGGTCGCACTTTGTAGTGTTACAAGACGTATCTATTTTGGAATGCCAGAAGCCAGCAGCTAGGAGCCAGTAGCGGATTTTCCTATGCCAGAAAACATTGGACACGTAGTACAGATTGCGGGACCGGCGGTGGACGTGCAGTTCAGCAAGGCGGGTCTTCCGCCGATTTACCAGGCGATCCGCGTCACCAGCGATGGCTTTAACGTGCCGCAGCCAATCAACGTCATTCTCGAAGTGCAGCAGCATCTCGGCGAAGGCCGCGCGCGCTGCATTGCCATGGAAGCCACCGACGGCATGGTGCGCGGCATGAAGGCCATCGACCTGGGCGGACCGATCTCCGTGCCGGTGGGCCACGGGACGCTCGGCCGCGTCATGAACGTGATCGGTGAGCCGGTCGACCAGCTCGGCCCCATCGAGCACAAGAAACGCATGCCCATCCACCGGCCCGCGCCCACATTCGACGAGCAGGCAACCAGCGCCGAGATGTTCGAGACTGGCGTCAAGGTCGTCGACCTGATCCAGCCGTTCTTGAAGGGCGGCAAGATCGGATTGTTTGGCGGTGCCGGCGTCGGCAAGACGGTCTTTATTCAGGAACTCATCAACAACGTCGCCAAGCAGCACGGCGGGTTCTCCGTGTTTGCCGGCGTCGGCGAACGCACCCGCGAAGGCAACGATCTGTGGCTCGAAATGAGCGAGTCGGGGGTCATCAAGCCAGGTGATCCGTCGAAGTCGAAGGCGGCGCTGATTTATGGGCAGATGACGGAGCCGCCCGGAGCGCGCCTGCGCGTCGCGTTGACCGGTCTGACGGTGGCAGAATATTTCCGCGACGAGGAAGGCGCGGACACGCTGTTGTTCATCGACAACATTTTCCGTTTCACGCAGGCGGGCTCCGAAGTGTCTGCGCTGCTGGGTCGTATGCCGAGCGCCGTCGGTTATCAGCCCAATCTCGCGACCGAGATGGGCGAGTTGCAGGAACGCATCACTTCCACCAAGAAGGGATCGGTCACGTCGGTGCAGGCGATTTACGTTCCCGCCGACGATTTGACCGATCCGGCCCCCGCAACGACGTTTGCCCACCTCGATGCCACGACCGTGCTTTCGCGCGCGCTTACCGAGATCGGCATTTACCCCGCCGTCGATCCGCTGGCCTCTACCTCGCGCATTCTCGATCCGCGTATCGTGGGACAAGAGCATTACGATGTCGCGCAATCGGTGAAAAAGACTCTCCAAACCTACAAAGACTTGCAGGACATCATCGCGATTCTAGGCATCGACGAATTGAGCGAAGATCAGAAGCTCACCGTGGCGCGGGCGCGCAAAGTTCAGCGTTTCCTGTCGCAGCCGTTCCACGTGGCCGAGCAGTTCACAGGTTCGCCCGGACGCTACGTGAAGGTCGCAGATACGGTGAAGGGCTTCGGTGACATCGTCTCGGGCAAGTACGACGAAATTCCCGAACAAGCCTTCTACATGAAGGGCACGATCGATGAGGTGCTGGAGTCCGCCGAGAAGATGAAGGCGGCAGCGTAAAGGCAGTCGTCAGTCTTCCGTCGTCAGTCGCCAGGAAAATCGGGCGATCGGCGAAGAGGAAGCTGGCGGCTGATGACTGGCGA
The DNA here is from genome assembly GCA_046728215.1 of Acidobacteriota bacterium. Lineage (GTDB taxonomy): Bacteria > Acidobacteriota > Terriglobia > Terriglobales > Acidobacteriaceae > Gp1-AA133. The sequence goes on along the minus strand of JBKPEB010000002.1, from coordinate 79,220 downwards.
ATGAAGACTGATGGCTGATTCCTTCCAACTCGAAATCGTCACTCCGGAAAAGATGCTGGTCAAAGACCGCGCAGAGGAGATGCAGATCCCGGGCAAGAATGGATATCTGGGAATCCTTCCTGGACATGCGCCGCTGATTTCTGAGCTGGCAGTGGGGCAGATCAGTTACCGGAATGGCAGCGAGACCCATTACTTGTGCGTGGCATGGGGTTTTGCGGAAGTGCTTCCGGAGAAAGTGACGATTCTTGCGGAGACCGCCGAGCGTGGCGAAGACGTCGATTGCACCCGCGCGCAAAAAGCGAAAGAGCGCGCTGAGCAGCGATTGGGGAGCGGCGATCCCGAAGTGGACGTGCCGCGCGCACAGAATGCGCTAGCGCGAGCCAATGCGCGGCTGGAAGCTGCCGAAAAAGAAGGGAAGACGGCGTAGCCGGTGGTCGTTGACTGATGGGTGTCCGATCGGCGTGACGCCCTTCTTTGGCAGCCGGGGAAGACCTTCAAGAAGCTTCGAGCCGCCGGATCAATCCGGCGGCTCTGATTTTTGTAGCGCCGCCGTCTCGGCGGCAGTCCGGCAAGCGTCCCGGCCGCCGCCGAGGGCGAGGACGCCCTCGTGGCTGCCGGCAAGATGCCGGCGCTACGTTCGGCTGACGACTAGCGACTGACGTCTAATTCAGTACCTGCGATTGAACGCCGCCTGATACCCCGCGCGGTATCCATCTGTGTATTCAGCTCTGTACTGGCTCCTGTCGCCATACTCGCGAGCGTAGCCATTGTCCCGGTCGCTGTATCGTCCGCGTGGATTCGGATTGAACGGCTTGTTGCTGTACAGATCTTCACGAGCGACAGAGGCGCCGTCCTGATAACCGGTGTTGTACCCCGCGCGGCTGTCATAGCGATAGTTGCCACCGTAGTAGCCGTAGCTTCCACCGCGATATCGGTCGTCGCGATCCCCACGCCAGCCACGAGCCTCACTGTTGAAGCCGGAGCGAAAGCCGTCGGCGTAGCCCTGCTGGTAGCCGTTCTGATAAACGCTCGCCGGCCCCATCCAGTTCTTGTAGCCGCGCGTTGCTTGCCTCCAGTCGGGCGTGTGGTAATCGAACGGATCGTTTTCGCGTCCCTCGTGCCGGCCGCGTTTTTCGCCATCCCGATATCCCCTGTTGTACCCGTACTGCCGGGTCTGCGCGACGTTGCCGCCGCGATAACGATAATCGTCCCAGTCCTGCGCGAGCGCGATCGTACCCAGGGCCAGAACCAATGAAACTGTCAGGCTTGCCATCCTCATTCGTCGCATACTCACCTCCGTCACCGGGGGAAGTTTTCGGTGTCTGTAGAAGTTCGGATGCGTGCGCTGAACCGTACGATGCCCCGGGCCTGCATCCAAAATCATGTAGTTTGAATTCTGAAAATAGTCTGAAAGGCCAATGTTTATGCGGGTCCGCAACTTTTCCGCAGATGCCGGGTTTCATGGCCAAACAGCGTTTCCGGACTGCCCTCGCGGGAGTTCGTTGACTCTGTCCCCGCCGTCGACTCGCACCTGTCTCGTTACAATTCGTCGGCTTCTGGTCTGCTACACTTTTTGGTTCCTCGAATATTGGGCCGGGAGCGGCTGCGGGATGCAGATCAAGCGAGTCGGCGTGGTGGGTGCAGGCACGATGGGCAACGGCATCGCGCACGTGTTCGCCCGCAGCGGCTATGCGGTTTCGCTGTGCGACGTGGAGCAGCGCTTCCTCGATCGCGCGCTCGATACCATTCGCAAGAATCTCGGCCGTGAAACGGCCAAAAATAAGATCACCGCCGAGCAGGAAACTGCTGCCCGCGAGCGCATCATGCCGGTGCTGGACCGCAGCCATTTGGCGGATTGCGACTTCCTCATCGAAGCCGCGACCGAGAAGTTCGAGGTTAAAGCGGAAATCTTTTGCGATCTCGACCGCATCGCGCGGCCAGAAGTCGTGCTGGCTTCGAATACCTCTTCGATTTCCATCACCAAGCTGGGTGCACTGACGAAGCGCCCAGCGCAGGTCATCGGGATGCATTTCTTCAATCCCGTTCCAGTGATGAAACTGGTGGAAGTTATCCGCGGACTGGCCACTTCGCAGGCGACATTTGAAATGGTGCGCGATCTCGCCATCACGCTCGACAAGACTCCGGTCGAAGTGAACGACGCGCCCGGTTTCGTCTCGAACCGCGTGCTGATGCCGCTGTTGAACGAGGCTATGTATACGGTGATGGAGGGGGTCGCTTCCGTCGAAGCGGTCGATGAAGTCTTCAAGCTGGGAATGGCGCATCCCATGGGGCCGCTGACGCTCGCCGACTTCATCGGCTTGGATGTTTGCCTCGACATCATGCGCGTGCTGCATTCAGGGCTGGGCGATCCGAAGTATCGACCGTGCCCACTGCTGATCAAGATGGTGGATGCCGGGTGGCTGGGAAGAAAAACGGGCAGAGGTTTTTACCAGTACTCACACGAGCAAAATTCGTTGCGGGAAGCCCTCCGCACAAAAGGGTGTAAAGCGATTAACTGATGACTACCGCATGGGGGCAAGTCTTACCGGACGACGAAGAGGACCATCGCAGTCGGCGCGACACCGGCTTCTACGCGTTCGCCGTCTTTGCCGGTGTTTTCGCCGGCTGGGTCGACATCAAGATCGGAGACTTGCTGTTCACCACTTTGATGGTGCTTGCGCCCTGCATGCTCCTGGGAGTCATGCGGCCGCAGCGGCCCTGGCGCTGGGTTGCGATTGTGGCTGTGTGTGTGCCGGTCGCGGAGTTAGTCGGATATTTGGTGTTGAGACAGACGATGAATCGCGCGCAGATCTACGAATCCTTCCTGGCATTCCTGCCGGGGATCGCGGGCGCCTACGGCGGAGCGCTGCTCCGCCAGGCGGCTGCCAACATCTTCGGCGACAAATAAAGGCACAAAAGTCTCGGCTAACGAGAAAGTCACTCCCTATTCCACAGTGTTCGAGGGTATCCTGCGAACATATGTGTGTTTCCGTTTCGGTGCTGGCTAGCGGAAGTCGCGGCAACAGCGCCGTCGTGCAGACGTCGACAACTCGGATTCTGGTCGATGCCGGGATCTCCTGCCGCGAAACTTTCCGGCGCATGAAGTCGCTGGGAGAGGATCCCCGCTCGCTGTCCGCGATCGTGATCACGCACGAACATTCCGATCACATTTACGGATTACACACGCTGGCCAAGAAACTGAAGATTCCTGTTTTTATGACTGGCGCCACGCATCAAGTCTGGTCACGTGCCATGCGCGATGATAACGGCGTCCGCCCGACGCTGGAGAGGCTGGAGACTTTTCATGCGGGCAAAAGCTTTCAGGTGGGCGATATCGCGGTGACGCCATTCACCATCCCGCATGATGCCGCCGACCCGGTGGGCTTTACGTTCCGGGCGGAAGGGGTGAAGGTGGGTATCGCCACCGATCTGGGCTACGTCCCTGCCAGCGTGAAGGACCACCTGCGGCGCTGCGAAGTCCTGGTCATGGAATCCAATCACGACGTGGAGATGCTGCGGGTCGGGCCGTACCCCTGGTCGGTGAAACAGCGGGTAATGAGCCGGGTCGGGCACCTGTCCAACGACGCACTCGCGCAATTCTTCACCAGCGACTATGATGGAGGGGCAGCATACGTGGTTTTAGCGCATATCTCCGAGCACAACAATCACCCGGAAATTGCCCGGAGAGCAGCGGAAAAAGCCTTGGGGCCCCGCCGAACGTTGCTCCTGAATCGCGTGGTGCTGGCTTCGCAAAGCGAACCTTTGGAGCCAATCCGCCTTTAAGTTACTGAGTATGAGCCAGTGCGTCGACCCCCTCGTAGGCAAGATTCTGGCTGGCTGGCGGTACGACATCTCCGGTCTTGCGCCCGAGATGCGCGAGGACTACGAACACCACCTATCTGCCTGCGAACATTGCCGTAGCCGCCAAAGGATGCATCGCACGATCGATGTGTCGCTGATTGTGCTGGCCTCGGTGTCGGCGGCCGTGTTCTTGCTTGCTTTCGGCGTGATCCGCCACTTCGGCCCGCGGCATGCCCTTTTGCTGGAAATCGGGGCTTTGGGCGGTTTCGCCCTGTCCGCCTTGTTGTGGCTGATTGTGGCTGTAGCAACACCTGCGCCCACAACCGTGGTCGATGTCGCCCGCCTGGGTGCCCGGCGCGTGCACGATCGCCTGCCGGCGGAAATCCGCGAACGGCTGCCGGAAGACCTCCGGCTGAAGATCACGGGATCGTAGGGAGTCGCCAGTCGTCAGTCGCTGGCAGAGCGCAAATCTGCAAGGGTAAGGAGCGGTTGGCTACGGATCGATCCCACGCAACTTCTTTCAGGATTCTGCATCCCATGAGCATTTCATGACTGGCTCGGGGAAATTCGCGGGATGGATTCTGCTGGTGGCGATCGTCGCCTCGCTTCCGGCCCAAGCGCCTGCCATGCTCCTGGCGCACGAGAGACCCATGGGATGTCATGAACACGGCCACCACGGCCCAGCACGCTCGCCCTCGGACAATCACAGGTGCTGCATTGCCGGCCACGACTTCGCGATCCTCCAGCCGTCAGCCGTGCCGCAAGTGCTGTTGCGTCCTGTTCCCAGCGGGATGACTGCGGCAGCGGTTCCGTCGGCGACGATCCCGATTTCCACGAACGTCGAGTCCCCGCCTTCCGCCGACCCGCCCGGTGCGGCGCCCCTTCGCATCTGACTCAGCCTTCCGTTCCGAGTTTGGGCTCTCTTCAAGGTCATGGAATCGGCTGGTTCGAATTCTCGCGTTGGAGGAAGATTGCGCGCAGCGAGCGTACACGCTTTTCTCGTCGCAGCAATGCTCATGCATTTCGCCGCGATGTTGTGCGCGCAAGACAGCGGTCAATCCATGCCCGCTCATCAGCATCCCGCGCACGACATGCAGAACATGCCTGGCATGCAGACGTCCCCCCTTACCCCTGACTGGCTGCCTTCGCTACACGCCGGCTCCGGTACTGCCTGGGAACCTGCTTCCGTGCCCGCACATCTCTGGATGACATCCAAAGGCCAGTGGGACCTGATGGCGCACGGAGTCATTTTCCTCACCTACAACCAGCAAGGCGGACCGAGAGGCGCCGGCAAGGCAGAATCCGTAAATTGGCTGATGCTGATGGAGAAGCACAAGCTGGCGAAGGGAACGCTGCTGCTGCGTCAGATGCTTTCCGCCGAGTCCTTGACTTCTCCCCATCCGGGCTTTCCCGAGATCTTTCAGACGGGCGAAACCTACCATGGCGAGCCCCTGGTAGATCACCAACATCCGCACAATGTGTTTGCGGAGCTGTCGGCATACTATTCTCTCCCGCTCGCTAAGCGGATCACGTGGTTCGCGTACGGTGGGCCATCTGCCGAACCTGCAATTGGCCCGGTGTCCTATATTCATAGGACTTCTGCGTCGGAACTACCGGCCGCACCCCTGAGTCACCATCTACAGGACTCCACTCACACCAGCTTCGGTGTCGTGACCACGGGAATCGTAGCCAATCGCCTGAAACTGGAGAGCTCGGCTTTCAATGGACGGGAACCGAATGAAGAGCGCTGGAGCATCCAGTTGGCGGCGCTCGATTCGTGGTCCGCGCGCGCCACGGTCGCGCCCTCGCGTAACTGGACAGCGCAATACAGCTACGGTCGGCTGATCCATCCGGAGGCGCTCGAGCCGGGCAACGAAAAGCGGCAAAGCGCCTCGATCGAGTACAACCGACCATTCACGGACGGCAACTGGGCAACGGCGCTCATTTGGGGCCGCAAGCATAAGGACGATACCGCCGTGAACCTGAACAGCTACCTGCTCGAATCCACCCTCAACTTCATGCGCAGCAACTATGCATACACGCGGTTGGAGCTGGTCGACAAAGATGAACTCTTCCCCGAGGCGCCTGTCCATCCCGCGTACCGCATCGGCACATACACATTCGGTGGCGTGCGCGATCTTTTTCAGAATCATGCATGGCAGTTCGGTCTGGGCGCGGATGTCACTTTTTACAGCAAACCCGCGGTACTCGATGTCGACTACGGCGCCCAGCCAATCTCGTTCCGCGTCTTTCTGCGACTACGCCCTGGGCTGGCAGAGCATCATCACTGATCGCGCTTTCGTAGTAGGGGATCGTTTTTGTGAAAGGGCAGAGTTGTAAGCGACCTGTAAGATGTTTGGTGCGTACCGTCGCCTAACCAACAAAATGTTTCCGGGAGATGCCGAAATTAGGGCAGAATGATGCATAAGTGGAAAATGCGATCAAGATCGTACGCGCCATTCAGATCGCAATGTTGCTGAGCGTGGCGATGTTTGTGCTGGCCGGCGAAATGGTGGGTTCCATCCCTCATTTCAGCAATCCCACTTTGTTCTATGCACTCTCCCTTGCCACCATTACGATCGTTGGCGTAATTCTGGTAGTCCGTCGGACCCTGGTTCTTCAATCTGCGACGACCCTGGCAAGCCGCCCCAATGACATGGCTACCCTGAACCGCTGGCGCGCCGGGTACGTGATGACCTACGCACTCTCCGAAGCGATTGCCATGTTCGGTCTCATCCTGCGCCTGATCGGCTTCTCACTGTCACAAGTGGCTTCCTTCTACATCGCCGGATTCATTCTGCTGCTGTTTTTCGGGCCGCGCCGGCCGGTTGGCGCCGAAGCGTAGCCTCCATCGGCTGTTTTCCGTAAGATGGTAGCCAGGAAGGCCAGGTGTCCATCAGCGGTCCAGAGGAACTCGAAGCCCTGCGCGCGGCCGGAGCCATTGTTCGGCGTGTGCTCGAGGCGATGAAGCAGCAGGTACGCGCGGGCGTGACGACCGCTGAGCTTGATGCCATCGGCGCGTCCGTCATAGCGGCGAACGGTGCTCGCTCTGCCCCGGCGACCGTGTATAACTTCCCGGGGTCGAACTGCATCAGCCTCAACGACGAGGCCGTGCACGGGGTGCCGGGCAATCGTGTGTTGCGTGATGGGGATCTTCTGAAGCTGGATGTCACCATCGAGAAAGACGGTTTTATGGCGGATGCGGCTGAGACGGTGCCTGTGGGTACGGTTACGCCTGAAGCGCAACGTCTGATCGCCTGCGCTCGCCGTGCCTTCGAAAAGGCTATGCTGGTCGCTCGCGCTGGCTTCCGTGTTTCCGACATCGGCCGGGCAGTGGAAAAGCAGGTTCGCCGCGAAGGGTTCTCCGTGATTCGAGAGTTGGGCGGACACGGCATCGGCCGTACCATCCACGAATCGCCCCGCGTTCCCAATTACCCCGACCCGGGTGCGGTTCAAGTGCTTAACGAAGGCCTCGTCATTGCCGTTGAGCCCATCATTGCTGCCGGTTCTGGGAGAACCATCCTTGGGGAAGATGGATGGACGATGAAGACGGCCGATCGCCGCCCGGCGGCCCACTATGAACATACGATCGTGGTCACCAAAGGAGCCCCGGTGTTGCTTACGGCCTGAAGCCAGCGCATCGTCAGCGCCCGGTTACAACGCGTTTGGTGTAGCACGAAGGAGCCATCCCCCTTCGTTGACGGCTCTATCCTTTCCAGATAAAGTGCAATGTTTGTAGCTTTTCTTGCCCGCCGGGGAAGTGGAGTGTCCGACGTCTTTCATCGCTTGAGGATCCCAGCGGCCATTCTGTGTCTGGCCGTGTTATGTCTTCCCGCGTGGGCTGCTGCCGCTTTCACCCCGCAGTTGCGCGTAGGTTGGCATGAGGGCGATCAATGGGAGCCTGCCATTGCCACCGATGGCTATGGTCACGTCTACATCCTGTACCCGCAATACATCCGCGTTCCCGGCTGCACAACTTGTCCCATCCCGACCATGATCCTGGTGGAGAGCGCCGACAACGGTGTGACCTGGAAATCACAGCGAAGGATTTCCAACCGCAGCTCAGCCCAGTTTGACCCACAAATCGTGGTCGATCCCGTCGATCGCCGAACCGTGTATGCAGCCTGGCTCGAGAACGACCGCCGCGACATCATCGTCGCCCGCTCGTTCGACTTCGGCCTCACCTGGACGGAAATGATCGCGACACGCACCGAGACTGAGGCAGACAAGCCCGTACTCGCCGTGCGCGGACTCGATGTTTACGTCGCCTATAACCGGGCTTCCAAAATCTGGGTCGCCGCCTCGCACGACGGCGCCAATACATTCGTGCCCATCAATGTGAACATGACTGATGGTATGGGATGGGCGCAAGCCGGCGGTGCAACGATCGATCCGACCGGCAACGTGTTTCTTTCGTGGGCGGGCTACACTCGCGCGAACTTCGGCCAGGGACCGGTCGATCTTTACGTGAGCCGGTCTGTGGACGGCGGGCGGAACTGGGCCACTACGCTGGTGGATATTTCGGGCGCGCCGCCCGAGTGTGCCACCCACGAATGTGGCTGGGCGTACTTGGGAGCGCAAATCACAGTGACTTCGGATGCGGTGGGAACTCTGTACGCGTTGTGGAATGCGGGACCGTTCCACAAAGGCGCAGAGCGCGTTTACTTTGCTTCGTCTACCACCGCAGGCCTGACTTGGTCCAGGAAATCGAGCGTATCGAATGCGGCTCTGGGAGTGAGCCACGCCTTCCCCACCATCGTCGCCGGAACTGCCGGTGACGTGCGCATCGCATGGATGGATACCCGCAATTCTCCCTTCTGGAACACCTACTACCGCAGTTCCACGAACGGCGGAGCCACCTGGTCGCCGGAGACTCAACTTTCCAACTTCACACCCGGCTACACCTATATCGATCCCAAAGGCTTCAAGTTTCCCTTCGGGGATTACTTCGAGATGGGCATCGACAATCACGGGGACACGCAGGTTGTGTGGGGTGAGGGGTTAACCTACGAGTCCCCAGGTAGTATCTGGTATAGCAACGGCCGATAAGGCATTCTTTCTCCATGCGTCTCTGACGTACTGCTGAGCGGCGGCAAGGAGAAAGTATGCTCCTCATGTGCGTCAATTTGTGGTCTGTGGTGGGTGCAGCCGTGGCCGCCATGGTCATCGGCTTCATTTGGTATGCGCCGCTTCTGTTCGCCAAGCCATGGATGCTCGCCATGGCCTACGATCCCGCTGACAAAGCCCGAACCGCAGAAATGCAGAAGAGCGCCGGCCCGAAGTACGCGATCTCATTTCTGTGCAGCCTTCTGAGCGCGTTTCTCCTGGGAAAGATCATCTCTATGGCCTCACCATCAACAGCGCGCTGTATGGGATGAAAGTTGCATTCGCTGGGTGGCTGGCGCTCGTGATGACGGTCCAGTTGACGGACAAACTCTTTACGAACCGCCCGATGAAACTTTTCCTGATCAGCACGGGCTACCCGTTAGCTTGCTATCTCGTCATGGGGGCAATTCTTGGCAAGTACGTGGGCCGCTGAGATGCGGGGTTCCTAGCAGGGATCGTCTTCAGGCGGGACGGCTCGGCTCGGCGACGAACAGCCATCACTCCATCAGTAGCCCACCTGTCAGCTCCGCCAATTCCGCGATGTTGTGTTCCTCGCAATATTTCTGCAACTCATCAGCAATCTTCTCCGTCGCGCACGGATCCCAGTAGCTGGCTGTGCCGATCTGCACGGCGGTCGCTCCCGCCAGCATGAATTCGATCACATCCCCCGCTGTCGAAATGCCGCCCATGCCAATGACCGGAATTTTCACGGAATGTGCTGCATCGTAGACCATGCGCACCGCAATCGGCTTGATGGCCGGACCGGACAACCCGGCCGTGACATTGGCAATGCGTGGCTTGCGCGTGTCCGGATCGATGGCCATCGCGATAAAGGTGTTCACCAGCGACACGGCGTCAGCGCCTGCTTCCTGCGCGATGTGCGCCATTTGCGCGATGCTGGTCACGTTGGGCGAAAGTTTTACAATCAACGGCCGCACCGAAACGCGCTTTGCCGTCCGCACGACCTCGTCGAGCGACCGCGGATCGCTGCCGAATTGAATCCCGCCGTGCTGGGTGTTCGGACAGGACACGTTCAATTCGTACGCCGCGATCCCGTCGCCTTCATTCAGGATCTGAATCGTCCGTTCATAGTCTTCGCGGGTATAGCCGAAGATGTTGGCGAACACGACTGTATTCCTGATCTCCCGCAGCTTGGGAAGCTTTTCGTCCACAAAAGCCCGTGCGCCGATGTTCTGCAGTCCTATGGCGTTCAACATGCCCGCCGCCGTTTCATAAAGTCGCGGAGGCGGATTCCCGGTCATCGGCTCGCGGGAAAGCCCTTTCACTACAAAACCGCCCAGCTTGTCGAGATGTACGACATCCTCGAACTCCAGCCCGTAGCCGAAGGTCCCGCTGGCTCCGATGATCGGATTCTTGAGCGGTATGCCACACACGTTGACGCTCAGATCGGGAGGAGTCTTGTTGACCGGAGCACTCAATGAACGCCTCCGTCACTTGCCAGAAATCCTGCGGGCTTTAGTTCCCCGCCCTTCGGCCGCGCTGCAGGCGGAGACCGGTCGGCTGGTGGCGAGAAATTTTCGGCACGATGGGTGGGCGTGAGCGCTTCGCTCAGAACTCGTCCGATGGCGTGAGTGGGAGCATTGATTCCGAGCAGCGAGGCCAAGGTGACGGCCAAGTCTACCGGCTCAGCGTGCGTTCGAAACGTGCCGGTCTGAAAAGGCAGCCCGTAAAACGCGAGCGGCACGTGGGTGTCGTACGTATAGGGGGTCGCGTGATCGGTGCCTCTGGCGCCGGCAACTGCAAATGGTGCAGGCACTCCCAGCACGTACCAGCCACCTTCCGGGGAGTAGCTGTTGAGATATTTGTGGCCGAGTTCAGTATCGGGTGCCGCGCCTTGCGCTAGCTGCGAACGCGTGAAGTACCCGCGCAGTCCAGTTTGCTTCATGGCTTCGCCGGTGGCGCGCTCTGCATCTTCTTCCCCAACCTTCAGGGATGTGAACGCATTCTCATTCAACCAGGCATTCGGATAGTCAAAGGTCTTCACGAAGTCGGTAGCTTTGCCGGCTGCGAATCTTGCGGAGAGTATTTTATTGATCTGGGCGCCGATGCTCGTGGCATCCAGGCTGGCCGCCGGCAAGTGGAGCTTCCCGGCCACGCTCGGTACGGGAGCGACGCCATGATCGGCGGAAAGCGCGATCCATACGTTCGCCAGCCCGACCTGGCGCCCGAGGAAAGTGAAGAACTCGGCGAGCTGGTGATCCGTGGCGATCACCATGGCCGCCATCTCCGGAGAGTCGGGTCCCACTTGATGGCCAAGAATATCGTTGGCCGACAAACTCACCGTCAACAGGTCTGTGGTTCCTGAAATGCCGATTTGCTCGGACAGCACCAGTTCCTTAGCAAACTCCAGTTCATAGTCATTCGCAAAGGGGGTGGAACCTACGACTTCGTAGAATCCGGCTTCGGCGCCATCCTTCCCCTTCCGGTGCGCCGTCGAGCGCAGAGTGTCGCCGTTGGCGTCCCGCCATTCCCGATCCCAATATTTTGCTGCGCGATTGCTGGCATTGAAATCTGCGGCCCACTTGGGGAAGTCTTTGCGATAGTACGTGGAAGTCACCCACGCGCCCGATTGCTGATCGATCCAGTAGGCAGCGTCGCCTGCGTGTCCACCCGGCAGAACCGCCGCGCGATCCTTCAGCGCGATACCGAAGACGCGCGACTTGCCTTGCGTGGCCAGCTTCAACTCATCGCCCAGTGTGCTGGAAAGCAAGTTGTGCGGAGACGCTCCCTTCACATCACCGGGAATGCCAAGCAGCCGTGTGGAATCGTCTTCTACGGAGGTCACCATGTGTTTCTTCTGCGGATCCCACCACTCATTGGCGATGATGCCGTGCCCGCTGCTATAAGCACCACTGAGCAGCGTCGCATGGCCGGGGGCGGTGCGGGTGTTGGCGTAGTTGTAGTTGCAGTCACTGAAGTAGGCGCCCCGGTCCAGGAAGAGCCGAAAACCGCCTTCGCCGAACTGATCACGGTACCGCTCGAGATAATCGCCGCGGAACTGATCGATAACCACAATCACTACAAGCTTGGGATGGCCGTTGTAAGCGCTGGCCTGGCTCGACTCAACCAGGGTGCATAGCAGAACCACACAAGCCGCATAGCCCGCGAGCAGCAGTCGGAGAGAGCCTCTCATCGCGTCGGTAGTGTACAGCCTGCACGCCAGCCAACCAAAGTGCGAAGCGGGGAACCGGCGTCTGGTCCAAGGCAATTCCACAATGCTAAAATCGCGAAATTCCAAACAGTCAGGGGATCTCATGAGAGCCATTGCTTCCGCGATTGTCGTGTGCCTTGCCCTGTTCCTGGCCAATCGTCTTGTCGCAGCCCAACCCGCTGCATCCGCCTCCAACATCGAGCGAGGGAAATATCTGGTTGAGCAGGTCGGGATGTGCGGGGACTGCCATACCCCTCACAACGAGAAAGGCGAACCGATCCGCGAGAAGTGGTTGAAGGGTTCCCCTCTTGCCTTCAAGCCCACCATTCCCATGCCCGTGTGGGCCGACAAGAGCCCCAACATCGCCGGATTGCCCGGATGGGAGGACAAGGACGCCGTGAAATTCCTGATGACCGGAATCGCCTACAACGATCTGCCCGGCCGGCCGCCCATGCCGCAATATCGCTTCAACAAGGAAGACGCCACCGCGATCGTCGCCTACCTGCGCTCTCTCGCACCGAGTGGGGGCGAGCAGTCGACAAAGTAAGTCGCGAAGACCAGATATCCCGGTCGTAAGCGCTCAGGTCAATATATCCGGCTAGCTGCACATCTTCATCGCGATCCAGGCTGGCGTTTGGAAGGGCTCTTAAGGGACAACAGCCCAACGGATACCTTGGGGAAGGGCCCGACTTTCAGTCGGGCCATACGGCCGTCAACGAGCGGCTCCAGTCGCTGAGGTTTGCTTTTGCTGTATGGGCTACCCGGCACCTCCCGCCAGCGTGCGGCCCTGCCCCCTTTTCGATACACTAAAAGATTCCATGCTCGATCTCGCTTTCGTCCGTAACAATCTCGGTCTGGTAGAAGAAAAACTACGCCTCAGGGGGATGGACCCGCCCGAGGTGCTGGGCGACTTTCGTGCGGTCGATGCCGAGCGCCGTTCTTTCATCACAACCCTCGAAACGGCGCAAAAACGCCGCAACGAGCTCTCCCCCAAAATTGGAGCGCTCAAGCAGGCAGAGAAGAAAGGCATACTCACGGCCGAGCAACAGACTGAGTTGGCCACTCTTACGGAAGAAGTGGCTCGCGAAAAGGCTGTCATCGAAGACTACGAGCAGCGGGTTGCGCAGGCCGACGAAAAATTCAAGGCCATCTTGAAGGGTGTCCCGAACCTTCCGCACAGTTCGGTCCCGGTCGGCAAGAGTCCAGAAGACAACGTCGAGGCGCGCCGCTGGGGTACACAGCCGAAGTTTGATTTCCCCCCCAAGCCGCATTGGGAACTCGGCGAGCAACTCGGCGTACTCGACCTCGAACGGGGCGCGAAGCTCTCCGGCGCACGCTTTGCGGTGTATTGGGATCTGGGCGCCAAACTCGAACGCGCCCTCGCCAATTTCATGCTCGATCTGCACACGGGCGAGCATGGCTACACCGAGATATTGCCGCCCTACCTCGTCAATTCCGAGTCCATGTTCGGTACCGGTCAGCTCCCAAAATTCGCTTCTGATTCGTTTCGCGTGCCGCATGGAGAAAAGGACCTGTGGCTGATTCCCACAGCCGAGGTTCCGGTTACGAATCTCTACCGGGATGAGACCGTCGAGGGTGCACGCCTGCCCATTTGCCTAACCGCCTACACACCCTGTTTCCGCAGCGAAGCAGGATCCTATGGCAAGGACGTGCGCGGCATCATTCGGCAGCACCAGTTCCAGAAGGTGGAACTCGTCAAGTTCGCGCATCCCGACGGCTCCTACGATGAACTCGAGAAGCTCACTCGAAATGCAGAAACTGTTCTGCAGAAGCTGGGTTTGCATTACCGGGTCGTCACACTATGCACAGCCGACATGGGATTTTCTTCTGCCAAGACGTACGATATCGAAGTGTGGCTGCCCGGGCAGGGACTGTTCCGGGAGATCTCATCGTGCTCCAACTTCGAGTCGTTCCAGGCGAGGCGCGCCAACATCCGTTTCCGTCCGGACGGAAAGGGAAAGACGGAGTTCGTACACACGTTGAACGGAAGCGGCCTGGCGATCGGGAGAACGTGGGTGGCTATCGTCGAAAATTACCAGCAGGCTGATGGCAGCGTCATGATTCCCGAAGCGTTGCGTCCCTACGTTGGCGCAGACCGAATAACAGCGAGGAAGCTTTAGTACTCCGATGTCGCGCTGACGACTAAACGACTAAACGACTGAAGACTGAAGACTGGCGACCGGCGACTGAACTTCTGTTGCCAATCGCAGGAGCAGTTACTAGACTTGGAACGCGCAAAAGCAGGTCCGGCGATATCCGATGTACCGACTCTGCCGATGAACTCAATCTGGCGGACAATCCGCGGCTACATCCTGTGGTCCTACGAGCGTGGCACCCTTCACTATGACGTGATGGTCACGCTCATCTTGCTATTTGTCTTCCTTTCGCCCTACTGGATTAACTTCAAAGACAAACCGATCGACCGGCTTTCGCATCAGACCGGTGTAATGATCCAACCCGACGGGCGCGGAGGCCTTGTTTACCAGATCGAGGCGTCGGAACTCACGGCAAAGAACGACGCCGCGCTGCGCGAGCAAATGCTGAGCATCATTGAGCCCCTGACGGGCGCTGCGGCGATCCACAAGTACGAGGCCGTCCGGGATGGCGCCGGGCACGTGCAGAGCTACAAGGTTTGGGTCGAAAAGGAATAGGCCGCCCCTTGAATTGCGATTGCGAATGAATACCTATCAACTGCGCCACCCAAGAGCCCTCATCGTGCTGGCCTCGTTGCTGTCGCTCGGAACCGCAATTTCCGCAGCGCAGAGCGATCCCAATCTCCAGAAAGTCATCAACCAGATGAACACGGCTGCCGCCAACTTCCACAGCGCCCAGGCCGATTTCGTTTGGGAACAATTCTTCAAAGTCATCAACGAGAAAGATGAGCAGAAGGGCACCGTCTACTATCGCCGTTCGGGCAAAGAGATCCAGATGAAGGCGGAAATCACCGACCCGCCAAAGGAAGTGCTGTTCAGCGACGGCAAGGTCCAGGTCTATGAGCCGAAACTGAAACGTGTCACCAGCTACGAGGCGGGAAAGAATCGGGAGGCCGTCGAGAGTTTTCTGGTTCTCGGATTCGGTGGCAGTGGCACAGACATGCTCAAGTCCTTCGACGTGAGGTATCTGGCCGAGGAAAACATCGGTGACGTCCAAGCCGCTAAACTCGAACTCATTCCCAAGCAGGATCGAGTGCGCAACATTTTCGCCAAGATCTGGCTCTGGATCGATCCGGCTCGCGGCATTTCCTTGCAACAACAGTTCTTCGAGCCTTCCGGCGACTACCGGTTGGCCAAGTACTCCAACCTGAAAGTGAATCAAAAAATTCCCGACACCGTCTTTAAGCTCAAGACCACCGGCGACACCAAGGTTGTCTCCAGCCCGAAGGGCTAACTTGCTGAAATTAAACACGCAAGATTAAGGCTGAAAATTGCGGGAGCGGCAGATATACTGAATTTCAAAGCACCGGGTGATTTTTTCGATGGCAAAAGTTTTCACTATTCCAGTCGCTCCGAACCTGGGCCGCAAGAAGAGAGAACGTACGTCGGACCCGCGCTACGTGGACGGCCAGCGCACGCTCGTCGAAGCTATGAAGTACCTGGCTCAGTCCGACCCCGTCTCCAACCGTTCCGCCATCGAACTGCTCTCCGAGCACGTCCGTACGCGCTTCCGCATGAGCGACTCGCCGCTGAAGTAGTTCCGAGCACTCCAACGCAAATTCGCGCAGCTTTTCTTAACAAAAAGGGCGGACCGAAGTCCGCCCCTTTTGTTGCTGCGATTGCTTTCCGCTAGAATTCATACCGCAGTGCAAACTGCATCACGCGCGGATTCGTCAACAGCCCTGAGTAGTTTCCGAACCCTCCCTGGTCAATGCCGTTCGTAATCGAAGCAACGTCGAACCGAGTCAGGTTCGGCACGTTGAAAACTTCCCAACGCAACCGCAAAAGATGGGAATCGGCATACGGCATCTTCCAGCTCTTGCTCAAGCCCAGATCGAACGTGG
Source organism: Acidobacteriota bacterium (assembly GCA_046728215.1). Lineage (GTDB taxonomy): Bacteria > Acidobacteriota > Terriglobia > Terriglobales > Acidobacteriaceae > Gp1-AA133. The sequence continues at coordinate 63,123 of JBKPEB010000002.1, read as the reverse complement.
CGAAGCCATCGCCGCGAATCGGGTTGCGCGTCCCGCTTTCGCCAGGATAATCGTGACGGAACGGCCCCAGACCAAGACCGTTGGGTAGCGGCTGCAGCGGACCCGGAAAGATCGACACGATGGTTCCGTTCGCGGTTGCAGTTTTGGTGGTCTTGGTGTGCGGTGCACCGACCAGAGTGGCGTTGCCGGGCAGTTGCCAATTGGTCGGATAGGTTCCGCCATTACTGATGTTCACCGGGAATCCACTGGTCCAACGGGCGATTCCCGAAAGCTGCCAGCCACCGATGATCGCGTCCACCAATCCGTTCGCGTTGTTCGCGAATGCCTTTCCGCGCCCGAAGGGCAGATCGACAATCCAGTTCGCGTTGAACTGGTGCGTAGTGTCAAAATCCGAAATGCCGCGCAGTTGATTCGGATTCCAGGTGTTCACTACTCCGCCGACGCCCGACGCCAGCCCGCCGTTCGGCGTGACGCGCACTGCGTCCGAGGTTAAATCCAGCGACTTGGACCAGGTGTAGTTCAAGTCGAACTGGACGCCGTGCGACATGGAATGCCGCAGTGAAGCTTGCAGCGCGTTGTAGCTCGAGTTGCCGATCGAGCGCCAGGAGAACAGCGAGTGGAACTGGCTGTTGAAGAACGCATTCTGGCCCAGGGTCGAGGTGTAGTAGTTCAGCGGGCAGGGCTGGTCCGCAATATAACTGCAGTCCGTCCCACCGGTCAGCGTTCCTGCAATTCCGCCACGTCCAGTGCTGTCCGCGTCGAAGTCTGACCCCCAATAGTCCAATTGTGCTAGCGGCGTCGTTTCGTCTCCGAAACTCTGCCCGAAAGGTCCGACGTTTGGATCGCCATACGGACCACCACCGCAAGCAAATAGGTCGTACATTGCTTGCACCGGATCCGTCGTCCCTCCGCCGCTACAAGCCAGCTGATATGAGTCGCCAGGTTTCAAAGGTTGAATCATGTTCTGCCAGTACGCAGCTGTGGGACCCACTACGCTCGCGCTAATGTCAGAGGTCGGAATTCCCTGCGCGCCCAGCTTCGCCATACGGTTTGCAGCATCCAGGTAGTACACTCCCGACTTCTTGTCCTTGATGTTCAGCGGCATTGCCAGGTCTTCTTGCGAAAGCAGTTTGTGTGCGAAATGCCCTACATAGGAAAGCTCCAGCGTTGTGCTCCGGTTCAGCTGCTGTCCGACCGAGAGGTTCACAGCATACGAGTAGGGAGTACGGATGGTGTCATCCAGGCCCCAGTAAATCGCAAGGCCAGTGCCTCCGGCAGGAAATTGGAACGGAAATCCACCGGTCGGCTGGGGTGGGAAGATATTGGTTCCCCCGGGCGTGCAGCAGGGAACCTCCGTGAGACTGGTCAGCCGCGGCGAGGTGGAGGCCGAAGGAATGAACGAGTTCGTCAACTGCGTCGATAGCCCAAACGCTCCGTACTGATCGAATGTGCTCAGCAGCCCCGCCCCGATGCGGTCGTAAACCACGCTGGCGCCGGCGCGAATCACTGTATTTGGCCGCGGATTGTAGGCGACCGACAAGCGCGGCGCAAAGTTGTTGTAGTCCCAGTGGTAATATCCCGGCTTGTTGTTGGCGGCGCCTGCCAACGCGAAAGACACTGTCGGATCGGCTTCCGCGCCGATGCCGTTCCACATATTCAGCATGCGCTGGTGCAGAAACTTTCCCAGGCTGACCGTGGGCGCGACCTGCGTTCCGGTGGTTTCCCACGGCGGCGAGAACAGGGAGTAGCGCAGTCCGTAGGTGAAGGTAAGATTCTTTCTTGCGTGCCACGAGTCCTGAACATAAAACTCGTATTCGTTGGCTGCGTAGTGTCGCTTCAACGGCTGACCTAATGGCAGGGCGGTGCCGGTTTTGTCGAAGTTGTAGGTAGCATTGAGTTCGGTCACCAGGCCCATCATTGCGGCGAGCGGATAGTCGTAGTTCAATTGGAAACCGCCATCCACAGCGGGAAACCCGTTGTTGGCGGGATCAAGCGGGCTGCTGGTGCCCGCGATGCCCACCGTATTCAGACCTTGTGAGTTCGTAACTCCGAACGGGAAAGAGCTCGCCAGATTGCTGCGTGGATTGCGGATGAAGCGCAAATTCGTGCCGAACTGAATGGTGTGTGCGCCCTTCGTCCAAGACAGGTCATCGACGAAGTTGTGCACCGGGGTGGTGTACGACTGGCTGTAGATGAACGCCAGGGTGGAATTGTTGGAAAGACTGTTGTCGTTCAGCCCGCGAAACTCGATGATCGGGGTGGAGGTATTCCCCGGATTGCCGACGCTCTGTCGCGTATATCCATACCGGAAGTTGTTGAGCAGCGTCGACCGCAGAGCGGCCGTATATCCGATCGTGAAGCCGCTGCTGTTGTCGGTAAACTTCTGTAATGGATCGGTGTCTGGCAAATAGGGCGGGTCTGAGCGTTTGTCGTTACGCAACGCTCCCCGCCAGAAGAGAGAATGATTGCCATTGTTGGTGAGTTTGTAGTCCACGCGCCCGATGTACCAATTTTTGTCGTTCGGTGCCGGGCCACGAAAGCGGTAGCCCACGAAGTTCACGCCGTCCCCCTGCGAGAAATCGTTTGGCAGCGGGAAGGTACTTCCCAGGTAATCCATCACCACCTGGTTCAGGCCAATGTGCAGCGGGTCAATCTGCTTGACCTGGTCCGGATTGAGAGCGCTGTATCCCGCTGGAACCTGGTGGGAGCCCGAAAGCCCCTGCAAAGGGCCGCCCGGGCAAGTTGTAGTGTCGAGACCGCCGTTATCGAGCAGCGTGCACTGATAGGTAATCACCCCATCGCGCATGGCCGCGCTCGGCACGATCCGCACCACGCTGTTCTCCTCGCGCTGGCGGGCGCCCTCGTAGTTCAGGAAGAAGTAGAGGCGGTCCTTGAGGATGGGCCCGTCGATTGCGCCGCCGAACACGTTGCGGTTGAGTTTAGGAGGAACGTTGGGCTGCCCACTGGCAATTTGCGACGACTTCACGAAGAAGTCGTTCGCGCTCGTGTACGTGTTGCGCAGGTACTCGTAGGCCGCGCCGTGGAAATTATTTGTGCCACTCTTCGTCACCAGCGAGACCTCTGCGCCGGATGAGCGTCCATCTTCTGCACCGTAGTTGGTCGTGGTTACGCGGAATTCCTGCACCGAGTCGAGCGTGACCGGCAGCACGGACGTGAACGCATATCCGTTCACCTGGTCATTCACGTCCACGCCATCAAGCGTGACGTTGCTCTGATCGCTGCGCGCCCCGTTTACCGCGCCGCTGCGCGTGTCCGAATCCTTATTGATATCTGGCCGGTTGCCGGTGTACGCCACGCCATTCTGCAAGCTAAGCAGGTCGGGCACGTTGCGGCCCTCGAGCGGCAGCGACTTCACCTGCGTCTCATTGAAAGCGTTGCCCAGCGTGGCGTCGGAAGTATTGATGACGACCGCATCGGCGCTCACTTCGACGACTTCCGTGGCCGTGCCCACTTCCATTTTCACGTTGAGAGTCGCAGGCGTATCAACGAGCAGAGATATCTCTTTCTTTTCCGCCTTGCGGAATCCGGGCATCTCCACGGTCAGCTGATATTTTCCCGGCTGCAACTGAAGGAGCTCATATTCGCCGGAAGCTCCCGAAGTCACGCTGCGCGAGAACCCGCGCTCGGCGCTGCTGAGAGTCACATTCGCGCCAGGCACAGCCGCGGAACTGGGATCGGTAATCGTGCCGCGCAGCGAAGTCGTCCCCGACTGCGCGAACAAGAATGGAACGGATGCCAACACCAAGAGGAAGAGACGTGCGGTGAAGCCTGAAGCTGAACGCATCGATGTTCTCCCGCGCCTCTCCATCATGAGAGGTCGCTCATTGCATTTGTTTTCGTCGGACTCAGGATTTTTGGAAGGCGAAAAACCTGCGCCATGGCGCGTTATCCTGCAGTGAGACGGTGAAGACTTTCAAGAGTTAGTCGACGATTCGAAAAGAAAAATCTTCGAAACACGTCATAGCAAAAACGTCAACGCGTTTTTGTTGTGCGCAATGCGCTCAACAAACGTTTAGATACAGCTTCTGTGAAGTGTCTCGCACGCGCAAAGAGAATCTGAACTCGCAGGCTGGTTCTAGAAGTGTGTTGCGAAAAGATTGTGCCGCCAGTTACGCAAATCGATTTGCATGCGGTGCGCGGGAGGGGAACCGCGATAGATCGGCGATCAGCACTCAGATTAAGAAAACTTTCGCAATTGAAAACAATCCGACCGTCGACAGAGAAATACTGAACGAGTGGCGGCTTGGTTTCGGCGCCAATGCCTCCGACCCCCCTTGGCCGTTCTCTTCGCACTCTGCGGTTTAAGACTTTTCAACCCGCAAACAAAAAGGGCGGACCGAAGTCCGCCCTGGATCAATCGAAATTCCGAAAACTCAGAACGAATAACGCGCCCCGATCTGCATGACGCGCGGCTGTCCTTGAATTGAAGTGAAATTGGACCAATCGCCCGGCGGAGCTTGTGGGGAAACGACTGCGCTACCGCCCGCATCCGGCGCAACCGAGAAGTCTGCGTTACCCGTGAGGTGCTGTGTATTGGTGACGTTGAACACGTCCCATCGCAGTTGAAGTTGGTGACCCTCGTTCCAAGGCATTCTCCAGGTCTTCCCTAAACCCAAATCCAAAGAGATATAGCCAGGATAGCGAAGCCAGTTTCGTGGACCTGACTCGCCGGGATAAGCGGGTCGCAGGCTCTGATAGATCGCCGTGACGTTGCAGTCCCCAAACAGCTTGGGCGCGGAAGAGTCCTTGGGCTTGCTCGGGCAAGACTGAATGGGGCGGGTTGGACTTACGTTCGACTGTACGTCCCAGTTTGTAGCCCATTGGCCTTCGTCGAATGGCGCAAGCGTAGGCAACCCCGTGTTCCAACGGAAGATTCCGGAGAGTTGCCACCCTCCAAGGATCGCATCTACGGCTTTTGACGCGCCATTAAAGAATGCTCGCCCTTTACCGAACGGCATTTGCCAGACAGCATTCGCATTGATGTTGTGCCTTATGTCGAAGTCTGAGCTGGCGTAGTTCATGCGCTGTCGAAGAGGATTCACGATGAACGCGCCGTTGCTTTGCTGATTACCAAAGCCGGTTTCCTGTTGCAATCCTGAAGCGTCGTCGAGGGAGTGTGACCAGGTGTAATTGAAGTCGAATGTGAGGCTGCTCAGTCGTTGTCGCAAAGAAGCCGTTAGAGCATGATAGTTAGAGTTTCCAATCGTGGCCCAAGTAGACAGAGCGCCGTACTGTGGCTGCACGAAGAGGAGTGGGAGGGCAGGGTCTTGGGAGGACATTGCGAAGTCAATTTCCGCCTGCGTGTCGGTCCAGTCATTCGCCGTAAAGAAACCGCCGTAGGTATCAGAATAGGCAAGGAAGGCCTGGGCGGTAGTCCAGGTTGGGTCCCAGCCCCCTCCTTCGAAGTCGTTAATCATCGCCGAAAAGGTAGGAAACGAACCCGAAGGGAACATATTCTGAAAATACTGCGAAACATTTGCGGGCAATAGGGAAGGTACGTCCGAAATCGGTACGCCTTTCTGCCGCAACTTTTCGAGTGCTGTGCCAGCGGTGTACCAGTCCACTCCGGTCTGTGGGTCGCGAAGGTTGTTAAAGGCGGCGACATCACGACGCGCGAGCAAGCTGCGCGCCATCCGTCCGACGTAGGAGAGTGACACCACTGCCCCCTTCGGCAATTGCCGTTCGAAGGTAAGGTTCCATACATGCTCTGTCGGAGCGTGCAAGCCGGAATCCAGCGAGCGTTGGATTAGCAGACCGAGGTCGCCCGGTGCGGTCGCAGGCAACTGCAAAGGATTGGGGGGGAGATTGTTTTGAACAACCTGCAGCGACCGGATATCTTGCCCGAAACTTGTAAACTGAGGTCCGAGTCTGCTTGAGACGTTAAATTGGTTCGCGTGACTGTCATAGCGCTGCGTGTATCCCAGCGCATTCCCCAAGTCGAAGTCGACCGCGAGAGCTTGACCGTAGTAGTCGTTAGTTAACGCATAACCGCCGCGCAGAACGGACTTGGATTGCGAGTCCAGGGACCATGCAAACGCAACTCGCGGTTGGAAGTTGTTCTTGTCCCAGTTGTACAGAGGTTTGCCGCCGTTTGCTGGACCAGATTTATCGATAGTGATCAGGTCCGTGAAGTTGGTACCTGCTTTTCCGGCGGCGACGCGCTTCGCAAAGAAGTCCCCGAGTGAGACAGTCGGCTGGGTTTCAAAACCGTGTGTCTCATAAACAGGCCGCTCGAGACTGTAGCGCAAGCCCAAGGTCAGAGTCAGGTTTGATCTGACCTTCCAGGTGTCTTGGACATATCCGTCGTATGCTTGGGTAGCGAAATCTCGAGATGTAGGGGATCCGATTGGCTGTAAAGAGCCATCTTTGGCGAAGGTAAACCGCGCCGTTATTTCTGAGAACCGGCCGATCAATGAAGTTCCGGCATCCCTAATTTCGCGGCAGGATAAGACTAGCTCACTACCACAACCACTTGATCCTCCCGGCGTCCCGCCTGGCAGGCCGTTGTCGTCAAGGTATTGCTGGAACAGATCGGCGATCGGGAAGCCGGTGCCCGAATAAAAGGAGGGGTTCATCTCGGCGTCGTCAAAGGCACCCTGGTAGCTCAGTCGTTGATTGCTGATCAGCCGAATGTTCGCCCCGAACTGGATGTTGTGCTTGCCGCGGATCCAGGAAACGTCATCGGTTATGTTGTGCACAGGCGTCACACGGGACACCGGGTGATTCTGTCCGTTGGGCTGAAAAACGAAGCGAAAATCTATATCGTTGCCTGTGCTATCTCCAGATTGAGTGAAGGCTTGCCGGGTAAAGCCATATCGAAGGTTGTTCACCCAATTGTTACCGATAGTCCAAGTGTGTCCCGCGGCGCCTCCCCACGGGTGGTTCCATACAACACGGGAGGGGGTGTCGTTGAGCCACTGCGGCAGCGTCTGGTGATCGTAGATTACGTTCATCCTGAGGAAAGCCGTCTGGTTCCTCGTCAAGTTCAGATCAAACTTGGCAACATGCGAATTGAGTCTGGTTGGAGTCGGAGCATTAAAGCGGAATCCGCCCACATTCAATTGATCGCCGGTTGTTTGGTCATTAGCTGGGTATCTCGCCGCCGCAGAAGCAAGCGCGTCTAGGGCAGCTTGATTAACTCCGGCATCCGTGTAGGGTGGGCCAAACGGTCCGGGATTCGCTGGCGTTACGGTCAGCGATGCACTCTTTACTGCGCCGGTGGACGCATCGGTGTACTGATAGTTGATCGTGCCTTGTCCAAGGCTTTCAAACGGAACGAACGTGGATGTGGTTTGAGCACTGGAGTCGTGCCGCGCTTCGTAACTGTAGAAGAAGAACGCCTTGTTCTTCCAGATTGGACCGCCGAGGGCCCCGCCGTACGTATGTCGTATGAGTTGTTGGCGCGGAACGATCGGGTCCGCATGATTGTTGAACCAGTCGTTTGCTGTAAATCCCCTCGTTCGGTAGAACTCGAATGCCGCACCGTGCAAACTGTTGGTGCCCGCCTTCGTGACCAGATTGACCTGGGATCCCGACGAGCGGCCCTGATTGGCGTTCCCATTCGCAGTCGTCACGCGGAACTCGTCAATCGCTTCGGCGTTGAGACGCAAAACCGGGCCGCTGGTGATATTGCCACGGTCGCTATCTAACGAACCGATCATCAAACCGTTAGTTTGTCGTGGGATCTCGGCATTTCCTGTCTGCGCGTTATTAATGTCGACCCCGTCCAGTGTGACATTCGCCTGATCAGCACGCGCCCCTGTCACGTAGCCCTCGCGAGTTGAACCGGGCTGCAAGCTGAGCAAATCGACCAGATTTCGGGATTCCAGAGGAAGCTGGGTGATCTGCTGGTTGATGAAATTGTTGCCTAGCGTGGCGTCCTGCGTGTTAACCAGCACTTCCTGGGAGGAGGATGTCACTTCCACCACTTCGTTGGTGGTCCCGACTTCCATTTGGATATTAATGTCCGTCGGCTTCCCGATGAGGGCGTGCACTCCAGAAGTCGATTGCTTCTTGAATCCTCGTGCGTCCACTTCCACCTTGTAGTCCCCGGGCGTGATTAGGTCGAAAACGTAAACACCCGCATCCGTGGATTTGGTCGTCCGCGTTGCATTGGTTCCAACATTGATCAACGTAACGTTAGCGTTGGCAACCACCAGTCCCTGCGGGTCGGTGATGGTGCCGCGAATGGTGGAAGTGCCCGTCTGACTCCACGTGAGTGACGCGAGAACGAGAAGTGAAAGCCCCAATACCCCTACCCGGGAGAAGCGCATGGAAATCTCCTTTGGATTCACACTGGCAAGTGAATCGCCATGTTCAAAGCTGTCTTGTTGCTGACGACCGAGACTGAGACCGAGACCATCGGCGCTTAATGGGGCGCTATTGTGCAGCCAGACAATCACAACTTACAAGTGTTTCTTTGTAATAATTTAAGCGTGGCAGGGAACGGGAGGTGGGAATCTGGGATCGATCGATGGTCCACCATCCTTGGGGTAGAACGGGCGCGGAATAGACCGTCCAATTCCAATTTCCATTGGGCAGGCGTACGCAATCTTGAAGGAGATCAGGCCTCGATCGGCCATCCTTTGCGATTGTGACCGTGAGTCATCGAGGTCCCAGACCCCACCCCCCAACCTCGCCCCCCGCCAACCCGGGTTGCGAAACCGTTGGCGCCTCACTTTAACTCTGTAACGAGCAATCAAGCCGAAAGAGCGCTAGACAAAACAGAGTTCAAAGTCAATAACAGGCGGAACGCCGCACGCCCCACAGTGCTGACGCAAGCAGAATCAGACATGGGTAACATTCCAGCGTGTAGCGCGTTTCCGGATTGCCCATGCTGCCCAGAAACAAAGATCGCAGCACGATATAAGAAATCGGCAGCCCCACCCATGCGATCGGCGCGCCGCGAATTAGGCCTGCAGCAGCCGCAATAACGTACGCCAGATTCACAACTCCGAGCCCGACCGCCAGGATGATCCACTTCGTATCGTCGTCGAAGTCGTACCAGCGGCTGTCAGGCGGCAGCAGCTCGGTACGCGGTCGCAACCACATGTCGACGATCTTGAGAGCGGGCAGCACCACGTAGTAGCGCAAAGGGTGCGTATGAATACGCCGTTCCGCAAGCGCGGCAAAGGCGACGTCAAGCTCCGGGCTGATAGTCAGCGCCTGGTTGTATTGCTCGAGCAGACCCAGAGTTGTCTCACGTTGTTCGGGACTGTCGAACGCGCGCGCAGGCAGATTGTCGGGATCAATTTTCTCTCCCGGAATGTTCCAGTAGATTTCTTCCGTCGACGTGTAGTCGGCGATCCACGTGTTGACCCACCGGTTGAAACCCACCGGAACGTATTCATCGAGCTCATTCGCGTATCGAGGCGCCAGGAACTCCACGCGATGCAGCGTGTACAGATTACGGGCACCCCAAACGCCCAATGGCGCAAGGGCGCAACCGGCCACAACAATTCCGGCCCACACGATCGGCATTGCCGGTTGGCCGCTGCGCAAGGCGCGTACGAGCAAGATTCCCTGGTACGCGCCGATCGCCAGCAACAGCAGTCCTCCGTCGGGGCGTAACAGGATGCATGCCGCCACGCATACTCCGCACCGCGCCCAGGGACGAAGGCTTCGTGAAGGGAGACTGTCGAGCCCCATCACCGCGAAATCGAGCGCAAGCGCGGTAAAGAAAATCTCCAGCGTCTCAGTCAGCGCCGCCGTGGAGTATTGGGCCAGAAAAGGGCACAGAGCCGTCAGAAGAAAAGCCGCCTTCGCGGCCCGGTCCGAGATACAGCGCCGCGTCAGGTCCGCCATCACGAAGCAAGTTCCCACGTCCACCAGAACCTGAATCGCGAGTACAGCCTTGAAATTGTCCAGACCGAAGATTGCAAAGACGAACGCAAGAAAGGCTGGATAGCCGGGTAGCCGGGCCAAGGTGGGATTGATTACGTCGAAGTCGTAGGTTCGCGCGTACACTCCGTGGAGCAGCCAATTCTTTCCCAAATCCGCGTAGTACGTGGAATCGATCGTCACCTTCGGCATGGCCATTAGGAAGAACAGGCGGAGAGCGAACGCGGCGGCGGCCGCGAACCCGAAGAAGCGTAAGTGTTGGCGCACAAGTTCGCGCACGATAAGACTATAGCCTGTTTGCGTTCATACGGGGGACACTCAAGTGTGGGTCGGACACTCCTGTCCGACAAAGCTCAAGAATGGGCAAGGCCGAGTCGGACAAGAGCGTCCGAGCCATAAGAACCACGGGAACACTGTTTGACCCCTTTGAGTCCGCATCATACGATTGACAGGGAATCATGGCGAAACCGGTTTTTTATGACCCCCTGCAACTCCGCAGGAGATTGCTGCGGCGGTTGTTTGACGTTCTAGGCGTGACCATCACGCTGGTCGTCATCTTCTTTGTGTACACCGCGATTCGCGACGAGCAACTTCCGGGATTGTTCCTTCCCGCACAAAAACGCCCCATCCACGCGCTGAAGGACAAAGACAAGGAAAAAGAAAAACGGAAACAATTAGCCTTGCGGCGTCGCAAGACGAAAAAGCCGCCCTCGCAGGTCACGCTCAACGCCGACGAGGGCATTCGCGCCGCATTCTACGTGCAATGGGACGCCGCCAGCTTTGCGTCTCTTCGGCAATATGCGCGGCAGATCGACCTGCTCTATCCCGAATGGCTGCACGTGCTGGGCCCGGAGGGCAACGTCCAGGGCCTCGATCAGCAGACCTATAAGTACTTCAACGTTGTCCAGGACGGGAAAATCCGTACAGTCGACGAAGAAGTTATGCCCTTTCTCAAATCCGAAGAGGCCGGTCCCGAAGTCTTTCCCCTGGTCAACAACTTCGACGAAACCGAGTGGAAGCCAGAGATTGCCGGGTTCCTGATGAATCCCGAGGCGCGCGCTTCCTTTCGCCGGCAGATCGACGCGTTCCTTGCGTCCGACAGGTATCGCGGCCTGATGATCGATTTCGAAGATTTCGCGAAGAGCGCACAACCTGGCTACATGGCGTTGCTCAACGAACTCTCGGCCGACCTGCATGGCAAAGGCATGAAGCTTTACGCGAGCGTGCCCGCGCGCGACAAAGACTTCGACTATGCGGGCATTGCCGCGCTGACCGATGGCCTGGTGCTCATGAATTATGACGAGCACGAGTCCGAGAACGAGCCCGGCCCAGTTGCTTCCCAGGATTGGTTCACCAAGAACCTGGAAATCGCCAAGCAAAAGATTCCGCTCGACAAACTCATCTGCGCGGTCGGCAATTATGGCTATGACTGGGTGCACAAGCCGAAGCGAAATCCTCGGCCCGGCCTGAAGAACACGAACGTGACCGTGCAGGAAGCCTGGATTGGGGCGCGCGATTCCGACGAAGACATCGACTTTGACTACGACAGCCTGAACCCGCATTTCAGCTACATGGACGAGAGCAATCTGCGTCACGACGTCTGGTTTCTCGACGCGGTGACAGCGCTGAACGAAATGCGCGCCGCGCGCAGGCTCGGCATCAAGACGTTTGCACTCTGGCGTCTCGGTTCGGAAGACCGTTCGCTCTGGAAGATCTGGGACTTCCCTAACGACCCTGCCGCGCCCGACAAACTTAAAGAGGTTCCTCCCGGCCACGACGTGGATATGGAGGGCCAGGGGGAAATTCTCCGCATTGAAGCGCGTCCCGCTGACGGAAAACGTGAGATCACCCTTGATTCCTCCAGCGGCTTGATCACCGACCAGACTTTCCAGGAATTGCCCGAGCCTTACCGCGTCGCTCGTTACGGTGCCACTCCCAAGCAAGTGGCGATCACCTTCGATGATGGTCCTGATCCGGAGTGGACGCCGAAAATTCTGGACGTGTTGAAACGCAAGCACGCGCCCGCGACTTTCTTTCTCATCGGAATACAGGCCGAGAACAATCCGGAACTGACGCGGCGCATCTACGAAGAGGGTCACGAGATCGGCAACCACACCTTCACACACCCCAACATCAGCGACATTTCGAGAAGCCACATGAAGGTGGAGTTGAATCTCACCGAGCGGCTCTTCGCCAGCCGCCTGGGGATGCGCACGATTCTGTTTCGTCCGCCATACTCGATCGACCAGGAGCCCGACACCGCCGACCAGGTGCGCCCGCTCGAGATCACGCAAGACATGGGGTACGTGACCATCGGCAATCGTATCGACCCCAATGACTGGCGCGAAAATCCCCACCGCAGCGCCGAGCAGATCACGGCGGCGGTCATGAAGGACCTGCCCCCCTGCAACGTGAACGACCAACTGTGCGGCAATATCATTCTGTTACACGACGGCGGCGGCGATCGCCGCGAGACCGTGCGCGCGCTGCCCATGATTATCGAAGGCCTGCGCGCTCGCGGCTACGAAATCGTCCCCGTCTACCAGTTGCTTGGCAAAACCAAGGCCGACGTGATGCCGCCCATCCCCAACAACGAGCGCTGGGCCGCGTGGCTGAACTGGATTGGTTTCTGGTTGTGGGGCGTCGGCATGAAGTCGATCACCTGGGTCTTTTTCCTGGGCGACCTGCTCATGACGTCGCGCTTGCTGCTGATTGGCGCACTCGCCATTTATGACCGCGTGCGCTCGCCCGCCATCGGAACGCCCGCGCAAATCGCCGCCTTCAAACCCAAGGTTGCGGTTCTGATCCCCGCGTATAACGAAGAGAAAGTGATCGAGCGGACCGTGCGCTCCGCGCTCGATTCAGACTATCCGCACCTGCACGTCATCGTGATTGACGATGGATCGAAGGATCGCACGCTCGAAGTCGCTCGCCGCGCATTCGCGCAAGAAGAAGCCGAAGGTCGTGTGCTCATCCTTACAAAGTCGAACGCGGGAAAAGCCGAGGCTCTGAACTACGGCCTGGAGCACCTCACCGACGAAGAGATCTTCGTGGGGATTGACGCTGATACGATCATCGCCGCCGACGCCGTTTCTCATCTGGTCCCCCACTTCCTGAATCCCAAGGTCGGTGCGATTGCCGGCAATGCAAAAGTCGGCAACCGCGTAAACCTGTGGACGCGCTGGCAGGCTCTGGAATACATCACCAGCCAGAACTTCGAACGCCGGGCGCTCGATACCATGGGCGCCGTCAGCGTCGTCCCGGGGGCGATCGGCGCGTGGCGCGTTTCTGCAGTGCGCGAGGCTGGTGGATTCCACGTCGACACCGTCGCCGAAGACGCCGATCTCACGATGGCGTTGTTACGCCGTGGCTACCGCGTCGAATATGAAGATCAGGCGCTCGCCTACACCGAAGCGCCAACGACTGCCAACGGCCTGATGCGGCAACGCTTCCGGTGGTCATTCGGAATTTTGCAGGCTATTTACAAACACCGCGCGGTGTTTGCCCGCAAAGGCGTGCTGGGCTGGATCGCTCTGCCCAACATTCTCGTGTTCCAGATTCTTCTGCCGCTCGTTTCGCCCTTTATCGATTTGATGTTCACGGTGGGCGTCGCGTGGTACTTCACTCAGAAGTATTTCCATCCGGAGTCGACGGATCCGGCGAGCTTCCAGAAATTGGTCGTGTTCTTCCTCACGTTCCTGATCATCGACTTCTTTGCGTCCGCGATCGCGTTTGCCCTGGAGCGGCGCCGACCCGACACAAGAGAAGATGTCTGGCTGCTCAGCCAGGTATGGTTGCAGCGCTTCGCCTACCGGCAGTTGTTCTCGATCGTCCTGCTGAAGACGCTCAAGCGTGCGGCCGAGGGCCAGCGGTTCGCCTGGGACAAGCTGGAAAGGACTGCAGCTGTGAAGACTCCGGTCGAGCGCCGCGAATCCGTGAAAGTCCCGTGACAAGCGAGGCGTAGTGCCGGCATCTCGCCGGCCGTCGCTATGGACACCCAGCCCCTCCCCCCGGACGTGATATCAGTCACTGACTCCGCACAAATTTCAGGCTCTGATAAGCAAGAGCCATCATGCCTGTCAGAACCATCATTGAGCCCTTTCGCATTAAGAGCGTCGAGCCCATCCAGTGGACGACGCGCGCCGAGCGCGAGCATCTCCTCCAGGCCGCGTACTACAACTTATTTCTGCTCGCGGCCGATGACGTCTTGATCGATCTCCTGACCGACTCGGGTACCGGTGCCATGTCGACTCGTCAGTGGGCCGGGATCATGGAAGGCGACGAAAGCTATGCGGGCGGGAGAAGCTTCGATCACTTCCGCGACTCGATCCAGGACATCACCGGCTACCGCCACGTCATCCCGACTCATCAAGGCCGCGCGGCAGAACGGATTCTGTTCAGCGTCGCCTGTAAGAAGGGTGACGTCGTTCCCAACAACACGCATTTTGATACGACCCGTGCCAACGTGGAGTTCGTTGGCGCAGAGGCGGTCGACCTGGTCATTCCGGAAGGCCGCCAGCCCAGCCTGAAACATCCATGCAAGGGAAACATGGACGTGGAAGCGCTCGAGAGCTTGATCGGCAAGGTCGGACGCGAGCGGATTCCACTGCTCATGCTCACAGTGACCAACAACTCAGGCGGAGGTCAGCCCGTCTCTATGGAGAACGTGCGCGCCGTCCACAAAGTCTGCCGCAAGCATGGGATTCCCCTCTACTTTGACGCTTGCCGCTTCGCCGAGAACGCTTACTTCATCAAGCTGCGTGAAGCCGGATGCGAATCGAAATCCCCCAAGCAGATCGCGCAGGAGATGTTCAGTTACGGCGATGGCTGCACCATGTCGGCCAAGAAGGACGGCATGGCCAACATCGGCGGCTTTTTGTGCACCAATGATGACTCGCTTGCCCAGAAGGAAAAAGACCTGCTGATTCTGACCGAAGGCTACCCAACCTACGGCGGTCTTGCGGGCCGTGATCTGGAGGCGATCGCAATTGGCCTGCAGGAAGCTTTGCAGGAGGATTACTTGCGTTACCGCATCAGCTCCACGGCATACCTGGGCGACCACATCGCCGAGCAGGGTGTGCCGATCGTGCAGCCTCCAGGCGGACATGCGGTGTACATCGATGCACGAGCTTTCCTGCCGCACATTCCGTCTGACCAGTTTCCCGGTGTTGCGCTGGCGGCCGAGCTTTACCTCGAAGGCGGCATTCGCTCAGTCGAAATCGGCACCTTGATGTTTGGATCAGCCGCGAAGATGGATCTGGTCCGACTGGCCATTCCGCGCCGCGTCTATACGCAAAGCCACATCGACTACGTCGTGGAAGTCATTCTGGAAGTCTGGAAGAACCGCGAACGCATAAAGGGACTCAAGCTCAGCCACGAAGCGCCTTTCCTGCGACACTTCACCGCACGACTGGAGCCGTTGGTGGCCGTGGCCGCCCGCTAAGGGCGCTTTGCGGTGCTACAATTAATCGTAAACACGTTCGATTCACTCTCGTTCTGATATCCCCAAAGAGGTGCATTTATGGCAACCATGGAAGCTCCGCCGCGCCTGCAAGTCCGCCTGCACGAAGGTCCATTCCGCAACGAGCCCCCTGTTGACTTCAGCCGCGAAGACAATGCGCGCAAGATGCGTGCGGCTATCGAAAAAGTGCGCGGCCAGCTGGGTCGCGAGTTCGATCTGATCATCGGCGGCAAGCACGTCAAGACCGCCGAGAAGATCAAGTCCGTCAATCCCGCCAAGCCTTCGCAGGTTGTCGGCACCCACCAGAAAGCCGGCAAGGAGCACGTCGAGCCCGCGATGAACGCGGCTTTGAAGGCGTTCGAAACGTGGAAGAATACGTCCTTTGAAGAGCGTGCCAGCCTGCTGTTCCGCGTCGGTGATCTGCTGCGCGAGCGCAAATTCGAATTCATGGCCTGGCTGGTATTTGAAGTCAGCAAGAACTGGGCTGAGGCAGACGGCGACATCGCCGAGACCATCGATTTCTGCGAACTTTACGCCCGCGAAGCCCTGCGCCTCGCGAAAGCAGAGCCCGTTGTCCAATTGCCTGGCGAACGGGATCATCTCTTTTACATTCCCCTGGGGGTAGGCGCGGTGATTCCACCGTGGAATTTCCCGTGCGCGATCATGGCGGGGATGACGCTGGCTTCCATCGTGTGTGGCAACACCGTGATCCTGAAGCCCTCCAGCGATTCCCCCACCATCGCGGCCAAGTTCATCGAGCTTCTGGAAGAAGCCGGCATGCCCGAGGGCGTCGTGAATTTCTGCCCCGGCGCAGGCGGAAGCTTCGGCGATGCAATCGTGTCGCATCCGAAAACGCGCTACATCGCGTTCACCGGATCGCGCGAAGTGGGGTTGCACATCAACAAGAGTGCGGCCACACAGGCTCCGGGACAGGTCTGGATCAAACGCACCATCCTCGAGATGGGCGGCAAGGACGCCATCATCGTCGACGCCGACACCGATCTTGATGTCGCAGTCGAGGGCGTCGCGCAGGCCGCGTTCGGATTCCAGGGGCAGAAATGCTCTGCCTGCTCTCGCGCGATTGTCGATGAACGTGTCTATGACAAGTTCCTCGACACGTTGAAAGCACGCGTCGAGAAATTCACCATCGGCGATCCCGCCGAGAACTTCAACATGGGCGCCGTCATCAACGAAGGCTCGATGAAGACCATCATGGAATACATCGAAGCTGGCAAACGCGATGGGCGGCTGCTCACGGGTGGCGGGCGGGCTACGAACGCCGGTGAAGGCTACTTCCTGCAGCCGACCGTATTTGCCGACATTCCACCCAAGTCAAAGCTCGAGCAGGAAGAGATCTTCGGGCCGGTGCTGGCCGTGATCAAATCGAAAAACTTCGAGCATGCGCTTGAAATCGCCAATGACACGGAGTTCGGGTTGACGGGCGCGGTCTACACCAAGTCGCGGGACAAGATCGAACGCGCCCTGCGCGACTTCCACGTCGGTAACCTCTACATCAATCGCAAATGCACGGGTGCTATCGCGGGCGCGCACCCGTTTGGCGGCTTCAACATGTCGGGCACAGATTCCAAGTCGGGCGGCCCGGATTACTTGTACCTGTTCTCACAAGGGAAGTCGGTTGGCGAGAAGTTATAGCGTAACGACGCCCGAACGATAGACACCGACACCCAAATGTCTGAATGCTGGCGGCATTGCTGCCGCCAATATTTTTCCCGGATCGCAAGATTGGGCGATCGGGTCCGGACCGGCCCCCAACCATGCCCTTGTCTCCTAAACGCGCCTAGAGACGATTCTGTGGCCACTGGCAGGCGTTTTAGGAAGTGTTGTTAGCCTGTTTTTTGGCGCCGGACGCGCCAGGGTCATTTATGCGTTATCCCGGTAGCCCGACCCGGCGCACCATATCCTGAAAGCGCCGGTCTTTCCGCAGCGGGTTCATTCGGGGATCCACCCCGATCCATGCCAGTCAGGTCGAGCGCTGGAGGAAGGCCTTCTCCAGCGATTGGTAAGCCTGGTCGGTCTCTCCCAAGTCCAGATATACGCCGCCCACAAGAAATCGGCAGACGTAATGTTGCTTCTCTAACTCGAGAGCCTGGTTGAGCGCCTGGCGGGCGAGAACCGGTTGCCCGGCACGTGCCAGTGCTGACGCTGCGGTCGCGACCACGCTGCCGCTGTCGCCGCCGAGGCGGAGTGCATTTTGCGCCGCCTGCACGGCTTTGTCTTTTTGGCCCAGGTCAGCAGAGGCAACCGCGAGCAGCGCATAAGGAAGTGCCGCCTGCGGTTCCAGTTCCAAGGTGCGCTTGGCTTCGTCGACGGTCTCCTGGAGGTGTCCTGAGAAGTAGTCCACCCAAAGAGTCCATGTGCGGGTCTCGACGGCGAGCGGGTCGATGAGAAAGGCTTGCCGGGCGTGGGCCATGGCCTCGTCGTGTCGTCCCAGCGTCGCCAGATAAATTTCATACCCCAGATGAGCTTCCGGCAAGTTGGGATTGAGCTCAAGGGCGCGATCGTACTCCGCTTTCGCCGCTTTCCAATCCCAGTCCACCAGCATAAGGGTGTCTCCCATGGTCACGTGCGCGGTCGCGAGATTGGGATTGATCTCCAAAGCCTTTTGGACGGCTTGCTTGACCAATGGCCCGGCCTCTTTCGGTCCCATGTAATACGGAACCGACGCGGCGTAGGCCTCCGCCAAAGCCTCATAGGGGCGGGCGTCGTGCGGATCAATCGCGATCGCGTCCTGAAAGTACTGGATCGATTTCTTCTGTCCCTCGTGCGTTCCTTTGCGGACCTCGTTCAACCCAAGAAGATATTTGCGGTAGGCTTCGGGATCGAAGTGTGCTGCGGTGGCGACGCTTTTTTGCGACGGCAAGAGCTCGAGCCGCAGAGAACCTGTGATGCGCTCGGCGATTTCGCGCTGCACTTTCAGGATGTCGGTGAGCGGCGTCTCATAGCTTTCGGCCCAAAGATGCGTCTGGTCGCCGGCCTGGATCAGCTGTGCCGTGATGCGGACGCGCTGCCCGGCGAGGCGCACGCTGCCTTCGAGCAGGTAGTTCACGCCCAGCTCACGCCCGATCTGGGCGACGCTCTCCTTGGTGTGCTTGTAGCGCATCGCCGACGTGCGTGCGATCACTCCCAGGCTGGCCGGCTGGACCTGGCCAAGCTGGGCAATCATTTCTTCCGTCAGGCCGTCGGCGAAGTAGTCTTCGCTGTCGTCGCCGCTCATGTTCTCGAAGGGAAGCACCGCTAGCATGGCTTTTCCCGAAGTTGGAGCACGCGACACGCGACTTCGAAATCCGAACCAGTAAATTCCAAAGGCAAGTAACACCGCGACGGCGCCCGCCGCCCACACCGTGAAGAGCGACTTCGATTTGCGCAAGGTCGTGGGAACCGGCTCCGGCGCGGACCAGGGCAAGGTGACCGGGGCGATGAAGCGGTATCCGCGGCGAGGCAGCGTCTCGATGTAGCGAGGAGTGTCGGCGTTGTCGCTCAGCGCTTCGCGTAGTTTGTTGATGGTTTTGTTGAGCCCGTGGTCGAAGTCGACGAAGGTGTTGCTTCCCCAGAGCTTCTGCTGCAACTCCTCGCGGGTCACGACTTCGCCCGGACGCTCCAGCAGGACCCTCAGCACCGCCAAGGGCTGGGCATGGAGCTTGATCTTCAGACCGCTCTTGCGAAGCTCGCCGGCGTGGAAGTCGACCTCGAAGACTCCGAAGCGGACACGCTGGTCATTCAAGGATTGGTAAGACGTGATCTGTGTAGCGGGTGCGAAGTCGCCCATCTTCCCCGGCCCCACGGGACTTGATGGCGCTAAATATATCACGGGAAGGCGCGGCTGGCCCGGGCAGATACGGGGATAAGTAAATTATTTGCAATCATTTACACAGGGAGAAACCTTCCATCCCGCGCCCATTGTAGTCAGGGGGCAGTTGATAGAGAGTTCGCGCCATCGCGTGGGTTGGGGATGATCTGAACCGCATCCGCGAAATTTTGTTTGAAGCAAGACGGAGGTTCTTATGACGAGGCATCGGACTACTGCGTTTTCAGTTGCCCTGCTTATAACAGGGATCCTGACGGCGACATCTTTTGCACAGCATCAGGCGGCCAGGGAGTCGCGGCCCAACCGAGCTGGTGCCCTGATCAAAATAGTTCGCGAAGCGACCGAGCGATTCAAGGATGTGTCGGTCGCGGAGGCAGAAGGCTACAAGCTGACGTTCGGCTGCGTGACCGGACCCGATTCGGGGGCGATGGGACTGCACTACGTGAACTTTCCGCTAGTGGGTGCGGGGGTGCTCGATCCGACCCGCCCTCAGATCGTGATCTATGAGCCCAGCCAGAGCGGAAAACCAAGGCTGACCGGAGCAGACTTCCTGGTAGTAGCCGACACGTGGGACAAGGCGCACCCCGGCACTCCGCCAGAACTGATGGGGCAGCTCTTCCACTACTTCGAGGCTCCTAACCGGTTTGGACTTCCGGCGTTCTACACGCTGCACGTGTGGGCATGGAAAGACAATCCGAACGGCGCGTTCGTGAACTGGCATCCGAACGTTTCCTGCAAGTCGTTCACGCCTGATTCGAACCAGTAGCCACAAAAGAAACAAACGCAGTCGCTTCGGCCCGCACGCGGGTCGAAGCGGCGCGTCCGCGCAGCTTGCAGTGAACACTGCGCCGCAGAAGAGCCCTAAAAACAGAATGGCTCGCTGCGGAGGCGTAGGCGGGTAACGCTCGTTCAGTTTCTTAAAGCTGCGTCAGACCCACTGGGCCAGTACCACTTCCCCCGCCCGTGGTGCTACTGTTCGACCACTCCGCCCTTAGAATGCAGAACGAACTCGACGTTGCGTTCGCGATTCAGACGCAGCGTCTGGTAGAGATCGACACTGTCAAGCGCAAACCGCTTGTGCTCGCCGCTTTCAGAAACACATTCCAGTTCTCCTCCTTGTACCCAATACTCACGGGAGAGGAACGCGGATCCGCCTTTCAGGATGACCAGTGTCGAGCGCGCATCGGCTGCGCCACCGGCATTGGCTTGCGGTGTGGCCACAAGTTCGTCGGGTGTCCGCTCGGCAGGCACTTGCTCCATCTGCTCCACATAACCGGACGAGTCTGGCCGGATCACGTCACCTGAAACTGCGGGTCGTGTAGGCGGCGTCGCGTGGTTCATATAAGACGCGGGCCGCAGCAAGCCGTAAGGCGAAGGAATGTATTTTGTCGGCTGAGCCCACGGTGGAGAAGGAATAGCGGCGCGCACCGGCACCGTAGCGGGCACGACCACGTCTTCCATCAGCCGCAGCGATAGCCGTGTCTCGCCCTTGAGTGCCGGATACGGCCCACGGCGTGGCAGGTTCAGTATTTTGATGGGCCACATTACCGGGATCATCCACTCCACTACGTCGCGAGTGGGGTGGCCTCCCCCGCGGATCTTCCCGTCACGATCGGTTTTCAGGTGGGGAGCGGCGATGATCTTTGCAGCTAAAGGCAGGACATCGGCACCCGGCAGGATGATGCGATCAAATTCAATCTGCAGCCAGCCCTTGCCGACGAAGTGGCCGGGATCTTTGTATTCCTGCAGGTGGCCGCTCAGCATGGCGCCGCGCGGAAATAGCGAATGCCCGAAACTCGAAATCGGTCCCAGGTGGCATAGGACCGGATCGCCCGCTTGCGCGGTTTTCGAAGAAAAGTTGGGCTCATCCATTGTGCAGTGGAGAATCGTTCCGGCGGGCACGAGTTCATCCCTCGAGGCGGCGCGAGCCCCGACCACCGTAACAGACAGAATTAGGGTCAATAGCAGAGATTTTCCAGCCATGGCAGGTCTCCTTGTGGGTACAGCGTGCCGGCCTTCTGCACAGAGGAAGGGAATGTGCATGAAGGACAGCTGAGACCCCCGGGGATGGTCGGGGATTGGTCGAAGCGTATGCGATTTTCCCCGGCGCGTCAACCGCCGAAATGACCGGCGCAGGGCCGTAAACAGGCGCAAGACGTGGCTAGACGAGATTGGGCAGGCTGACCTGAAAGCCGAATCCTTGCAAGACTTACTATTCACATAACATGGCACCCTGCCACGAAGGGGTTCGCCTCGGGTGCCAGCCTTGCGATTGTTGCGGAGGGAAGGAAATGCTAGGCTCGCAAAACAACCTATCTATGACCGCATTTCGAAAGTTTCTTGCCCTCGTAGTTGCAGTCAGTCTCGTCGACTTGTTGCCTGGGCGGAGCCAAACTGCGCCTGCCCCAGCCAAACCGTCCGCGCCAGCGCAGCACTCTGCGCCGGATGTCACCAAAATGGCGCCAACCGGACTGGCGGCGAATGGCGGATCGATCGCAAACGATGTCTACACCAATTCCACATATGGATTTTCTTTGAAGGTGCCGCCCGGATGGGTCGTTGTGCCGTCGAAAAATCCCGTTGCGCCGAGTCCGAATTCCCGGGAAGCCGGACTGATGCAGGCGGCGCAGGTGAATCACGTTCTCCTGGTGATGACCGAAAATGCCCCGATGAAGAAGAGTACTCAGCGGAAGTCCCTTCAGATCGTTGCGACTCGCCTGCTCAAAGAACCCACTCCCAAAGAGGGGCAAGATTACTTGGTCTACTCCAAGCGTACGGCCCGGGAACGAAATATGCCCGTGGAGTACTTGGGCGATCCGACCGAGGTGACCATCAACGGCCGTAAGTTGTGGACGATCGCGCTCAATCAGACGACTGATGGCGCCCCCCAACATGTGGAGCAGTACGTCACGACCCAAGGTTCGGTACTTCTACAGTTCATGTTGGTGAGTCCGGACGAAGCGGGGCTCAAGGATCTGGAACCCTCCATTCAATCCCTGGAGATGAAGGGGGCGGCGAAGAAGTCGACGCCGGCGAGCGCCGCGCGAAAGAAAAAGCCAACTTCGTCCGCGCAGTGAGGCTCGTGGGCGAGGAAGGTAGAACGAAAAAAGGCTGCCGAGTTCGGCAGCCTTTGCAGTTGGTGAACCGCCAAAATTTCAGGACGTGACGACACCCGCGCCCGCTTGCGGCTGGTTCGTCGCGGCCGTAGCAGCGGCGGCTTCGTTGAGGATGCGATGGTGAATGGTGAATAACGCCAATTCCAGCCGATCCGACACGCCGATCTTGTCGTACACGTTGCGCAGGTAGTTCTTGATGACCTGTTCAGTCGTGCCCAACTGGGATGCGATTTCCTTGTTCTTGTATCCCTGAACAATCAAGGCGACAATGCGCAGTTCCTTGGCTGTGAGCCGGTCGCGGACTCGTAAGCCGACCATATCGTTCTCGGTCAATTCGCTCGGGACGGCGACATCCTGCACCCAAGTCTCGCCGCGCGCCACCTTGCGCACGCAGTCCACCAGAGCCGGACTGGTCACGTTGCGGTAGACCACACCATGGGCGCCGTTCGTCATGTAGCGCTGTGCGCTCTCGCCCGTGTCGGCGAGAACGACGATACGGGTTTTGTTCTTGGTCGCGCCTTGCACTATCGCGTTGAAGTCGGACTGGAATCCTCCCGCCACGATCAGGACGGCGGCGCGGAACTTATCCAGCGCCATGAACATTTGCTCGGGAGTCTGCGCTTGTGCCACGATGCGCATTTCGTCTTCCACCGCCAGAACTTTGGCGATGCCCGCGCGGAAAATAGCCTGGTTATCAGCCAGAATTAACTTGAGCATCTCGACACCGCTCCGAGGTTAAGAATTGCGTACGAACTCGTACGAATCGATCACGCAGGCTACCCCACGGGCGCCGTCGGGATCAGTACTAGACTCGTCGGTGCGGACAACCCGTCCGCGACACTGGATGACCACGTTTTCTTTGCCACCGGTCACTTCAGGGGGGAGAGTGATTTCGAACTCGACGGGCGAACCCATTTCCAGAGAAGCATCAGCGCGGATATACACGCCTGCGGCGCTGAGGTTCCCGGTCATGCCGCTGGCTTCGCCAGAAGCGTTTTCCTTATGGATCTTGATCGGCAGTTCTAGCGGAAATCTTTTACCGGTCCGCGCTTCGGACACAATCCCTCCTCCGTTGCGGCCTCGCTTAAGGGCACGGGCACGCGCTACCACATTTCCTGAGGGAGCAGAAACGTCTGCTATATGGGCGGTTATATCATGGATGATACTCCCGATAAAAGCCTGATCACTCGTTAGTTATCGGTAGGAACTAGGTTCCCCCAAATCTGGCCCGCTGTTACCGATGGCGGAAAACAGCCGTCCAGAGCCGAACCCAGAGGGCGGCGGTTTTCTGGCACAATACCCGGACTCATGCTTTCGCCCATCGAGGGCTCGAGGAAACGGAGGCAGTCTTCGATGCAGCCACGTCGGATTCCCACCTTTCATGCCACGAATCTCTCCCTTCTGCTTTTGATTCTGTCAGTTACGCTCAGCGTGGCTCAGGCAGACGGCCGGAAAACATCCTTGGGAAATGCCCCCGCTGCCGAGCAGAAGCCAGCAGCGAAGACGACCGAGAGGCCCGGGACGCCTACTCCGGACAGCCTGATCCAGTTAAATGCGGCGCTGGAAGGCCTGGCCGCGAAGGTCTCCCGCTCCGTCGTGCAGATCGCGGTAACTGGTTACGGCCCCATCGAAGAAAACAATAGCACCGAGACCGCCTTGATCGTGCGGCAACGCGCGATTGGCTCGGGGGTGATCGTCGATTCCAGTGGCTACATCATGACCAACGCCCACGTGGTGGAGGGAGCGCGGCGCATCCGGGTCATCCTGCCTCTGCCGCCAAGCGAGACGGCCCAACTGGAGCCAGAAGGTAAGCGGCGCATCCTGGACGCGAAGGTGGTGGGCACGCACGCGGAAAGCGACTTGGCGCTGCTGAAGGTGAACGCCCGGGATTTGCCGTCGCTGGAACTATCCCAATCGCGCCAGCTTCGCCAGGGACAACTCGTCTTCGCCGTGGGCAGTCCGGTGGGACTGCAGGACAGCGTGACCATGGGCGTGATCAGCTCAGTCGCGCGGCAGCCGGATCCCAACAAACCGATGGTCTATATCCAAACGGATGCGGCCATCAATCCCGGCAACAGCGGCGGGCCGCTGGTCGACGTAGAAGGCAACGTTGTGGGTATCAACACAGCCATTTTGTCGGGCAGTGGTGGGAACGAAGGCATCGGCTTTGCGGTTCCGGCGCGCGTGGTTCACTTCGTGTACCAGAGCTTGCGCAAATACGGGCACGTGCACCGGTCGGAAATCGAGGTCGGCGCCCAGAACGTGACCCCTTCGCTAGCGGCTGGCCTCGGTCTGCAGCAGAGTTGGGGCGTGGTTATTGCGGACGTGAAGCCCGACGGCCCCGCGGAAGCGGCCGGGTTGCAAATTGGCGATATCGTGGTGTCCGCAGATGATCGACCGATCGATACGCTGCCGGCCTTCACCGCTGCCCTGTATTTGCATCCGTTGGATCAGGTGCTGAGGCTCGTGGTCCTGCGCGACAGCCAGCATAAGACGCTCAACGTGCCGGTGCTGCAGGAAAAGAATCCTATGGACCAGCTGCTGGATCTGGCGAACCCGGAAACCAATCTCGTGGCGCCGTTGGCAATATTGGCGGTGACCATCGATGATCGGATCCGGTCAGCCGCCAGCAGCTTGCGGAAGTCGACCGGAGTGATTGTGCTGGGACGAGCCGCCGATTTGTTGGGTCCCGACATCGGGCTGACCACCGGCGATGTAATTCATGCGATCAATAACCGGCCCGTTGATACGGTGGAGAACCTGCGAAGCGCTTTGTCGCAGTTGAACGGTGGGGACTCGGTCGCACTGCAAGTGGAGCGGCAGGGAAAGTTGCTGTTCGTGGCGTTTGATATCGATTAGTCGATTGCCACGGCCGGCGTTGCCGACGCGGTGGCATCGCACGGAAAACAGGTCCTGCGTGCGCTCGGGATGACAAATCAATTATCTGGCTGATAGCGGATGGCTGGGTGCTGCAAGCTGCTTTACTGGCGAGGCGCGTAGTATCCCTTGCGCGCGCGGACCTGGAGATCTTTCTTCAGCGCGCTGATCTCGATACTGCGATATCGCCCATCGGCATCGAAATCCGCTGGGTGATAAGAAACTACATACTGACTGCGGAGTTCGTCCTCAATCGCCGCGAAGGAGTTTTTGATGTCCTTCATCTTGAAGGGGAAGAAGGCACGCCCACCGGTGGCGGAAGAGAGTTTTTCGAGATTCTTGTCTCCGCGAAGCACCAGACCGCTATCGTCGGTGGAAATCGCGTAAATAATGACCTCGGCGCGTTGCGCCATTTCGACTGCCTGCGCTATCGTGTACTCGCTCTGATTATCATCGCCATCGCTGAGGACTATCAGCGCTCTACGCTGTGGACGGTCTGACATTTCCTTCGCAAGCTTGTCGTGGCAGGCATGGTAGATCGCATCGTACAGCGCTGTGCCGCCGCCATCGCTCAGAGAATGCACGCCCTGTGAGAGGGACTGCACGTTGTCGGTGAAATCCTGCGGTACCTGCTGGCTTGCGTTGAAGCCCATCACGAACGCCTTATCGAAACCGGCGCGCAGCACGTGCTGCATGAAACCGATGGCCGCATCCTGCTCGAAATCGAAGCGCGTATGCACCGAGCCGCTGACGTCAATCAAAAGTCCCAACTTGAGTGGCAGATCCGTTTCGCGTCGGAAATTTACAATCGACTGGACGGGTTTATGATCATCGAGAAAACTGAAGTCGTTCTGGTTCAGATTGCGCACGAACTTTCCGTGCTTGTCTGTCGCGATGAATAAAACGTTCACTTCATCCACACGCTTGCGGATGGTGAGAACGGAGTCCTGTGGATCGTCAGTAGTCGACGGAGTAGGAAGTGCGCTAGCGGAACGCGCTACGTAGGCGGAAGACGGAGTCTGCGCCGCTGCGGGCAGCACAAAGAATACCGCGGCAACGATCAACAGCCCGAAAATTCGATTCGTGTACTTCATGCCCACCGTTTCCAAAATTTTCACGAAAAATCACGCCAATAATGCACCCTAACGATTAGATGCATTTTGCGGGCCGAAAGCCTCTCCGTCCGCACCCCAGACTCTAGGAGAGAGCCGTGCAACTTCCAAGTTACAAAAGGAGCACTCGCATGGTCATGGCACGGAAGAGCCATAATGGACGGGCTTTTCCCTTTGTTTGCGACTCTATTTTCAATGTCCCAGGCCTGAGTCGCAATACGACTCACCCGATGGCGTTTTAAGGAATTTCCTGAGACCAAAATTCGAGATTGAGAGAAAAAATGAGCAGAAAAATTGCAACCGATGTAGCAGATTGTCGACCCGTCCGCTGCACATGGGCGCGTAACGATCTCGCGATCGCCTATCACGACAAAGAATGGGGCGTGCCTGTTCACAACGACCGGTTGCTGTTCGAGTTTCTTGTTCTCGAGGGAGCTCAGGCCGGGTTAAGTTGGGACACCATTCTGAGAAAGCGTGAAAACTATCGCGCGGCTTTTGACGGATTCGATCCGCACATGGTCGCGAGCTATGACCAGAAGAAAATGCGAAACCTGCTGAAGAATGACGGAATCGTTCGCAACCGTTTGAAGATCGCTTCCGCGGTGAGCAATGCGCAGGCAACGCTCGCCGTTGCTGAAGAATACGGCACCTTCGATCGCTACCTGTGGCAGTTTGTCGGTGGCAGGCCGCGCATCAATGCCTGGAAGAAATCGGGACAGATCCCAGTGAGCACAGCGCAGTCCGACGCCATGAGCAAGGACCTCCGCAAGCGCGGATTTCGTTTTGTCGGTTCGACAATTTGCTATGCATTCATGCAGGCCGTCGGCATGGTCAACGACCATCTTGTGACTTGCTTTCGCTACGGCGCGGAACGTTGAGGCGGCATCTGAGCGCTCCGAAAATCCGACGGTTCTAGACTCGTTCAAGCATTTGTACATCCCAAAACTTGCATGTCCTCCGTCTTGGCGAAAGAATAGTTCTCCTATTGGCAGTAGTTAGTGGAATCTGAAATGCCTACAGCATTTGCGGGGGCGTCCGCGACGACTCCGCTGGCTTCCGGTCATGCGGGATCGCCAACATCAACGGCAGTTGCACGTCGGTGAAGAAGGGGATGCCAATCTGATATGAGCAGAGTCCTAATCGTAGGCGACGAAGCGATTGTAAGAAGTCTTGCCACGGCGCTGGCGCAGGATCGGCATGAGATCGTGCACGCCGGTTCGTGCGAACAAGCCCGGCAGGTTATTGGCAGCTCGCCTCTGGATGCGATTCTGACCGATGACCAGTTACGGGACGGTTCGGCGCATGAAGTCTTGGCGATTGCTCGCGGCAGAGACGTGAATCTGAGTGTAGTTCTTCTGTCCGCGAGGAACGCATCGGAAGCAAGGGCTGAGAGCCTGCGGGATGGGTTTACCGAATTACTCGCGAGCCCGGTCGATCTTGATCTTTTGAGGACTGCTACGCGGCGAGCATGTGATCGAACGGTGATTCTGCGCGAGAACGCTCGCCTTAAGGAAGAGTTGCAACGGCGCAACGGCCACACAGATCCGATGAGCCTGGGCTGGATCGAGGCGCTGCCGCCTAGCCTTGACATGCGCAGCTTTCTGGCTGCCGTGGAGAAGGGCCTGATCGAAAAAACGCTGCAAGCAACACGGGGTGCGCAAGCGGAAGCAGCGCGCAGGCTCGGCCTCTCGCGCAGCGATCTCTCCTACAAACTCCTGAAGTACGAGTTACGCAAGGAAACAAGCGCGGCTTCGTAGATCTGCGAAACTGAACTGTTATAAATTTGCGCACAGTTACACGCCGGCCGGGATGGCGGAACTGGCAGACGCAGCGGACTCAAAATCACCCACCAAAATCACCGCCCTAGTTACCTCTCTCAGTGCAAATGGTTTCGCAATATCTGCTTGACTACTCACCGAGTAATAAGGCCCCTCGCTCCATTCAGGAAACTTCTCGTCGAGCGGGTGCTGCTGGGCCACCACGCTGTATCCGAGAGGCTCAAACAATTCTCGAATCAACCCTGCGCCCGCCCTGCACGCCACAACCGTCAGGTTTGCAGTCAACGGAATTGGCAGGTCAGCCAATTCTTGCCTACCTTTGCTGCGTCCCGACATGGCCGTCCCAAAAGCTCGGCCCATAGCGACGCTTAGAAAAAAAGAAGAGAGCACATAAGGCCGGTCGTTCACATATTGATCGAGCGTGCCACCCCCATGCTGTCCTCGCTTACCACGAACCAGTCCCACCGGATCGACATCGAGCAATAGGGCCGCCGTGCACTTCTCCGAAGTCGCTTCCGGATAGAAGACATGGGCCTTTCCAAACGAGAGCTCGAACGAATGTAGCTTGGCCGGGTTCTTATGAAGCAGGTATCCCAAGTCCGTTGCTGGGTTATGCGTAGTTGTGAGCGTCAGCAGCATGGTCGGATATACGAGTCTCAGTTGGCGCTACTGCCATTAAGTGGGGCTGAAGAGCTTTATAGTTGACAGCACGCAGGGCTATTTGTTGTCGGCTGGCTTGAGGCGGGCCGGCTCTTCGAGGATATCCAGGAGAGCAGTCGCGCAATAGACTCGGTCGCGCTTCGCATCGCCCATCCGTTTTACGATCTTCGCCCGCTCGAGTCGTTCGACGGCGCGCTGCGCGGTCGTAAACGCGATTGTCAATTTGTCCGCCGCGCCCTTGATCGTAAGGAAGGGATTTGCCCCCAGGAGTTCGACTACACGCAACGGGCTGTTGCTTGATTCTCCGGCGACTTTCCTCTGCCACTCCGCCATTAGTCCATTGATGCGCATCGCTCGACTCAAAGCATCCTCAGACATGCGAGCGACTCCCAGCAGGAAATACTCCAACCAATCGTTCCATGCCCCACGTTCGCTGATCCCACGCAAACCGTCGTAATAGTCTCGCCTCGAAGCTTCAAAGAACGCCGACAAGTAGAGCAGCGGTGTCGGAAGGATTTGGTGCTCGATCAGAAATAAGGTGATGAGTAGCCGTCCGACCCGGCCATTGCCATCGAGGAATGGGTGAATGGCTTCGAACTGATAATGCGCGAGTGCAATGGTCACGAGAGGCGGCAGCGTCGATTCATGCAGAAATTCTTCCCAGGCCGCAAGACACGGCTCGACTTCTCCTGGCGGGGGCGGGATGTAGGAAGCAGTTGCGATCGTGCTGCCAGGCTTACCAGTCCAATTCTGGATTTTCCGAAAACGTCCGGGAGCAGATTGATGCCCCTGGACGCCCGTCATGAGTTTTTCGTGCAACTCCCGCATAAGCCTGACGCAAAGGGGGAGTTTCTTGAGGCGCGAGATGCCATGCTCAAGTGCCACCACATAATTGCCAACTTCGCGAAGATCCTCGGGACTGCGATCCACGATCGCTCCCGCCTCAGCGGCAAGCAACTCACCCAGCGTTGCCTGTGTGCCCTCAATTTTGCTCGACAGAACGGCTTCACGCTGTACGAAAGGCCGGATCAAAACATGAGGGTTGGGCAGCCGACCACCTTCGCCCGCCAATCTTCCGACAAGCCGGTCCGCGTCCGAGAGTGCCCCAATCAGCCGGGGCGTCCAGTTCAGTTCAGGAGGCAGAGGAGCCGGCACCAAGGCTGAATAGCTGCCCTGCGATACTTTCTGGCCGGGAATGTTAGCAGCGTGGCCCACATCCGCCCTTCTTATGGTCGAAAATAGCCTTCCGCGCTATTTTCATAATCTATGTAATCGAAAATAGCGAGATTGGCTATTTGCACGGGTGAACGCGTCCCCCCAGTGGTTTCGTAACGCTCGAAAAACTACGAGGAAAGATGGGCTGACCCTTGCAATGCCCGCAATGACTCCGGAAAGG
Source organism: Acidobacteriota bacterium (assembly GCA_046728215.1). GTDB lineage: Bacteria > Acidobacteriota > Terriglobia > Terriglobales > Acidobacteriaceae > Gp1-AA133. The sequence goes on along the minus strand of JBKPEB010000002.1, from coordinate 33,036 downwards.
TGCTCGGGCGCGAACGTCCCCGAATAGGAGCGGGTCATCATTTGGAGATGGGGCTATGACTGCGTTGGGGTGGTAAAATCTCGTACGGATGTCCTCGTTATTGATTGGCCAGAGGACATCGTCACCCGAGAAGAGCCGCAAAGCACTTCACAGGCAGGTGACAAGGGTCTGTGGAAATCCATACATACTTCCACATTTACTTGCACAGTTTCACAATCGTTGTCTTGGATGAAAAAGCTGTAAAATCAAGCACTTCCACGAAGTGCCGGGATGGCGGAACTGGCAGACGCAGCGGACTCAAAATCCGCCGAGGTTCACCCCTCGTGGGGGTTCAACTCCCCCTCCCGGCACCACGACTTGCCTTCCACGCTGTTATCCGTCACAGCTTGCCCGTCTGCCTGTGCCTGCCAACGATAATCATCCTGCGCGTTCTCTATTGCCCGTTGGCCAGCAAACTCTTCAGGGATGTTTTGCTCTGCCCGTCGATCAGTTCGACGTTTCCACACCAGTTATAGGTGTGAATCCCGCACACGTGGGAAAGTTCGGGCTCGATGCTGAACATAGTCCGTTCCGCGTAGCGGGTCCTCGAGAGTTCGGTGATTTCGTTCAAGCTGAGATTGCGCCCGTAGAGGCCGACGCAGTTCTGGCTGGGCCGAACCAGCAGGGATGCCCTCGGGAACACGCGTCCAGCGCCGCGAACGTTGCGGACGTCGGTGGAGATCGGGTTGGCTGGATGAAAATGCCACGGTCCGCGAACGCTGTCAGCAAAGAACAGAAGTAGAGAACCGGAGCGCGCGTCCGGCGTGGCGGTGGTGGTCATGAGCCACCAGATGTTGTCGTGTTCCCACACCGTGGTATCGACGAAGCGGCCGCTGAACAACGTCGAGTCCAGCACCCAGCGGTTCGGAAATTCCACACAGTGGTACAGGTCGACTGTGTCGGAGTCGACCGCCTCGGGGATCATGAAAATTTCGTCTCCCGCGCGGAAGACATGCGGATACGAGTAGTGATGATGATCGTCGGCCAGGCAGCGTGTCGGGGAGAGGAATGATCCGTCAGGAGCGATTTCGGCGCACGAGATGTGAGCACGCTTGTGACGATAGGAATACTCCTCGAAGAAGGCCCACTTGCGCTGTTCGTGCTCGATCAGGAACGGATCGGCCCAGAAGTGTCCGGGCGCAGGATCGAGCCAGCGGAATCCGCCTAGATCGTCGTGACCGTTCTGCTCGTGGAGAAGTTTGCCTGTCGTTCGCACGGCGATGCGCCAGTGCTGGACCGTGGACTGCGGGGAGGTTAGCTGGCGCACGGCCTTCTTGACGATGACAGGGCCCAGCCAGCGCACCATCTCAAAATTGCTGGGTGTGCGATAGATCTTCTTCTTTCCTTTGTAGGGAGCGGGCGGAACGGCGTGCTCGAGCAAATGGTTCCATCCCAAGCGATGGAGTTCGTTCAGCTTCCGGATGACGAAGTCAGTCGAGCCCCAATAGGCGGGAAAGCGATTGCGCGACACGCTGATCGTGGTCTCGGTAGCAAACAGGGACTTGCAGAGAATGAGGCCATCGTCAAGGTTCTCCGTGAGCACCTGGAGAACAACGCCGGAGAGCGGTGAACCTTCCCAGAGTTCCCAGAAATGAGGCGGCCCACCCCGATAAAATTCGTTGTCGCCGTGGTGATAGGACCAGACGCCATAACGAGCTGAGCGAAGGATTTCACCGTGCAGAATGTTGAAGCCGAAGCGCAACAAGACATCCAGGTTCTTCGCCTGGATCGCCTGCAAGGCCTCGGGTGGAAAGCGATGAATAAACTTCTTCCCGATGGGCTCGACTTCGATGCTATCGATGCCGGCCAAAAGCTCGGAGCAGTCCACACGCTCCAGGGGATGATTCTTTGGTTTCTTCTGCGCGTCGTAGCGGAGGTAGTGGTCGTAAAGCGCGTGTTTACGGAGAGCGGGATCGAGCAGCCGACGCACCGCCTTGGAGAGAATCGAATTTGTTTCGCTGGTCTTTTTCGGGGAAGCGGACGGTTTACGAAAAACCAACAGTTCGATGTTCGCGAAATTGCTGGCCTGTATGTCCTCGAGAATGGTTGCGAAGAATCTGGAAAGTTTGTAGCCGTCTAGAAGGACTCCGATGCGCAGCGGGGCATTGGAGGACGGGGAAGTGCGCCAATGGGAGCGGAGGTATTGGATGTTTGATTGCCCGAGTGCTCCGGATTCCCCCAATCCCATACGTACCTCCGCGGCACCGATGCGAACCCGACACGGGGTGCAGGGCCGCGGTCGTCAAGATTGTGCAGAGTTGGCGATCTTACTGTCAATCGGTAGGAAGCTTCTCTGGGCTTGGGATCGCCCATGTGCCGCGCAGATTTCCCGTAGAATCACTGGGTTGATTTGTCGAAACCCATGCATGCTCTCCACGTAGTCGGCGCACGGCCGAATTTCATGAAGGCCGCACCGGTGATGCGGGCGCTCGAGACCCGGGGCGCAAACCAGACCCTCGTACATACCGGACAGCACTATGACGCCAACATGTCCGACGTGTTCTTCACGCAGCTCGCCATGCGGACCCCGGACGTCAATTTGGAAGTCGGGTCGGAAAGCCACGCCGCGCAAACCGCCGAGGTCATGATCCGGATTGAGCCTGTGCTCCTGAAATACAGGCCCGAGATCGTGCTGGTATACGGCGACGTCAACTCGACCATGGCAGCGGCTCTGGTGTGCTCGAAGATGGGGATTCGGGTGGGCCACGTCGAGGCAGGACTGCGATCATTCGATCGCACCATGCCGGAGGAAATTAACCGGCTCGTCACCGACCAGCTTGCCGACCTCCTGTTTACGCCTTCCGAAGATGGCGACGCGAACCTGCTGCGGGAAGGAATTTCGCGGGACCGAATTCATCGCGTCGGCAACGTGATGATCGATACGCTGGTCCGCTTTCTTCCGGCTGCCGAGAAGGCGAATGGATTTCCGGAAAAGTATGCGTTAGTCACCCTGCATCGGCCTTCGAATGTGGACGATCGGGAGAGGCTCGCACATATTGTGGCTTCACTGGTCGCCATTCAAGCTGAGGCGGACGTTGTTTTTCCGGTGCATCCGCGAACCCGGCAACGTTTGCGAGAGCTGTCGGTCGATACCGGTCCGCTTCGTTTGCTCGATCCGCTGCCGTACATCGAATTTCTTGCGCTGCAACGCCATGCCGCGGTGGTGATCACGGACTCGGGCGGCATTCAGGAAGAGACGACCTTCCTGCAGGTGCCTTGTCTTACACTGAGAAAGAACACGGAACGCCCGATAACGGTGACGCTGGGATCGAACATTCTGGTGGGTGAGGATCCCGCAAGGCTGCCGGACGAAGTTTTCCGGTCGTTGCGTGGACAAGCCAAACGCGGAGGCATCCCGCCGCTATGGGACGGACATGCGGCCGACCGAATTGCGGAAATCGTGATGAACGCTATGAAACCAACTGCTAGCTGATTTCGTCCCTCGTTGGAAATTGAGCGTGCTGCATCGGGCTCGCTCAAATCAAAAACCGTTAGACACGCATGACACAGATTCACTGCAGCGCACTTCTTTTCGACATGGATGGTGTCCTCATCAACTCGACACCGGCGGCGGCGCGCGTGTGGAGGAATTGGGCGCTGGAACATCATTTCAATCCGGAAGAAGTCGTTACGCGATCGCACGGAAGGCCGAGTATCGTGACCGTGCGGGAATACCTGCCGGATGCGGATCACGAGGCGGAGAACCGGATTGTCGAGCAGCGCGAGATGGAGGAACTCGACGGCGTGGTCGCCATTCCCGGAGCCCGCGAACTCCTGGAGCAGCTTCCCGAGGATCGATGGACGATCGTGACTTCGGCAACGCGTCCGCTCGCCGAGGTGAGGCTACGGGCGGCCGGCCTATGCATCCCGGGAAAAATTGTTACAGCCAACGACATTCAGAATGGCAAGCCGCATCCTGAGCCTTATCTGAAGGCCGCGGCGTCGCTGGGCTTTCCTGCAAAAGATTGTGTAGTCGTAGAAGACGTGCCTGCGGGCATTCAGGCCGGGTTGCGCGCGGGGGCACGCGTGATCGCGCTCACGACGACTTACGGTGAGGATGTCCTCCGGAAGGCCAGTCCCACCTGGATTCTTAAGGACTGCACAGAAATTGTACTTGGGGCGGGGCCTGCTCTGACGCTGCAATTGGCAGACCGGGGGCTGAGAATGTTTGCTTACGATCCCGAATAAAGCTGGAAAGGCCCCCAATAGAAAGCGCTGTGATATTCGCTGTGGAGCAGCGAAAGCTTGGCGTTGCGCAAGGCGACGTCGGGAGTAGCACCCCTGGCCAGTTCGTCGTAGAACTTCTCCATGAGACGATCGGTGGAGACGTCGGCGACCTCCCACAACGCGGCGACCACGTGATGGGAACCAGCCCGCAGGAAAGCCCACGACAATCCCACGAGACCTTCTGCCGTGTAGGTGCGACCTGTGGCGCCGTAGCAGGCAGAAACCGTTACGAGTTCGGCGCGTAGGGGGTGGCGGAGGATGTCGCGGGCATACAGCTTGAAGGAGTCGTCCTGTGCATTGCTTCGTGAGAGGACAATGGCTGAGTCTAGCGGATTGGAGCGGTTCGCAATCCCGTGCGCCACAAAGTGTACGTAGGCGAACTTCTCTGGCGAACTCGAGAGGTAGGTTTCGGGCGTTGCCTCTGCCGCTGTGAAGACGCGCTTCTGCGTGGCGGGAAAGTGCTTCGCCACGTTGGCCATCTGATCGGCCGCCTTGGCGAGCGCAGGATACTTTTCATTCGGTGCAACGCTGTTCCCAATAAGCAGCAGATTGCGTTCGCGGGGGAAGCGGGTTGACGGGCGTGACGCGGCGGCGAGCAGTCTCAGAGAACTGGCGTTCGCGATGGTGACGTCTTCAATCCAGAAATGCGGCTTGGGTTCAGGGACGATCAGAGTCTCGAAGTTGAGATTGTTAAGGTTGCCGTCGGGAATGATAAAGACCTTGCTGTTCTGCAGCAGCGAGCGCGCAGGGGCGACAAGCGTCGTGTAGAGCCATTGACCGTCTCGGTCGCCTGAGTGCAGAGGATCCTGTGGACCCAGCACGGCCTGACGATAGCGCTGGGCCGCGGCCTCGATTTCGGCTCGCGGAGGAAGAGGGAACAAGGTGACCTTCTGCGGAGTGATGAACCAGAGGTAGGACTCCTTCTCGCCGAGCCAATAGTAGAGGAGAGTGCATGTGTTCCGGCGGGCGGCGGCTCTGCCCTTAGAAGCTGCAATCAATGCCGAACGTCCGATTGGGCTGTTTTTAGTCAATATTCCCAGGCCATCGGCGAGAGATCGTGCCCGGCCATAATCTACCCATCCCAAAGCCGCATCAATCTGCCCGCCAGCAACCAGGAAATGCACGTAGTCATCGTAGATGCTGGCCGCGTTCGAGGAAAAAGGCAGCTTTGATTCGTCTCGTTTGAGGGAGGACCGGGCGCCTTCGAACGTAGCCAGGGCAGCCTGATATTCGGCATCGGCCAGAGAGGATCGGCGTTGACGCTCGTAAAGACGAGCGAGGCCGTGTTCGGCGCGCCACCTAAGCGACGCATTGCTGTGGCCGTCTCGGCGGACTTCGCTAAAGAAGCGTTCGGCTTCGCGATCATCTTGCGTCTCCGCAGCAATGAGGCCCTTGACCAACAAGGGATACAGTTCATCTTGCCGGTTGTTATCCGCGCGAGCTATGGCAATGGCTTCGTCGGAATAGGTTTGGGCGGCCGCGAGCGCACCGCTCTGCTGCGAGACGAGAGCCAACGCTCGGAGTGCATTGTAGATGTCCTTTTTGCCGTGGGTCTTTCGCGCCAGGTCCAGGGCTCTCAAGTAAGACTGAGTAGCGCGCGGGAAATCATGCAACTGCTGGTACACGTATCCGGCGTTGGTGATCCAGGAAAGCTGGTCGATGACATCACCTGCTTGGGCGGACCGCCTCTCAGCAGCAAGCGAGAATTCTAATGAATTTTCCGGGTCGCCGAGGTTATAGTAAGCCCAACCAAGGTTGCCCAAGGCCTTGATCGCGATGACCTCCGCGTCCAGTGAGGATGCGGCCCGGAACGCGGCGTCGGTCCAGTCAATGGCTTCGTCGTAGTGTTCTTCGGACAGAGAGCCGAGCCCAAGGTTCAAGAGCACGGTCGCCTCCAGGAAGCGGTCGCCGCGGTGGCGAGCGAAAAGCAGTGTCTTTTGGAATACTTGCCTTGCGCGGGCCGGTTGACCCTGCTGCAAAGCAAACACTCCCTGTGCCCGGAGGACTTCGCCACACGCCTCTTCTTCCGGAGCGGTGCACAGCCGTTCTGCCTCGGTAAGGCTCTCCTCCGCTTCGCTGAACTGGTGCAGACGCGCTTGCGCGGCGCCTTTGATTGCCAGGGATTCAATCACAGAATTCTTGTCGATAGGATCTGGTTCACCGCTCAACAGTGTGAGTACCTGAGGGTACATACCACGCAGCAGAAGAGCTTCTGCTTCCAGGAGTCTAAACTTCTTGGCCCAGCTGGGACTGGAGTTACCAAACTGCTTCTGGCCTTCTTCTGCTTGCTCCTGTGCACGAATGAGGTCGCCGTGCATCAGCGAACGGCGCGCCTGCAAGAAAGAAGCCTGCGGGTCCGCTTGGTGAGAACAGCCGGACGCGCAGGCCAGTGCCAGAAAGAGCCAAAGTTTGGTTACGGATAACTTTGGCCGTTGGTCTTGGACTGGGCGGCCTTGAGGGATGCGTCTCCGATGCAGCCCAGTTCCATGTTCAGCATGGTAAGTTCGAAGTAATCGCTCGGTTCCGGTTGTGAGCCGTTGCCAAAGCCGCAGGAGTACGGAAATGGCATTGGCATTTCGAGGCCGACTTCGACTTCGCCGAGCGACACTGCGCCAAAGTCGGGAATGACAATGACATGTCCCACCGTTTCCACTTTGGGAAACTGCTCTCGAACCTTGTCGATATTGATGCTTCTTACAATCGAACACGTGATTTTCGGGTTTTCGTCTCTTGGAAAGAGCTCTTGGAGTCTGGTGGCTTTGACGCGATTTTGCAAGGCCTTGTGTTCTTTAGTCCGAATCACTTCCAGAACTTTCGAGGCCTTCATACTCCGTTGCCCGTACTGTTCCTGCGCATTCCCGAAGAGAACACCCTTCTCGGAAATGGTCTTAGTCCAATCGCGAGTCTTTTCGACAAAACTTTCATTCGCCAAATAGGATTCCTCATTCTGTGGTGGGGGACAGACCCCGTATTGATAGGTAATCCCGACGGGTAAGCCGCTCACTCGCAGGTTTTCGAACTTCGTTCCGAGAAAGGTCACCTTCGGAACGTGGCCGTTCTCCAGCGCGTGCGAAGTCGAAACCTGAGCGATCACGCGATCGACTGAAATGACTTCGAAAACGTTCAGGCCCTCAAGAATAGTGGTGGCCAGGGTGACCCATTTGTTTTTGATCCTGCTTCCCGATACACGTGTTTCAGCCCGCTTGATCGAGATCAGTCCTTCTACGCTGACATTGGAAACGGATCGCATGAGGTGGCCGCCCCGGCGATCATTCAATTCAACTGGGATCTGCGTCTCGATTTTCTGTCGAATGGGAGCTCGCAAATCTCCACTAAGTGCCCGGCCCTCTGCGTGAAATTGGTGACAGTGATAGTTGGTGTCTTCGTTCGTATCCACTTTGTCTTCCAATCCGATAGTCATGGTGTACGCTCCGCTCGGTTAGAGCTTACTTCTGAATTTGCAAGTCGAATGAGGTTCGGCCGAGGTCTTTGTTCTCTCCTGCGGCAGTGATGCCGCGGATCTTCAAGGTGTAGGTTCCTGCCGCTCGATTCGCCCCTGGAACCTGCATTGGCCACTGGTCTTGACCTGCCACGGCCGGGAAGGTGAGGGACCATTCTAGCTGTCCAGCCGGGTTATACAAGTCCGCTGTATAGCGCTCAAAACCGGCTTCCGGCGGGATCCTTACGAAGAGCAGAAAGCTCTGCTCGGGTGCCACGGATACAGTGGGACCGCCCGCTCCCCAGGTGCCCACGTTTACAGCGGCCCAGGGCATGACTTGCGGACGAGAAGCATGTTTCAGCTGCGGAAAGGTAACGAAATTCTGGTAGCCAACGACCAGTAGCAGCCCCGCCATCAGTGGCACTGCAAATGTCGGGCGTAGCCATGCCCACCAACCATGCGTCGGAGCCGGTGCAGGTGTTGGAACGGGCACCGGCACCTGCTGCTCCGCCGTAGCCAGCACGTTCTTACTATGTTCCAGAAATTTGGCGGCGGCGCGTACGTCGAGCGCGCACTCCTGGCAATCGAATAAGTGCTCTTCGAATTGGTCGAGTTGGGCGGGGTCCATCTCGTCAAGTAGATACCGCTCGGTTGCGTTAAGACGCACTGCGTCAGTGTGGTCCATCTTTACTACTCCCCCTCATACCCTAGGTAGTGAAACCAGGGGCGAAAACGTTTCATGGCCGCTTATCTATCCCGCGGTCGATGATCTTTCGATACTCTTCTTTAAAGACTTTCTTGGCACGGTGCAGGAGTACGCGCAGATAGTCCCGTGCGACCCCAAATTCGCGACATACTTCATCTTTGTCCCGTTCTTCCAGGAAGATGGCGCGCAGGATGCGACGGTCGCGTTCCGGCATCTCGTCCAGAATCTCGCGAACCTTTTGTTCCATCTCCCTGTCAGCGACCTCTCGCTCGACGTCCGTGTCGTGATCGGGGAAATCCTGATCGCTTTCGTTCTCGATCGAAATCGTCCGGTGATTTTCGCGGTATTGTTCGAGCAAGACGTTGTTGCAGATGGAGTTGACGAAGGACCCGAGACGCTCCGGCGAGCGTATTCCATTCGGTGTGCGCAATTTCGTGAGCACGCGCGCAAACGTTTCTTGTTTCACATCTTCCATGGCCTGAACGGTCCGCAGACGGGCCCGCACTTTGAGCTGGATCAACTCGCTGAAGTAGGCGACAAAGTGCTCCTGTGTCCGGGGATCCCCAGCACGAAGGCGCTCCACGTAGGGTTCGTCAAATGGCTGAAATTGCAAGAGCTTACCTCAGGACTGCAGGAGTGCCGGATATCTTACACCTAAAGCAGGAAATCCCCGAGTAAGTCAAAGACCGCGCCAGGCGCGGGTTCCAGCCCGAGACACCTTTCACCCAGGTGCATTTGAGTGCCCGCGGACGAGTCCTGGAAATGTCCTCTGAAACGAATCGGGGCCTGGTCTCACGATTCGTACGATGACAATGATGCGCGGTCGGCAGGTGAAGGAGCATGGCATGGTGGGCAGCAGCGCCGCCAAACCAGACGTGCGCACTGACCGGTTGTTTCAGGTGACCATGTTCCGGGCCTTGCTGCTTCAACCGCGGTGCCGGGACGTGTACGTGCTCACGGAATTACATGGGTACACGTTGCCCGAGGTCGCCAGGGTGTTGGGGATCAGCAAGGAAAGTGCGAAGAAGCACTTGCGGCGGGCGCTGCGCGAAATGCAAAACAGCTAACGGCAATCGCCCGCTTTTTAAGTTTCCCGAGGGACCTGCGCACTTGGGGGAGGGCCAGGGGATCAAAACGCGCCGGGGCTTCCATTAGGCCCCGGCGCCCTTCGGGAAGGCAACGCGTCCTGACTCGCGAGTCGCGCACGAAGTTGCTGCACGAGATGTCTCATCCACACGCCTTCCGCTCGAATCGTGGCGCCCCACTCCAGCATACGGACCAATAGTTGCTCGCCCGCGGTGTCGACAAAGGAAACCGCGCTCAGATCAATCACCATCTGCTTCGTTTTCGCGAGAACGATGGCATCGTGCCAGCCTTTATCAACCTCTCCCGTCCAGGGATCGACCAGTCTCCCTTCAAGAATGAGCATGAGCGAAGCGGGTGCTTCTTTGAGGGTGACTTTCAGCATTTTTTGGACACCTTCGTTCCTTGTTAGCAACGAAGAGGCCATCACGATAGCCGAGGAGTGCCGGGCATTTATCCTATTGAGATCATTCGGTTAGAAGGCGGCAGAGTCTGTTCACCCCCCGCTGTTGAGTCGCAAGTTTGAGGACTCGCGTCGATTCTTCGACACCTGTGGCGATATAATGATCTACGTTCTTGCATGCCGGATGCGTCCGGGGTACGCCCCCGCAGAAACGAGCCACGCAGGTATGGCAACGCTCCCCAATCCAATTCAATCGAAGCAAGATAGCCCTTACACCACGCTGCTTGAAGTCTCCCAGGCGATTTCGTCGCATCAGAGTCTTAGCGATCTGTTTGGGGACCTGGGGCGTCGCCTGCACACAGTTCTGAATTTCAACTACCTGAGTTTGATCCTTCACGATCCGGTGCACGAGGTGATGCGCTTGCACACGCTTCACTTCGACGGTGTCTCCACCATTCGGCCAGGCATGGAGTTTGGGGTGGATGATTCTCCTTCGGGCGAAGTGTGGCGGACGCAGGAGCCGTACACGGTTGGAGATCCGCAGGAGACGAAACGGTTTCCGCGAGCGATGCGCGTCTTGCTCGACAATGGCCTGAAGTCGTTCTGCAGCCTTCCCCTCACCACGGCGCGTCGCAAGGTCGGGACGTTGAATCTGGGGAGTTCCCAGCGCGAGGCTTACCATGCGTCGAACCTCGGTGTTCTCAAGATGGTGGCGGCGCAAGTGGCGGTTGCTGTAGAAAACGTTCTGAACTACGAGGAGGCGCGGCGACTGCAGGAGCAGGTGACGCGCGAGCGTGATCGGCTGAAGCTGCTACTCGATGTGAATAATGCGGTGGTTTCGAACCTGGCGCTGCCGGAATTGTTTCGCGCTATCCCGGCCAACGTGCGCAACGCGATGCAGTGCGATGCAGCCTGCCTTTCGCTTCCCGATCGCGAGCACACTCATCTGCGGGTGTACGGTCTGGACTTTCCAGCGGGCAAAGGTTTCATGCAGGACCAGATGGTGCTTCCCATGGTAGGAACTAGTCCGGGAACCGCTTATCAGACGGGCAAGCCGGTTCGTTTCGGAACCGCCCCGAAGTCCTTGGCACCGGTAGCCCTCAAAGTGAACGCGGAAGAAGGGTTCGAGTCGGGCTGCTTCTTGCCGATCCTGCGCGGCAATCGGACGCTGGGCGTGCTCCATCTGCTGGATCGGAAGAGAGAGGCCTTCTCCGAGGAGGACGTTGACTTTCTGCGGCAAGTCGCCAGCCAAGTGGCGATTGCCTTGGAGAATGCGATGGAGTTCAGCGAACTCAGCGAATCGAAAGACCGGCTGGAGGAAGTGGGACTCTATCTTCGAGACGAGATTCGCACGGAGCATCAGTTCGAAGACATTCTTGGCAACAGCACTGGGCTGCGCCAGGTTCTTCGCCAGGTGGAGACTGTGGCGCCGAATGACACCACGGCGCTTATCCAGGGCGAGACCGGCACCGGAAAAGAGCTCGTCGCGCGAGCCATTCACGGACTGAGCGCCCGGCGCGACAACATTTTCGTGACGCTGAATTGCGCGGCGATTCCGCTCGGGTTGTTAGAGAGCGAATTATTTGGGCATGAGCGGGGCGCATTTACAGGCGCGATCAGCCGCAAGGTCGGACGCTTTGAAATCGCTCACAAAGGCACGTTGTTTCTCGATGAGGTGGGGGACATCCCGCTCGAACTCCAGCCCAAGCTGCTCCGTGTTCTGCAAGAACAGGAGTTTGAGCGACTGGGAGGGACAAGATCCATTCGCACGGATGTGCGCCTGGTGGCGGCGACCAATCGTGATTTGAGCAAGATGGTAGAGCAGGGGACTTTCCGCGCCGATCTATACTACCGGCTCAACGTTTTTCCAATTCACATCCCACCGTTGCGTGAGCGACGCGATGACATCCCGATCCTCGCGCGCTACTTTGTCGACAAGTTTGCCAAGTCGATGAACCGAAAGATCAGCCGGGTGCCGGATTCGGTGATGGATGCGCTTACACGCTACGCCTGGCCGGGGAACATTCGCGAGCTGCAGAACTTCATTGAGCGCGCGGTGATTTTGTCGGAGGGCTCGTCGTTGCGGCCGCCGCTTGCCGAATTGCGCGAGTCGAAATCGAAAAGCAATGCCGGTGCGACTCTAAGGGAAGTGGAACGGAAGCACGTCCTGCAAGTGCTGCGCGAAACGGATTATGTCCTCGGGGGTCCCAGCGGCGCGGCCGCCCGGCTCGGGATTCCTCGCACCACGCTGATTTATCGCATGCGCCGACTCGGGATCGAGAGATCGCGCGAATAGTTTGCCCCAGCTGTCGAATAGCGTCGACTATTCGACACCAATTAAGCGTTTTGATTCTTTGGATTCGAAAAGACTTTGGTTCTTAAGTCCTTCAGCCGTCATCGAATAGCCTGTTGCTGCTCTTTCCACGTTGAGTGGCATTGACGTTGCGAAACAGACTCTGGGGTGGTGTCTGAATTCCTAAGTCTGTGACCTGCTTTGGCCACTCGCAACGAAACGCAGCACTGCTCGTCCATCCGTTAAGAGAACGCTATGTGGATCGTTAAGCTCGCTCTGCGCCGCCCGTACACTTTTACTGTACTGGCCTTGTTGATCCTGATCCTGGGACCGATCGTTATCCTGCGGACGCCTACCGATGTGTTTCCAGAGATCAACATCCCAGTAGTTAGCATCGTCTGGAACTACTCGGGACTGTCGTCCGAGGACATGGGGAACCGGATCACGTCGGTCACAGAGCGCGCGCTCACCACGCTGGTCGATGACATTGAGCACATCGAATCGCAATCGCTAAACGGCATTGCAGTAGTGAAGGTCTTTTTCCAACCACACGCCAACGTCAACAAGGCGATCGCACAGGTCACCGCAATTTCGCAGACGCAATTGCGACAGCTGCCGCCGGGGACCACGCCGCCGCTCGTGATTACTTACAGCGCATCGACGGTGCCGATTTTGCAGTTGGGACTTTCGGGTCACGAGCTGTCGGAGCAGCAGCTATTCGACTCCGGCGTGAACTTCATCCGCACGCGATTGATCACGGTGCCGGGCGCGGCCATTCCGTATCCTTACGGCGGCAAGCAGCGGCAGGTGCAGGTCGATTTGAATACCGCGGCTCTGCAGGCGAAAGGTTTATCGCCCCTCGACGTGGTTAATGCCGTGGGCGCGCAGAACCTGATCCTTCCTTCTGGCACGACTAAGATTGGGCCATTGGAGTACGACGTCGACATGAACGCCAGCCCGCAGACGGTGGCGGAGTTGAACGATCTGCCTATCAAGACCGTAGGGACGAGCACCATCTACATCCGCGATGTCGCCCACGTACGTGACGGATTCCCGCCGCAAACCAACATCGCACGAGTGAACGGGCAGCGAGCCGTGCTGCTCACCGTACAAAAGGCCGGGAATGCATCGACGCTCGACATAATTTCGGGCATTAAGCGTCTGCTGCCCGAGGTGAAGTTGACACTTCCCGATGATCTGAATATCCGGCTGCTGGCGGACCAATCGCTGTTTGTGCGCGGGGCGATTCAGGGGGTGGTTCGCGAAGCCATCATCGCTGCCTGTTTGACCGGCTTCATGATCCTGGTGTTTCTGGGAAGCTGGCGTAGCACGGTGATCATTGCGGTTTCGATTCCCCTTTCGATTCTTGTTTCGATCATCTGCCTGAGCGCGCTTGGGGAAACCATCAACATCATGACGCTTGGCGGTTTGGCCTTGGCAGTCGGCATTCTGGTCGACGATGCCACGGTTGAGATCGAGAACATCAATCGCAACCTCGCCATGGGCAAGGAAGTGGAACACGCGATTCTGGACGGCGCGCAGCAGATCGCGGTGCCAGCATTCGTATCGACGTTGTCGATTTGCATCGTGTTCGTTCCAATGTTCTTCCTGACGGGCGTTGCGCGCTACCTGTTCGTACCCCTGGCTGAAGCGGTTTCGTTCGCGATGTTGGCTTCGTATTTCCTGTCGCGCACGGTGGTGCCGACAATGGCGAAGTATCTGTTGCGCGGTCACGAAGCGGAAGCCGGACACGCGTCGAAAAGCAGCAGAAATCCGTTCGTACGCATGCAGGTTCGATTCGAGGAGGCGTTCGAGGCTTTTCGCGAGCGCTATCACCGTTTGCTCGAGCGCTGCCTGCAGCATCGAAAATTGTTTCTTACCGGGTTCTTCACAGTGTGCGTGTTGTCGCTGGTATTTCTGATTCCTTGGCTGGGCCAGGATTTCTTTCCGGGCGTCGACAGCGGCCAATTCAAGCTGCACCTGCGAGCGCGCACGGGCACCAGAATTGAAGAAACGGCGCGTCTCTGCGACCTGGTGGAGCAGTCCATTCGCGAGCAGATTCCCCCCGATGAGATGTCGAGCATCATCGACAACATCGGCTTGCCATACAGTGGCATCAATCTCAGTTACAGTACCTCGGCTCCGGTGGGCCCCGGGGATGCCGACATTCTCGTGACCCTTGCAGAGGACCATCATTCCACCGACAAGTACGTTCATGATTTACGGATCAAGCTGGCCAACGAATTTCCGGGCGTGACCTTTGCGTTTTTGCCGGCGGATATTGTCAGCCAGATTCTGAATTTCGGATTGCCGGCGCCTATCGATGTGCAGGTCGTGGGCAATGACCTGGAAGGCAATCGCAAATTCGCCGACAAGCTTCTGCAGCGGGTTCGCTACATTCCGGGCACGGTCGATTTGCGCATTCAGCAGCCCTTCGATCAGCCGAAGTTGCACGTCAACGTGGATCGCACCAAGGCTGGGCAGATCGGGTTCACCGAGCGCGATGTTGCCACCAATTTACTTATCTCGCTGAGCGGAAGTTTTCAGACGACGCCGACCTTTTGGTTGAATCCCAAGAACGGCGTGAGCTATCCGATCGCAACCCAGACACCACAGTATCGCTTGGACTCTTTGCAGGGATTGCAGAACATTCCCGTGGCGGGAAGCAGTGGAGCGCCTTCGCAGATCCTGGGTAGTCTGGCCTCGATTCGCCGGGGTGTGGGACTGGGTGTCGTGTCGCACTATGATATTGCGCCGGTCATCGATATTTATGGATCGGTGCAAGGCAGGGATCTGGGAGGCGTTGCCCGGGATCTCAACAAGATCGTGGATGAAAGCCGGAAAGACTTACCGAAGGGATCGCGCATGGTGATTCGCGGTCAGATCTTGACCATGCGCTCTTCGTACATCGGTTTGATCGGCGGGTTAGGCTTCTCGATCCTGCTGGTCTATCTGTTGATCGTGGTGAACTTTCAGTCGTGGCTCGATCCGTTCATCATCATCTCGGCGCTGCCGGCCGCATTAGCAGGAATCGCGTGGTTCCTCTTTATAACGCGTACCACGCTGAGTGTGCCGGCATTAACAGGGTCCATCATGTGCATGGGCGTGGCGACCGCGAACAGCATCCTGGTGGTGAGCTTCGCGAAGGAGCAACTGGAAGAAGGCAAGGACGCGATCACTGCGGCGCTGGAATCGGGATTCACTCGTTTCCGACCCGTGCTCATGACCGCATTGGCCATGATGATCGGCATGGTGCCGATGGCATTAGGTCTGGGAGAGGGCGGAGAACAGAACGCGCCCCTCGGGCGGGCTGTGATCGGCGGATTGCTGTTGGCCACGGTTTCGACGTTGTTCTTTGTTCCTGTTTTCTTCAGCCTGCTGCACGGTCGCCGCCAAGAGGCTGAAGCAAATCGCGGAATTTGATTTGGGGCGTAGGATCTGGAGATGAAAGATGCCGGTTGAACAAGAAAACGGACTCGAGCCGCGAGTGCTGACGCAGAACTCACCGGACGAGAGAGGAGAGCGGCCATCGAACCCTAAGAAGGGCTGGGTGATTGCCGTGCTCGCGTTTCTCGTGGTGGCGGCCTTGGTGATCTCCGGCATCGTGCCGCGCGTGCGAGCTCGCAACATGGTGCGCGCGGAAACGAATCAGATGGCGATTCCGGCGGTCATCGTTGCCAAGCCAAAGAAATCCGCTCCGGGCCAGGAAGTGATTCTGCCCGCGAATATCCAGGCGTTCCGCGATGCTCCCATCTACGCGCGAACCAATGGATATCTGAGGAAGTGGTACGTGGATATCGGGGGGCGAGTGAAAGCGGGACAGCTCCTGGCAGAAATTGATACGCCGGAAGTGGATCAGCAACTGCACCAAGCGCGCGCCGACCTAAGCACTGCCGAAGCGAATTTCCATCTCTCCGAGATCACGGCACAGCGCTATCAAGGACTGATGAAGAGCGATTCCGTCTCCCAGCAGGACGCCGACAACGCGACCGGTGACTTCGCGGCCAAGAGAGCCATTGTGCAATCCGCCCAGGCGAACCTGCGACGCCTGGAAGAACTGCAGTCTTTCCAGAGAATCTATGCGCCCTTTGACGGCATCCTCACAGCGCGAAACACAGATATTGGGCAGCTCATAAACTCTGGGAGCAGCACTGGGCCAAAGAGTGAACTGTTTCACATCGCGGCGCCGGGAAAGCTGCGCGTCTACGTAAATGTGCCCGAAATCTACTCCCGCGCGTCGAAACCTGGCTTGAAGGCGGACCTAACCCTGGCCGAATTTCCTGGGCGGCGCTTCGAAGGCACGCTCGTGCGGTCGGCGTCCGCGATCGATCAATCGAGCCGCACATTACTGGTCGAAATCGAGGTGGACAATCCGACCGGAGAATTGCTGACGGGTGCTTACGCCGAGGTGCATCTCAAACTGCCGGGCAACGTCTCGACTTTCACGATCCCAGTGAACACGCTGTTGTTCCGGTCGGAAGGGCTACGGGTTGCGGTCGTGAAGGACAACAAGACGGACTTGGTTCCGGTCACGTTGGGCCGCGACTTCGGAAGCGAGGTCGAAGTCCTGGTCGGCTTGAATGGAGACGAGAATTTGATCGTGAATCCACCCGACTCAATCGTGTCTGGGCAAGAAGTGCGATTGGCGCAGAAGGCGGCTAGCCCCCAGGGAACGGCGAAGTGAAGAGCGTAGACACAAGCCGGAGCGTGAAGCGGATGGCGGCTGCTGTAGTGACCCTTGGCCTGTCTACGCTTTTCGGCTGCACGGTTGGACCTCGCTACGCGAGGCCTAGCGCGCCGGCGCCGCCGGCCTACAAGGAATTGCCGCCAAACTGGAAAGAGGCTCAGCCCAGTGATCAGCTCACCAAAGGGCAGTGGTGGCAGATATTTAATGATCCACAATTGAACGCACTCGAAGACCAGGTGAATGTTTCCAATCAGACCCTGAAAGTGGCGCAGGCGCAATTCGAGCAAGCCCGCGCCGTGGTGCGAATCAACCGCTCGTCGCTTTATCCCAATGTGACGGGGGGTGTGAGCGCCACACGTTCTCACTTGTCGAGCAACCGCCCCAATGGCAAATTTGCGCCAGCGAACGCGTATACCGATCTGCAACTGCCGGTGGACGCGTCGTACGAGGCCGATGTGTGGGGCCGAGTGCGGAAAACGGTGGAAGCCGCACGTGCCAATGCGCAGGCCAGCGGGGCGGATCTTGAAAACGTGAACCTCAGCCTGCATGCGGAACTGGCTAGCGACTACTTTCAATTGCGCGCCCTCGACGCTGAGGAGCAGTTGTTGAATTCCACAGTGGCTGCGTATGAGAAGGCGCTCGAACTAACACGGAATCGATACAGCGGCGGGATCGCTTCGCAGGTGGATGTGGCGCAGGCAGAGACGCAACTGGAAACGACTCGCGCACAGGCGATTGACCTGGGTGTGCAGCGCGCGCAGTTCGAACACGCGATTGCCGTATTGATCGGGCAGCCGGCCTCGACTTTCTCTTTGCCGATCGTGCCGCTCGCCAGCATGCCACCTCGCGTGCCGGTGGGACTGCCCTCCGAGTTGCTTGAACGCCGGCCCGATGTGGCGGGGAACGAGCGGCGGATGGCTGCGGCCAATGCGCAGATCGGGATCGCACGTGCCGCGTATTTTCCCACCATCGCGCTCGGCGCGACCGGCGGATTCGAAAGCACGTCGATCACGACCTGGTTCAATGGTCCCAGCGGATTTATCACGGCTGGCGCATCGGCGATTGGCACGATCTTTGACGCCGGGCGGCGGCGTGCCGTCACGGATGAAGCCCGCGCTGCCTACGATCAGTCGGTGGCAAACTACCGGCAGACGGTTCTCGGAGCGTTCCAGGAAGTCGAAGACAATCTCGCCGCGTTGCGCTTGCTAGAGGACGAAGCCAAAACGCAGGACGTGGCGGTAGCCTCTGCACAACGCTCGCTGTCATTATCGACGAATCGCTACAAGGGCGGAGTAACTACTTATCTGGAGGTCATTACCGCACAGAGCATCGCGCTCACCGATCAGCGGGTGGCGGTCGAAATTGCAGGCCGAAGGATGACCGCGAGCGTAACTCTCATCAAAGCACTCGGCGGAGGCTGGACGGCGAGCAATCTGCCCATCGTGCAGAGAGATTCGCGGACCAACTCACCCAACGGGCAGTAAGTCTACGAACCATGTGTGGCGTTCTAGCGGGACGCTCTGCGTCCGCGAAAGAAACTTCCGCTGAACTCGACCACGGCGGGATCTTCCAAGTAATCTAGCGACACATGAAGTCTCGTGCCGAATCCCTTCACGCGATCGCGTCGACCGATTTCGATGTGTGTGTGATTGGCGGCGGTGCAACCGGATCCGGCTGCGCCCTCGACGCACACTTGCGAGGTTTGCGCACCGCGCTAGTCGATGGGGGCGACTTTGCCTCGGCCAGTTCGAGCGCTTCGACGAAGCTGGCGCATGGCGGCGTTCGCTATCTGCAGCAAGCCTTCGCCGATTTCGATTTCGGACAATTGGAAGTCGTTCGCGAGGCGCTTCGTGAGCGTGCTTTCATGCTGCACAACGCCCCGCATCTGGCTCATGCACGACAGTTCCTGGTGCCCTGCTTCAGCCTCTTTGAAATGCTCTACTACGCGTCGGGACTGAGGCTTTACGACTGGTTTGCCGGCGATGCCACGTTGCAGCCGAGTTCAGTGCTTTCCCCGTCGCAAGCCCATGAGGCTTTGCCCACCCTATCCAGAAAGGGCTTGCGGTGCGCCGTCTCGTACTTCGACGGGCAATTCGATGACGCGCGGTTTTGCCTTAGCCTGGTGAAGTCGTTTTCCGAAGCCGGGGGTGAGCTTGCGAACTATCTGAAGGTCATCGGTTTCGAGAAGGACAAGCGCGGTCGCCTGGCAGTTGCTGTGGCGGTAGACGTTTTAAGCGGTGACAACGTCAGGATTACAGCGCGCTCCTTCGTAAACGCCACCGGACCTTTTTCCGATCATCTACGCTCGCTGGCCAAGCCTGGGATGCCCGACCGGCTGACTTTGAGTAAGGGTGTGCATGTCCTGTTGCCTTTGGTCGGAGTTAGCGGAGGCGCGCTGCTGATCCCCAGGACAGAAGATGGCAGAGTCATCTTTGCGATTCCGTGGCTGGGGCGCTTGCTGGTGGGAACCACCGACGATGAGGTGAGCGCGGATCAGGATCTCACAGTCAGTCGCGCGGAAGCAGAGTATCTGTTGCGGCACCTGAATCAGTATTCGACCGTGCAGTACAAGGTTGCAGATGTGGTGAGCGCGTTTTCTGGGGTGCGACCGCTCGTGCGAGCGAAGCAGGCGCGGCTGACAAAGAAGTTGATTCGGAGCCACGAAGTCGAAGTCGATGCCGAATGCGGCCTGATCAGCATTCTCGGCGGCAAGTGGACGACCTACCGCGCAATGGCGGAAGACACGATTAACGCAGTGGCGAGACAACTCGGGTATTCAGGCTCAAGCAAGACGCAACATTATCGCCTAGCCGGTTCCGATGGATATCATCGGGACCAATGGCGTGTGTGGATGAGCGAGTACAGTATTTCGGAGCAAACCGCGAGGCATCTATTGGAGAAGTTTGGCGGCCAAGTTGGCGATGTTCTTAGGCTTGTTGGAGAGCAGCCAGATTTGAAGGGGCCAATCGTGCACGAGGCGGCTCCGATTCTGGCGGAAATTGCCTTTTGCGCGCGGAATGAATTTGCGGTCACTGTAGAGGATGTTCTGGGGCGGCGCATTGGTCTGCAGAACTTCTGCTGGAAATCGTCGATGCGGGCGG
This sequence comes from Acidobacteriota bacterium, assembly GCA_046728215.1. Lineage (GTDB taxonomy): Bacteria > Acidobacteriota > Terriglobia > Terriglobales > Acidobacteriaceae > Gp1-AA133. The sequence goes on along the minus strand of JBKPEB010000002.1, from coordinate 13,058 downwards.
CTCCAGTGGTTGCGGCGCATCTTGGTCGCGAACTCGGCTGGACGAAAGATCAGGCGAAAAACGCGGCGGACGAGTATGTCGGTAAGATAGCCCGGCAATCGGAGGCGTTGGGAATTCCGGTGCGAGAGCCAGTTCCGTAATACTCGCCGGTGTATTCAGGTGCGCGCCGCGATTAGAGGGGTAATGCGTTGTGTGCCTTGACGGCGCGCATCAAGGCGCTGATACGAAACTCAAGCCGCAGAAAGTTCGGGAGAGCAAGCTAATGTGTACATTGGCAGGCAGCATCGCAATCACCAGCCGCTGGTGCAATGGATGCGGGACAATCTCGGCCTGATTGGAAGAGCTCGGATATCGTAATGCTGGGATTTCGGCGACCGACAGTGGCGGAGTGTATTTCGTTCCGGCATTTAGTGGGTGAAGGTCACATTCAGCCCCGTCGTAAACACCACGTCGTTCTTCTTCTTGCCGGTCGGGGGATTCGTAACGTAAACGTCGCCAAATGTGTTCTGCCATCCCAGCCACTTGTTGATCTTAGTGACCGTGCCGAAGTCGAATGTGGCGCGGTATTCTCCGGAATTCTGGAAGTCGGGGAAGAAAAACGCGCGTTGTGTGATCACTGTCGATTTGGTGAGTTTGTGCATGAACTCGTCTCCGATTTGCCCTGCGACAAAGCTGTGAATCAAGCGCGGCGCGGGAGCAAGCTGCGTGTAGTTCTCCCGCGTGTACGCAATGCCACCCAGCACATCAAGGGTGGTATTGGGATTGTTGATGGCGTGCCACCCCAGGCCACCGCCGTATACCTGGCGAAGGTTTAGGTCCTGCAGGGCGTCGGTTGCGAAGTCCGCGTTCACGAACGCGAACAGCCGGGGAGTGATGTCATGATCATAGCGCGCGCCGCCGCGGTTAGTGTTTGCCGTGACACGAGTGGCGGCGGGAGCCAAACCGTTCGAGGAGTAGACCGAGCCAGCGTACAACGTCAGTTTGTCGTGCAAGCCAGTGCGAATGCCGTTAAACGCGAGGGCGAGGTTTTTGGTCTCGCTGTTTCCGGCGGTCAGACCGAAACCCACAGTGACGCCGCCGTTCCAGCCTTCGAGCAGTCCCGGATGCTGTAGCTTTTCCCACGCAAGTTGCTCGGAGTCGTTTCGGATGACCGTCACGGCATCCTTCGGAACTTCGACAGTCCCGGCGTTCTTGGTGGAAACGCCGAACTTGCCGTCGACGGTGGCCACAGAGCCGACCACCGTCTTGCCGTCTTTGAGTCCGATGTGCAGCGGTTGTTCGGACTTTACGTCCTGAATGGCGGACCAGTCGACCGTCACTTCTCCGGCGAACTCGGTCTTGATCACTAGGGATTTGTCGTCGGACTTCTGGATGGTGCCGGTCAGGCGATCGCCGTTTTTCATCACGATCTGATCGGCGAACATGAAAGACGGAGCCAGAAGAACAGCGAGAGCTAGTACGACCTTTGAGCTACGCACAGCGGTTCCTCCACAGAAAGATAGGGTCGACGAGTCAGCGCCGACATTTGCGAATCACAGAGCCGATTGGTGGAACGAAGAACGAGGGTCTTGGTTTATCGAACGTCCATAGAGAATGGCTTTGGTGAACGGCGAAGGGCAAGCAAAGCGATTTTCTTCTTCGGCCAGAAAACAAACGAGCGGCTGAGCTTATTGTTTCGCGTCAGAATCCGATGACTTCGTGGTTTCGCTGGGTTGTTCCTTCATGCCTTCCTTCAGAGAACGAATGCCTTCGCCCAGTCCTTTGCCAAGTTCAGGCAGTTTCTTGGGTCCGAATACCAGAAGAGCAATGAAAAAAATGACAAGCAAATGCATGGGTTGGAAAAGATTCTCGATCATTACCATCCTCCAAAGACTAGTTGCGATACCTAAACGGTAATGGAGTCAATGCGTTTGAGTCAAACGCCGAACGCCGAATTCGTCCCGCTGATTGGCGGTACGGAATAGTACCAACGGACGACCGATCGCGGGCCATTCGTACAGGCTTACCCTCCCATTACCTCCGTGACCTACCGGGCAATTACCTCTCCGGTCTATGTTTTCAAGCAGAAGCTGCAGGTCCCTCCCACTGCAAAAGGAGTCGTTGTGAAGCTAGCCCGCCTGGTGGTTTCTGCTTTCTGTCTTTTGGCTGTCGTGGGACGGTCGTGGGGTGAAGTACCGCGTGTGCAGCCGGTCACCCGTAGCCAGCTTACGGCGTGGCTCATTGGAGGAATCTCCAGTCATCGACTAGCCGAGCTGGTTGCTGAACGGGGCGTGAGTTTTTCTCCCTCCGCGACAGATGAGAAGCAGCTCCATGCGGCCGGCGCAGATTTGACACTTCTGAAGGCGCTAAAGAGTGCGCGTCATTCCGGCAACACCAACAAGGAAGTATCTGCCGAGTTGGTTAAGGCTGCTGAATTTGCACACCTGAAGAAGTATCGGAGTGCCGCCAGCCAGCTGGCAAATCTGATTCGCTCGGATGCCGATAATGCAGGCTTCCACTTCGCGCTCGGCCAGATGATGCTGATGCAGGAAAACTGGGAGGGGGCGATTGACGAACTGAGCGAGGCTGCCCGGTTGATGCCGGGTTTCCCTGAGACTCATAACCGACTCGCTTACGCGTTCTATCGCTCGGAGGATTCCGAGAATGCAATTTCGGAGGCACGCACTGCGTTGAGTATGGATCCGAGCAACGCTGAAGCGTATCGCTATTTGGGACTCGGCCTTTTCGCTTTGGGTAAGAATTATGCTGCGCTGCACGCGTACGACCAGTCACTCGCGCGTGAGCCAGAGAATGCCGATGCTTACTACGATATCGGCATTGCACGTCGGGACCTCGGCGATCTGCGTGGCGCGCTAGCGGCATATCGCCACGCTCTGCGCATCCGCAAAGATTTTTGGGAGGCGCACAGCAATCTTGGCGTAGTTTTACACGACTTGGGAAGGCTGGATGAGGCGATCGCGGAATATCGCGAAGCCAAGCGCCTTGCCCCGGAAGAGTCGTCCATTCGAAACAACCTCGGGAACACCTACTGCGATAAGAGCGAATACGATGCCGCTATCGCGGAGTTTCGCGCTCTATACCGCATGGATGCGGGATGGGAAGGCGGCCACGCCTGCATGGCGCAAGCTTTCATGGCGAAGAAGGACTACCTGTCTGCAATCTCCGAACTGCGCACGACCGTGCTCCAAAATCCGACCGGCGCATCCGAGCACAGAGTCCTGGGACAAGCTCTCATCTTGGCCGGCAAACCGGAAGACGCCGTGCAAGAATTGCGTGCCGCTGTGTATCTGAGCCCCGATACGGCCATCACCCACCATTACCTGGGCACGGCATTGTTCGAGGTGCAGCAGTTCGACGATGCGGAGAAGGAGTTCCGCGAGGCAATCCGGCTCGAGCCAACAGCCCAGAACCATTTCTCTCTCGCGGCCTGCCTGATGGCGACCGGTCACAATGACGAGGCGTTGGCCGAGTTGGAGAACGCTTCGCGCCTTGATCCATCGCAGACCATGTACCGCGCTCGCAAGGAAGAACTGTTGAAGCTGATGACGCAGCCGAGCCATCAATAGCTCAGCCCATACCCCACCCTAATCCAAACATGCACACGGTCGACCTGTACTAATGGACGACCGTGCACTGCACTCCGGTGCATCGGCATCCCGCGCATCGCCTCCTACAATGGCAATGAAAAGCCACTTCTCTAACGCCAGGCGAACTTGCCGAGGGAGATCCTCATGGAATCGATGCGTTCCGTTCAATCCACCGGTTCGGGAACCGCCGTGCGCCGTGCACTGGCACCCACCACCAACGCTAAACCCACTGTGCAGCCTGCCGGAACGCGGGTGGAGAGGATGATCACTCCGAGCCTGAAACCAGTTGGCTATGGCCTGCCCTGTGCGAAATGCAGAAAGTATTATTCTGCGACTCTCAGCGCCTGCCCGGTTTGCAATTCGACCGAACGAGTGGCCCCGGTCGCCGCATTGCCCTGCCCCACGATCGAAGCTCCAGCAGCGGGCAAGGTGCTGGATGAGCAGAAGGAGCGATTTCTGCGTGAATTCAAAGCGAAGCTGTATGCGGCGCATACGCAAATCAATCCGACACCTCATCGCTGTACCTACGCAGCCCAGGACGACGCCGGACACGATTCCGCCACTGTCTGCAAGATTTGCTATGAAAGACTTCAGCAACGCATGGATCTATTCGAATCCGCGCTGGAGATGGAATTAAAAGAAGCAGCCCAGATCATCTACGACGCCGTGTGGGCAGATACTTCCGACTCGACCCGTACGTATCAAAACGCCGCGCGCGCTCTGCTGGGAGAACTCCGGAAGCGAGCCAGCATGAATCTGGGCCTTGGCGGGATTCATCCCTTGACGCATTGACCGCCCGCGAGCTTATCGGCTGGGTTCGAATCGCATCGATCCGAACGCGGACGGCACGTGAAAGTTCGGTTGCGGAGTGTGCGTTGGTCGCCAGGCGTAGTAGCCTCGCGGCTCTTCTTTTCCCTCGACGCGGAAGAAATTCACGCGCCATCGCTTTCCGGAATCGAAATGAGCGATCAGAGAGCTCATGGGAATTGCCAGTTCCGCCGACCAGGCGAGTGCTTGCTCGTCCAAATACACCGAGCGCGACAAGCCGCTGTTCAGGTTGAGCTTCTGCCCCGGCGCAATATCGAGATCAACCCACATCCCGTTCGGACTGACTTCCAGTTCCTTATAGAGCTGAGGATGGGCTGGGTCGGCTTGCAGAAAGGCCTCCGCGACATCCCGGTCCCATAAGCCGTATCGCCGGCCGTTCGGTTCAGAATCCGAAAACAAGTGGAGTTCGCGATAGTGGCACTCAAAGCGCAAATAGAGCGTTGTGGGCGACCACAATACCCGAACCGCCGTCTCGCGATCAGGCGCGGGATTCTTGCCCTGCCAGTCCCAGTTGAAGGTCACCGGCTTTGCCGAACTCCACTCAGGCGAAGAATGTTCCGCGTTGAGCGCAATGTCGCGGCTCACGCCGACAGCAACGATCTCTGCCGATGACGGTTCTTCCGGTTGAACCGCTGAGGTCTGATTCATGGTGCTCGGTCGGTTCGACTGAATCGTTTACGCCTGCTCAGCATCTTGCAGGAAAGTTGGTTTGACCGCAAGCTTCGGATAGCTCTCCGGAACGGGTCGCCCTATGCTTTCCTCACTATGACAACGAATGCGATACTCACACTGGAGACGGAAGCAATGGCGGTCATGCCACAGCAAAAATGGTGGGATGCTGTCCTGAACCGAGACGCGAACCAGGACGGCAATTTCTTCTTCGGCGTTTCGAGCACCGGCGTGTACTGCCGGCCCTCGTGCCCCGCCAAGCGGCCGCGACGCGAGAACGTAACGTTCTTCCGCCGTCCGGAAGAAGCGGAGCAAGCGGGATACCGCGCCTGCCTGCGATGCCGACCGAAGGCTGCCGGGCAAAATCTCCAGACGGAATCCGTGAAGCGAATTTGCCGCTACATCGAACAGCACCTTGACGAACCGGTGACCCTGAGGACGCTCGGCGATGTGTTCGGACTGAGTCCGTTTCATCTACAGAGAACGTTCAAAAAGGCGCTCGGCATCACGCCGAAGGCATATGCCGATTCCTGCCGCATGGATCTTCTAAGACACAACTTGCGGACGGGCAAGAACGTGACGAATGCGCTATACGCCGCGGGCTACAGTTCGAGCAGCCGTCTTTACGAGCGCACCGCATCGCACCTGGGAATGACACCCGACAAGTATCGGCGGGGCGCGGTCGCCGCTGCGATCCGCTATACATGTGCCGATTCGCCACTGGGGCGGATGCTGGTGGCCGCCACGGAGAAAGGCATCTGCGCGATACAGTTCGGAGATCGTGACGAGGAACTGGTCGAAGGCCTGAAGCGTGAATTCCCGTTCGCAAATCGCAAACGGGACGACGAGTCCATGAAAGCATGGACGAACACCGTGCTCAGTCAGATCACCGGGCACAAGCTCAATCGCTCGCTGCCTTTGGACATACAGGCAACCGCGTTTCAGCGCAGGGTATGGGCTCATCTTCAATCACTGCCGTTTGGAGCCACGCAGTCGTACGCGGAGGTTGCCAAGGCGATTGGAAAACCATCGGCTGCTCGGGCGGTTGCTCGCGCTTGCGCTACGAATCGAATCGCCGTGGCCATTCCGTGTCATCGAGTGGTTCGCGGAAATGGCGAAATGGGTGGATATCGCTGGGGCGTCGACCGGAAGAAAACCTTGCTGCAACTGGAACAACGTGCTTCACTGCGACGATCGACGGCTGCCGTGACTCACTGATCATGCCGGGGCCCGGAAGGGCGAACTAGTGCAGCAGCTGTTCGTACACCTTTCGGGCCTGGGACATGTGTTCAAGCACCACGGACTTCTCGCGATCGGTATTCCAGTCCTGGTTAGTCTGGGCAGCGGCAATGAGTTGATCGACCCAGGCCACGAAGTACGCTGCATCGTCGTGCGCTTTCGGCATGGAACCGTCGACACTCAGGTAGATTGGGCTTGTCGTCGCGTAAGGATAGATATCGAGAATCGGATACTTCGCCTGCTCACTGAAGGCGCGCAGCAAACACCATCCGGAACCGGAAACCAGCAGTGTGCCGTCGACATCTGCGGCATCGTGATTCCCTTCGAGTTGGAGTTCCCGCGACACCTCTCCGTTGCAGATCACTTGTAAATGATCCACGGGAACCATCGAGCGCAGCCAGGCCTTGAACTTCACTTTGTGCGTGCCTGCTGCGAGTTTCACGTTTCCCCCGATCGGTTGGTTTTCCACGGTGAAGCCGAGCAACGGTCCGTTGGTTGCGAATGTTCGTCCACGCTTGAGGTTTGCGAGCCAGGGATCGACATCGAGCTTGCCCTTAGGGACTTCCACGTAGACCCGGTTCAGTCCCACTGGTCCACGGAGCGACGCGAAGTTCGCCATGGCGTCGGTGCCGGCCGCCGTTGGCAGGTGGAAACCGCAATTAAGGAGTTTGTACCAGACGCGCGCGGTGGATTTGTGGTCGCTGAACCCAAGCACCTCGATGTAGTCCACCTTGCCCAGTGCCACATCGACGGGCAGTTCGTTGGTGAGCTTCTCTTTTGCCGGATCGGGATACGTGTCGAAGGGATGCACATACCCAACGAGTCCCTGCTGATCGTGCGCCAGGTCGGCGTTGACAGCATTCGTCGGGTAGAGACTGGCAGCCGCAGTGTTTGCGTACGCCGCGTAGTCGGGAATGAGAAAGTTTCTGGTCAGATGCAACAGACCCAGGTGTCCCCAATAGCTCGTGTGAAATTCCTGACCGTGCATCAGCAAATTATCTGTCGTGGAGGCTGAGTCCGGAGTGGTGCGGAAGTACGCAATGTCGGGAATACGTTGTTCCTTATTGACCACAAGGTCTTGAACGATCGGCAAGTTCTCGGCGGATGCCTGAAACACCAGGTGAGATGGGCTATTGCGGAAAGCGCCTCCGTAGTTCATGTGGACATGGACATCGCCGCTGACCCAATGAGAGTCCTCACGAGCTGGCATGTTGAGTGGCTGCAATCGAACCAGCACCGATGCGGTCTGATTCGCCGGTACGTCGATGACCTGGTGCGATAGCCGATACTCGAATCCCTTCATGACGTCGACGGTCACGCGTCCGGCGGGAACTTCAACGTTGTCTTCGCCACTACTTTGAAAGTAATGAGCCTCAAAAGGCGATTCTGAACGGTCGAACGCATCGTCGGCGTGCATCCAGGCATCGCGGGGCGCGTAGGACTTCCCCTCCGCTGCTGTGACAAAGACGCGGGCAGGGGCCGGCCTTCCGGTTTCATCCACGATCGAGATCTTGCAGCGTCCCATGGGAACCAGAAAGTGGCGCTCTTTTGCCTCGATGGGCTGCTGGGCGCCGCCCGTCACCTGCTGCAGCCAGAGCGATACGTTGCCTCCTCGATTCGAAATGAATGCGATCTTGCTGCCGTCCGGCGACCAGCGGGGATTGATGTTGTCGAAGTCTCCGTACGAGAGCGGGAACGGATCACCGCCCTGCGACGGCATCACCCAGAGTTGATGCCACGCCTGTCCGAGATAGGATGCGTAAACGATGCGCCGGCCGTCTGGTGAGAATGCTGGCCGCGCCTTCCACGTGGTCTCCTCGTAATGGATCTCGTGAGGTTCCGCACCCGGCTCTGCCTTCATGCGCCAGAAGCCTCCGGTCCCGTAGATGTGTCCGCGATTCGAAACGAAGAGCAACTCCGCGCCGTCGGGCGACCATTCCGGACTGATTTCGTGATCGAACGGGCTGTAGTAATAGCGCGGTAGAGCACTGCGGTTTTCTTCCGTCCAGCGTTGTACATCGCTGAGAATTCCGTTCTGAAAGCGCCCTACGAAAATATGGAAGCGTCCGTTGTAGGAGGTGGATACGAACGCAATGCGCTTTCCATCAGGAGAAAACCTGGGTTCGACGTTGACCGTTCCCTGTTGTGTGAGCGGATGGGCCTGCTTACTCTGCAGATCAAGTGCCCACAATTCCAGGGCGCTCTTCTGATACTTCACGAAGACAATCCAGCCGCCGTCGGAAGACCAGTCTGGCTGGTAGTCATAGCCGGGCCCCGCGGTCAGCTGTTCGGCAACTTGCTCGCCGATCTTCTGCATCCAGAGAGAGCCCCCCATTGAATAGACGACCGACTTGGAATCGGGCGACCAGGCAGCCGAACTGGGCCCGGTCGTCAGTTGGGGCAAGTACATCTCACGAAAGTAGTACGGATGTGGCACGTTGATCTGCTTGAGCACCGGCTCGCGTTGTGCGGCGGCGGTCCCGCAAGCAATCCACACCACGCAAATCCATCTGCACCGTTGGATCAACGAGTCTCTCCCTCAAGTCGTAGTCGCAACAGGAATGGCGCGGATTATACCGGAATGACGTGTGTGTCGAATGTGTGCAGTACCGTCCACAGTCGCAATCCAACGCCGCCGATCTTGCGTACTGTCCGTAGAAGGTGATAGATCAAGGTGCTCGCATGGACGGTTCCCGTTCTCACATCTTCATTACCGGAGGCACCGGCTATATCGGCAGGCGACTGATTCCTCGCTTGTTGGCGTGCGGGCACAAAGTAACTGCGCTGGTGCGTCCCGAGTCGAAGGGCAAGCTGCCGGGAGGATGTGACGCCGTGGTGGGCAATGCTCTCGATTCCGCTTCCTATCGAGAGTACGTGGCCCCGGCGAGCGCGTTCGTGCAATTAGTGGGCGTTGCCCATCCGAGCCCCGCGAAGGCAGCCGAATTCCGAAGCATCGATCTGTTTGCCGGACGGGAAGCCGTTGCAGCGGCAGTGTTCGCCGGCATTCAGCATTTTGTCTACGTCAGCGTCGCCCATCCCGCACCCATGATGCAGACATACATTGAAGTCCGCGCGGAATGTGAGAAATCGATCCGAGAAAGCGGGCTCAGCGCGACCATCCTCCGCCCGTGGTATGTGCTTGGACCAGGGCATCGCTGGCCTTATGTATTGGTGCCGGCGTATTGGCTGTTACAGAGATTACCGGTAACACGCGACGCAGTTCAGCGGCTCGGGTTGGTTACTTTAGAGCAGATGCTGAGCGCCCTAACTGACGCCATAGTGTCGCCCCCACAAAAAGTGCGCATTCTGGGCGTGCCGGAGATTCGGCGGAACGGGTCTCACCGTTCCTAACGTTCAAATTCCAACGCAAAAAAGCCCGCAGAATTGAGCAATCGTACAAAGGTAACTCCAATTTTCGCAGTGAATTACCAAAGCTCATGCACGTGGGACATCTGTTCGCTGTATTCGTTACGGTGAGATGGTGAGTGTGCATTTCAACGGGCCCGTATGGACAAGAACGAGTACCTCGAAAATGTTCACCTGCGCATCTTGCGTGTCACAGAAGATCTCCGCGCCATTCAACGCGACCTAAACTGCGCGGCGATGGAAGCGCCCGGGAATCCGGAACTGCTCGAAGCGTTGAGTACAGGTCCGGAGCTTGAGTCGCTGCAGGTACTCAAATCGGCTCTCGACCAGATGCGGCATTTCCTCTGGTTCTACGGGCAGGTCGTCACGAACGAGACTGAATTTGGCGACAAACTGCGGGAGACGATCCGCCAGAAGCCATCGAACGACGGCGTTCAGCAGGCAGCGCCCACGCCTCTGAACGATCGGATCCGTGGCGCAGCCGAAGCTCTCATGCTGCAATACCTCGCCGACGGAAAGACGCGCAAGCCGAACTGATCAGGCCTCTCTCAGTTCGAACTCCTACTCCAGGGTCACGGACTTCACCAGATTTCGCGGCCGATCCACGTCCAGCCCGCGCTTCACCGCCATGTAGTATGCGAACAGTTGGAGCGGGACGATCTCCAGAATTGGTGACAGCAACTCTGGCGCCCTCGGTACCGAGATAGTGTGATCCGCTAGTTTGCGAATTTCCTGGTCTCCCTCCGAGGCAAGGGCAATCACACGGCTAGACTGCTTCTTGAAGCCTGCGATGTTGCCTAGAGTCTTTTCGTACCGAAGCACGGAGCCTGGGTCTTGTGGGTCGCGGGTCGCGATGATGACCACCGGAAGGTTTTCATCAATCAGGGCGTTCGGACCGTGCTTGGTTTCTCCCGTCGGATAACCCTCGGCGTGCACGTAAGAAACTTCTTTCAATTTCAAGGCGCCATCCATGGCAACCGGGTAGTGAATCGCACGCCCAAGAAACAGGAAATCGTCGACCGCATGGAATTCTGCGGCAATTTCCTCGCATTGCGCGTCGCACTCGAGTACCTTTTTCAGTTTTCCCGGGAGGTCGAGCAGTTCGCGGATGTAGAATTCGCGGCGGTCGGAACTCATCGACTCGCGCGCCTGGGCCAGGTGCATGGCGAATAGAAACAACGCCGCCATTTGCGCGGTGAAGGCCTTGGTAGAGGCGATGCTGATTTCCGGCCCAGCCAGCGTGTAGATGACGCCATCGGCTTCGCGGGCAATGGTGGCTCCAGCTACGTTGGAGATGGCTACGGTGCGCGATCCTCTCGCCTTGGCCTCGCGTTGCGCGGCGCCCGTGTCCGCGGTTTCTCCGGATTGCGTGATGACAATGGTCAACTCACTCTGGCCGATCATCGGATTGCGATACTCAAATTCGCTGGCGTAGTCGACATCGACAGGGATGTTCGCCAGATCCTGGATCATGTATTGTCCCGCCATGCCCGCGTGGCGGCTGGTTCCAGAGGCAACAATATTGATGCGGTTCAGCCCCCGAAGTTCTTCTCGCCGAATCGGAACCTCGTTCAAATGCACCACACCTTCGGGAAGTGAAATGCGGGGCGCGATCGTGTCATGCAATCCCTGCGGCTGCTCGAAAATCTCTTTGATCATGTGGTGCGGAAATTCGCGCTGTTCAGCCATCCTCGTACTCCCCCTTGTTGCTATGCGACATGCCCACGCACGATAGTTTTCACAACTTCACCGTTGGCATTCAAAGCCACGATATCAGCCGTGGCGCCTTCCGCCAGCATGCCAGCTTTGCCCTGAAGAGACGTGGCGCGGGCTGGATTGAGCGTAGCGAGGCGAACGGATTGTTGCAGATCCCAGTTCGCAAATTTCATGACGTTACGCACTGCCTTGTCCATCGTCAAGACGCTTCCCGCCAGCCGTCCGTCATATAGACATCTGCCATCCTTGACGTCAACTTCCAGCGATCCAAGGCGATACCGCCCGTTCGGCATGCCGGTGGCGGCAGTCGCATCGGTTACCAGAACAGCATTCTCCTTGCCCTTCGCCTGCAGGAACAATCGGACCATCAGAGGATCGACGTGAATGCCGTCCGCGATGATCTCGGCGGTCAGGCGTTTGTCCATTAGTGTCTCGGCAATGATGCCGGGATCGCGGTGGTCGAGGGGGCGCATCGCGTTAAAGGTATGCGTGGCGTGGCGAACGCCCGCCTCCACGCCCGCTTGTGCTTGCGAAAGGTTCGCGTCGGAATGCCCCATGCTGACGCACACTCCTCGGAGCGCAGCCTCGGCGATCACTTCGCGCGCTCCCTCCAACTCAGGCGCGATGGTCATCACCTTGACCGTGCCGCGCGATGCCTCCCAGAATTTTTCGAACAAGGCCAGTGTTGGCTGCTGCAGGTCCCCTTGTGGATGAACACCCGGCCGAACGTGGCTGATGAATGGGCCTTCCAGATGTATACCTACGGGTCGCGCTCGATGGTCATCGTTCGACGGCTGCGTATTCTCGATGGCGCTGGCCAGACTATCCAGGGCAGCCAGCGTGACGTCCACAGGCGCAGTAACCGTGGTCGGGAAATACGAGGTTACTCCGTGAGAAGCCAACAGGCGCTCGACGCTCGCCAGCGTCTTGACGTCGGTATTCATGACGTCGTAACCACCGCCGCCGTGAATATGCATATCAATGAATCCGGGCACCAGAATCGCGTCGCTCATGTCGACTATCAAGTGGCTTTTAGGAACAGAACTGGCGGCGAACGACGAAATGCTGGAGATCACTCCGTCTTCCAAGAGCACGAGCGGTTGGTCAATTCGCTCGAGGGGCGTGAAGAGTTCTTTGGCTAGGAGAGCGAGCTTCATTGAATCGTTTTAATGTTGCATTTTACCGAATGTGTTTTGTTTATGAAACGCCGCTGCAGGATTGAACGACGAAACCTGCGACAGTCGCGACGGCGGCCTATTGCCAACTATCCACCTAGCGCGCTGCGCATCTTAGCAGCCCGCAAGAGCAACTGCTGGGAATGTTATACTTTTCCTGCGGTCTTCCGGAGTAATTCGTCAGCCTTCTTGGAAATCCGCATCCGTCGTCGGGGAGTGGCTCAGCCTGGTAGAGCACCTGGTTCGGGACACAGTGGAAATTCACTGATTCGGCGTCGCTTAGCTTCAAAAATCCACTCCAAAACCCGCTCTGGTTAGTCCCAAAACTTAGTCCCAATCTTTGGTCTCAAGGTGTGGTCATTCTCAAAGGGAGCCACAAGACCCTTCCCACGCTCGAATAGTGAGCGTAATAGAGATTTTGCGACAGTCACTCCGATCTAAACACGCTGCCTCCGCGAGGCCTTACGTTGGCTTGTAG
>JBKPEB010000001.1:0-222915 GCA_046728215.1 Acidobacteriota bacterium | reverse complement strand
GCGTGACCTTTGCTAGCCCGAAGTCCAGAATCTTTGCCTGTCCCCGATTGGTGACGAAAATGTTGGCAGGCTTAATATCGCGGTGAATGATCCCTTTTGAATGTGCCGCGTCCAGAGCGTCCGCGATCTGAATTCCTAGATTGAGCACGGCTTCGATCTCTATCGGCTTGCCGCCTATGCGGTGCTTGAGCGTCAGCCCTTCGAGATACTCCATCACGATGAAGGACTTTCCCTCGTGCTTGCCGATCTCATGGATGGTGCAGATGTTGGGATGATTGAGAGCCGACGCAGCGCGGGCTTCGCGGCGGAACCTTTCGAGCGCTTGCTGGTCTTGGGCGAGGTTTTCGGGTAGGAACTTCAGCGCGACGAATCGGCCGAGGTCGGTGTCCTCAGCCTTGTACACAACCCCCATTCCGCCACCGCCCAACTTCTCGATGATGCGGTAATGCGAGATGGTTTGACCAATCATGCGACTTAGATGTTTACTGCGGCAGTCCCATCCGGCGCAGCAGGTCGGCGTAGCGCGGGTCGGAGCGAATGCTGTCCAGCATAGGCTCGACCTTCAGCCACGTCAGTCCCGGTGATCGCTCGTCGTAAGCTTTCTCAAGCCACTCGAAAGCTTTGTCCCGATCTCCCAGACCCGCGTAAACGGTGGCGATGGCATACGAGCTTATATATCGTTGTTTCGCTTTTGCCTTCAGATCAGCAATTACTTGCAGTGCTTCCTGCCGCTGCCCGGAAGCGGCATAGATGTAACCCAAACCCGCGTAGTTCCAAGGAACGTCCGACAACGATCTCGCCTTCTGGAACTCGGAAATTGCCGTTGTGTAGTCGTGTTTCTGCGCCAAGGCTATAGCGAGGGTGTAGTGAGCTAGGAAGAAATTTGGTTCCATATCAATGACTTTTCGCGACTGGTCTATCGAGAGATCATATTGGCGTGCTACGTAGAAGGGCACGTTCATATCAGTCGCGATGAACAAGGAGAGGGGATCAAGCTGCTGCGAGTGCCTTAGTTCTGCAAGTGCTTCTGAAGTCCGACCTGACATCGCCAAGGGCCATGCATACTGATGATAGGCTTCAGCATAGTTCGGATTGAGGTCAATCGCCCGCTTATATTCTCTTTCTGCTGCGGGCCAATCCCAATCGTAGTTGAAGAGTATGTCTGCCAGCGCACGGTGCGCTTCTGGAAGGGAGTCGTCCAGCCTAAGCGCCGTTTTCACTGCTTCCTTAGCCTTGGGAATAACTTCTTTTGGCGCTGTAGTTGTGTCTGAAAAAGCTACATAAGCGGTGGCTAACCCAGTATATGCAAGTGCATAATTAGGGTCTGCATCAATCGCCTGCTGAAAGTATGCGACTGCTCTTTTGCCATCTTCTTCATTAACTTTGAACAGGAAATACTGCCCCTTCAGGTAAAGCTGGTACGCTTCGGGGTTCTGTGTTGGCGGTTGCGCCAATTTGCTCTTTTCCTCTGCACTCAACCGCAGACGCAGACCATCTGAAATGTCACGCGCAATCTCCTGCTGAATTCCAGAGGCATCCGACAGCTTGCGGTCGTAGTGCTCACCCCACAATTGAGAACCTGAAATCACATCGACCAACTCTGCTTGTACGTCAAGTGCATCTCCACGTTGAAAAACTCTTCCCGTTAGCACAGCCCGAACTTTCAGGTTTCCACCAATTTTTTGCGGATCATCCGATCGGCTTTTGTAGCGGAAAACTGTGCTACGCGCCATCACGCGCAACCGTGGTAAGTGGGAAAGGCTGTTGATAACGCCTTCAGTAATTCCATCGCTCAAATACTCAGTATTCGAATCACCGCTGTTATTTACAAACGGCAGGACAGCGATGGAGTCGATGCGTTCGCCACGGTTCTTGAAACTGAGGACTGCCAGCGCAGTGAGTACGGCGACTGTGACCGCACTGATTGTTGTTAGTATCAGTGTCCTACGTGACCAGTGGACGCTCGGAGCCGCAGTCAATACAGCTTTGCTAGATTCTGTGTCTCTCCTAAGTCGTTGCAGGTCTGCTCGCATCTCAGAAGCGTGCTGGTAGCGCAGATTCTGACCTTTCTCCAGAGCCTTCTTGATGACCTCTTCGAGCTTGGGCGGAAGATCGGGATTCAATCGAAGCGGAGGAACCGGGTCTCGATTCAATATGGAGTCAAAAATCACACCTGAACTCTCGCCACGAAATGGCAACACCCCGGTCGCCATCTCGTACAACACGGCTCCAAAGGAGAATAGGTCTGTCCGGGCATCGAGTTGTTTGGCACGCACTTGTTCCGGCGACATATAGGAAATCGTTCCTACAGCGGTTCCCGGACTGGTTAAATGTTCCTCGGACTCGATAGTCGGTTCGTTCATGGCAATGCTCTCTGGCTTGAGCGTGAGCTTCGCCAGCCCGAAATCCAGAACCTTCGCTTGCCCCCTATTTGTCACGAAGATATTCGCAGGCTTTATGTCTCTGTGAACGATGCCCTTCGAGTGTGCAACGTCAAGAGCGTCGGCAATCTGGATGCCGAGGTCGAGCACCGCCTCGATCTCCAGCGGCTTGCCCGCGATCCGGTGCCGGAGCGTCTGCCCTTCGAGCAACTCCATGGCGATGAAGGTTCGACCATCGGATTCGTCGATCTCGTAGATCGTGCAGATGTTCGGGTGATTAAGTGAGGACGCTGCCTTGGCTTCCCGCTGGAAACGGCTGAGGGCTGATGCGTCGTTGGCTAGTTCATCGGGAAGGAACTTCAGGGCGACGTGGCGACCAAGCTTGGTGTCTTCCGCCTCGTACACCACGCCCATGCCCCCGCCGCCGATCTTGCGGAGGATGCGGTAATGCGAAACCGTCTGCCCCACGGGTTGGGAGGGCGTTGCCACTTGCGGGAATGGTAGTGAGAACTTGGGCAGGGGTCAATCTGAGCCTGTCACAACGAACAGCCCAGTGCTAGACTGTGCCGATCTGTCGCGGGGGTGCGGCGTGCCATTCGTTCGCGCAATCGGTCGCTGGATGAAGACCGCTCTGGTCATCCATTCGATAATCAGCGGCGTTGCTGGACAGAGTAAGCCCGCCGCTTCACACGGCGCAGGTCTTCCGCAATCGCTCAGGCTGTACGTTCTTGATTGCGGCACCACGCACATAACGAACACAGAACGATTCGGCTTCAAGAGGGAAGAGGTCGCAACAGCGGACTTGTCTGACCCCTGCTTTCTGATTGTGCATCCTAAGGGAACGCTGATTTGGGATACTGGAGCCGTGCCGGATGCTGCGTGGAGTCCTGTCGGTCATCCGGTTGTCCAGCACATTGTGCTCGCTGACTCGCAGGAGCGCGATGTGACGGTGGTCAATTCGCTGAGAGCACAGTTGGCAGAGATCGGATATTCGCCTTCTGACATCACTTATCTCGCCCTCTCCCACTACCACTACGATCACACTGCCAATGCCAACGAATTCGCCGCTTCCAAGTGGCTCGTGCGCGAAGTCGAACGTGACGCCATGTTCGCCGACAAACCTCCGGGCATAACGCAACCTTCCTCGTATTCAGCCCTTCGCCAGAGCAAAACACTGATCCTCAAAGCCGATGAGCACGACGTGTTCGGAGATAGCACCGTCATCATCAAATCGGCTCCGGGACACACGCCGGATCATCAAGTCCTGTATCTAAGGCTTGCGAACACCGGAGGCGTCATGCTGTCAGACGACCTTTATCACTATCCAGAAGAGCGCGTTTTGGATCGTGTGCCGACGTTCGAGTTCAATCCCCAGCAGACCCGTGCAAGTAGAGTGGCAATCGACGCATTTTTGAAGAAGACTGGTGCGCAGCTTTGGATACAGCACGACTTCAACGGCAATGCGAAGCTCAAAAAGTCGCCGAAGTTCTACGATTAGGGAAGGCTGCACTCTCACAGGCACGTAAAAACTCTTGTGCATCGACCGTCTCGCTAACGTGTTCGGTGCTACACTGTGCCGATCTAAGGCGGGGGTGCGGCGTGTACGCCAATCCATCACCTGCTCAAAGCACAATCCAAGCCACAACAATCCGCAAGCTGCGAACACACATCATTCCGTTCGTATTCATTCTCTTCGTCATTAACTTCGTTGACCGGATCAACATTGGCTTCGCAGCATTGACCATGAACAAGGAGTTGGCTATCACGAGCCAACAGTTTGGACTGTTGTCGGGCATATTCTTCTGGGGCTATTTCATTTTCGAGATACCCAGCAACCTTCTGCTGCACAAGCTCGGCGCTCGTATTTGGATTGCGCGGATATTGGTCAGTTGGGGCATTGTAGCGATGCTGGCTGGCTTCGCAAGATCAGCAACTCATTTGTATGTTTTGCGATTTCTGCTCGGTGTAGCTGAGGCAGGGTTTGTTCCCGGAATCTATCTTTACCTGACGTACTGGTTCCCTCAGCGACAACTGGCTCATGCAATTGCGCTTTTCAACAGCGCCGCCCCTGCAGGCAGTGTAATTGGCGCTCCTCTCTCAGGGGTGATTCTGGATCGTGCGCACTGGCTTGGGGTCAGTAGTTGGAGATGGCTGCTGATTCTCGAGGGCATTCCTGCCATCATAGCGGGCATCGTCACTTATTTTTTTCTGCCCAGCCGACCTACGGAAGCCAAATTTCTTACTCCACAAGAAAGGAATCTCCTCGCGGCTGAACTGGGTCTTCAGGAACACAGCAAAGTTGCACAACATGCGATAACAGTAGGGCAAGCACTGGCACACACGCGCGTGTGGTATCTCACTGCTATCTACTTCACAGCAATGGTTGCTATGAACATGACCAACTTTTGGATGCCACAGTTGCTGAAGACTCACTCCAGCCAATATTCGAATACCACGGTGGGAGTCCTAGTGATGATCCCCTACATTACCGCTGTCACTGCGATGCTTTTTGTCTCCCGCAGTTCGGATCGTTCGCTCGAACGCCGCTACCATGCCGCCATTCCCGGAATGATCGCAGCAACCTCATTGTTGTTGCTTGGTGCGACGAACAGTTCTGCACTCCTCTCCGTCGTGCTCTGGTGTTTCGTGGCAGCAGGGGTCTACAGCATGCTTCCTCCTTTCTGGTCGTTGCCGAATGAGTTCTTGTCAGGATTTTCGGCGGCTGCCGGAATTGCTTTTATCAACTCGTTCGGAAATATCGGTAGTTTCATAGGCCCCTACGTGATGGGAACAGTTAACAAGCAGACGGGAAGTTTTCGAGGCGGACTGGTGTTCGCAGGCATTTCTTTGTTCGTGTCAACGATGTTGATTCTGGGCTTGCGAAAAAGAATCGTGCCGGAGATAGGCACAGCGGCGATGACACAGCCGACTTCGTCAGTTCCACCGACTCCTAATATTGCTCCGTGAAAAGTCGGTTGCGCATTGAGGAATAGAGTATAGGGCGTTTTCGATTCGGGTTCTTGGGTTTACGTAAGCGTCCTGCCTTTCGTCAGTGGGCCGAAAATGCCGATGGTGATCGCGACCAACGACCAACATGCCGCGATGTAAATGAACACGCTTGTATAACCGTAATGGTTGAACAGGAATGCCACAAATAGCGGGCCGGAAACGTTTGCCAACCGACCCACACCGTAGGCAAGCCCCGCCCCTGAGTTGCGAATCGCTGTTGGGTAGCATTCAGGTGTATATGCGTAGAGTAAGGGCGTGTGAACGTGCTGCAACATCGCAACAAGGAATCCAAAAATGATAATGGTAATCGTTCGAAACGAGAGTCCGTAGATAAGCCCACAGAATGCGTTGAGCAGTGCAACAATAGGAATCCACCACTTGCGCTCCCAGTGATCTGAAATCAAAGCGGCAATCAGGGCACCGGGCACCGCCCCCAGCCACATTGCGGAAGACCAAGCGAGCGAGTTCACGAGCGAAAATCCATGTTCAGCAAGCAACGTGGGAACCCACGAAGCAAACCCGTAAAAGGCGAGCGTCTGACACATCCACGTGAATACCAACATGATGGTGCGCGGCAAGTAAGGCTGCGCCACAAGCTCGGCATAACCGACTCTGTGCGGTCGAGCTTGCACTACGTCGGGTGCGGGGGCCAGAGCGCCGACTTCCTTTTCGGCAGATTTTTCGATCCTTTCCAGTACAGCATCCGCTTCTTCCAGTCGCTCATGATTTTCGTACCATCTCGGCGACTCCTCCAGCCGACCCGATAGCAAACCGAACAGGATACCGAGCGAACCCCACACGAAAACGAGCCTCCAGCCCCACGGAGCCAACGGAATGATGAAACGAGCAACGTAAGCCGTCGTAGGGATACCAAACAGCCCGATCATCATCGTCCAGCCCTGATAGGTTCCACGTCGGCTTGCCGGGAACATCTCGCTGATATATGTCATACCCACCACACTCATGGCTGAGAGTCCAACTCCGGTGAGCAGTCGAGTGATGAGCAACCCAATCGGTTCCCACACCAAGGCATTCAGCAGTGAGAACCCGGCATACCAAAACGTGGTAAGAATTAGCGCCCGCTTTCGTCCGATGTGATCAGAGAACCAACCACCTGTGGTTGCACCGACGAACATGCCCACGAACGTTGCAGAAGTAATGAAGCCGATTGTCCGAATCGACAGATGCCAGCCGACTCGGATGGCTGGTGCAGCAAATGAGAAGCTGTTGATGTCTCCCAACTCAAAAAAGAACACAAAGCCCAACAGCCACATGATTTGAAGGTGAAATGATGTGATTGGCAATCGATCAAGACGCGCAGACGCCGACAATCGCCCACGTTGCAATGTTAGTGGAAGTGCCGTTTGATCTGGCATTGGCAGACCGTCCGCAATTGCGGATTCTCCTCTGAACGCCCGGACACTGCAAGCACCCAGAACCTGCAATCTCCCCCACGGAACCGTTCGCCTCCACCGACTATCTGCCGAAGGTGGGAAGAGCTATCGTAAAGAAGGTACAAAACGAGCGGTACGTGTCTCACGAATGAGCCACCTACCGCCGCGTTTAAACATGACGTAGAAAGCATGACCGTCAGGTTCCACCGAGGAACTGTAGTACTGGGCGTCAATGAAAGCGACCTCGGGGTTGAGGAAGCTGACGTTTTCGACCTCCAGCCGAAATCGGCGATTCGGGTCGGACGGGAGGTCTAATTCCTTTTCGATTGCTGCACGCCCTCGCGACATCTTGCGGGTCGTCGATAGCCAAATTTCGCGTCCTCTGTGTAGAACGTCGCCTGAGCGCGTCCGTCCCCCCGCTGCCTCGCCTCCGAATATGCTGCAAGCTGTGCTTTGATTGCTGTTTCATCCTTCGAACCGACTGGTTGATCCTCGGTCATGCCGAAATAATGACCGAGTTCATGTATGAGAGTCTGGCGAATTTGATGACGGACTTCCGCCTCATTGGAGCAGACCGCCTCAATGTTTTTCTGATAGAGCACGATATGGGCAGGGCCAACTGACAAGTCAAAGACGCTCCTCTGCGTGGCGGGCACGCCGTGGAAAATGCCCAGAAGCAAACGCCTTTGCCGTCCGGGTGATTGGTTCGGTGGATAATCCTCGACCAGAATCGCGACATTCTGGATGCGGCTGCGGAACTCTTCGGGCAGCGAATCTAAAGTCTCTTCAACAACGTTGATAAAATCTTCGCGCTTCATCCTTCAGCACTGACACAAATAAAGGCCCGCTCACTCCGAGTAGCCGTCGTCTGTGTCTTCATCCTCGTCATCTTCTTTGCGGTCGCCTTCTTCTTCCTCATCGTCCTCTTCCTCGTCTGGCTCCTCCCGAAGACGGACATCGGCAAGCACCCGATCAGAAGGGTTCGCGACGAGGCATTGTGGGAGTATTCTGCTCATATCCCATATGGTACTCTGTGCCCGTTGGCAAGAGCAGCAAGGGTTCCTTGCAGGCGCTGACGGGATCAACTGACCGAGGACGAATCGGAGCTTATAGGGAGACCCTGATGAACTCACTGCGCTGCACGGTTATTGCACTCGTAGCCTTAGTCGTAATTCCGTTCGTGCATGTGGACGCTGGGTCTGAAACGGTCGTATTTCCGGCGAACTTCAAGTCCGGCGTGCTGTACAACGTGATTGACCGCGAAGACCAGAAGGAAGTTCACCAGCAGTACACCAGCCGTGAAGCCATCGAATCCGCCAAAGCAGGCAAGCCGCTGCCGTCTGCCACGGTGATTACGAGCGCGAACTACAAAGCCTTGCTTGACCCGCAGGGTAATCCGATCAGAGATGCCAAAGGCAATTTTGTGGCGGGTGAGTTGTTTCGCGTTGTCGTCATGCAAAAAAATGCGGGGGTCGGCGCTGAGTATCCGGAGAACCTACGCAACGGCGACTGGCAGTTCGCTGCCTTCACGCCAGATGGCAAGTTCGACCTTCACGCCCCTGCCACTCAGGTCTGCATGGCGTGCCACAAGCCTCATGAGCGGCTTGACTACGTGAAGACCTACTTCGCCATGGCTGGCAAGAGAGTC
Source organism: Acidobacteriota bacterium (assembly GCA_046728215.1). Classification (GTDB taxonomy): domain Bacteria; phylum Acidobacteriota; class Terriglobia; order Terriglobales; family Acidobacteriaceae; genus Gp1-AA133. The sequence continues at coordinate 214,483 of JBKPEB010000001.1, read as the reverse complement.
GAGACCACTCCAGCACCTGTTCCTCCCGGCGCGGTGGTTGCTACGGTCGTGCGCTTTGCCGTTAACCCATCCCGCCTCATCGTGAAGGCGGGAACATCAGTGACGTGGATCAATATAGACGAACCGCCGCATCAGTTTCTCGTGGAAGGTGCGGGCGTGAAGACAGACTGCCTGTTGAAAGGTCAGACAGGAACCGTTGTCCTGAAGGAACCGGGAGTTTACCACTATGGAGACACTTTCTATCCAGCAACCGAATCCCTCAAAGGTGTCATTGAGGTGCGGAAGCAATAATCAAGGCGAGGCGATCAAGAAGCACCTGAAGTAATCCTTTCCGTCATAACGCCGAGGAGCCATTTCTCTGAAGTTCGAGAAGGATGCGTATCCCACGATAGAAATTCTCTTTGTTATAGGCTATCTCCCAGCGGCCCAACTCGGCTTTAAATTGCTTGGTCGCATTCTTTAGCGCGACTAGCGCTCGCGGGCGATTTTGCTGAATGCTCTTCACGGAGCGCAGTGCCTTAACGATCTCCGGCTCAATCCGCTTCCGCGAGTTCCGAGCATTCTTGATCCATCTCGGTGGGATGTTCGCGCGGAACTTATAGAATCCGCGCACGGACGAACCGGAACTGGACACAAAGAGCTTGGCTTCACGTGGCATTGCGTTCGCCTCCTGATTTCCAGCCTAGAAGTTGCTCACCACGAAATCAAGATTACTCCGCATACCAGTTCGAATGCGGCGACCAACGGCTGCACGCGAGACATTGCGTCTCAGCCCACTGGTGCAGGCACGCCGGGCAGACGCCTCCAGTGTCGAACGTGTTCCAATCGTATCCGCATGTGCAGAACCATTTATCTTCTTTGCGGGGCGACCAGCCGCAGAGCGGGCAACGGATATGAGGAGGTTCGGACTCGCCGGGCTTCTTGTCTTCCTTAAGCTCGCGATCCAAAACGACAGATTTCTTGGTGTCGGTCACAGCCGAACCTTTTCTCATACGGTTGATCGGTTTACTGAGGGTTGCCTTCGCGTGATTATGAGCACAGCTACCCATGCACCGAAAACTACGTCAGATGCCAAGCAAAAGCCGGGCCACCATTGCGGAACACCGGGGTTGTCGATGAAGAAGTGACGGACGAAGTCAAAGACGCCGTGACCGATAAGAGCAGCGACCACTAGCCAATAGTTCCCCTTAAAGCCGAGAACGGCAAACAATACGAAAATGCCTGCAGGGATGCTTTCAATGATTAGCGTGCGCGTAGAAGCTCCCATCACGGCGAATAGGGCGTAGTAGGACGCGATCACGATCAACACTGTTGGATAGAATGCCCGCTCGCGGTCAAACCCAACGACAAAAGCAAAAGCAGCCACAGCCAAGGTTAGGATCACACCGATCAGGTATTCCATTTTCCTGCCCTCCCGTGACTAGTCCCACAAAAACGCTATCCTGAATCTTTGGAAGATTATGGCGGATCAGACAGCGTGACGATTATAGGGGTGTGGTCAGATGGTTTCTCTTGCCCGCGAGGTTCCTTGTCGATTTCGCAGCTTTTCAGTCGATTTGCCAGTGTTGGTGATAATAAGAGGTGATCGATCCGTATACCTCGATTGTTTTGGAACGCTTGCCGAAAATAATCCCAAAATGTGAAGTGTCCTATTTCGCCCACATGCAACGACCGGAACGCATCCGTGTAACCCATACCCAACATCGCACGATAGCGGGCTCGCGGCTCCGGCTGAAACAGAGCATCGTGCTCCCATGAAGACGGCTTGTGGCAGTCGATGTCCTCAGGAATCACGTTGAAGTCGCCGCCTATTAGCGTCGGCACATCGTCCCGCTTCCATCTAGTCATTTGCTGAGTCAGTCGATCCATCCAAGCTAACTTGTACGCAAAACTGTCACTTCCCACCGGATTCCCGTTCGGGGCATAGATATTGACGATCCTGATGTCCCTTATGGTTACCTCCAAGAACCGCGCATGACTATCGGAGTCGTCTCCGACGAGAGCCTTAGCAATAGTCTTCATGGGGTGTCGCGAGAGAATCGCAACGCCGTTATAGGCTTTCTGCGTAACCGCTACACTCTCATAGGCAAGCGACTGGAAGGCTTCGGACGGGAACTCTGTCCCCTTCAATTCTTGCAGCAAGAGCACATCCGGTTCGCGAACTTTCAGCCATTCGGTGACATGGGTCAGCCGAGAGCGAACAGAATTCAAATTCCAGCTAGCGACTTTAAACATCAATCCACATTCTAGCGTCGGAGTGGGCGGTCATGGGCTGGGAAAGATTTCCGTTTCATCGATCACAAATTACTTTGAAAAGGCAGGCACGGGTTCCAATCCAATCTACGGACTGACACAGCAGCGCAACAACTCTTCAAGTGAATCGACGACTTCCCGGGCGACTCTGTCCGAGGCAAGCGTATAGCGTCTGAAATGAGTGATCGAGCACGCTATAGCACACAGCGCGTAGGATCGTTCCGTCACGATGCAGGAGAACGGTTCTTAAGCTCCCGCACCGTATACTCCACCCTGCGCACGATGGTGGGATCATTACCGGGGACGATGTCCTCAGTCCGGTAATAGTGCGCAATGGCTCTCCACTTCTCCTCGGTCGATGCTGCGCCTGTCACTATCACAACTGTTGCGAGGTTCTTGCCTTCGTTCTCATGCCGCACCACAAATGAGGAAGCGGAAGCGTTTCGCTTTTTCTGACGACGATTCAATATAGCGGATAGCGTGCCAAGCGATATGCTGAACGCCTCGCACAATCTGCGGTAGCCCATCGACGGATATTCCGCCGCGTAAATCGCGATCCTCTCCTCAAGTGCCCGCCGCGCCTTTCTTAGTTCGTCGGGGAAGCTGAATGTGTCTTTCATCGTCATCCTTGCACCGTGTTCATTTTGTTGAATACTTACTTGCATCGCAAGTTACTGAGGTGTCGGCACTTACAAAATGTGCCTTCGCTGTGTGGCGCAGCTTCAAAGGTTTGAGAGCAAATCCGACCGATGGCAGATGCAACCGGACGGATAGGCAACTCAAAACTTAGCCGAGGCGGGCTTTAAACGCAGAGGTCAACCTATGAGCACCACAACCGCTGGTAACAAGTCCCAAGAACAGCGTGCCATCGACCGCACCGAGAAGCTGCTCCAAGAACTCAAGCAGGCGTCCGACATAGTGGACACCAAGGACGCCATCATGCGGTACATCTCCGACATCGACTGCTGCTCGGAGTACGAGGGGAATCCTTTCGTGCTCGGCGACAAGGACTTCGCCCATCTGTTCGTCCAGTCCCTCGAACGGCGTGGCAAGTCTCCACTGAAGAAGTGGGTACCGATGATCATCGGTTGCGCACAGATGGAACACTCGCCGTCAGTCAAGCAACTGCTGGCGACCTTGCGCAAGGCTCGCAACAAGACCTCGAACAACTGAGGTCGAAACTCCGATTTCAACAGCGGCGTCCAGCCGTAACTCGGCTGCTGACGAGACCAAATGAATGAGTACAAGAAAGAGCGATGCTGCGGGAGTTCATCGGGACGCAATTTGGCAGCGCAAACGGGAACGGCTCAGTCCAGTGTTCGAGCGAATGTTTTGTGGTGGGAGTTCAATATGGAGGAGACAGAATATGGTTACTCAAGGTCGCAGCGCCCCATGCCACTGCGGTTCGGGGCGTAAATACAAGAACTGTCACTTGAGGCGCGACAAAGAACAAAAGATGCTGGTCGCCACAGCGATGCACGAGGCTGGTCACGTGATCGCCAGTTTCCACTACGGTGTTTCAATTGATGAGCAGGGTGTGTTCATTAACGACGAGGGCAGCGGCTTTACCGACTCAAACAAAACAGAGAAATGGGGAGAGAATCGGATCATAGACCTCGGACGAGACATTAGGATGGCGCACTTCGTTATAAGCGTCATCGGTGCCGTGGTCGAATTTCGTTACCGCAGTATGACGCTCGACACGATTCAGCCAAGCGACATCAAGCATTGGATGGCTGACTTTGCGGGTGCGATGGGCTGTCAGGGCACTCGCCGTACTTCGAGTATGGTCGCGTTCGATCCGGGCGAATATGAGGCGGCTGGGAGGGTTACCTTCAATTGCTTCGCCATGCTTACCCAGCCTGAAGGGGTAGCCGCAAGAGTGTCGCTGGGAGGAACAGATGTCGGTGGCGAAATGAAGAAAGCGATGCTGTTTGCAGACAAGATGGCATCGGTCTATGCCGCCGAAATCAAGCAGTTCGCCGATCTGCTTCTCGCCAAGAACAAGGTCAGCAAAGACGAATGTGCGGAGTGGGCACGCAACTTTCAGCGGAAGGAAGTGGCGGTTCCCTTCGTTGCATCGGGGCTTGTACCGCCTAACGACAATAACGAGCCCTTGATTGACCGAGCGAATCATCCTGCGTGACTGCCTTCCAGCACTCGTCGCATAGCAGTTCGCCGAGTTCCTGCATCTCGCATCCGCCGCCGTCAGCCAGAAAACGGGCGCGGGTTTGGTTCCAGCGTTCGAGATGGCGAAAGCAAATCCAATGACTGTCGCCGCCATTTTCGCCAATGTGGATCGCGCACGGTTCTGAACAGTTGTGGTAACTGCAGACGTGTTCTTTCATGATCTCTGTGCTCGCTGCTCTCAAAGGGACGGATACGCCGAGAGGGGCGTCAACCCCAGACGCTCAGCAAGTTCCGGGTACTTGGCAACCAGTCGCGAAAAATTCCTTCGAGCCCTAGACGCCGGGCAATTTGGGAACGCGGACGGATTTCGCCCTATGAGCGCCCACCGTTTCATCTTGGCAGCGAGGAGATGCTGGCGAACCTCTGGTCTTGCACGCATGCTTAAGATTCCTCTCTCAGAGCTTTGAAACGAATTTGCCAGTAAATCTGGCAAATCTGCTGATCCGGCAATTTCATTAAAGCTGCTGGAACGGCAAGAAAGCCGCTCTAGGAGATGGATTTGAAAGTTCAGGAATGTTCCTCAGCGGTGGCGCAGAGTGCCCGGAGGATTTTGAGAAACTGCTTTTTCCCCGTCACTTCTTGGACTCGTGTGCAACTTCCAAGTCGTCATGTTCGCGGGTGTTCGTCGCCTTGATGTCCAGCGGAAGCGGTCTTCCGATGATCACATCCTCGACCGCAATGCCACGAACCATGTTCCCGGTGCATTCGTGGAGATAAGGCACGCCCTCGCGCCACGTGACTTCCCACAGAATGCTTTCGATTCCGTCGCCGGGGAAATACCACCAGCGCCCGCCGAGGTTCATAGCCAGTGCTTTAACGTCATAACCCACAAATTCCTCCAGTCGCCCTTGAGTATGTCTCGCACGCAGTCTTCACAGGAGCCCCCGAACTGACCGTGGGCATCGTCCGCGTTCGGTCTCCCGTAGTGGATGCAGAGTCCGGCTCTGCGCCGGGCAATTGCGAGTTGAATCTCCTCTTCTGCCAGTTGCTCGTTGCTTGTCAGTTGCTTGTTGTCCATAAACCTCTTAGCCCGCCCTCCCTTATCCTGCTGATTCACCACTCTCACTGTTTCCGGGACGCTCTAGCGCCTCCACGCGCGTCTCAAGCTCGTTGTGGTCTTCCACTAGTTTGTTGACGAACTTGATCAGCAGTTCCAGTTTCTCTTCCGTGCTCAACGCTGTTACTCGCTTCCGTTCAGTCGGTGTCATAGTTCCTCCGCTCCATAGAAACCGCAAGGATCGCAAGTCTTTGTGTGACCGCAAGCGCAGACACATGTGCGGTCGCTGTGTTCGGTGATGGGCTTATTGTGCCGCCGCGCAAGTTTCAGCACCAGTTTGACCTTGCCAAGGGTCTCGTCCACGTTGGTGCCACCGACGCAGAATTCAAGGTAGGGCAGGGTTTCCTCCAGCAGGTCGCACAGGTGTTGTTCAGTGATTTTCATACGTTTGTCTCCGTACCTTTATTGAGGGCGTAGACTTCCTCCAGCCGCTCCAGCATCTCCGGCTCTTTCAGCAGGGTGCGAATGACATGATCGGTACGCAGTTCCTTGGTCTGCGACGACCAGTTATCAAACCAGCCCATCAACGCGGGCTCCGTCTTGGGGTCATAGCCGGGATTCCAATAGACACGCCATGAGGCAGCTTCGGTTTCGGTCTTGGGGTATCGACGCACCAGCTTCTTTTCGTTCAGGTCAGCGACCATCGCGGCGATACGTTTGTACTCAGCTTTCCATTTGGCATCACACTCCGCGCAACGATTGAATTCGTTGTTCAGGTTTCCTTCCGCCATCTCGCAGTCTGGGCAGACAGACTTGCCCTTCTTGCGCAGGATCGCCATCTTCTTCGCCATCGCCGCGTCGTAGAAGAGCGTGATGTTTTCCCACTGCTTGTCGAACAATGACTGACCGGGGTTCCGGGCGATGCGCAGGTTCTCCACCGTGAATTCGTTCTCGGTCAGCGCCCACTCCACCACCTTCCAGAAATACTCCCACGACAAGCCGCTGCTCTCCCAGCAGTCATAGGCGCGATCCATCCAGTCGTCCAGTTGGTCGGCGTGGCGGGTCTTCGAGCCCAGCAGCTTCCACATGCGCTGTGCCAGAGCCGCACCCTCCGCTTGGGTCGGCACCCGTCTTGCGTCCTTGATCGGGTTTTGATCTTGCTCTGCTAACATCCTCACACCTCGGAGCTTTTGACTTTGACTTGCTCTTGTACGTGCGCTCCATTCATGTCAGCTACATAGATAGAGCGCAACGGAAACCCGAAAATCGAAAACCGCAACCTTAACGGCAACGGGCAACAAGCAACTGGCAAACGGCAACTGGCAACCAGCAACGCCATTCTTGAGTCATCGCGTACGGCATTGCTTGACGTATGCTTGCGACATGCTCTAAGCATCCGCACTATCTGGGTCGTCATCCATTTCCTCGATGCCGGGGTCTTTATTCCACCGGGCGTCAGCGCCCTTCTTGCCGCGCTTGGAATTCTTATCTTTTCGCTCTATCAGGCGCTCGAAGTATTCGCGCTGCTTGGGTACAACCGGCCTGTCGGGGAAGTTGTCCATGTGATCGAACATGGCGACCACGATGTTTTTGATCGGCTTCCACTCGGACTCGGAGATGTCCGCCAAACGCCACAGATCGTCCGGCGCGTCCGGCAGCGTGCCAACCGGGTCGGAGTCCCATGCGGTGCAGAGCAGGTTGATGTAGGCGCACTGAGCCGTGGGGCTCATCATGCGGCGGCGGGGCGAAGCAAGCCAATCTTTCGCCCAGAATTGAAACGCGGGTGGTTTGAAGTTTTTCACGATGCCCTCCATGCCTGCACGCTACGCCCGGTCTGTGTTGCCCTCTTCTTGCCGGACACATAGATGAGACCCTTGCGGCGTAGCGGTGCGAATCTTGGGCTGATGCTGCGATAGCGCTCGCCCGTGATCTCGATCACGTCCTGAATGCTGGAGTCTGGGTTGGAACGCAGGGTGTCCACGACGAGAGTCTCAAGCGCAGCGCTGTTCACTCGTGCTGCCGCTTCCTTGCTAGTGTGGGGGTCTTCGCGCCGGGCGTATGCACCGTCGCCGGGCATGGGGTCGAACGGTTGAATGCCGAGATGAGCCACCGGGTGCTCCTGCACTTGTGGCTGGCAGTTGCAAGCTTCGCCGTCAAGATGCACTTCGCCCGATGCGCAGAGACGGAAACTCTTGTCGTAGTTTGGATCGTTTACGAAATTGTCCTTACTCATGATTCCTCACATTCGGGGCGCTGTGAGGAGCGCCCCGTCAGCTTCATTGGAGGGAAGCCCGTGGGTGATCAAACCCACGCTTTCTAATACTCTTGCTCCGGCTTTCCCGTGTATTTCGACATCATCGACTTCCAAGCAAGAACCCGGCGCGGTCAGCTTCGATCTCATCGGGTTCTTCCCCCTCACACTCGCGGCACAGCAGCCGCTTGCCGGGTGGCACGATGAGGACGCCGTCGCCGCCAAGGATGTCCACGTAATCCTCGATTCCACAGTCCGCGCAAGCGAACCACCAGCGTTTGCGCTTCACTGCTTTCTCGCACTCTGGGAGTCGCGGTTTACCCCGCGCTCTTCCGCCCGTGGCACCTTTTCGTAGGTGTTTGCTGTCTGTTCGTCTATAAGCATCTTCTTCTCCTGAAACGTCGCGGTGCTCGAACAACAAGGCTAAGAGTTTGTCCGGGCAAATTCCCCAGACCGCTAATGTCCGTGCTTCCGACGCCGAACCGGGCTCGTAAGTTCGACAAGCGCCTCGTAGTACAGGTCATCGTCCGCCATGCCAGCGGCGAGGAATGCCTTGAATGAGCACCAGTAGCGGTTCCACTTATCTCTGAACCTGCTATTGGATCTGAAATAATCTCGGCTGATTTCCATCGTCCCGGCTTGTTCTATTACCCGCAGGAGGTCCGCCAAAACGGACACCTTTGACGTTCGCTTCGAGCTTTGCACGATCTCGGCGCGAAAGGGCTTCACTTGACCGCACTGTGGGCACTTACGTTTAACTGGCTTGCTCATTGGTGCGCCTCGCAGCCAGTTCCCTTGCGTACTGCTCTTGAACGGGATTTGGTACGTTGCCACTCCAAGAACGTCCCTGTTGGTGAGCAATCGCCAAGCTGAGATTGTCCGCTGCTTTGCTAGTATCGAATTCGAAGTTGGCGTCCGCTGTACCGAAGCTGAACGCTACCCAGCCCAAGGCGTCCGTCACCAAGTGGATATAGGTGAAGAACTTCGTTCCTTCGTACCCCGGGACTCGAGGGAGCCAAGTAATCTCACCCGATTCGGTTAGCTCCTGAATGGCTTCCAACAACTTCTCGCGTGCTGCCGATGCTTTTGCTATGTTTACGCCCTGCATGTTAATTCTCCTACCCGCATCTCTGCGGCTACTGACCCTGCCATTGCTGGTCAGGGCTTGAGCGAATCGCAATAAAATCTCATCCTTCTCCTCTTGCGAAGCCCATCTATCTCTTAATACCCGGTTGCGGCGATAATCTTCTTCCTATATCAACCTCTACATATTCTTCATGCTTTCTCCACTCCAAAAACCTTTAGTGTTTCCGCGTCCATGACAGGCTCCGGTCTGTTAGGCGCTACGCCGATGGGACGTGCCACGAATGCAACGTCTGGATCGTTGCCAAGCCGCTCCTCGTTGAAACGGGCATAGCCCTCAAGCACGTTGTTGGCTGGTTCACCGCAGGACAGATTGGCGCACTCATTCAGTTCTAGCTTCGCGTACCTGCGTGCGGTCAAAAGCTCCGGCGCGATGCGATGGCGTGGGCTGCCGTCGTAGTCCGGCACGGGGTGGACTGGAATCTCTGCTTCGATCACATGCGTGTAGTCGTTGTCGCCTGCGACGTTGTCGGTGAGAATGAAAATCCTCTCGCCGGGTCTGAGAAATACGTAATGGTTATTCATAGCGTGTTCATCCTGTTTTTGGTGCAGCGCATGACCGCCCGAATTCCGCTTCGCGAACGGTCGTGTGTAGCTGCTTCCCACAATGTCTATTACTGGGTCGCGGCTCCTTTCGCGGGTTTCTCAAGCCTGCGTCCCCGCTCGGTGTCGGGGAAGCGTTCTGCTTCCACGTGCTTCGGGAGTTCTAGGTTCTCCATCATCCGAATGCCGAATTCTTTGTCTATCTTTGCCTTTGCTTGTTGTGAAAAATGAACTTGCACCTGCCGTCCACTAGCAAGTGACCGCAGACTCCGACCATGGTCATGAAGCTGCATGTCTCCGGTTCGGTTGGCGAGAGCGCAACGGTCGCCGTTGCTGCTGTGGCTTTCAATTCATCCATGACTTCGGCTTGAGTCTCCGCTTCCTCGGCGTCTGTTGCCGCGATGCACTCCGGGCAGTTGTAGGATGTGGTGCCTTGGTACGATTCCTTCCACGGCTTGCCGCAATAGGTCAGCCCGGTCATCATGTTGTACTCGTGAGTGCGCTTAGCCACGGTTCGCCTCCCAGATAGCCACGCACTCTTGGTAAGTGAGGATGTTCGTAGCGGGCAGCTTGAGCATGGCTTGCCCGTAATCTAGCTTGGCAAGCAAGGATGTGATGTCACCCATGTGCCACCTCCGAAGCCGGGTTGCTTGGCTGCTGCGGTGCTGATGCAGAGTTGACCGCCTCAATCGCATCCCACGCTTCGTCTTGCCCCGGATGCTTTTGCCAGCACACAGTGGAGCCACCGATTTCGTATATGCCCCATCCGCCCTGCGGATGCGGGCGCACGGTGTACTTCTTGCCGGGTTCGAGCGGCATCCATTCAGGCGGCTTCTGCGGAATCGGCGCGATCTGTAACGGCTTCTTAACCGCACCGTTTGTTCCGCTACCATTCGTCCGTTGAGTTGGAACCGGAGGCAGCGCGGCTTTGAAGTTGCAGGGCTTCGTCAGTTCGCGCACAGCCTTGACGAACGGTGCTGGCAACGATGCCTTCATGTCAGCCACGGTCTGTACCAGTTTCATGAGGATGCCTTTGTAATCTGGCTCCGGCTCGTGTGCCTGCATGATGTCGTCCAGCCGTTTTGCGTTCATCACCGCCTTGAACTCGCTTATCTCGTGCTTCGCGTCCCGCCCGGCTTCGAGAGCATCCACGATCTCGACGGCGCGGTGGTTGCCCTCGATCAGTGCTTTTCGCTCAGCCCGGCTGAAGTGCGGAACCGGGTCGCGATCAGGCTTGCCAGCGGGAGTAGTCGGGTCATTGCGATAAGCTGCAATCCGGCGTTCCATCGTGCGGAGGGATTCCCACAGCTTGTCCTTGTAGGACTCGTAGTATTCAGTCCACCAAGGAATCTTGTGCCCCTGCTTTCTCGCCGCGATCACAAGGTGGTGGTTTGTGCCTCTCTTGGATAGGAGAGACTGCATGTCGGAGAGGTGCGGCAAAATGTCGTCCTGCGCCCGCTTCGCCTCGGCTGTCTTGTCCACGAACTTGCTCGTGAGATCGTCAATGGTCTTCTTCTTGTGATCATAGGCAGCGACGAAGTCGGGGACCGATTGGAACGTTTGTGCGGCAGCCACGGGGGGAGGCGAGTTTGGCGACGTTTGTCGCGTAACTGTTCTGGCGGACGCGGGTTGTTTTGCGATCGCAGTGACGGACTGCGACTGCATGATCATTGCTTCTGCGCCTGTCGCGGCTGGAGCGGCTCCGGCTGCGGCACCATCTGGCGCTAGTTCGCCGATGACTTCGGCATGTTCGGTGATCAGAAGAGTCGGATTGAAATGCGGTTCGGTCACAGGAGTCCTCGCTTTTATGCGAGGACGAGACCGACTTGATAGCGAACGTCAAGTCCGAGCGCTGCTCGACGATGAGAGTCTCGACCCTTGTTCTTTTCAGCGTCGTTAATCTTTCAGCGTCCTTTAATTAAGAGGTCGCCTGCAAGGTGAGGGTGGTGGCGAACCATGTTCGTCGAGATTTTGTGGAAAAATTGGCTGCAAGCTACAGAAAGGAAATGGCTCCTCAGGTAGGACTCGAACAGAGCAACCGTTTTGTAAGTACCTGATGAACCGTATCTTCTTGAAAACCCGTGTCACGGCGATTTCGCATGTTCGCCACAGGGCCTTTCTGCGGCGACACAGGCTGCAACCGGATGGAGAGTGTCGCCTTCTGGCGTCGTCGGGCGAGCGGGTATCCCATGGCGCTGTGGTCACAGGAATACTAGTGGGCTGGTACGCGGGACGAACACTAGCTAGATTTAGGTACGTTGGTGAAGAGAAGGCTTGTACGCTTCCCATTTTGCGAGGATGATGTGCGCCTGCGCGGAGAACGGAAAAAAGGGAAGAGGATAAAACAGACATGAACTCGAAAACAAAATTGGCTCTCGGGATACTGACGGCATTGGCAATGTTGCTGCTGACGTTTGCCCTTCCCCGAGGAGGCGCGCTACAGGACGCACAATTGGCTCAATTCCCTCTAACAGTGGGAGTGTGGGCGATTTTCGTTTTGCTGTTTGTGAAGTTGAAATAGGCCCCGCGTTTCTTTCCGCTTCCCACCGGATCAGCTTTCTGAGGAGTGAATCACGCCCCCTGCCAGTTTGACGGGGTCTCACGGTTGCTGCCGTGGTTCGCCTCGTCATTCGTCCTCAATTCCCGGCTCAAACCCCACAGTTGCCTTTTTTGAGGTTATTGCTTCCCTAAGCATTTGCACACAGCGGTCGGCAACGATGCCGCTGAAGCGAATGCACGCCGCATGAGGAGGCGGCTGAACTCAATGCGGCTACCGTCGAATGTTGGAAGGGCAATGCAAGTGCTTTTCGAAAAACGAGGGAGCGACTACACTAGCGGCTATTTTCTGGGCCCCCGCAAATAAACATCTCGGCATAAGAAAGGGAGGAGGCCCCAAGATGTTCTCCCGATTGCTTCTTGTTCTCGCATTTCTGTTGGCTGGCTGCGTGCTCTTTGCGCAATCTGCGCCCGCGTCAGCAGGTCAGGAACCGTCGAATCAGGCTTTGCTTGATCAGATACAGCAATTGCAGAAGCGCCTGACTGACATGGAAGAGCACCAACGCAGAACTGATGCGGCGTTGGCTGCCCTGCTCGGCGCACGGGGAGTTGCCGACAAAACAGTGCATGCGACTACCCCAGCTGCACCGGCCAGCGAGGAGCATTCCGCCCTGCAGGCGGGGGAACACGACCACGCACAAATTCGAGAAGCGACGATTCATTACCCTTTGCTGCAGATCAGAGGTTTTGCAGATGTGGATTTCGCGGCCACCGATCAGAAGGGGACAACCAGCGGCTTTAACCTGGGGCAATTCGTGCTCCACTTTGCTTCTCCCCTTTCGGCGAAGGTTAGCTATTTCGGAGAGCTTAGTTTCACGGCAGAACCTTCCACTTACGATGTGAGCGTCGAACGCTCTTTAGTTCGCTACGACTACAACGACTACTTCAAAATGTCTTTCGGGAAGTACCACACCCCGATCGGTTACTGGAACAACACTTTTCATCATGGAGCGTGGCTGCAGACAACCATCAGCCGGCCGGAGATGGTCAAGTTTGGCGGGACGTTCACTCCCATTCACTTTGTTGGCTTATTGGCTGAAGGCAACATACCGTCGGGCGGCCTCGGGCTAGCGTATAGCGCGGGCTTGGGCAACGGCCGGTCATCCATTCTCAGCAAGGCTGGCGACAGTGGGGACATCAATGACAACCGCGCCTGGGTGGCGAGCCTATTTGCGCGGCCATCGCGCCTCTATGGACTGCAATTCGGGGGCTCAGTGTATCGCGACAAGTTGACGCCAACACCGGGACGAAACTTCGACGAGTGGATCGAGTCTGCACACTTGGTATGGACCAAGGAGCACCCGGAATTTCTCTCCGAATTTTCGAACGTTCATCACCGCGATCTGCAGACGTTGCAGACATACAACAGCCAGGCGTTCTATATACAACTCGCTTACCGACTGCCCTGGCAGGAAAACAAATGGAAGCCCTATTATCGCTTCGAGTATATTCATAGGCCAAACTTTGAGCCGGTTTGGGACATCAACCCCACTCCGAGCGTCGAAGACCTGGTGGGCTCGACTGTCGGAGTCCGATACGACATCACGAACTATGCTGCCTTCAAGGGCGAGTATCGCAACACCCGCAGAGGCGTGAACGAGCCGAGAGTGAACGGCGCATTCTTCCAGACGGCCTTCACGTTCTGAGGGGACACTATGCCGATCCGATGGAAAATCGTGTGTGGTGTCCTGGTCCTGGCAAGTTTCTCCTTGCCCGTACCGCAGCCGTTATTCGCGCAGGCGCATGATGTCGATGTCGCGGTGGTGGTTCAGCCGGACACACCGGTGAGCAACCTGAGTCTCGCCGAAGTGCGCAAGATATTTCTGGGCGACCGACAGTATTGGACGGCGAACACGCCGGTGGTATTGCTCATCCGTGCGCCGGTGGCGCGAGAGCGAGATGTCGTACTAAAAATCATCTACCAGATGTCGGAATCGCAGTTCAAACAGTATTGGATCGCCAAGATCTTTCGCGCCGAATCCGTTTCCGCTCCGAAAGTCGTTTACTCGAACGATATGGCAAGTGAGCTGGTCACAGCCCTTCCCGGAGCGATTGCATTTGTCGATTCGCGCGAAGTTCGACCGGGCACCAAAGTAGTTCGCGTAGACGGCCGCTTACCGGGAGAACCCGGTTATCCCTTGCGATGAGTGATTGCTTCGAAGTTACTGCGGCATACTCAACTTCACTAGCAATCCCTGGAATTTCGGATCTGCTCGTAGATCGTCGAAGACTGGGTCTACCTTCAGATAAGTCAAGTTGCCGTCGCGAGCGCCGTACGCGCGCTCGAGCATTGTCTGTGCTTCGGCGCTGTGCCCAAGTCGGGCGTTGATTTGGGCGATGTTGTACGACGAAACGTAGCCGCGCTTCGAAACCTCGTTCAGGCCTTCCAGCCAGCTTTGCAGGACACCTTCGTATCCCGATTTTCTGTAGTCGTCACCGATCGCTGCCGCGAGATCGGGACTTCCCGAGAGTGTCAAAACTCTTTGCCGCTCCGCAACCGCTTCGCGGAACATGCCATTTTGCGCATAGGCCAGTTCAATACCGTGTTGGGCAGGGACAAAGTTGCGATCCATGTCGAGCGTCTTGCGGAATTGTTCGATGGCGGCCGGATATTGCCTCGCAAAATAGAGCTCTCGGCCCCTGCTCGTGTTGATGAGCAGTGAGAGCGGGTCCAGGTCCTGGGCCTTTTTCAATTCGGCTCGCGCCTCATCGAAGCGGCCTAGACGGGTCAGAAAGTCGCCATACCAGTGGTGAGCCTCGGCCGAGTTGGAGTTTAACTCGAGCGCCCGCCTGAATTCTTTCTCTGCTCCAGTCCAGTCCCAGTCAAAGTTCTCTCGAACCAGCGCGAGGGAGATGTGCCCTTCCGGAAGCGTGTCGTCGATCTTGACGCTTTGCATCGCCGCTGACTTCGCGCTTTGCCATACCTGCTGGGGCGCGACGTACCCTGAGGCGCCCATGAACGTATAAGCGTCGGCCAGGCCGGCATACGCTTGGGCAAAGGAGGGATCTTTCTCAACCGCTTGGCGGAAGAAATCGGTCGCCTTTTGGAAACCATCCTGGGTCCACTTGTTCCAGTAGAAGAGACCCTGGAGATAAAGTTGATAGGCTTCGGGGTTCTCGGTCTCGTGTCTGGCCAGTTGCTTGGCTTCCGCTCCAGTGAGTTTCGGGCGCAGGTTATCGTAAATTTCCCTGGCTATGTCTCCCTGCACAGCGAACAGGTCGGACACCTTGCGGGTAAACTGATCTCCCCACAACTCAGATCCGTCAGACACGCGGACGAGATCGGTTTGAATGTTCAACGTGTCGCCGCGTTGCGTGATCTTGCCGAGCAGCACGGCGTCGACCTGCAGATCCTGTCCGACTTTTTGGGCACTGACGTCCCGGCCTTTGTAGCTGAACACCGTGCTGCGGGCCATCACACGCAGCTCGGGAACGCGGGACAGGCTGCTGATGATGCCTTCCGTGACTCCGTCGGCAAGGTACTCGACATTCGAGTCGGAGCCCACATTCGCAAACGGAAGAACGGCGATCGAGTGAATACGATCAGGGGATCCGCCCATCACCCCTTTCCAAATTCGGCGGCCGGCAAAGGCGGCGAGCGCCAAAGCGGAGCATAGGATGGCCGCCGCCACGATCAGTTTCTTGCGCCGGAGGTCTGCAGGGGGCTGCGACGCTACCAGCGTGGGAACCCCGGCGGATTCGGTATCGCGCTTAACACGCTTGAGATCGGCGCGCAGTTCGGTTGCGGCCTGGTAGCGCAGTTTGCGGTCCTTTTCGAGCAACTTCGATGTAATCCACCCCAGGTCGGGGAGAAGTTCGGGATTTAACCTCGTTGCCGGCAGAGGAGTCCGATTCAGAATGGCCTCGAACACGACCGCAGTGGTTCCGAAACCGAAAGCGAGCCGCCCGGTTGCCATCTCATACAACACCGCTCCCAGCGAAAAAAGATCGCTGCGCTGATCGAGTTCTTCTCCCCGAGCCTGCTCAGGAGACATATACGCGACCGTACCCAGCGCTACTCCGCGGCTTGTCAAATCGCACGTCTCGGCAACAGTTGGGACAGAGTCCGACCCCTTTTCGTCGACGACCGGCGGTGGATTCTGTATGAGCTTGGCTAGCCCGAAATCAAGTACCTTTGCCGGCCCACGTCGCGTTACGAAAATATTGCCCGGCTTCAGATCCCGGTGGATGATCCCAGACTCGTGAGCCGCGTCGAGGGCTTCAGTGATCTGGATGGCAATCTCCAGGATCTGGCTGTTGCTCAAGGGCTTGTCTGTGATCATCTGCTTCAGCGAGTGGCCTTCCAGGTACTCCATCACGATGAACGGATGGCCATCGCACTCATTGATCTCGTGAATTGTGCAGATGTTAGCGTGGTTGAGTGCTGAGGCAGCGCGCGCTTCGCGCTGAAATCGCTCCAGAGCCTGGTGCTCACGAACCATCTCTGGAGGTAGGAACTTGAGGGCTACATTTCTGCCGAGTTTAAGGTCGAGAGCGCGGTAAACCACCCCCATGCCGCCACCGCCGAGTCGTTCTTCGATGTGGTAATGGGAAATAGTCTTGCCAACCATGTGCCAACCATCTCAGAACGGCCATGTTAGGACGCGTTCATGAGCAAGTCAACGCCACATGGGATGGAGGTAGCGGAACTCGAAACGGCACACGGTATTATTTAAGTAGTAACGTGTCGTAAAAGACGTTCGCTTCACTCGCGTTGCAGTCGTGACGACTATTTCGCCAAGGTGGATCTTGGGCGATTCGAACTCGCGGCCTCACTTCGACGATTTCAGCTCCTCAAAACTGAACTGCTTGTCGAGCTTATCGTACGGCTTACCGTCGACTTCGACGTACGGGTAGACGAAGTAATTGAGCGCTGGACCATCCTGTTTAGGAGACAGTGTGACGTCGCGGCCGGTGGAAAACTGTACACGATTGGCGTCAACGCTGCCGAAAAAATAGTCATGTTTCTGCTTCGCTTTCCACGCCTCCGAGATGTCGACGGGGATCCATCCGGTTTTGCGCGCATAGAACTCGGCCCAGCAGTGATAACCGGCGATGTCTCCCTTGTCCTTGTTTTCGGGCAAGGGAAAGCCGATGTCGAAGCGGGCCGGAATTCCGTCTGCGCGCAGCATGCCGATGAACGGAGAATGGAAGTCTGTACAGTTGCCGCGCTTGGCATCACAGGCCCACAGTGCGTCCCCGCGTCCCCAGCCTGATCCCGTTTTGTCGTAGCGCATGGTCGTGAAGAGATAGTCATAGGCAGCCTTGGCTTTTTCGACCGTACCGGTCTTGGATCCGGTTACCTCGACTGCCAGTTCTTTGATCTTCCCGTCCGTGGGAATCAGACTGTCGGGCGCAATCAAGCGGCTCATTGAAGCGGGCACAACGACGGGCGTCTGCTCTGTTCTCTTGAGTTGCGCGTAATCGCCCCGCGAGTATTCGCGCCGCGTAATCTTGTACTCGAGACTGAAGTCTGCTTTGCCGGCAGCAGGATTTGGAATCTCGGCATACATCATCCGATTGCCGTACTCGGCATCATGGGTCATTTGGGTTTTGCCTGGAGCCTTCACCGACAGAACGCGGACAGTCTGGTGTTGGTCATTCTGCGGCACCGGAAACCAAACGCGCACTCGCTTTGCCCCCGAGGGAATATCCTTCACAGTGAAGTTGTAGGTGAAATGAAAGCTGCGGGTTGGCGGGCTGAAATTTTGCGGGTTCGAAGGGGCTTGGGCGGCCAACTGACCTGCCGGAAAGCAGAGCAGCAGTAACGACGATAGAACTCGCAGCTTCATGGAGACACTCCTAATCAGCGGACATGGGTCGAGATTCTACCAGCAGCCAGCGCGGGCTGTCATGGCTGCGAGGAAGACTGTTGGGAATCATTCGGATCTGTAACCTTGCTGAAACAATTGAGCCTGACGAATATTCCAATCTGGTATAGCATCCTCCGCACGAGGTCATCATGACGACGACCGCAACCTCACTGCGCAGCGACTCAACCACTGCAACCCAGCAGGCAGCGACCGGCCTGGCAATCGTGCGGGTCACGATCGGCGCGATGTTCGTGTGGGTCTTTTTCGAAAATCTGGGGAAGGGACTCTATCGACCGGCGGGCTACGCGGGTCTGATCGATTACTACCTCAAGGCGAGCCACTGCCCGGCCATCTGGAAATCGGTGATGAGTCTGGCGGCAAACCACGCGGCCATTGCCGCTCCCATGCAGGGCTTGACCGAGATCTCTCTCGGCATCCTGCTCGTATTGGGTTTGTTTACTCGACCCGCCGCAACCGTGGCTTTTCTGTTTCTCGGCAGCCTTTGGATTTCGGAGTTTGGTACCTCGTGGATATGGGAGCTGCTGGTTCCGGTGATGGCATCGCTCGGACTCGCGATCGGGCGCGCCGGCCGCAAATGGGGCGTCGACGCTTGGCTCGCCCAACGGTGGCCAACCGCTCCGTGGTGGTTGATTTAAGCTAAGGAAACTCTGATTGAGTTACGCCTGGAAAGGGACCGCCTTCAGGCGGTCCGAAAAATGCCCCTTTTTTTGAAGGCGGCTTTAGAGGGTGGGAAAAGAACTCTACCTCCGGCGGGTCGTGGGAAGGGCACGACTTCAGTCGTGCCGTTAAGTCGCTGAAAACCCGTCCGCGCTTTAGCGCCTGAGGTCCGCTCTCTGTGGCTTCGGAAACTTTTTTCGCAGCCTCTTTAGCCGTCCGACAACTTAGCCAGAGTTTCCCTAACGTCACCGTGCGCGTCTCCGTCATCATCCCTACCCATAATGAAGCCGAGGCGATTGAGCGCGTATTAGCGGATCTCCCGTCCGATCTCACGACCGAGGTCATCGTTGTCGACAGCAACTCGAATGACGGGACGCCCGAGATCGCCGCAAGCATGGGAGCCCGCGTTGTTCAGGAACCGCGCCGCGGATATGGACGAGCGTGCCTCACGGGTCTGGCCACGGCAAATTCTCCTGACGTGGTTGTGTTCCTGGATGGCGACTACAGCGATCGCCCATCCGAACTGCCGATTCTCTTAGCGCCAATCATTGAGGGGCGTGCCGACATCACGCTCGGTTCCCGCCTGCACGGCCACAATTCTGCTGGGGCGTTGCCTTGGCATCAGGTGTTCGGGAATCGTCTCGCCGCCGGCCTAATAAGGCTTCTCTATGGGCTAGACATCAGTGATCTCGGCCCGTTTCGCGCGGGCCGCGCAGATGTGCTTCGCGCGCTGGTACTCGAAGAGGCTACTTATGGCTGGGCAGTTGAGATGATCCTTAAAGGTACCTTGGGCGGATTTCGCGTGGTTGAAGTCCCGGTGAGCTACTACCCGCGTATAGGAAAATCGAAGATCAGCGGTACGCTGAAGGGCACGCTCGGCGCTGGCTGGTTCATTCTCAGCTTGATCGTGAGCTATTATTTTCGCCGCGGAAGAACCGGGACGCAACGGCCCAGCGTGAGGGACCGTCGATAAGACGCGTGGCCCATTCAAGCCGGTTTTGGCTTGAGTGGGGCAGTTCCCGTTTCTTTCCTTCTGTCATTACCCGTCGCAATATCCGGTTGATCCGTGTTTGATATCCCGGCCCTTTGGACTTGAACCAGTCCACCACTTCGGTGTCCACGCGCAATGAGATTCTCTGCTTCCGGGGACGATTCCAGCGTGGCTCCGCGTGCGTCTCCCCACCCGCTAGCCAAAACAGATCATCCTCAATCGACCCATGCAGCCGCGCAATTCGTCGTGACTGTGGTAGCCGCCGCTTTGTCTTCCTGGTCTTAGCTGTCATGACGTTATGTTCCCGCAGGAACATTTGTGAGACCCGTCGTATATTATTCCCCAACAATCCATGCAATCTTTCAAGGAGACGATAGTGCGTTCGTCCGGCAGTGATCGTGTACTGGTCATCATGGCGAAAGCCCCGAGGCCGGGTGCAGTCAAGACCCGCCTTGCTGCCAGCCTTTCTCATGCGGCCGTCGTCGATTTCTATTGTTGTCTTCTAGACGACACGCTGACGCTGGCGCGGTCATTGGGCGATGTGGAAGTCGCCATCATGTGCCCGGACGCGGACGTAAACGAGCTGGCGCAATTGGCAGGCAGCCAAGCGAGCGTAGTTGCACAGAAAGGCGCAGGTCTTGCTGCAGGCCTCACTTCGGTGTTTGCGCACTTCGCAGAAGGTCATCAACGACGCACCATTGCCTTCAACAGCGACAGCCCACACCTGCCGCGGTCTGTTCTCGAAGACGCGTTCGAAACGCTGGCCGCGCATGACATAGTCATTGGACCAACACACGACGGAGGCTACTATCTCGTAGGGGCAAAGGCTTCTCATCCTACGCTTTTTGCAAGTGATGGAATGGGCACCAGCAGCGCGCTCGATAGACTCTTGCTGCGCGCACGATCCCTTAAGCTCACCGTAGGTTACGCGGAGCCTTTCTACGACGTGGATGTAGCTGACGACCTCACTCGCTTGGCAGCGGAGTTGCGTGTGGCTCCGGCAAGGGCCCCACGGACAGCGGCGTGGCTTAGGGAATGGGAGCTTGTGGTGGCACAATCTCAAACGGGCACCGGAGAACTGTGAAGGTCATGCCCGCGTGGAGAGTGCACGTCCTTGGCGCCACGTTGTGCGTGGCACTCACGATCTGCTCACGCAACTTCGGCGATCGAGGAGGACCGCACTTCATGGCCTCTTTGACGCTTGCGGGCATCGTGTACCTCTTGGCGATCCGCGAGTTTTTCGCTACGCCAAGATTTTCCTGGCACGTCGTCGTCGTCGGCCTCGTCCTGACTGCCGTGTGGCAGATTGAATTTCTTCGGCTACCCGCCGGCCCCGACGATGATATTCATCGATATGTGTGGGACGGCCGCCTGCAGAGACTCGGCTACAACCCCTATCTCGTCGTTCCCAGCGATCCCGCCGTTAAAGGGCTGCATACTCCGGAAACCCGCACCTTGAACAATCCGGATCTGCCGAGCCCCTATCCAGCAGGAGCACAGCTTTTCTTTCGCGCAGTCACCGCGATTCAGGAGTCCACCTTTGCGCTGAAAGTAGCATTCGTGGTTTGCGAGTTCGCAATTGTTCTCGTGTTGCTCGATATCTTGCGTCGTACTGGTCAGGGAGCCCACCTGGTTCTCGCGTTCGCCTGGAATCCGTTGTTGGTCATTGAGGTGGCGGGCAGCGGACACATCGACATTGTCGGCGCGCTACTGTTGGTAGTGTCCGCGGCCGCACTCGTGCGCCGATGGCGGGCCACTGCGGCTGTCGCTCTTGGGCTGGCGATCGCAGTGAAATTTCTGCCACTCGTACTTTTGCCTCTCTACTGGAAGAGGGTTCGCACACGCGACGCGATCCTGGCGGTGGGTGTAGTCGGACTCCTGTACGTGCCATTTCTCAATCATGGCCGCATTCCGATCGGCTCGCTCGGTACGTATGTGCAAAATTTCCGCTTTAATGGTCCAGTGTTTTCGGCGCTCGATGGGTTTGCGCCTCCGCGGTTGCTAGCAGGGCTGGCAGTGCTCGCGGGCTCATTGACTGCCGCCTGGCTACGAAGCACATCGCCCGAGTGGTCTCCAGAATGGTTTGCGTGGCCATTGGCCGCAACGCTGTTGTGCGCGCCCGCTGTTTTCCCCTGGTATCTCCTTTGGCTGGTGCCGTTTTTGGCGTCACCCTCGATGTTCGTGATCAGCCTCTGGACAGTGAGCGTGATTCCCACTTATCTTATGTGGCACTGGCGAACACTTGGGCATCCGTGGGGGACGCTCCCCGGTTGGGTCATGCTGCTGGAGTACGGATGCGTCGCGATGACCGCTGCAATCATCCTGTTGCGCCGCATCACTCATCCGGCCGCCCACAGGGCTCAACCGACTAGCCTTGGGTCTGGATAAGCAACCTGAGTGTTGCTAACATACTTCTCCGCAAGTTGAAGGCCCCGCCCGTCATCACAACATCCGCTGTTGAATTCACCCGGGAGGATCCCCATGTCACAACTCGCAGCTGCGCACATCTCGAGTGCCCGTCTGCCAAAGCCGCGCCTCTCTTCGTAAAGAATTTCGATGATCACGCCTTAAGGGACGTGTGATTTTGTAGGTTGAGACGCAGGTTCAACAAATCTGACTTTCATTAGGGGAACGCAAAAGGAGGAAAGAACATGGCAAAGCCGGCGATTGAAATCCGCAGCAACGACCCGACCAGCGCCGCGCGAGCTGCGAACGTCGACATGAAGCTAGAGTTGGTCGTCATCCCCGTCTCGGATGTCGACCGCGCGAAGGCATTTTACGGGAGGCTCGGGTGGCGGCTCGACGCCGAATTCGCCTCCGGTGACGGCCTACGCATAATCCAGTTCACGCCACCTGGCTCCGGGGGCTCGATCATCTTCGGTAAGAATATAACTGCCGCGGCGCCTGGTTCGGCCCAGGGTCTGTACCTGATCGTTTCCGACATCGAGGCCGCCCGCGCCGAACTGCTCGGTCGCGGCGTCGAGGTCAGCGAAGTGTTCCACGGCGGCAGCGTGTCCGCTGGCACGGACGAGCCCTTTCTGTTTGGGCGGGTGCGGGTCAGCGGTTCGGATCCCGGGCATGGCAGTTATCGTTCGTTCGCCTCGTTCCGTGATCCGGACGGCAACGGCTGGCTGCTCCAGGAAGTCACTACACGGCTTCCCGGACGGGGACTTAGCATCGACCTCCCGACTCTGACCGAGCTTCTGCGAGAGACCGAGAAGCGGCACGGCGAGTACGAACCGACCGCTCCGAAGCACCACTGGTCGAGCTGGTACGCCGCCTACATCGTCGCGCGAGAGAACGGGAAGACTGCCGACGAGGCCGCCAAAGATGCCGCCTTAAACATAGAAGGAACCCGTGATCGCGTGCCGGCGTAAAGGTTTGCAAGGCACTGCCATCGTGACTACAGAAGAGATCGTCGATGCGATCTCTTCTTTTTCAACCGTAGGAATCATGGGGCCCTACTTCCGCCATGAAGCTGCTTACGGCTGCGGTGTGCGTGGTCGAACGCCTGCACCCGGAAGCCTTTGTCCGTCATCCAAGCCAACGTCGTCCATTCACCGAGGAGCGAACTCTATGAGAAATGCCCGCCTTCGATTCACGATGATCGGTGTTCTGCTTTGCGGAGTGCTGATCCTGGCTCCAAACTCCTGGGCGCAGCAGCGCGCGCCCATTCTCGATCAAATCGCCAAGACCTATGGTATCGATTCGTGGGATCAAGTTGAGGGTATCCGCTACACCTGGAACGCAGATATTCCCGGACTCTTCAAAGCGGCTCACAAGTGGGAGTGGGAGCCTAAGACGAACAAGGTCTCCTATGAGGGGACGGATAAAGACGGTAAGCCGGTCAAGGTTTCCTACGTGCGCACCGACCTCGGCAGCCAATCCGATGCGGTGAAGAACGAAGTCGACCCGAGTTTCATCAACGATAGTTATTGGACTCTTTTCCCCTTCCATGCTTATGGGGACAAGAGCGCCAGCGCGATCGATCAGGGCAAGTTCAACTTGCCAGTGGGGCCCGGCATGGCCGAGCTGCTCCCGATAAAGTATCCCGCAGATGGCGGCTACACGCCCGGCGACACCTGGGATCTCTACGTCGGCAGCGGCAACCGCGTCGTGTACTTTGTCTACCACCGCGGCGGGGCCAAGCCGCCGAGCCGCGTCTTTGCAACCTGGGCAGGCTACAAAAAGGCAGGTCCAATTCTGTTCTCAACTGAGCACCGCGGCACCGCCGATGGCAAGCCCCTGCACATCTGGTTGACTGACGTGTCAGTGAAGCTGGCAGGCTCGGATAAATGGATGAACGCGCAATGAGCGAAGGGCGGGCTTTTCGAGCGGTCTGATGCTTTTCAACAAGAATCAGACTTACCTGGCGATCACGACGGTGGTGCAGGAACTCCTCAGTTTGGGCAGATCGCGACTTGCGGCCATGCGGATCTCGAGTCGTGGGCGCTCGCCCCGAATGATGGGACAATAACAATCAGGCTGTAATAGTGCGCCCTGCAAGCGCCGCCGTCCGGCACAGCCGCCGTGGCACGACTCGCGGAAGTCGCACGGATTGCAAGCTTCAGGAAGCGTTCGTGCCTGCTCGAAAGGTATTGAGCCCAGAATATTGGTGCCACCGGAGATCAAGTGGGAGAGTGGCTCCCCCGGTCCCGACCAATAAACGCACGGTTGTGTCGTGGCTCGTGGTGTCACGCGTACGGTGCTCACGGCACAACCGCCTAGGAGCGGCGGGAGCCCCGCCATCGCGCGAACCAGCGGCTCGCCAATTGCGATTACATCGTTCTCCTCAAAGAGGCGTCGGAATCCCTCCCAGTACTCTTCGTAGGTCAGGGCATAGATGTCCGATCGTACAGCCTGGTACACATTCACTCGCAACGGAGCATCAAAATGTTTGGCTACTCTCGCCACATCACCTAAACGCAAGTAGTTCGACTTCATCATGACGGCGACGATCGTTACAGGAATGTGCAGCCTGCGACACCGTTCTGCTTGCTGGTGGATGAGTGCCCAATTGCCATCCCCGCGCTGCGCATCCTGCTCAGCTTGCGTGGCGTAATCGAGAGAAAACTCGATGTCATGGAAGGCGACCAGGTCCTTATCTTCCAGAACAGCAACACTATGACCGTTGGAAGTGATGGTGAGCTTCACCGCTTTCGTCCGCAGGTAGGCCAGGATTGCCTTGAAGTCGGGATGCATCCCGTTCTCACCCGTGCCGAGATTCACCGACCGTACGGGCAAGCGCTCCATGACTGCCTTTACTTGATTCAGGGAGAGACGATCGGTACGAGTCGGATCGCGGTAGCAGAAGGCGCATGCAAGGTTACACTCGTTGGTAAGGCCGAGCCCGAGTGAAATGCCGCCGTCAAGTGTCATCATGCGAGACTCGGACGACGAAGACTGGGGTGTGACGCTGTTCATGCACCTTCCTTCATGACTGGACCTGCGCGATGTGCCAGGCAATGCGTGTAGCGCGCGACTGCGGCAAACTCCGGTCGCCTGCCCAACTTGCGCTCTAGGTCAAAAATCTGCTTGTACTTGTCCGTTCGGGAAACCCTCGGGGGCAAGTAATCCGACAGGACCCGTACGCCGCGCTGCGCACTTACCACGAGTGACGATTCGAGCAGCATGGCTTGCAGGCTCTCCGGCGTAAATAGACGCACCCTTCCTCCGTACAGGGACTCACTTCCCCATTCAGCTGTGTGATTGTGCTCGCTCGCGGCCAGATCGCCTTCTTGTATTGCGGCCTTTAATACCTCACCCGCCTGGTTACGCACCAGCACCGAGATTATGCTGGAATGATCTCGCAAGCCCCGGGCCGCATTGCGCAACACAGCACACGGGTCGTCCACATACTCCAGGATATTGTGGCAAAGAATTACATCAAACGGCTCGGCGGGCAACAAGTCTGCCAGGTCGGCAGCGTCGCCGTGCGTAAGTGCAATCCTCTCCGTAACTCCTCCTTCCTGCGCGGCACGCTTCGCGAAATCCAGCATCGGGAGGGACGCATCGAGCAACGTGACATGAAGACCAAGTCGCGCCAGACGTACCGTGATGGCGCCGGTACCGCCTCCAAGATCTAGCGCGTGCAAAGACCCTGTGGTCTGCGGGAGAAAGTCTTGCAAAGTGGCAAAGGCGAGATCGAGGCGCAGTCGGCCCTCGGGCGTCTCGAGGTAGGCTGCATACTTTGCAGCGTCGGCGCGAAACCGTTCGCAGTCGTCACTGGCGATCTTTTCGTTCATGCGCCACTCAGGCGAAGTCGCCCAGTTCGAATCGCGGGTAAGTACCAGAGCCTATACCGAACGGATGAGGAACGACAAGCCGACATACCGGAAAACAACGCTCCCACGCTGCTCATCTAAAGTATTGTCGCAAAAACCATGACAGCTTGACGGCTGGCCACGTGTCGCGAAAGCTATTTCAGTAGAAACCGTCGTCGGTCTTTTTTGGGGGCAGCGACTAGAATTGGGGGGATTGCAACTTCGCTGATGGCATCATGTTTTTGAAAGTCGGCGTTAGGGGTCTAGAAAGATGTCAGTGAACGGTAAGAAAAACCTATCGAACCTGAAGGCGATCATCTTCGACTATGGTGAGGTGCTGTGTCTGGCGCCCACAACGGACGACGTAGAAGGCAGCGCCCGAATCCTGGGTGTCAGCGCCGGTTCGTTCCGCGAGCTTTGGGGCCGCAATCGCGATTTGTATGATCGCGGGGACCTTTCTCCCCAAACGTACTGGCGCCAGCTTGCGGAAGATGCCGGCACAACCTTGGACGATTCTCAACTCCAGGCGCTGTATGAGCGGGACGTGACCATGTGGAGTCGACTGAATCCCGATATGGTCGCATGGCTCTCGATCCTGTCCTCTGCTGGTATGAAAACGGCAGTCCTCTCCAATATGCACATCGGCATGGTTCAGCATGCACGGCGCGCTTTTCAATGGCTTGACCTGGTCAACGTCGTGATCCTTTCCGCCGAAGTGCGGCTGATCAAGCCAGATCCTGCAATTTACGAGCATTGCTTACGGGGTCTTGGTGTTGCCCCCTCCGATAGTCTTTTCATCGACGACCGCGAAGTCAATGTTGCGGCTGCTCGGGCTATGGGGATCCACACCGTGCAGTTTCAATCCTTGGCGCACCTCAGGAACGAGCTTCAGCAAGCGGGCTTTCCCGTCCTTCCTCTGGATGCAAGCCTGAAGGACCTTCTACTGTGAGAGTCCCCTCTTCATCTTCGCTTGCGGAATTTCTTCGTTGATCAGCTTTTGTCAGTATTGTTGTCCTCACTCGTTGGTGCCATACACGTCGGCAGGAGACACTTCTAGAATAGTTCGGTGCTATTGGTGCCCGACAATACGAGACTTGAGGAAACCGATCTCTCGGCCGACCTGATCGTCCAATTGCAACGGATCGGTGTTCGAACCTTGGGCCAACTACGCGTCCTTCTGGCGATGAAGGAAAAGACTCGCGTCCAGACGGTGACGACGTTGCGGCGCACCCTGGCGACCTTCCGAACCAATTCGTTCACTCTCGTGCGGTTCCCTCATCGAAGCAGGCCGAGCATGGAGAGCTGAGCGCTGCTCAATTGCACCTCGCGGACAAAGATGATGTGTCCTCGATCAGCTGGTCCCGTGACGAAAAGTCCACGGGCCAGAATTGTTTTTCCCTCCGGAGGAGGATAAGCGATCCCGCCTTGCACGCGCTGCACTACCAGCCGAATCGTGTGATGTGATCTCGATCACACGTTTCATTTAGGTGTGCAAAATTTGTCTCCCATTATGTCCGTAAGTAACTACAGTCCGGCCTGTATTCCTAGGGGTGGTTTCTCTCATACCCTCGTGCAGGCGGTTTCTCCGGGTGCAAATCGATCCTATCGACGAGCGAATCAGGCTTTTGTGTGCCAAGGCGGCGACAGCTCAAGGCTCTGAGCTCGTGACGGTTCTGAAACAGCTTCGGGCGGCGCTTCGGGAACACAATGATTTTGTCAGGAGAATGGCGTTCCGAACGTTGAACCATGTGGCCGCCAAAGAGGAATCCTCGAACGCCGATATCCCACCGGGCTCAGAAAGTTCCGGCAAGGCCGCTGGCTAAAACTCCTCCTCCCAAGGCTGGCGAACAACCTGAAAAACGGCAGCCCTCGCGGGCGCCAAAGGCTAGATCAGCTTCAATTCGCGAACTGCGTCCCCCGCGCCGCTGAGGTCGGCGAGTCGCATTTCCGAATACTTGCGAGATAGAATTACTCCGGGCGCACCAGCGCGGAATGCGGCCAGAACCGCGTCTTTCACGCTTTGCGGCGTACATTTGCTGTTGTTGGCTTCGGTTGGGATATCAATATCAATGCCTGGCCAGATCAAAGTCTTCGTGCCGGCGACACCCTCCAGCGCGCGTTTTGTCTCCCGGTAGACATAATCCGGCGAAAGACCGGTGTGAGGGATCTGGTCAAAGCTGCCCTCTTTGAATCCCATCACTGCATAGTTAAAGTCGATCAGGCTCTGTTTTGAGAGATCTGCGTAAAGGGTCGAGCCGATGTTGTCGGCATACAGCGCCATCCGCTCGCCGCCGCAGTTGTTGTACATAACGACTTTTATAAAGTCTGAATACTCCGAGAGCGCATGGAGATCCTGTTCCGCGCGGTAGATGGGATTGAAGGAATTGTTGTGCCAGATGTGCCAACCCACTGGGACGGTCGGCTTGGCGGTCTTTACGGTTTTGTAGATCGCGGCGTAGGTCTCGCGCAAGCTGTCGGTCCAGAGCATTTCCCAAGCGGCCACTTCGGGATACCGCAATAAAATCCGCCAGAATTGTACGTAGTAGCCGTCCACGGGGCGTTTACCGCTTCGCGCCGAGCGAACGAATTTTTCAAGCTCAAGAAATCCCTGTCGGGCGCGATCTGGATTGATGCCGCGGTCTTTTGCTTTGCTCTGACAAAACTGGCAAAAGCAGGTCACGTTGCCGGGATCGACCGGCGGTGTATCGTGCGTGGCTCCTATGCTGTCGCAAAGCGCGCCCTGGCGTTCGGATCCCCACATGATGCCGTCGATGTCATACGAACGGGCATAGTCCTCGACCAAACCAGTCAGGAAATTCCGGTAGTCTGGATTGTTGACGCAGAGCGTCTCGGCATTCCGTCCATACAGGTCCCGTTCCTGCAATTTCTCGATGTTGGGTAAGTCGGTGCGAAAGACGTCCTCGAGCCAGCAGATGACTTTGATGTCGCGCTTTTTGGCAGCAGGGAGCACTTCGGCCAGGATGTCCAGGTTGCCATGATCGGGCGCACGCGTATCTTTGAGAACGGTGTTTTTGTAGTACTGGGAATGCGGCGTGGCGAAGTTGCCGCCATGAAAATTGAGGTCGTACTCCTGCTTGCCGTGATCGGGCAGCGGTTGGCCCGGAATCTGTCTTCCCGCGATGCCTCGCCCATAAGTAAATACGGCCAGAAATAGTGTATTCACGCCGCCGCGTTCCTGAAGCACGTCGAGAACCTTCTCCGTGCCTTCATCCACAAACGAAATCGCTCCCACCTGGATGCCGATCATTTTCGAGGAGACAGCTGGATGTGCAAGGGCTGGCATGGCCAAGGCAGCGCCGGTACCGGCGGCGATCTTCAGGAACTCGCGGCGATTCACGTCCAAGCTCATGCATGACTCCTATATTTGGATGAACCTTTTCTTTGTGAACTCTGCGATTCCTTTGCGAGCTTTGCGGTTACGAGGTTTGTTCCGACAATCGTTGTTTCGCGCGCCTCAAGAGTTCTTAACCGCGAAGGTCGCGAAGAACTGCCGCTAAGAGCGCAAAGAAAATCGAGAAACCTTGGGTCTGCAATCCGATGCATTCGATTCGTGGTTGTTGGCCCTTCAATAAGGGAAATCGTCGAAGATTCAATCGCAGGCTATGACTTCGAGTTTTGACCCAAAGGGTGCCGTTTTGTCCGTGAGTTTCTTCTTCCAACAAGTCCCGCGCGGCTACACCAACGGGTGCTCGGGATTGTAGTTGTGGCGCAACGTCAATGACCCGTCAGGATTGAGCTTTTGCCGGCACGCCCAGCGGATCGGGTAGCGGACTCCCTTGAGCTCGAGTTCGGCTTTCAACCGCAGACCCTCCCACTTCGCGCCCGCGGGGAGCATCAGCATGGCTTGATGAACGCCCGTGGGCTTCGGATAGCCCGCGTCGACGCAGCCGGAAACGAGGCTCTTGTTCTGTTCACCTACGATGCTCAAGCGGAGCACTCCCGGAACAGAGGCCATGCCGTCGTTGGCAAGTCCGATGACCAAGCCGGTCGCACCGTCCCGCGCGAAGGCCCAGATAAACGATGGGCGGATGCGGTAGCCAATTTTCCTTGCCATCTCATCAATCGGCCCGGGGAATTTTTCGTAGTAGCTGGTGATACTGCGGGCGGACTGGTTGTGCCAACTCCACAGCGACAGGTAGTTGACGCCGACATCGGCCACGTGCGAAATGATTTGCTCGTTGTACGTAATTCCGTCGTCGTCGATGCGAAGTTCTTTCTCATCGCCGGTGGTGAAACCGACTTCGCAGATGGCCGCGACCCACGGTGGGCGGTAGCTCAGGGCCTCGATCTGCGTGTTCTCGATGAAGATCGTGTCGGTACGCAGCCAGTTGCCGCTGCGGATCGTGCGATCGACCATGTCGGCGTTGCCGACGTTGCTGAAGTCTGGCTGGGTGTTGGTGGCTAGCGGGACCCTGGTCCAATGTTCGAGTTGCGTCTCGAACATGGCTGCCCAGGTTTGTTCGGCAACCAGCTGGCTTGGGAACGGATTGCCCTCATAGGGCCACGTGTGTCCTTCGCCCCAGAAGCCGTACATCATCGTATCCACGAACTCGACTTGCGGGTGACCGTTGAATTCGGCGGCAAGGAGCCCATTCAATTCGCGAAATGCCGCCTGATATGCCGGGTGATCGTAACGCGGCACGCGGTTATCTTTCCGGTAGCGCATTTCAGCAGGGTTGCCCTTCCACTCGCCTTTGAGCTTTACGTAAGGAACCTTGTTAAGGAGAAAGTCCGGCATGCCCGGCTCGGGGACGTCGGGATTCTCCAACTGAACGCGGAAGCCGATGCGCTTTTCGTACCGGCGAGCGAGGTCGAATGAGGTCTTCCACCAATCCGGCAAATCGAGACGGCCGGGTTGCTTCTGAACATCGCGCCAGTTGGGGCGGATGTAGATCTTCTGCGCGAAGGGAAGCTTGATCAGATCCGCGAGGGTTTGCTCCTGCGTTTGGCCCGGGAGATGGAGCGGTCCGGTATCGTCGGAAACATAGACGATGAGGCCCATGCCGCAATTGCTCACGACGTCCTTGGAGGGCGAGGTGATCATCACGACATCGCTATCGGGAATCACCGCTGCGGGACCATATTGCGGGAAGGGGCCTTGATAGAGCCGGTCGGGCACGGCAGGTCCCGATCCCCAATCGTATTTTTCCCAGTTGTGTTCCGGTATGGAAGCGTTAGCCGTGGCCTTCGACAATCCCACGGTCAGTCCTGTGGCAGCGGCGGACTTCAGGAAACTGCGTCGGTCCATGAGCGCTCCTGCGGCGGCAAGTGCGGCAACTCACGCGCTACCGAAGGATGTTACAGCAAAAATCGAAATCGAACGAAAGTATAGGAAATAATTCGCAAGAAGGGTTTGCGGCTCATCCACGTTTACAAGTCCACGAATGACCTTCCAGGTATGACGACTTCCAACTAATCCTGTCTCCACACAACTGGTTTTGGATTTCTTGCGGCGGTCGAACTGCGGACGATCAGCTTTGTCTCCAGCAGGGTGGTGGATCCTTTCCGTTGTTTCGTGCGTGACATTTTCTCCAGAATGTCGAAAGCCATTCTACCGAGTGATTTTCGATCAAACCGTACGGTGGTCAGTGGAGGATTCACAAAGCGTGCCATGTAGATATCTTCGCATCCTACGACCGAAATGTTGCCGGGTACACTCAGGCCCATTTCCCGAAGGGCTGACATTGCCCCAATCGCGGTCAGATCATTGACGCACACTAAGGCCGTTGGTGCGGGTTTGCAATTGGCGAGTTGCCAGACGGCGGCGCGTCCGCCTTCGAGGGGTTGATCGCACTCGACGATATGCTGCAGGTGCAGTTTGTGCTGGTGCAGGGCCTTCAGTACCGCTTCTCGATAGCGACGAGCCGTAGCGAGGAGAGCACCGGGCTATCTTGTGAGTGCTCCTTTCGTGACGCTAAGCCCGACCTACCAGGTCATTCGCGAGCGAGTGCGACACGGGGATGTAGGCAAGGTGTGCTTGGCGCGTGCCCGATATGGATGGGCGGGGCCCGACTGGTCAAACTGGTTCTATCGTGCTGGCGGGGGTCCTATTTTTGATTTGGCAGTCTACAGTATTACCAGCCTGACTGGAATTCTAGGGCCCGCGAAACGCGTCATGGCCATGACGGCCAGCGCGCAGCCATCCCGAGTCGTGAATGGAAAGAAGGTCAAGGTGGAAGTTGAAGATAACGTTCAAATCATTCTCGACTTCGGCGATGCCGTACTGGCCGTGGTGACTTCCGGATTTACGATGCAGAAGTATCGTTCGCCCGCCTTTGAACTGTATGGCACACAGGGCACAATCCAGATGCTGGGTGACGATTGGACACCGGAAGGATATGAGATCTGGAGAACGACGTTTCCGCTTGGCAAACCTACTATGAGACGGATCCACACTGGCAGTGGACCGCAGGCCTGCCGCACCTGGTCGAATGCATTCGAAAGAAGCAAAAGCCTCAGGTCACCCCAGAGCACGCGTACCATGTGCTGGAAATCATGCTGGCCGCGCAAGCGTCCGGTCGCATTGGAAGAGCCGTGACTATCAAAGGTAGCTTCGCGCCTTCGAATCGGAAGAGTGACAGGGCTAAAGGCGAAGCTGGACATCGCATCCACGATCGCAGGCGGGAATAGTCCGCCGACCCCAAATGCCACGCAACACGAAACCCGTCTCGCCTACGTCGTCCGAATTCACTTACGTGGGTATGGATATAGGTGGAACAAAGATCGCGGCAGGCCTCGTCTCATTTCCGTCGGGCCGACTGCTGATACAAGAAACCATCCGACCCTGCTCGCGGAGGCGAGGCCGTTCTGTCGGACACGGTCGAATTGGCGCGCAAGCTGAAGGACCACGCAGCTGCCGCCGGAGTTGACGTCCAGGGCATCGGGATCGGAATCGCGGAGCTTGTGAGCCTTGAGGGTGAGATCACTAGCGAATACCTCATCAAGTGGCGTGGCCTGCCGGTGCGTGAAATTATGTCGCAGATCGCGCCGGCAAGATTCGAGTCGGATGCGAGGGCACCAGCTCTCGGCGAAGCGCTGTTCGGCGCGGGTCGGCCGTTTCGGAACTTTGTCTATCTTACGGTGGGAACAGGTATTAGCTATTGTCTGGTGATCGATGGACAGCCATACGCCGGCGCGCACGGTCACGCCATTCTGGTTGGCAGCGCCGCTCTCACGTCAGAATGCCTCAGCTGCGGTGCAATACAGGATCAAGTCTTGGAGGATGTGGCATCCGGCCCAGCCCTGGTCAACCGCTCCAATCAACGAGTCACGAGTACTTTAGCCACGGGAAACGAGGTCGCTGCAGCGGCTGCAAATGGTGACAGAGTTGCCGAACAGATCCTCTCTTCTGCGGGGGCGACCCTTGGAAATCGTGTCAGCTTCCTGATCAACCTCCTAGATCCTCATGCCGTGATTGTCGGAGGAGGCTTGGGGCTTGCCGGGGGTCTCTATTGGGATAGCTTAGTGTCCGCTACCCGCAAACATGTCTGGTCCGACATTTCTCCGAATCTACCAATCGTTCGGGCTGAACTCGGCGAAAATGCCGGTCTCGTAGGTGCTGCTGCGACGATGTGGAAGCTCAGAACGTCACAGGGACAGCTAACCGCGCAAGACTTTGCTCGCGACTGACACTAATTCGGCTTTCTCCGCTAAGCGATTGACTTTGAACCGGTTCGAAAAGAGTCCGCGTCGGTAAAATACGATTCCCCTACAGATTTCTCAGTAGGGTTTCTCGTCCCGGTTGCGTGTAAAAATGTTGCGTAGTCAGTTTGGCGCGCGATCGGTGGTTGGCGCTCTGCAAATTCCATTCGCCTCGTCTGAATTCTCAGCCCTTGGGACTCGCCTAAACCCCTACAGCGCCAAAATTTACATATTCATCATCAACAAGCGGAGAAAAGGCTTGGACAAGGGGCAAGGATGATTTATTTTCTCCGGCATTAGATTTTAGGGGACCACGGGGCGCACGCGTTGGAGTGGCCAGGTTAGCTTAAAACTCGGCAGGTGTCGCGGCGATCATGGGTTCGCGCATCCGAAGCCGACTCAAGCAGAAGTGACACTCTCTCCCCCTTGAGCGATTCGCCGTTCTAAAGTGCAGCCCTGGGGATCCCAGAGGGTTCCAGCCGTGAAATCTCCTCGGTCTCTTCGGCCTCTGATTGCGGTCCTTCTGTTCGCTTGCTGCGGATTTCTGTATGCACGGAGCCCGCAATCTGCGACAGACGATTCACATCCATCTACTTCCACTGCGCAAAGCAACGCGATCGCCGGGAACATGTCGGAGGTTGGCATCCCCGGTCCGATACGTTCGTTTCTCAGAATGGCTGGTATCAGCCAGAAGATCCCTGCACACGATGTTGTGCCGCTGCTTGCCCGCAACATTTATATGCAGGGTTACGAGGGGGGAAGCCGGCCCACCGAGTTCCTGATTTTGCTGAACCGTTACGTTCAGCAATCGCGAGAACTGGCGACGCTTGCCTTACCTGGCGGCGCGATTCGAGTTTCCAATTGCGAGGAAGCAAAGCCTCTTTTAAGGATCCTCGGGTACCGCGTTCGAGACGAGTGTGGGAAGAGCGATACCACCCTGGAGACAGCAGATCCGGAGCGCGCCTTCGTGACGATCGACTCCGGGTTCCCGCTCCCTGCCCTGGAACAGACTCTGCAGGGCGGCAAAGCTTTTGAATACCCCTATCCCATTACCCGGACTCCCATCTTTTTTACGGAGTCGGAATGGATGTCGGCCGCCAAGAAGGATCAACGTTATAGCAAAGACCTCGTGGACGTGCTGCTTCACGATCCGGCAGCGGCTCGTCTGTACTGGGCTTTCTCGCGGCTGGATCCACAAACGCGAGACGCCTTGCACCAGACGGTTGGAATAAAGGAGTTGTTGCCAGATGCGGCCGTTCTCGACTTCTACGGAAGTTACATCTGCATTCGCAACGGGCGCGTTGTTGTCCCGGGAGGAGAAAGTGCAGCAGGGGCCTGGAAGAGCCTGGTCGGTGCGGATCCAAATTCGCCGCGAGACTTCGTCCGCGGATTGCTCTCCAAGGATATGGGATGGCTGGCTGCCTATTTTGACGTGATGTCGCGCGCCAGCCGAATGCAAGAGGCGCATTTTGTGGAAGGGAAACGTCTGCGAATTTTTTACGACGCGCTGCGAGCGGCCGATCCGACTACCAGTGCAACCAAAGGCGCATTCCGCCCAGCTCCCGGTCTGCTGATTCTTGTAACTCGTCAACAATGGGACGCCGACGGGCAGCCCCACATTCCGGGCGGCGTTCCGGTATGGAGGGAGATTCTGCGCCAAAAGAGTGACTCGAAGCTCGTGCGCGACTGGAGAAAGCGGGCCAGCCGGCTGAACTCACCCGAGCAACTGCTGCAGGCGATGTTTGCTCTGACGCGCGCTACCACCGATACGGGACCGCTGCAGGCTTATCTCATGCTCAGTGAATTGGATATGAGGCGTCCCGAGCAGCGCCGGCTAACCCCGGAGATGGTGAAGCTGTTAGCGCGGAAATTCGAGCTATGTAGCGACCAGTATCGAGTGTTTGCCGAGTTTCCCGAACTTACGGACAATTCCATCGAACTCTTTCTGAATGTCGCAAACAACGTCGATGACATCGACAACACTGCGGTTCGTGGAAATGCGCTCGGAACCCTTCAGGCAAACCTCGGGATCTGGCAGATTCTGGCGCGGCAGGGTCAAATTCCCACCTCCAAGTACAACGAGTCGTGGCAGGGCGCAATTCGGCCGTTTGCCAAAGTTCGTTCGGCGCACCAGGTCTACGAAGCAGGATATACATCGATCGGCGAGGTGCTACGCGCAGCAACCGGCAAGGCGCACACCTCTCAAAGCGAACTCATTGAACTGCTGGCAAGCCCGCACCAGGCGAATCCCGAAGGCAAGAAGATGCACGAGGAGGTGGCCAACGGGATGCGAGCAGTCCTGGACAACCAGCGCCTGGTGTCGCTGGACGTGATTCATGCTTTGGGAAACGGTTTGCAGGAGAAATTGCAAGGGAAGCCGGTCGATGCTTCCCTGCAGGGGATGGCGGAAGAGTTGCGGGAATTTGAAATGCCGCGTCCCATCTTCAAAGGGAGTGAGCGAAGCGAATGGGCGGCAGGGATCTACAACAACAGCCACACCGATGCGGAGATGCGGGCCGATATCGGCAAACTGCTTGCCTCTACGACCTCGCAGAAGCAGCTTGAAGACGGGCTTGGTCAACTTGCGTCTTTCCAACGGGACACACTCGTCGGGTTGAACTACGCGTATTACGCCCCACCCGGAGCCCAGGCGCTACACAACAATCCATTGCTCGTGCGGTCGCATGATTTCTCTGCCGAGACGGTTGGAGGCATTAAGGCTGTGTGGCAGGCCGCGCACCTGTTTGGGGAAGGCTCGCCGGCCGGCGGCGGGGCTCATCTCGTCGGCTCACTGGCAGATCTCCCGTATGTCCTGGCGGAGGTCGAACAGGACTTCATCGTGCCGGAGAATGTGCAGGCGCTGATCTGGCGTGAGCTGGTGCCTGGCCTGATAACGAGCGCCGTGTTGCCGCGCTGGTGGGGTGTTGACGCCAGCGAAGTGCACGCGATCACCCTTTATCAGAGGACCGGCGAAGAATTGCTTTCCACGGCGACGCAAAAGCCTGAGGCGCGGGAGAAGGTGCTGACGATCCTTGAAGACCGCATGACCCCGCAGCGCTCCGACAGAGTAGAGCGCGCGCTCAGTGCGGGCAACGTGGAGGAAGCGTTGTCGCACGTGACGCCCGCGGACACGTTGTATCTGGCGGTGGAGTTTCGTCTCCGCTCGCCGGAAATCAAAGATGCGTGGGGGGCGGCTGGAAATGAACTGGACGCTCTGACGCGCGACCACGCCAACGAGATTGGATGGCAACGTCTATCGCGCGATTTCGGGGTGCCTCATCCGACGTTGGCACAGACTTACACACGCGAACTGTTGAATATGGCGCCGGTTCCGGCATTCGCGGGCTATTCCAGCAGGTTGCTGGCGGAGTCGTGGGATTCCGGCAATCTTTACTGGGCGCGGCTTGCAGATGAGACGGGTGCCTCTCCGGAAGCCCTCAATCGTCTCGTGCCGGAGTTGACCCGTCGAATGGTTGAGAAGGTGTTTGCCACCGATTTCGAGGACTGGCCAGCTCTGGTTCGTGCGTTGCATGAGACCGGGGATGAATTTCGTCGTACGAAACTTGCGTCTACCAACGCGGGCGGCAGCTCTTCCGCTCGCTGATCCGGATGTTTTGTAAGTGGAGACTCCCGATGATGCCATTTCAGCGAAACCCAATCTTGCCAGTCGCACGAGCCGTGTCGCTGGCAGCGATGATTCTGCTGTTACTCGCAGGCGCCGGCCACCGCGTCGCTGCTCAAGACAAAGACAATGCTCCCCACATTCGCGTTACCGTAAACATGGTTCAGCTGAATGTAGCGGTGACCGATAAAAACGGGAAGTATATTACTGGTCTTCGTCCCGAGAATTTTGCGATTACGGAAGATGGGATCCCAGAAAAATTGGCGACCTTCGCCGAGGGCAACGGACCGACGCGCGCACTGTTTGAGCTGGCGCAGGGTGATAACAAACCAGGTAAAGAAGAAGAACCGCCGGATCCTCCTGCCGCTAACGCGGCCGGCGGCGGTCCGCTCACGCTCGATGCTCTGGTTTCAGGGGCGAACGTTTTCATTCTTTTCGACACCAGCAACTATATGTATCGGGGTTTCGTATTTGCCCAGGATGCGATCGCCGATTTTGTCCGATCGCTGGACACTGCTGACAAAATCGCACTTTACTCTTACAGCCGAGACCTCTCCCGCGTTGCGACCCTCACCCCGGATCGCGGGCAAGTACTGCGGGCCGTGCGCACCACGGTGGCGGGCGATGAGGCTGCGCTGTACAACACTTTGCTCCTGACCTTGCGCGATGCTTCGCAATATAAAGGCCGCAAGGTGGTGGTTGTCTTCTCGAATGGGCCCGATAACTCGAGCGTTGTGCCTCCGGAAGATGTCGCCGAGCTGGCACAGTCTGCCGGAATTTCGGTCTACATGATCAGTACACAGCAGGCCAAGCTGGAGCCAGTCTCCACCGCGGTTTTCGAGCGCATGACCGCGGCTACGGGTGGAAAGGCCTACTTCGCCAAGAACTGGAAAGATGAGAAACGCGCATTCGCGTCCATTCGCGATGATCTTGCTCATCTGTACTCGCTCAGTTACTATCCGCGTGCCAATCCAAATCGTGGCTGGCGAGCCATCACCGTAAGGTTGGTGGGCGATGAACTGAAAAAAGCTCGCGTCAGGACCAGAACTGGTTACCGGCTGGCGCCGACCAGATTCTCGTCCGATCGGGCAAGTGTGGAGCCCCAACCGCAGACGACGCCACCACAATAGGGAAGTCGAACGTCTCGCGCTCGCTGTTGTCCGTTTGCCGATCAGCAATAGACCTCACGGCAGTCTTCCAGACTGCCGTGGGCGTGATATTCTCGAATTCCACTTCCCCTGACATCGTTTTTGGATCCGACTACCGGTTGGACAGGAGATCGCTATGTTTCAAACACTGGCCGCGCGCATTTTTTCTCTAGCGCTTCTTTGCACTGTTTGTTCCGCCGCTCTGGCTCAGGAATTTTCCGCGGACGTCTTCAATTCGAATACCAAAGACGCGGTGAATGGCGGAAAACTGTATGCGAAAGGGAGCAAAATCCGGGTTGATGGTGCCGGCGCCAGCGCGGGGGCGCCTGCTCCCATGGTGATAGTTGATCTGGAGAAGAATTCCTTGATCATTATGGACGCGACCAACCATGCCTATATGAAAAGCGACATCGATGCGGAGGCCAACCTTTCCTTTTTTCATCTGGCTGACGCCAATAATGCCTGTCCTGCGTTGAACAAGATGGCCGGCATGCAAAACAGCTGCAAGAAGTCCGGAAACGAAAGCGTCAATGGCCACCAGACGGTCAAGTATTCCGGCAAGTCAGAGGATGGCAAGCCAGTCCAGATCTGGGTGGATCCGGAAGTAAATTTCGTTGTGAAATGGCTCAAGGGTGGCGAAGCCGGCGAGCTGAGAAATATCAAGGTGGAGCCCCAGGCGGCTTCGCTTTTCGAAGTGCCCGCCGACTATCACAATGCTCTCAAAGAGTCGGGAAAGGATGCCGGGGAGAAAGAAGAGGAAGACAAGAAAGACCCGTCCCCTCAACAATGAAGGCTAAGTCCTCTTGTCATGGGGCAGAGGGTCTTATAGGTAGCGTCATTTCATCTTGACAAGCCTTTTGCCCCATGTTGTAGTTCCTCCACCTTCCCGCTTGGCCGCCTAACCCGTGAGGTTAGTTGGCCCAGTGTTGAATTGGAAGTGCGCGACCGCCCCCCTGCGGCCAGCTCAGTGCCTCTCCCCATCTGAATTTAGGAATGCCGCCGCTACCGGGGGGCTGTGGAGTTTCGCGTCGTATGGCAATGTTACGGGGTCTGCCTAGCCTTGCAACGAGGTCAGTTTTGACACGGGATCCGCGCGGCCCGACCAGTTCTATTCAGCCAGCTACCTCGCAAAATCCTCCGGCAGCCGCTGAACCTGCGCATCGAGGACCTTACCATTTACTCGTTGCAGGTTTTGAGGCGCTGGACCTCATCAACGTGGGCTTAATCGTGGCTGGCGCCAATGGTCAACTACTGCTGGCCAACCGAACGGCGGAAGTGATTTTGGAATCCCGCGATGGTTTGGAAGTTAGCCCCGCCGGAGTGGTCCGCACTTCCCTCAAGAGCACGCCCGGTTTAAATGCCCTCATGGAGACAGTCGCCAAAGCTGGCGGAGTCCCCAGGGATTCGGTTCTTCCGGTACGACGTCCATCAGGAAAGCGTCCGTTGACCGCAGTCGTGCGCGCGGTCGCCTGCACGGACCCGAACGCAGATCCTTCAGCCCCCGTGACCCTGCTCTTTATTCTTGACCCGGAAATTTCTGTCGCGGCAGTGGAGGCGGAACTTCGGCAGATTTATGGCCTGACCTCGATGGAGGCGTGTCTGGCGAACCTCCTGATGGAAGGCAAGGCGCTGGATGAGTGCTGCAAAATCCTCGACATACGCCGGTCCACTGCACGCACGCACCTGCAACATCTTTTCGAGAAAGTCGGCGTGCAAAGGCAGAGTGAGCTCGTTTCCTTGCTATTGAGGAGCATCGGCTTGCTGGGTGCGGCGGGCAGATCTGCAAAGACGGCGAAATAAGCAGCAAGTAGAAGCGAGTCAACGACTCCGCATTCTCAAAATTACATCCCAAAACCGCAAAGGCTTTCACTCGGAGGTGAAGCGTGAAAATCGGTGCGGTCGTTGCGTATCCAATGACGGAATGCGATCGACCAAATAAGTCAGTGAGTTGAGCTCGGTGGCGACTCCAACCCTAGCGTCCAAATCCTGAAGGCTGGTTTGAAGGCGCCGAATATCGTTACGGTTGAGGCTATCTTGTTTTCTTTAACTTATTGCAAACAAAGGCTATTGGTTGGGTTGTAAAGTCCCTCCTCGCAAAAAAGAACTCGTGCTAGAATGGCAGCTCAGGTATCCTCCTCCCCCGAGACCGAAGAGGAGCGATCCATCGATGTTTCGTAAAACCTTTCTGTTTTCCCTAACCCTTTCACTCACATCCTTTGCAACGCTGCCCGCAGCAGCACAGTCACATTTGACCGCCGCGCAGGTGGTTGAGAAAAATATTGCAGCTCGGGGTGGACTACAAGCCTGGCGCGGTGTCCAGACGATGTCGTGGTCGGGCAAGATGGATGCTGGTTCTGGTGACTCTCTGGAGCGCAGCCGGCGCTACACACAAACGCAGGGGCATCTGTCGCCCACGAGCCGTATGGACCATCAGAGAGGCGCGACTGCCGAAAAGAGCGAGACTCAGGTGCAGTTGCCTTTCAAGTACGAAATGAAACGTCCCCGCAAGTCGCGGATGGAGATTGAGTTTGCCGGTAAGACCGCAGTGCAGGTATATGACGGCACGAATGGTTGGAAACTCCGTCCCTACTTAAATCGCAACGATGTCGAACCATTCACGGCCGATGAATCGAAGGCTGAAGCAACCAAGGCCGGAATCGACGGTTACCTCATCGACTATGCCGCCAAGGGAACGAAGGTCGACCTGAACGGCACGGAAAAGGTCGAGGGGCGCGACGCCTACAAGCTGAAGATCACCCAGAAAAACGGAGATGTGCAGTACGTCTGGGTTGATGCGCAGACCTTTCTCGATGTAAAGGTATCCGGCACCCCGCGTCGCATGGATGGAAAGATGCACAACGTCGCGGTGTACCAGCGCGATTTCAGGAATGTGCAAGGCGTGATGGTTCCCTTTGTGATGGAGACCGCTGTTGAGGGATATCGCGAAACGCACAAGACGGTACTCGAAACTGTGGCGGTAAATCCGAAGCTTGATGATTCGTTGTTTTTGAAGCCTCAAGCCAAGTAGCAGATAGGAATTCGCAGGAGGCGCCGGTTGGGCGCCTTCTGCAAAAACCGCAGGAACGTGGCACCCTTCCCGGCGGCGCGCATCCCGCTTCCCCCAAAAGTACGCCGGTTGTGATCGAGCGCTCCCCCACAGTCCTGTGGCGTGTGACGTACATCCCAGACAATCATTGCCGCGGGGAGTAAGCTTTCTCTGCGGTAAAACTGGCAGTCCGTTTTTGTGGGGCAGGTCATCATGAACAAGCCGGCAGCCGTCGGTTCCTTAGTCATCATCGCGATCGGTGCATTTGTCGCCGGGCGTTTCACCGGGAAATCCGGTCAACCTTCGCAACCCCAAGCCAAGCGCGTCTTGTACTATGTCGACCCTATGCATCCGGCTTATAAGTCGGACAAGCCGGGGACTGCTCCGGATTGCGGGATGGCGCTGGAGCCTGTGTATGAAGGTGACAATCGCGCTACGAAAGCCCCGCTTTCTCCAGGTGCCGTCTCGATCACGCCCGAACAGCAGCAGCTGATTGGGGTGCGAGTTGAGAAGGTTGAGAAGAATTCCGGCATGCGGGTGATCCGGACGACTGGGCGTGTCGCTCCGGACGACAACAGGGTTTACCGGCTTATGGCCGGCACAGACGGCTGGATGCGGGACTTGCAGGACAACCCCGCCGGTACGGTCGTACAGAAAGACCAGTTGCTGGCCACGTTTTACAGCCGCGAATTTCGCAATGCCGAGCAAGCGTATCTAGGATCGCTCGCGAGCATTGATCGCGTGAAGAGTACGCGCGATGCCGACGACATCAACCGATTGAGCGATTCGAGCGTCCGCATCAACGAAGAACAGCTGCGCACTTTGGGAATGGGCGAGCCTCAAATTCGTGAGCTGGCGAAAACGCGAGTGGTCACAGGAGATATCAGCCTCGTTGCCCCGGTGGACGGCATTGTCCTGTCTCGAACAATCACCCCAAAACAGAGTTTTGAGAAGGGCACAGAGTTTTATCGGATCGCCGATCTCAGCAAGGTTTGGATTTTTGCGGATGTCTTCAGCGATGAAACCGCGACCTTGCGTGCTGGCTCAAAAGCAACCGTGATGATTCGCGAGTTATCAAAGACGGCGACCGCGACGGTGAGCAACAGTCCTCCGCTTTTCGATGCGGCTTCGCGAACACTCAAATTGCGGCTGGAAACCGACAACCCGGGGCTCTTTCTGCGGCCCGACATGTTCGTCGATGTTGAATTTCGGGCGACGGCACCGGTGGGTATCTCCGTTCCTGCGGGCGCAGTTCTCGATAGCGGAATGCAGAAGATTGTTTACCTGGAGACCAGCGATGGAGTTTTCGAGCCGCGCCAGGTCGAACTGGGTGGGGTCTTTGGCGATCGTGTCACGGTGAAGCACGGCCTCAATGAGGGAGATCGCGTTGTGACGTCCGGCAACTTCCTGATCGACTCGGAAAGCCGCATGAAACCCGCTGCGTTACAGGCGGTCAACGGGAAGCCCGCTGGTGGAGCGGGGAAGTCGGCTGTGGCGAATTCCGCTGAGAGCGCGCAAGATCCGGTTTGCGGCATGTCGATTGAACGTGAAAAGTCCATCGCCAGCGGTCAGAAGGAAGCGTATCGCGGGGAAACTTACTATTTCTGCTCCGACAAGTGCCATAAGCAGTTTGTGCAGGACCCAGGGAAATACGTGGACACCCGGTTGAGGAGCGCGGCCGATATCAAAACGGGGCCTGCGCATGATTAACCGCCTCATCACTTTTTCGGTTCGCAACAAATTTCTTATCTTCGCGTTCGTCGCGGCGGCCTGTGTCTGGGGAACCTGGTCGATGCTGCACCTGCCGCTCGATGCAACCCCCGACTTGAGCGAAACGCAAGTCATCATCCTTTCGCGGTGGGACCGCAGCCCCGACATCATCGAAGATCAG
Source organism: Acidobacteriota bacterium (assembly GCA_046728215.1). Lineage (GTDB taxonomy): Bacteria > Acidobacteriota > Terriglobia > Terriglobales > Acidobacteriaceae > Gp1-AA133. The sequence goes on along the minus strand of JBKPEB010000001.1, from coordinate 171,436 downwards.
GTCACCTATCCGATCATCAGCGCGATGACAGGCGCACCAAAAGTGAAGACGGTGCGCGGAATTTCGGACTTTGGATTCTCTTACGTCTACGTAGTCTTCGAAGAAGGGACCGACATTTACTGGGCGCGGTCGCGCGCGCTGGAGTACCTGTCGGCCGTCAATTCGCGGTTGCCGCAGGGTGTGAAGACCGAAATTGGTCCCGACGCCACCGGGCTTGGCTGGGTATTCCAGTACGTGTTGAAGGATGAGTCGGGCAAACACAGTCTGGCGGACTTGCGTTCGTATCAGGATTGGTACTTGAAGTATTACTTGAAAGCGGTTCCGGATGTCTCGGAAGTCGCATCCCTGGGCGGGTTTACGCAGCAGTACCAGATCAATGTGGATCCGAACCGGCTGCGTTCTTATGGCATTCCGATTTCTCGCGTGGCCGATGCAGTGCGCGGAGGGAACAGCGAGACCGGCGCGCGTCTGCTGGAGTTTGGCGGCGCGGAGTACATGATCCGTGGCCGCGGATACGTCAAATCGCCGCAAGATATTGAAGACATCGTGTTGGCCGATCAGAACGGCACGCCCATCCGCATCAAGGATGTCGGCGAAGTAGTGCTGGGTCCGGATATCCGGCGCGGAGCAGCAGATCTGGATGGAACCGGGGAAGTGGTCTCGGGCATCGTCATCATGCGCGAAGGCAGCAATGCGCTAGACGTCATCGATCATGTGAAAGCGCGGCTCAAGGAAATCGAGCCTGGCATGCCGGCCGGTGTGAAGGTCGTTCCGATCTACGATCGATCGGAGTTGATACGGCGCGCAATTTCCAATGCCCGGTGGACGCTCATCGAAGTCATATTGACTGTCGTCCTTATCATTCTGATTTTCCTGTGGCACTTCCCAAGCGCCGTTATTCCCGTCGTCACTATTCCGGTAGCCATCCTGCTTACCCTCATACCACTGCAGTATGCCGGCGTGAGCCTCAACATCATGTCACTCGCAGGCCTGGCGATTGCCTGCGGGGAACTGGTGGATGCGGCGATTGTGGTGGTGGAGCAGACGCACAAGAAGCTGGAGATTTATGAACGTTCCGGACAGCCATTCCGCTATGACGAAGTGATTCTCGAAGCCGTGAAGGAAGTGGCAGGGCCGACCTTTTTCGCGTTGCTGGTGATCGCAGTTGCATTCTTACCGGTGCTGGTGCTGGAGGGCCAGGAAGGAAAGCTGTTCCGCCCCCTCGCTTACACGAAGAACTTTGCGATGCTGGTGGCGGCCGTGCTTGCCCTGACGCTGGATCCTGCGCTGCGCCTCCTGCTCGTGCGCAAGCCGCGCGCGATTGGGTTCGAGCAGAATTGGTGGCAACGATCAATCGGTGCGCTTTTGGGCGGGAAGATCCGGGCCGAAGAAAAGCACCCAATTACTGGTCCGATGATGCGGGTCTATGACCCGGTGGTCCGGTGGACTCTGCGCTGGAAGACCCAAGTGATTGCCGGTGCGCTGGTGCTGGTTGTCTTGACCGTCCCGCTCTTCTGGAAGGTCGGCTCGGAGTTCATGCCGCCGCTTGAGGAAGGATCCTTCCTCTACATGCCAACAACCATGCCGGGCATTTCGATCGCGGAAGCCCAGCGCCTGTTGCAGGTCACGGATGGCATTCTGAAGACTTTTCCCGAGGTGGATCACGTTCTGGGCAAGACCGGGCGAGCGGACACCGCGACCGACCCGGCCCCACTCTCCATGCTGGAGACGGTGATTGTTCTGAAGCCGCATTCCCAATGGCGCAGAACGCATACCTGGTATTCGTCGTGGGCGCCAAACTGGAGCTTGCCAGCTCTGCGGCACATTACACCGGACCATATTTCAGAAGCCGAGCTGGTTTCTGAAATGAATGACGCTCTAAAAATTCCGGGCTTGTCCAATTCCTGGACGATGCCGATACGCGGCCGTATCGAGATGCTGACCACTGGAATCCGCACCCCCGTGGGTCTAAAGATCCAGGGTGGCGATGTTTATCGTATTCAGGAGATTGGGCGGCAGGTGGAAACCGTCCTTGCGAATGTTCCCGGGACGCGCAGTGTTTTCTCCGAGCGTACCGGCGACGGCTATTTCCTCGATATCACGTGGGACCGAAAGGCCCTGGCGAGCAACGGCCTGTCGATCGAAGATGCACAGAATGCGCTCTCGACGGCGGTTGGCGGAGAGAATGTCAGCACCACGATCCAGGGCCGCGAACGCTATCCCATCAACGTCCGCTACAAGCGGGATTTTCGCTCTGATCTCGAAGCCCTCGGTCGGGTTCTGGTGACTGGCGCCGGGGATAAGCAGATTCCGTTGTCCGAGTTGGCGACCATCCGCATGCTGAATGGACCTTCGATGATCCGCAACGAGGATGGATTGCTGACCGGGTATGTGTTTGTGGACCTGGCGGACCGGGCCCCGGGAGACTACGTGTCGCAGGCTCGCGACGAGCTCCAGAAGAAACTGCAACTGCCCGCTGGATATACCGTTCTATGGAGCGGCCAATATGAATCCGCTGAGCGCGTGCGGCAGCGCTTGATGCTGGTGGTGCCGGTCACATTGGGAATCATTTTGTTCCTGCTTTATCTGAACACCCGATCGATGGTGAAGACCGCCATCATCACGCTGGCCGTGCCATTCTCCGCCGTGGGCGCGCTCTGGATGGTCTACCTGCTCGGCTACAACATGAGCATCGCGGTGTGGGTCGGCATCATTGCGTTGCTGGGGATTGACGCCGAGACGGGCGTATTTATGTTGCTGTATCTCGATCTGGCGTACGAAAAGGCCAAGCGCGAGCATGCCCGGCTCACTCGCACCCAGCTTTACGAGGCCATCGTGGAGGGTGCGGCGAAGCGGTTGCGGCCGAAATTCATGACCTTCGCCACCATGAGCATCGGCCTGATCCCAATTCTGTGGGCGACGGGTGCAGGCTCGCAGATCATGAAGCGAATCGCCGCTCCGATGGTGGGCGGAATTGTTACGTCGTTCCTGCTGGAATTGCTGGTCTATCCGGCCATCTATGCATTCTGGCGTGAGCGGGAACTGCATCGCGAAGCCGACAGCGAAGTTGCCGGCGGATCGAAATCCGCAACGTCCTATCTCGAACTGGGCACTCTCAAGAATCGCGGTGTCGTGCCGGTATCGACGTCCGAGTAAGCGTCAACCTCAATCGCGCAGGGCAAACGCTATGATGGTGCGACCCCTGACACCGGTGGCGTTCTCAAGTTCGTTGAGGAGCTCCGACTCCAGATCATCAGGATCGACTTCCATCTCACACGCAGCAATCTGCTCGTCACTCGCGCCGTGAAAACACAATTCGCACACACCGAGGCTCTCTTCCGAACGCACCGGAGGTCCGAAGGCGCGGCAAGTTACGGGGCGGAACTCGTACAGCTCGCACATTCCTGAGGCAGGATCGAGTACTGGACAAGGCTCGTCATTGGCGAAGTCTTCGAATTGGGATTCGGAACCCTCGTCGTCGGACAGAACTCCGGTTGCAGGGTTACCCGGGAATGCCGGCGAGAGACGTTCGGCCGCTTCGCGTGCGCGCTCGCGTATTCGCAGGGCGCGCTTGGAATCCTTGTGCTCCAACTGATCAAGCCCGTGGCGTAGCCGCGCAGCGTCGAGCTGCGAGATGGCGAACACGCCTATACAGCATTGCGTGCAGCCCAGCCGGCACGCCAGCCATGAGCCGCTTCGCCGGGTGGCATCGGCTAGGGCCGCGTCCACAATCTGAACGAGTTTCTGATCCCCAGCAGGCAAACGGAGCGGCATCTGGAAAGGATAACGCAGCCAGTGCAGGCCGGCACTAGCTGTGTCCGCCGCCTGTCAGCTCACGCACAATGTTGCCCACAAACGCCTTGGCATCCCCGAACAACATGAGGTTGTTATCGAGGTAGTACAGGGGATTGTCGATGCCGGCGAATCCCGGACTCATGCTGCGCTTGATGACCATCACAGTATGCGCCTTGTCGACGTCGAGGATCGGCATGCCGTAGATCGGGCTCGAAGCATCGGTACGGGCCGCAGGGTTGGTGACGTCATTTGCGCCGATGACGAGCGCGACGTCGGTCTGCGGGAAGTCGCCGTTGATGTCGTCCATGTCCATCAACCGGTCGTAGGGGATGTCGGCTTCGGCGAGGAGCACGTTCATGTGTCCCGGCATGCGTCCAGCAACGGGGTGAATGGCGAAGCGAACGTCCACGCCCCGCTTCGTGAGTGCGTCATACAATTCGCGAACCTTGTGTTGCGCCTGGGCGACGGCCATGCCATATCCCGGAACCACGACGACCTTGTTGGCAGCCGAAAGGATAGCGGCCGCTTCTTCGGCGGTCGCGCTTTTGACCGGTTTCGCTTCCTGTCCTGCGGCTGCCGATGCCTGGACTTGCCCGAATGCGCCGAACAAAACGTTCGTGAACGACCGGTTCATCGCCTTCGACATGATGACCGAGAGGATGAGACCGGAGGAGCCATCCAATGCACCTGCGACGATGAGCAGCTTGTTGTTGAGCACGAATCCCATGGCCGCCGCAGACAAGCCGGCGTAGGCGTTCAGGAGCGAAATGACGGTGGGCATGTCTGCCCCACCGATGGGAATGACCAGCAGAACGCCGAACGCCAGCGCGATTAACAGCATGAAGGGATAGAGTTGTTTTGCCTCGGGATGAAGCACGAGGTACACGGCAATCAGCAACGCCAGGCCGAGGAGCAGGAAATTGACGAGGTTCTGGCCTTTGTAAGTGAGTGGTCTCTGGGGAAGAATTTCCTGAAGCTTGCCTGCGGCCATCAAGCTGCCCGTGAAAGTCAGGGAGCCGAGAATCACTTCCATCGAGAGCACGCCCATCATGAAGCGCGAGATGTCAGGTGTGCGCAGATAAAACTCGGCGGTACCTACAAGTGTGACGCAAAGTGCCCCGAATGCATGGCTTAAGGCAGTCCGCTGCGGCACGGCCGTCATTTGCACGCGGCCGAGCGGGATGCCGATGATGGTGCCCAGGACCAGCGCGATGGCGATCCACTGATAATCCACGATGCCGTGGTGGAGAAGCGTTCCAGCGATGGCCAACAGCATGCCGAGTTCGCCGGCCCAGACACCGTGGCGAGCGGTGGTCGGCGAACTCATCCACTTCAGCGAGAGAATGAACAGCGCACTCGCGACCAGGTAGATAATTTCAATGATCAGCTGATGGCCGGCGAATTCATTCATCATTTCGCCGCCGGACGGCTAGACTTAAACATTTTCAGCATGCGGTCGGTGATCAGGAATCCGCCCACGATGTTGCTGGTGGCGGCGACCACGGCGATCGTACCGAGGATCGCGGACAAACTGCTTTTATGCTCGCCGACAAGCACGATGGCACCCACTACCGCGATCGCATCGAGCGCATTCGTCAACGACATCAGAGGTGTGTGCAGCAACGGGGACACGCGGCGGATGACCTCGAACCCGATGAATCCCGCCAGCATGAAAATGAACAAACCATTCAGCAAAGTGGAACCGTTCATCTGACCTCCAAAGTGCTCAACCTTGCGCAACCGGCGCGGGCATCCCGAAGAACTCCCGAACGCGAGCGTTCACCACGTCGCCGCCCCGGGTAATCAACGTTTCGCGGACAATTTCGTCGTCCAAGTTGAGTTGCAGTTTCTGATCTTTGATCAGGTGCAGCAGAAAGGCGGTGATGTTGCGCGCGTACATCTGGCTGGCGTGGTAGGGGACTCCGCTGGCCACGTTGATGGCACCAATGATGGTGACGCCGTGGCGGATGATGGTATCGCCGGCTTTCGTGAGTTCGCAGTTGCCGCCGCGCTCTGAGGCAAGGTCGAAGATGACCGAACCGGGAGCCATTCCCTGAACCATTTCTTCTGTCACCAGGATGGGTGACGTCTTGCCTGGGATCACCGCCGCAGTGATAACGACGTCACTCTCTTTCACGACTCGACCCAGGAGTTCTCTTTGCTGTTTATAGAAACTCTCATCCTGGGCCCGGGCGTAGCCGCGCGCATCCTGGGCATCTTTGGCTTCTATGGGAAGTTCCACGAAGCGTCCGCCCAGGCTCTGCACCTGCTCCTTGGCGGCAGGCCGCAAATCGTAGGCGGAAGTCACGGCGCCCAGCCGGCGAGCGGTAGCGATAGCCTGAAGTCCAGCCACGCCGGCACCGATCACAAAGACGCGGGCGGGAGTGATCGTACCGGCCGCCGTGGTCAGCATCGGAAAGATGCGGGGATGGCTGTCGGCTGCAATCAGCACCGCTTTGTATCCGCAGATCGTTCCCATGGAGGAGAGTGCATCCATGCTCTGGGCTCGTGTGGTTCTCGGCATCAGTTCAACGGAAAATGCAGTCACGCCACGGCCGGCGACCTCCTGAATCACTTCGCGCGAACCAAATGGACGCAAAAAACCAATCAACACTTGATCCGGATGCAATAAGGGGAGGTCGTCCTTTCCGGTAATGTCGTTGGAGCCGTAGCACAAGACTTGCAGCACGATGTCCGCCTTCTCAAACAGGACAGCGCGTTCCGCAATGACTTGCCCCCCTTTTTCGGTGTATTGGCTGTCAGGATAGCCCGCCTGCAAACCGGCGCCGCTCTGAACGACCACTTCGAATCCAGCCTTGGTCAGCGTCGGAACGACCATCGGAACCAGCGACACGCGCCGCTCCCCTGGATACGTCTCTTTCGGAACCCCGATGATCACGTTTTATTTCCTCCGCCGGAAATCATGGTGGCAAACGCATCATTGTATCGAGGAGAGCACCGAGGGAGAAAGTAGCAGAACAGCAACGCCCAGCTTGCTGTTTTTGCTTCGGGCCCGTTCTAAGCCGCGGGCTTCACGAGTTCTGGTGTGATGGCGTATCACTGCGTTGGGTGACGCTAATCACTGAACTGATGTGCCATTCACGGCGATAAAGATGCTCGTTGACGCCATGTTCGCGCAACGGAAGCGGGTAACTCACGGTCGGGAGACCGGGCTAGGAGGACGGACGCGCCGATCTGTTGGTTGTTTGGGCAATCGTTTCTTTCTGTTCGGGTTTTCTTGTTTGCAGTGATTCATACCAAGAGCGTCGCGCACGCCTTCCGTCAGTCCAACCAGAAAGTCCCCTCCGGGACCCTCCTCATTCCAGAGGCATGTGACACAGGTCACCGAGCGGCCGTGCCGAGCTGTCAGCCAACGAAAGCTCCGGTTCATCCGTAATCGTCTCGCACTCATTTGCGGCAACAGAGACCGCTTGAGTCGGAGGCAGGCCGAAGCGAACTCGCGACTGAGGAAGGCTGCATGCCCAAACCGAGGGGTACTTCAAATCCCACAATTGAAGAGCATCTCACCGCATGCGGTGTATCGCGCCGCAGTTTCCTCCAACTCTGCACAACCATCATGGTCACCGCTCCGGTCGGCATGGCGCTCACGGAGAAAAAGGGCCTCATGCAGGTGGCGGCCGCCATTGGCAAGGCCAAACGGCCCTCGGTAATCTGGCTGCATTTCCAGGACTGCACCGGCTGCACGGAGACGCTGTTGCGCACATCGCGTCCAGATGTGGCCGACCTGATCCTGAATGTGATCTCACTCGATTATCACGAGACCCTGATGGCTGCGTCCGGCGCGCAAGCCGAGGCTGCCCTCCGCAGTGCAAGGGAAGAGAATGCCGGAAAGTATGTCCTGGTGGTTGAAGGATCGATCCCGACCAAAGATAACGGCGTCTACATGGAACTCGGAGGCCGGCCTGGCCTGCAGGTGCTGCGCGAAGTGGCAGCCAAGTCGGCGGCAGTGATTGCGATGGGATCATGCGCGTCCTGGGGCGGAGTCCCCTCGTCTGATCCGAATCCCACCGGTGCGGTGGGTATCGACTCGGTCGTATCTGGAAAACCGATCGTCAACATTCCGGGTTGCCCGCCGAATCCCTACAACCTGATCGCCGTTGTTCTCGAGTACGTCACGATGGGCAAGCTTCCCGCTCTCGACGAATTAGGCCGTCCGAAATTCGCCTACGACCGCGTGATCCACGAAAACTGCCCGCGCCGCGCCCACTTCGATGCGGGCCGCTTCGCCGTGGCGTTTGGTGATGAAGGTCATCGCAAGGGATGGTGTCTTTACAAACTCGGCTGCAAAGGCCCGGTCACGCATGCGGCCTGCGCCACACGGCATTTCAACGAAACGCCTGGTGTCTGGCCGATCGGCGTAGGGACGCCTTGCGTCGGCTGCACGGAGAAGGGCGTGGTGTGGCAGATGGGGACGTTTGACACCGTTCCTGTGCATCAGGCCACTCCGCCCGATACATATCCCGCAATCTATAGCCCCGCAGGCAAGTTCGAAGTTGGTGCGGCAGCTCTGGTGGGAACGATCGCTGGGGCGGTCGGAGGCGCGGCCTGGGTGGCATCGCAACGCTTCCAGAGCAGCGCCGAGGCGGGGGTTGCCCGAGTCGCAGCGGACATTGCCCACGCCGAAAAACTAAAGGGCAAGCCGGCTGACAAGAAAGAGGACTGACGTGCCCATTACTCGGCGAGAACTGATCACTGGTGTTGCCAAAGTTGGCGTGCCGGCCGCCGTTGTGGTCACGGTCGGTAAAGAAGCCCTCCATACTGAAACCATTCCTGTTCCCAGCGCAGCCGTGGGATTGCTTTATGACGCTTCTCTCTGCATTGGGTGCAAGGCCTGCGTGGCGGCCTGCGCGGAAGCCAACAATACTTTGCCTGATACGCGCGGAGACGAACTGCATCAGGCGCCGTCGGACTTGAATGATGTCACGCGCAACATCATCAAGCTCTATAAGCCGGCGGATGGCTCGGCCTTCTCCTTCGTGAAACGGCAGTGCATGCATTGCCTGGATCCAGCGTGCGCGGCGGGATGCCCCTTCCAAGCGCTCGCGAAAGACCCAGAGAGCGGCGTCGTTACCTGGACGGCAGAGAAGTGCATTGGCTGCCGCTATTGCACCATCACCTGTCCGTACAGCATTCCGCGCTTCCAATGGGTGGGGTTCAACCCGCGGGTGACCAAGTGCGAGCTGTGCAATCACCGGCTGGAGAAAGGGCAGAAGCCGGGATGCACCAGCGTCTGTCCGACGCATGCCGTCATTTTTGGACCACGCCCGGTCTTGTTGCTCGAAGCCAAGCGTCGTATCGAAGAAAATCCGGGCCGGTACTACCAGAACCGCGTCTATGGCGAGTTCGACAACGGCGGCACGCAGTCACTCTACCTGTCGCGCATTGCGTTCTCGAAACTCGGACTGCCGGAACTTGCTACCGAGTCCGTGCCCGCGAGAACGCTCCGCTGGCAGCGGCGCTTCTACCAGTATTTCGCTTTACCCGCCCTGCTCTATGCGGGCCTTGTCCAGGTGATTCGCAAACGCTTGAAGGGGCATGAGCAGGAAGCGCAGGAGCGTGAAAAAGAAACGGGTTTGAGGGCGCAACTATGAGCAGCGCATTGACTCACGCGGATCAAGTCTCGAGCAGCGATCGTTGGGAACGGGCGTGCCCGGTCTATGGATTTCCGCTGGTCAACGGATTCTTTCTCGGTCTCGCAGGTCTGGTCGTGATCGCTCTTGGATTGACGGGCTATCGCGAACTCGCGGGCTTAGGTCCGGTGAGTGGCATGAATGACGCGTACGGCTGGGGAATTTGGAAGACCTTCAACGTCATGGTGCTGACCGCACTTGGCTCTGGTGCCTTTGCAGTGGGAATCGGCGCATGGGTCTTTCGGCGCAAGCGCCTGCACGCTCTGATGCGCATGGCGTTGCTGACGAGTTTCCTCGCCTACGCTTGCGGCCTTCTGCTGCTTGGAATCGACGCGGGGCGGCCGTGGAACTTCTACTGGATCGTTTTTCCGCGGAAATGGAACATGCACTCGCCTCTGGCTGAGGTTGCGATCTGCATGTCAATTTACGCCATGATCCCGCTCGCGATCGAGAACATTCCACCCATTCTTGAGCGGCTTTGGTATTTCGATTCGCGGCTCAGGCCGGCGGTCGAGCGCATCGAGAAGCGCCTCTACTCGGTATTCCCGTACGTCATCGCAGCTGCTTACCTTCTTCCTGGAATGCACCAGTCCTCGCTGGGTGCGTTGATGCTGCTGGCCGGAGAGCGCGTGCATCCGCTGTGGCAATCACCCTGGCTGCCCGTTCTGTACTTGGGAGCGGCCACGTTCATGTCATTCGGATGCGTCGCCGGCACTACGATGCTGTGCTGCCTGATCTGGAAGCGTGCCACGGACATGGAAGTCCTGGACGAGGCGGCATGGATTACCTCGTGGCTCATCTTCGGCTGGATGGGCTTGCGCATGGTCGACATCCTGTTCCGCGGCGCGCTGTTCAGCGCATTTCATCTTGACCGGTTCGCCGGCGTGTTCTGGCTGGAGATGTTGCTGGTCGGAATCGGGGGCTGGATGCTTCGCCAGTCTCTGCGCCATCACGATCGGCAGAAGATGTTTCTGGGCTACATCCTCAGTTCAGCCGGGGGCATGGTCTATCGCTTCAGTCCCACCACGTTGGCTTTTCGTCCGAACCCGGAAGCACTGTACTTTCCGGTCACGGCTGAAATCCTGGTGTCCCTGGGCTTCATTTCTCTCGGTGTTCTTGGTTTCCTGAGTGCGGTGAAACGGCTTGCGATTCTGCCTGCTCCCCTGCACGAGTGGCACGACATGGCGAGCTACTTCCGGTACCGCAGACCATATATCCGGTGGACCGGCTATTTCAAATTCGGTTATTTCGGTGAAGACGAACCCAGCTCGACAAAATCTTGATTGACGGCAGGCACCATGGCAAAGCGAATCACCATTGATCCCATCACCCGTATCGAAGGCCACCTCCGCGTCGATGTCGAGGTCGACAACAACGCCGTAAGCAACGCATGGGCGTCCTGCACCATGTGGCGCGGCATCGAGAGAATTCTGCGCGGCCGCGACCCGCGCGATGCGTGGCTTTATACGCAGCGCTTTTGCGGCGTTTGTACTACCGTGCACGCCATGGCCAGCGTCCGCGCCGTTGAAGATGCGCTGGAGCTGGAAGTGCCGCCGAACGCCCAGTACATTCGCAACCTGATCCTGATCGCACACGCCCTGCACGACCATATCGTGCACTTCTACCAACTTTCGGCGCTCGATTGGGTCGATGTGTTGCAGATTCCACAAGCCGACCCGGCCGCGGCGTCGAAACTGGCCGAGAGTCTGTCGCCATGGACGCGCAACTCGCGCAATGAACTGAAGGCCGCACAGGACAAGGTCAAGGCCGTCGCCGCCAGCGGACAGCTGGGGATCTTCGCCAACGGCTACTGGGGCCATTCCGCGATGCGCCTGTCCCCGGAGGTAAACCTGCTGGCCTTTTCCCACTATTTGCAGGCGCTGGAGTACCAGCGGAAAGCGCTGCAGGTGGTTGGGATCCTCGGTTCGAAAACTCCGCATGTGCAGACGCTGACCGTGGGGGGAGTTACCAACGCGATCGACCTCGACAGTCAAGCCGCTCTCGGCATGGACAAGCTGGAAGCAATCCGTTCCTTGTTGGCAGAAGTATCGCAATTCGTCCGCGAGGTTTATGTCGTCGATGTTTGTGCAGTGGCTGGCATGTACCCCGAGTGGTTCAAAATTGGCGGCGGTGTACGCAACTATTTGGCGGTCCCGGATCTACCTCTTGACAGCAAGGGCGAATCCTATGATCTGCCCGGCGGGTACATCATGAATGGAAACGTCGCAGGAGCACGTACGTTCAAGACCTTCGCCGACCCTGAGTTCCGCGAGTCCGTGACCGAGGACGTTACCCACGCTTACTACCAGGGGAGCAAGCCATTGCATCCGTGGACAGGCGAAACTGAGCCCGAATTCACGGGCTGGAACGGCGATCAGAAATATTCGTGGGTGAAAGCGCCGCGTTTCAAGGGACAACCCATGCAAGTCGGGCCGCTCGCGCAAGTTCTGGTGGGCTATGCGCAGGGACATCCTCTCACAAAGAAATATGCAGAGCTGGCGTTGAGCAAGGTGTCGGCGATTGCCGGTGTGCACGCCACGCCTGACATGTTGCACTCCACCTTGGGACGGCACGGCGCGCGCGCGATACGCGCCGCGATGCTGGCGGAGCTGGCCGACAAACACTGGCAACTGCTGGTCGACAATATCGCCAAAGGCGACCTCAGTGTCCACAATCCGCCGGTGTTCGGATCGCATCAGGTGGAAGGCGTGGGGACGCACGAAGCTCCGCGCGGCACTTTGTCCCATTGGGTGGTGGTCAAAGATCAGAAGATCAAGAACTACCAGGCCGTGGTTCCTTCTACGTGGAATGCCAGTCCGCGGGACAATACCGGCGCGCATGGCCCGTATGAAGCGTCGTTGCGGCACACTCCCATCGCGGATCCGGAGCGGCCGCTGGAAGTTCTGCGGACGATCCACTCGTTCGATCCATGCATGGCGTGTGCCTGTCACACTCTGGATCCACAAGGAAAGCGCATCGCCGAAGTGAAGGTCCTATGAAACGCGTTCTGATCGCTGGAATCGGCAACATTCTGCTGGGCGACGACGGCGTCGGACCCTACGTGGTTGCAACGTTGCAGTCGTCGTATGCGTTTGACGCAGGCGTGCAATTGGAAGATCTAGGCACTCCGGCTCTCGATTTCATCGATCACATCGCAGGACTCGATGCCCTGATCGTCATTGACTCGGTGGACAATGAAGAAGTTCCTGGGACTCTCACCCAGTATCGCAGGCAGGACTTTGCCTTGCGCGCGCCGTCTCTGCGGATGGACACACACTCGCCTGCCATTACCGAATGCCTGACTGCCGCGGAGGTATTTTTCGGAGTGTCCCCCGCGGAAATCCTGTTGATCGGCGTCAGCGCAGCCTCCTACGATGCTGGTTGCACTCTCAGCGATCCGGTGAAAGCGGCGGTTACGCCCGCCGTCGAGGCAGTCCTGGCTGAACTCGATCGGCTGGAAATCGGGTACCAGGCGAAAGCGAAACCGGACTCTACAATCTGGTGGTCCGAGGTTTCTCAATCTGCCTGAAGATCCTCCATGCGTATGAACCTGGTCCCATGTGATGCCCATCACTGCAGGCCCGTGCCGTACACCAAATAATCTTCCATATTGCTGCCCGCCTGGAGAATGACGATGGCGAAGGAATTGGTTAGCTGCTACACGGCACCCATTCTTGTCCTGGCGCTCGGAAGAGCCGGTGCGGGGGACGAAGGTCTCGGATCGGCTCTTCTCGCGCAGTTGATCGAACACTACCGGCATGCGGGCGGCTTCGTGGAGTTCGTTGACGGCGGTAATGCCGGGCTGGACCTGCTGCGCTGTTTCGACGGACGGCAGGTTGTGGTGGTACTCGACGCGTTGTCCGATGGCGGACAACCGGGCTCCGTCTCCGTTCTGCAAGGCAACGAGGTTTTGCGCTATGTGAACGGCAATTCGGCTGCGGCGCATCCAGGAGATGCTCGTGAAATTCTTTCCACGGCTGCATTTCTCGGGGATCTGCCGGAGCACTTCTACGTGGTTGGAGTGCGGCCTGCAAACCTCCATCACGGTAGCGTCTTGTCGGTCCCGGCCCGTCAATCCTTACAGACCGCCACCTTGCAGGCGGAGCAGATCGTTGACCGCTGGCTGGTTGAATTGGCCGAACCGATCCATGCCTGAAAGGAAGTCTCTTATGTGTCTTGCCATTCCGGGAAAGATCCTGAGTAAGGAGAACATCGGCGGCATGGACGTGGGACAAGTCCTGTTCGGCGCCGTCACCCGGCGAGTTGCGCTCGGCTTCGTACCCGAGGCCGAGGTCGGCGACTACGTCATGGTTCACGTCGGTTTCGCGATCAGCCGCCTTGACGCCGAAGAAGCCCGGCGCACGTACGAAATCCTCGAACAGTTGGGCGCTGTCGAAGAGGAATTGGGCCCTGCGGATAGCCGAGCTATCTGGTGAACTGAAAATCGCGGAACACTGTCGTTTCCCCTTCTCCTGCCTGTCCCGCTGACACCCGGTAACCTCACTGGCCCGTGTGATCTGTGTCACCGATGCCATGTTCATCGCGGGCTAGAGTCATCCCTGTTGCTGGATCGACCCTGATGAAGTACCTGGATGAATATCGCGACGGCCGCATTGCCCAAGCTCTCGCCGCTGAAATTGCCGCGGTCTGCAAGCGTCCCTGGGTACTTATGGAAATTTGCGGGGGCCAGACCCACACCATCATGCGCTACGGCATTGATGATCTTCTCCCCAAGGGACTGGAATTGGTCCACGGGCCGGGTTGTCCGGTTTGTGTCACTCCGCTGGAGACGATCGACAAGGCGATTGCCCTGGCGGAGCGCTCCGATGTGACGCTCGTGTCGTATGGCGACATGTTGCGCGTTCCCGGCTCAACGTCAGACCTGATGCGAGCCAAAGCGCGGGGTGCTGACATCCGCATCGCCTACTCGCCAGCGGAGGCCATCAAAATTGCCAATCGTCAGCCCGACGGCAAAGTGGTGTTTCTCGCGATCGGCTTCGAGACGACGGCTCCGGCGAACGCCATGGCAGCCTGGATGGCGAAGCGCCAGGGTCTGCGGAACTTCTCGCTGCTGGTTTCACACGTGCTCGTCCCGCCAGCGATTCGGGCTTTGCTCACGTCGCCCGACAATCGCGTGCAGGGTTTTATCGCGCCCGGGCACGTTTGCACGGTTATGGGCTGCGGAGAATACGAAACCTTGGTGCGCGACTTTCGAGTCCCCATCGTGGTGGGCGGATTCGAGCCAGTCGATATTCTGCAAGCGGTCCTGATGCTGGTCCGACAACTGGAGGCCAGCGAGGCGCGGCTCGAGAACCAATACGTGCGCTCGGTCAGCTTCAAGGGCAACACGCACGCCCAGAAAGTTGTGGCGGAAGTCTTCGAGGTTGCCGATCAGAAGTGGCGCGGTATTGGACCGATCCCACAAAGCGGGCTGCGCCTTCGCGAAGAGTATGCCGGTTACGATGCGAACCGCATCTTCGATCTGGATTGCATCGCCGCCGATGAACCCGCCGAGTGCATCAGCGCCCAGGTGCTGCAGGGATTGCGCAAGCCCACGGATTGCCCGGCATTCGGTTTTCGCTGCACGCCCGACAACCCGCTGGGCGCCCCGATGGTTTCGTCCGAAGGCGCATGTGCTGCGTACTACCGGTACCGGAGACACGCCCCTGCGGTTTGAGATAGAGCTATGTCTGATGCCTTGAAGACGATCGCGAACCTGACCTGCCCGTCGCCCCGGCCAGCGAAAGATACGATATTGCTCGGGCACGGCAGCGGCGGCACCCTGAGCGCGGACCTCATTCGCGACATCTTCCTGCCCGCGTTTCAGAATCCGGTGCTCGAACGCCTCAACGATCAGGCAATTGTTAGCGTCAACGGCAGCCGCCTGGCGGTCACAACCGATTCGTTCGTGGTGAAGCCGCTCTTTTTTCCGGGCGGGAACATTGGATCCTTGGCGGTGCACGGCACCATCAACGATCTCGCCATGGGCGGTGCGCAGCCGCTGTTCCTGAGTGCAGCGTTCATCCTGGAGGAAGGACTCTCAATCGACGTGCTTCGCAGGGTGGTCGAATCGATGAGGGATGCCGCTGTGCGCGCCGGAGTTTCAATCATTACCGGAGATACCAAGGTGGTGGAGAAGGGAAGTGGTGACCAGTTGTTCGTCAACACGACTGGTATCGGACTCGTGCCCGACGGAATCGATCTTTCTGCGGACGGTGCTCGTCCCGGCGATGCAGTGCTGTTGAGCGGAACCATCGGCGATCATGGCATCACGATCCTCGCTGAGCGTGCGGGCCTGGAGTTTGACTCGTCGATCGAAAGCGACAGCGCCGCCTTGCATGGCCTGGTTGCCGATATGCTTCAGGTCGCACCGGAAATCCGTTGCATGCGTGATCCGACGCGAGGCGGCATCTCTAGCGCCCTCAATGAAATAGCGTCAGCATCGAAAGTTGGCATTGAGCTAGCGGAGCGTGAGATCCCGGTGCGGGACGAAGTCCGTGGCGCATGCGAAATGCTAGGACTCGATCCACTTTATGTCGCGAACGAAGGAAAACTGGTGGCGATCGTTCCCTCTGGTAAAGCACAGCTTGTTCTGGACGCGATGCGGAGTCATCCGCTGGGCGCAAACGCGAGAGTGATCGGCAACGTTTGCCAGGCACATCCCGGTCTGGTGACCATGCGTACCGATCTCGGAACAAGCCGCATTGTCGACATGCTTCCGGGCGATCAACTACCGAGGATTTGCTGAGGGACCTATGCACGAGATGGGCATGGCCAATTCGATCTTGGAAGCGGTTACTCGCGAACTCAGCCGCTATCCGGGGACTCGCGGTACGAAGGTGGGAGTGCGCATTGGCGAACTTGCCGCCATTGATCCTGAATCCTTGCGCTTCTGTTTTGATGCCCTGGCCCGCGACACAATTCTCGAGGGCCTGGAACTGGAAACTGAGTTCTGTCCCCGGCGCCATCGCTGTGACGTGTGCAGCATCACGTTCGACGTTCATGATTACGAGTTCTGCTGCCCGCGCTGCGCAACCAGTGAAACCAAGTGCGTCGGCGGCGATGAACTCGAGTTGACTTACTTGGAGGTGGAGGAATATGAGTCGAGTGCCATTTGAACAGAAGGTTCTTAGCGAAAACGATCGCATGGCGGCTTCGCTGCGGGAGCGCTTCCTCGAGCACGGGGTTCTGTGCGTGAACCTGATCAGTTCCCCCGGTTCCGGCAAGACTACGCTACTCGAACGAACCCTAGAAATCCTGCCTCGCGACACCCGAGTAGCCGTACTCACGGGAGACATTCAGACCGAGCATGATGCTGCCCGCCTTAAGCGCTTCGGCTTCCCTGTTAAGCAAATCACCACGGGCGGCACATGTCACCTCGACGCACGTATGATCGATCGGCATCTCGCAGATTGGGATCTGGCGAAGCTGGATGTGCTGTTTATCGAAAACGTCGGAAACCTTGTGTGTCCTTCGTCGTACGATCTGGGCGAGGCCGCGAAAATCGTGATTCTCAGCGTTACTGAGGGCGAAGACAAGCCCCTCAAGTATCCCTCAATCTTTTTTAAATCGGAGTTACTGATCCTGAGCAAGATGGATCTCCTCCTCCACGTCCCCTTCGATGTGAACGCAGCTGAGGAGAATGCTCGCCGGGTGCATCCGGGGATGGATATCCTGCGAGTGTCGTGTCTGACTCGCAACGGGATGGCGGCCTGGCTCGGTTGGCTCGAGCAGAAGCGCAATGCGTTTCTCGAAGCGAAGGCCGAGGCGCTTGCGTAGGTGTCACGTGCCTGTTCGTCGCCAGATCGATGTAGCCGGAATCGTGCAGGGAGTTGGTTTCCGGCCTTATGTGTACCGGTTGGCGATCGAGCGGAAACTGGCAGGTTGCGTTTCGAATTCAGCAGCAGGCGTATCGATCGAGATTGAGGGACCCTTAGCCTCCGTCGAGGAGTTCGTTCGCGAACTGCCGGCCGAAGCGCCGCCGCTCTCCCAGATTACAAACGTGCAGGTGAGGGAAGTTCCTTGCTTGGGGGAAGAGGATTTTCGGATCCTCGCCAGCCAGCGGGGCGATAGGGTCCGCACCCTGATTTCTCCTGATGTCGCGATATGTTCGGATTGCCTTCGCGAACTGTTCGATCCTCGAGACCGGCGTTATTGCTATCCATTCATCAATTGCACGAATTGCGGCCCGCGTTTCACGATCGTTCGGGATATCCCGTACGACCGGCCTTATACGTCGATGGCGGGCTTTCCCATGTGCCCCGCCTGCCAGGCCGAATACGACGATCCGTTGAATCGGCGGTTCCACGCGCAACCGAATGCCTGCAAGGAATGTGGCCCGCAAGTCGAGTTGTGGGACAAGTACGGAAGGAATCGATTCGCACGGAATCCTGTCGCCGACGCAGCCGCCGGATTGGCGGCGGGATTGGTCGTCGCCGTGAAGGGACTGGGTGGGTTCCATCTCGCGGTGGACGCTGCGAATCCGGCTGCGGTCGCCTTGTTGCGCAAACGCAAGGGGCGCGTCGAGAAGCCATTCGCCGTGATGGTACGCGACCTGGAAGTCGCGTCTCGGTTGTGTGAGTTGTCCTGTGGCGAGCGCGAGGCTCTTTCCTCGCCGCAGCATCCCATCGTGCTTGTGCGCAAGTGCAACCCTTCTAGGTTGCCTTACGACATTGCGCCGGGCAATCGTGACCTTGGCGTCTTTCTTCCGTACACACCGCTCCACCATGTGCTGTTCGCAGAAGGCGGATTTTCCGCGCTAGTCATGACCAGCGGAAATCTCAGCGAGGAGCCCATCGCGATCGACAATCACGAGGCGACGGAACGATTACGAGGTTTGGCCGACTGCTTCCTTGTTCACGACCGCCCCATCCTGTTGCGATGCGACGATTCGGTGGTCCGTGTGTTGGACGGGAAGACTCGCCAGCTCAGGCGCTCCCGCGGCTTCGTTCCGGTGCCGGTATTTGTGAACGAAGAACTGCCTCCTATACTCGCCGTCGGCGGGGAGCTCAAGAACACGATCGGTCTGACGCAGGGCCAGCACGCTTTCCTCAGCCAGCATATCGGCGATCTCGAGAATCTGGAAAGCTACGGCTTCTTCAAAGAAGCGATTGAGCACTTAGAACGCATTCTCGAAATCCAGCCGAAGATCGTGGCTTACGACCTTCATCCCGGGTACTTCTCCACCAAGTGGGCTCTCGCGCAAAGGGAGGTCCAACTCATCGGTGTTCAACATCACCATGCGCATATCGCCAGTTGCATGGCGGAGAATCATCTGGAGGGGAAGGTCATTGGCTTCGCGCTCGACGGCACGGGCTACGGCGCGGACGGCAACATCTGGGGCGGGGAAGTGTTGGTCGCCGATTTCGAGGACTTTCAACGTGTCGCCCACTTCGACTACATTCCCATGCCCGGCGGCGACAAGGCGATCCGTGAGCCTTGGCGTATGGCGGTCGCCTATCTGTTTCATCACTTTGGCCGTGATTTCTTAAACTGGAAGATTCCGCTTGTGCAGGATATTCAGCGTTCGCAAATGTTGACGGTGTGCCGCATGATCGAAGGCAAGGTGAACTCTCCACTGACATCAAGTTGCGGACGTTTGTTCGATGCAGTGGCGTCCCTCACGGGAATCCGCCTACAGGTGAACTACGAAGCGCAGGCGGCGATTGAACTGGAAATGTCGATGGCAGGGGATGGCGACGACTCGGCCTATTTACTGGAACTGAGGCGCTCCAATGACGGCCAGATCATCGACACGCGAGTGATGTTTCAGCAAATCCTGGCGGACCTCGAAGCCCGCATTCCCGTCACAACGATCAGTGGCCGATTCCACAACGGGCTCGTCCATATATTCACCCGGATAGCCGAGCTCATTGGGACAAGAAATTCTCTGAACCGCGTTTGCCTGAGCGGAGGAACGTTTCACAACTCTTTCCTGCTCTCCCGATTGCAAAGAGAGTTGAAAATCCACGGATTCGAAGTGTTCACTCACTCCGCCGTGCCGTCCGGAGATGGAGGACTGAGTCTTGGCCAGGCGATGATTGCTGCTCATCGTGTCCACAATCGGTAAAAGTCCTCTAGATCAATACGATATTGTTCTCACACCACTGCCTGCCCTTTTGTGCTACTTGCCCGTGACCACCGTCACATACCTATTTTTCTGAACACCCTAGTCTGAATCGTAGAGCCAGACATTTCAGTTTGAGGTTCTACGGGTCGAGCGTGATCAGACAATCGCGCCCGGGTCACGAATCATGAGTACGGATTTTTCCACGCCGACAGCACCCAGTCTCGACAAGCGCTGGCGCCTGGTGGATGCGACCCTGCGGCGTTTGGGCAACCACTCCCGGGGACTCATCGAAACGCTGCACACGGTTCAGGAAAGCTTCGGCTACCTCGATGAAGGGGCTCTCCGTTATGTCGCGACTTCGCTGCGCGTGCCCCTGAGCCGCGCCTATGGGGTTGCGACCTTTTACCAATTCTTCACGCTCAAACCCGCCGGCGAGCACACTTGCGTGGTGTGCATGGGGACGGCGTGCTACATCAAAGGAGCCCCCCAGCTACTGTCCGCGATGCAGCGCGATCTGGAGATCAAGCCGGGGGAAACGACTGCGGATGGAAGAGTCTCCCTGCTGACCGCGCGTTGCCTGGGATCGTGCGGTCTGGCACCCGCCGTTGTGTATGACCACGAGGTCGCCGGCAAAGTCTCGCCCAACGACTTGCGCGATCGTTTGAAGAAGTGGAACCACAATGACTCCTGAAGAACTCGAACAGATCGGAGAAGAAGAACGGGCCTCGCAGGCGGAGTATCTGCATCGTGTGAATGTCTGCGTGGCCGCCGGTTGCATTTCCTGCCAGAGTCTCAGTGTCAAAGAAGCGATCGACAAAGAGATCACGAGTCGCGGTTGGGAGAAGAAGTGCCACTCCAAGGGAGTAGGTTGCATGGGACTGTGCGCGGAAGGTCCTCTGGTCTCGACCGGGAAAGGCGAACTCTACCAGCACGTCATTCCTGCGGATACAGGCGCCATTCTGGATTCTCTCGAAGGGGCGCCTGTCGAGCGCCTGGTGTGCCGGACTGACGTTCCGTTTTTCCAGAGACAGAAAAAGATCGTGTTGGAAAATTCCGGAGTCGTCGACCCGGAACGCGTCGAGGAATATGTAGGCACCTCCGGCTATGGCGCATTGATGCGGGTTCTCACGGAGATGACGCCTTCCCAAGTCGTGCAGGAGGTCGTGAAGAGCGGCTTACGGGGACGCGGCGGCGCGGGATATCCCACCGGTTTGAAGTGGAGCACGGTGGCGAAAGCGTCGAGTGCGCAAAAGTACGTCATCTGCAATGCCGATGAGGGCGATCCCGGTGCGTTTATGGATCGCAGCGTGCTTGAGAGCGATCCGCATCGCGTGATTGAAGGGATGCTGATCGCGGCGTATGCGGTCGGCGCCTCCGAGGGCTACATCTATGTGCGCGCGGAATATCCGCTCGCCATCAAGCGGCTGCGCACGGCCATCCGCCAGGCCGAACGCATCGGTGTGCTCGGAGCGAACATCTGCGGGACTCGATTTAATTTCCGCGTCGATTTGCGTTTGGGCGCAGGCGCTTTTGTGTGCGGGGAGGAAACGGCCTTAATCGCATCAGTCGAGGGACGCCGCGGCACACCCCGTCCGCGGCCGCCTTACCCGGCGCAGCAAGGACTGTTCGGCGAACCCACGTTGATTAACAACGTCGAGACCTATGCGAACATCGCTCCCATCATCCGAAACGGTGGGGAATGGTACGCGCAGATCGGCACTGAAAAGAGCAAAGGCACCAAAGTCTTCGCGCTGGCGGGAAGCGTCCCGAATACGGGTCTCGTGGAAGTGCCGATGGGGATCACCCTGCGCCAGATTGTCTTCGATATCGGTGGAGGTATCCCGAACGGCCGGCGGTTCAAAGCCGTGCAGACCGGCGGCCCATCCGGCGGTTGCCTGCCTTCTGAATTCCTGGATATGCCGGTTGACTACGAGTCGCTCGCCAAAGCCGGATCGATTATGGGCTCGGGCGGCATGATCGTGATGGACGAGACATCGTGCATGGTCGATGTGGCCAAGTACTTCATGGATTTCTGCATGACCGAGTCCTGCGGCAAGTGCGTTCCATGGCGGGTCGGGACCTACCAGATGAACGAATTGCTTGGCCGTATCACTGAGCGAAAGGCGACCAGCGTGGAAGTCAGGATGCTTGAAGAGTTGTGCGATCTTCTGCGCAACACCAGCCTTTGTGGTCTCGGCCAGTCCGCACCCAATCCGGTCATGAGCACGCTCCGATACTTTGCCGACGAATACAAAGCGCACGTGGATGATAAGACCTGCCCTGCGGGCGTTTGCGGGCATGAAGGCAAGGACTCGGTATGAGCCCGGGCACCAACATCAAGACTTTCAAGATCGACGGCAAGGACTTCAGCGCCCGGCAAGATGAGACCATTCTTGAGGTCGCTCGCCAGAACAAGATTTTCATTCCTACGTTGTGCGACTTGCGTGGCCTTTCCACCGTCGGCGCATGCCGCCTGTGCCTGGTCGAGATCAACGGTTCCACTAAGCTTTTCCCCGCGTGCGTTACGCGCGTTGAAGAGGGAATGGAAGTGACGACCACTTCCGAGCGCCTTGATCGCTACCGCCGCTCGATTCTTGAACTGCTGTTTACCGAGCGCAATCACATTTGCTCGGTGTGCGTTTCGAACGGTCACTGCGAGTTGCAGACCCTGGCCCAGCGCCTGCAAATCACGCACATGCACTTCCCCTATCGCTACCCGAAAGCGCCGGTCGACGGCTCCCATGACCGCTTCATCGTCGATCACAACCGCTGCATCGTTTGCACCCGATGTGTGCGTGTCTGTGACGAGATCGAAGGGGCGCACACCTGGGATGTCATGGGACGCGGCATCGAGGTCAAGGTCATTACCGATCTGAACCAACCCTGGGGTTCTTCGGAAACCTGCACGGGCTGCGGCAAGTGCGTGCACGTCTGCCCGACTGGGGCCCTGTTCGAAAAGGGCCGATCCGTCGCCGAGATGCTGAAGCGGCGACAGTTCCTGCCCTACCTGACCCTGATGCGGGAGGAACACGAGTGAGCAAGGTTCGCCTGGCAACGGTTTGGCTCGACGGCTGTTCCGGATGCCACATGTCGTTCCTCGACATGGATGAGGCCATCCTTAACCTCGCCGACAGAATTGAACTGGTCTACAGCCCGCTGGTCGATGCCAAGATCTTTCCCGAAGGGGTGGATATCGCTCTGGTAGAGGGCGCGGTGAGTAGCGACGAAGATCTGCACAAGATACGACACATTCGCGAGCGCACGGAACTTCTCGTTTCGCTGGGGGACTGCGCGGTCACGGCGAACGTTCCTTCGATGCGCAATCCATTTGGTGTGAAGGCGATTTGCGATCGCGCCTATCGGGAGAACACCACGTTGGACGCCGGTGTCCCCGACCAGGTCGTGCCGCCCTTGCTGCCTCGGGCTGTTCCCATCCACGAGGTCGTGCAGGTAGACGTCTTTGTTCCCGGATGTCCCCCCCGCGCGGACGTCATCTTTTACCTGCTTAGCGAACTGCTCGAGGGGCGACTGCCGGAATTGAGCGCGAAGACGCGCTTTGGAGCGTAGCGCCGTGGAAGATGCCCTGCCAAGAACGATACTGATCGACCCGGTGACCCGCATCGAAGGGCACGCCAAGATAACGCTCCACCTCGACGAAGCCGGCCGCGTGGAAGACGCGCGCTTCCATGTTACGCAATTCCGGGGGTTCGAAAAGTTCTGCGAGGGCCGTCCCTTCTCGGAAATGCCCGCGCTGATGGCCCGCATCTGCGGCATTTGCCCGGTCAGCCACCTGGTGGCTTCGGCCAAGGCCTGTGACGCGCTACTGGCGGTGCGCATCCCGCCCACGGCCGACAAACTGCGGCGCATCTTCGGACTCGCCCAGGTTGTCCAGTCGCACGCGCTCAGCTTCTTTTATCTCTCGTCCCCGGACCTGCTCCTGGGCATGGATGCCGACCCGTCCACCTGCAACATCTTTGGAGTGCTTCAGAAGAAACCGGAACTGGCGCGAGACGGTGTCCGCCTTCGCCGGTTCGGACAACAGATTATTGAACGGCTGGGCGGAAAGAGAATTCACCCGGCATGGGTTGTGCCGGGGGGCGTGAGCGAACCGCTCTCCGAGTTGAACCGGGGCGCTATCCTCGCGGGGATTCCGGAAGTGCTGGCGATTGCCGAGCGCACGCTGGAATGGTTTAAGAGCAGCATCGAGGGTTTTCGCGCCGAGATCGCGAGCTTTGGGAACTTTCCAACACTGTTCCTGGGGATCGTGAAGAAGGACGGTGGCCTCACTTTCTACGATGGCGGCATTCGCGTCGTGAACTCCGCCGGCGATGTCATCGCAAACGGCCTCGATCCCTCCGAATACCAGGAATATATCGGCGAGAAAAACGAAGCGTGGACCTACCTGAAGTCGCCGTACTACATACCCAAAGGTTATCCCGAGGGAATCTATCGAGTCGGTCCACTCGCGCGCTTGAACGTTGCCGACCGCTGCGGCACACCGCGCGCGGACCAGGAACTCGCCGAATTCCACGAACTGCAGCGCACGGCAGTACTCAGCAGTTTCCACTATCACCATGCGCGCCTGATCGAGATCCTGTATTGCATCGAGCGCATGCAGCAGTTGCTCACCGACCCCGATATCCTATCGAAACATGTGCGTGCCATCGCCGGCCCCAACTGTGAAGAAGGCGTGGGATGCTGCGAAGCTCCGCGCGGCACTCTCTTCCACCACTACAAGATTGACGAGCAGGGCTTGATTCGGTGGGCCAATATGATCATCGCCACAGGGCACAACAATATGGCCATGAATCGCGGGATCCTGCAGGTCGCGAAGCATTTCGTAAACGGCGAGCGCCTGACCACGGGCATGCTCAATCGCGTGGAAGCGTTGATTCGGGCCTACGACCCCTGCCTGAGCTGCTCGACACATGCACTCGGGGAAATGCCACTAGTCATTCAACTATTCAGCTCGTCCGGGGAGATGTTGGACGAAGTGCGCCAAGCCTGATGAGGCGCAGGAGGTGTGGCCATGGCTCGAGTTCTGATTATCGGTTACGGTAATCCGCTCCGCTCCGATGATGGCCTGGGATGGCAGATTGCCAACGAACTGTCTCGCACAAATCGCTCTGCGGAAACAGAAGTACTGCCTTGCCACCAACTCACGCCAGAATTGGCGCAGCCCCTGAGTGCAGCCGAACTTGTCCTGTTCATCGATTGTGCACGAGACGGGCAGCCGGGAGATTTCCACTGTGACGAGCTGGTATCTCAGCCTGGTTCTCCCTCACTGACACACCACTTGACCCCGGGTGCGCTACTAGCCCTCAGTTCGGAGCTTTACGGTGCCTGTCCCCAATCCTACGTCCTAACCGTCTGCGGGCAGAACTTCGAGCCAGGAGGCGTTCTGTCTCCGGTGGTCGCAGCGATGCTGGGAGCAGTGAAATCGAGAGTACGAGGCTTGTCCGAGGAGTGCCTGGCAGGGTCAGTCTCCCGGCACTGATTGATCCCCATTGACCATGAAAACGCTGGATTAGATTTCCTCGTGTTTTCCACACCCCAAGAATGGCCGGAAAACTGACATTTCCTTCAAAACCCTTGCCCCGCAAGGCTTTTCGCATGGCACGTTCGTGGGGTAATGAGTAGCACGGAAGTGCTATTTTCAGCCATCGGGCTTAGATTTATTTTTTCCGCGAGCAGTTCTGGGGGAGGGCTGCCCGGGCGCCTGTGACTCGAAAGAGTCCGGGCGCTCGTTATTTGTGTGGTGCTTTTTCGGATTTTGCAAAGACAAAAGGCGGTGCATTACGCACCGCCTCTCATTTTGACTGAACCGATTTAGTTGGCTACGCCGATCGTGAAAGCCACCGTAACCCGAGCTTGTGTCGCTACCGGGGTGCCATTTTGCAGATAGGGCTTAAACCGCCATTGCTTTACAGCCGCTCGCGCCGCATCCGCTAAAATCGCGGGTCCACTCACGATCTGGAGGTTCTCGATGTTTCCATCTTTGTCGATGAACACCGAAAGCACCACTGCGCCCTGTACCTTCATCTGGCGAGCGAGCAACGGGTATTCCGGACGCACCGGACGAGTGAGGGCCTGGCGTGTGTCGGTCGACATTTCCACGCGCTCCCCGGTGGTGGTCATCGCCATGGGATCGGGTAAATCCGTAGTCGGCTTCACCGGCTCAGAGGCAATCTTCCCGGGCGCGCCATTCTGCAATTCCACTTTCACGGAAGGGCTGCCTGGCCGCACGACCTGTCGTTGGTCGCCGGCTACAACTTCCACTCGAAGAGGAGGCAGCACAGCTCGGGAAGCTGAAACCACGGGCCCCGCCGACGCAGGCGGCTCCGGAGGCTTCGCTGCAGGTGGCGGTCCGGCATGTCTCTTTCGAACTGAGGGCGTATTGGAAGGCGCAGGCGCGTTGGGGATTGCCGACGTGGGCTCACTTGTAGCCACTTCGGGATTCCCGGGTTCGTCAACCACTTCAGAATCAGCAGCATCCGGGGTTGGGAACCAGAAGTCCCGATCTTTCACGAGAACCAGCCCAAGGGCCACCAACAACATGACCAAGGCGATGATCATCCGCCGGCGCTGCTTTTGGTCGTTTTCCACCAGGACGGGAGCATGAGGGGCAATCTCCAGCCTTGGGATGACTAACTGTTCCTGGGTTTCCTGTTGTTCGAGTTCCTCTAACATGACGGGCAGCCACCTTCCTGGCGCGCCGGGGAAGGGCTTCGGCCGCTAGTATGCCCTGAAACGGTTCACAAAGCTAGCAAAACAAACGAGCGCCTGCCGCCGGAAAGTGGCCCGGAACCCTCGTCTTATCGCCTTGTGATCTACGTCACTCCCCGTTGTGGTGCGGGTCACCGCACGCCGTTAGGTACCGGCGGACACTGATGGCGTGACGCTGGTCACAGCGGGTAGGTGATCAGGCCAGCCTGGAACGCACTGTGTGGCCGCTGGTCCGGATTGTGCGTGCAGGCCGCTGTCCATCGGGAGGATCTGTGCTCTCACCATACGGGCTCGACATCGTGGAAAGCTGCCTTACTTGCAAGATGCGCTCCGACCGCATTTTTTGTGACCTGCCAACGGCGGCGCTGCAATCTTTCGAAGCCATCAAGTATGCCACTGCTTATCCGAAGGGCGCGGTTCTCTTCGTCGAAGGACAAGCACCCCGGGGAATTTTTGTCCTTTGCAAGGGCCGCGTTAAACTTTCGATCTGCGCCACCGACGGCAAGACCCTCATCCTCAAGATTGCCGAGCCTGGTGAAGTCCTCGGGCTGAGCGCCACTGTTTCTGGAAAACCTTACGAACTGACAGCCGAAACGATCGATCCCTGCCAGGTCAATTTCGTGAAGCGCGAAGACTTCCTGCGCTT
Organism: Acidobacteriota bacterium; assembly: GCA_046728215.1. Lineage (GTDB taxonomy): Bacteria > Acidobacteriota > Terriglobia > Terriglobales > Acidobacteriaceae > Gp1-AA133. Next base: position 144,549 of record JBKPEB010000001.1, on the reverse strand, counting down.
CCTCAAGGACAATTCGGAAGCTTGCTTCAAGGTGGCGGAGCAGTTGAGTGAGAAATACAACAATGCCTGCCATGAAGTGCGTTCGTTGGGCCTGTCGCATTCCGCATCCGAGAAACTTGCCAAGCTGCTCCTGGAATGGAGTTCCAAGAACGGAGAAGCCGCCAAACAGGAGCCTCGCCTGAAACTGGCGCTGACACACGAAGAAATCGCCCAAATGATTGGGACTTCGCGCGAGACAGTCACTCGCTTGTTCGCAGACTTGAAGAAGCGCCAGATCGTGCAGGCGAAGGGGTCCACGCTCGTCATTCGCAACAGAGTCGCCTTGAAGGCGATGGCGTCCAACAACTAATCTGCTCTTTCCAGCACAGGCCCTGTGCGAAGGGTCACCCATACGGGTGACTGCAGTCACTGTTCTTTTTTTCCCCAAGCGATATCAACCTGCTATGGAGAGCGCAATTCAGCAAAACTGCCTCGAGTGTGCCTTGCGGCCTGACCGGGTTTTTTGCGATCTGCCGACCAACGTGCTGGCTGCGCTCGACAATGTGAAGTCCACCATCGTTTGTCCGCGGAATACCGTGTTGTTTCGCGAGGGGCAGAGCGCGCGGGGTGTTTTCGTGTTGTGCAACGGCAAGGCCCGGCTCTCCGTGTGCTCGGAATCCGGCAAGCGGCTTACCCTCCACGTAGCGGTTCCCGGAGAAGTTCTCGGTCTTAGCGCAGTCCTGTCCGGAAGCAACTATGAAGTGACTGCCGAACTGCTGGAAGGCGGCCAGGTCGCCATGGTTAAGCGCAAGGAGCTACTCACCTTCCTGCGCGAACATCGCGAAGCGTGCCTGCACGTGGTGGGCCTGCTAAGTCAGGACCTGCACGTTGCCTACGATCGGGTGCGATCTGTTGGTTTGGGCAAGAGTCGTCGGCAGCGCTCTGTGGCTGTCTGACTCCGCAGGTGTGATCGTCGTTGTTGTACTGACGCTCCCAGGCCCGCTCTGCTCTTCTCAAGACCAACCTACGGCTACGGGCAGCGATTCCGCACAATACGTGGGTGCAGAGGTTTGCCAGGGATGCCATGCAGATTCTTACGATACCTTCAGGAAACCCGCGCACCTCAAAACTCTCAAGAGAGAGCGGGTGGCTGAGCAAGGGTGTGAAGGCTGCCACGGTCCCGGTGCTGAACACGTCAAATCCGGCGGCCATCCCAATCAAATCGTACGCTACACGGATGTGAAGCCGGCATCCATCCTGGGCCGCTGTCAGCGTTGTCACCTCCACGACATCGGCGGCCCACACACCACGGCAGGCTTGAGTTGCTTAACCTGCCATTCGGCGCACCATCCGAAGCAACTCGCACTCTTGCTGGTTAAGCCCTCACTTCAACTGTGCCGCGGTTGCCACTCCTCCGAATCCCCCTCACAGAAGGTGCACCGGTAAGCATTCACTGCGATCCGGTTCTCGCGGTCGTCTTGTGACGTACGTCACTCCTAAATGTGAGTCCACTCACTGCCCCTCGGCCCATCGATGCCAACAATGGTCGTGCAGTCAGTGGTGCATTCGGGGAGGAGGTTGGCTCTGATGCTGACGGCTCGAACCATCCTGCAGCGCGCGCGCGCATCGGGTCTTGTGCAAGTTGGACTTCTTTGTCTGGTATTCGTGTGTCCAGGTTGGGGATCTGGCAAGAAACCGCTGCCTCCCAAGCCGACGAACGAAGAATGTCTGGCCTGCCACGGTGATCCGACGATGACCAAGGATGCTGGCGGCAAGCAGGTCAGCATCTCGGTGAATCCCGACGCTTTCAAGGCATCCATTCACGGTGCTATGTTCGCGTGCGTCGACTGCCACACTGATGTCAAAACATCGCCACATGAAACAACTCCGGCGAAGATTTCCTGCGCCACCTGCCATGCTGATCAACTGGCTGCTTACGATCGCAGCTACCACGCGAAAGCCATCAAGGCGGGCGATGTCCAGGCGGCGACCTGCGTTTCCTGTCACGGCAGTCCGCATGAACTGCTCCCGGCCAGCGATCCGAAGTCACGAGTGAGTCACGCCAACGTTCCGGCTACTTGCGGCACCTGCCATGGCCAGGAGTATGTGATGGAGGCCAGCGGGCACAGTTCTCAGCCTTTCACGTCGTATCTGCAAAGTGTGCACGGAAAGGCGGTTGCAGCGGGCTCAGAGAAAGCGGCCGTCTGTACGGATTGCCATGGCGCGCATGACATCCTGGCGGCCAGCAGCGATCAGTCTTCTATCTTTCGTTTCAACGTTCCCGCCACTTGCGCCAAATGCCATCAGTCGGTCCAAGAAGAGTTCATGCAGAGCATCCATGGCCAGGCGATCGCTCGCGGCAACAGCCAGGCGCCGGTGTGCACGGACTGTCACGGCATTCACTCCATCAAAGCCCATCAGGATCCCCGTTCCTCGGTAGCTTCCGCGAATCTGGCAAGCATCACATGCGCTCGCTGCCACGAAGGCGTGAGGTTGAACGAGGAATTTGGCGTGGAAGGCAGGCGCTCGACCACCTACCTTGCCAGCTATCACGGGCTGGCTTCCAAGTTAGGTTCCCAGATCGTTGCCAACTGTGCGAGTTGTCATGGTGTGCACAACATTCTGCCGTCGAATGACGCCCGGTCCACGATCAACCACGCCAATCTGGTCAAGACTTGCGGGCAGTGCCATCCCGGAGTTTCAGAGAAGTTCGCCCTCAGCCGCGTCCATGTGGATGCCCCGCTTTCTGCGGACATGGGGAGCGTAGCCGTTCGCTGGATTCGCAAACTCTATCTGGGAATGATTTTCGCGGTCATCGGAGCAATGCTGCTGCACAATCTGGTGATCTGGAGACGCAAAGCAATCCAGCGCCGCAAGCAAGAGCACCTGATGGTCGTGCGAATGTCTCTGCATCAGCGCGTTCAGCATGTTGTTCTCTTCGTGAGTTTCATTACGCTGGTGATTACCGGATTCGCGCTCAAGTTTCCGGACTCATGGTTCGCCATGCTGGTGGGCATGAGCGAAAGGGTGCGGGCTCTGACGCATCGCGTCGCAGGCGTACTGCTGATCGGCGTCGGCGCCTATCACATAGCGTATATAGCGCTCACGCGGGACGGCCGCAGGCTCCTCCTCGATTTCCTGCCCATTCCGAAAGATGCCAGCGATGCTGGTGGAACCCTGCTGTACTATCTGGGACTACGCCGCGAGAAGCCAGAATTTCGCCGCTTCAACTACGCGGAGAAAGCGGAATACTGGGCATTGGTCTGGGGCCTGATCGTCATGGCGGGCACTGGAGTCATGTTATGGGCAAAAGTCACGGCCGGTTCGCTTATGGCGCGCTGGTGGCTGGATGTGGCCACCGCGATTCACTTCTACGAGGCGGTGCTGGCGACCTTGGCCATCGTGGTCTGGCACTTCTACCAGGTCTTCTTCGATCCGGATGTGTATCCCATGAACTGGGCATGGTGGGACGGAAAGATGTCCTACGAACACTACCTTGAGGAGCATGGCCTGGACTCCACAACCCTGCTGGCCGCGGCCCGTGCCGAGCACGAAAAAGAACTCGCCGAATCCGTTGCGGATGGCGAAGGAGCTGCAGTTGAGGCAGAGAACTCGAACGGCCATTCCTCCGACGTTGTCGGTACGAGGGCTTGATCCGGATCGCGGAGATTTCAGTGCCTGTTGAATGGTTTTGGGTGACGCGCTTCTTAAATATGGACTTAGAGGTCCAAATCGCAGAGCAAAGAACGGGGACGCATGCCGATTGACATGTCCGAGACAAATGCCGGCCCGGCAACCGGGTTTTCCAGGTTGCGTGAATGGTTTCGCAATCCCATCTCTCTGGTGGGGTTGGCGTTGACCCTGGTGGCGTTCGGCAATTTTCTGTTCTTGTTCTTTATCGATCTGACCTCCGACCACCCCAGCCCCTACATCGGGATCCTCGCCTACATGGTGGTTCCCGCGTTCCTGGTGACAGGTTTGCTCCTGGTTCCCCTCGGGGTCTGGTACGACCGTAGAAAAAGACGAGAGCAACCCGGCTCTGATGTCCGCTATCTCAAGCTGGACTTCAACGATCCCAGCCAGCGTGGAGCGCTCACATTCGTTTTCACCTTCATCGTTGCTTTTATTGGTTTGAGTGTGGTGGGCAGCTACAAGGCGTACGAATACACCGACTCCGTTCAATTCTGCGGACAGCTCTGTCATTCCGTGATGGCGCCCGAATTCACGGCCTATCAGCTGTCACCGCACGCCCGCGTCGCTTGCGTCGATTGTCACGTAGGCGCCGGGGCAACTTGGTATGTGAAATCCAAGCTGTCCGGCGCCCGACAGGTATTCGCCACAGCCTTCAAAACGTACCCTCGTCCGATCCCGACCCCTGTTCACAACCTGCGTCCCGCAGCGCAGACTTGCGAGCAATGCCACTGGCCCAAGAAGTTTTACGGCGCGCAACTAAAGGTCTTCACCCACTACTCGAGCGACGAGAAAAACACTCCGCGTCAGATTAGGATGCTGCTCAATGTTGGCGGCGGCGATCCGGCGACCGGAGCGGTCGAAGGCATTCACTGGCACATGAACATCGCCAACGAAATCACCTACATCGCCACGGACGAACAACGCCAGGTCATTCCCTATATCCACGTCAAGAACATGCAGGGAAGAGTCACCGAGTATTACGCCAAGGACTCGACGCTCACCAAGGATCAGATCGCAAAAGCCCCGCAACACCGCATGGATTGTGTTGACTGCCACAACCGGCCGACTCACATTTACGTTCCGCCCGATCTTTCCGTCGACAATTCGCTGCTCGCCAAGCGTCTCGATGTCTCTTTGCCATTCCTGAAACAACAGGCCGTCACGGCGTTGACGGCAAACTATGAAACTACCGAGGCGGCCATGCAGGGAATCGCCAAGTCCTTCGACGGTTTCTACGAAGCCAAGTATCCGGCGCTGGCCCGAAGCAAGCAGCTTGAAATCCGCGCTGCCGTCGACGAACTCCAGCGCATTTATCGCACCACGACTTTCCCGGAGATGAGACTGAACTGGCAGACCCATCCCAACAATATCGGACACTACTACTTCAACGGTTGTTTCCGGTGCCACGATGGCCAGCACGTCAGCGCGGATGGCAAGGTGGTGACAAAGGAATGCCAGGTTTGCCACAGCGTCCTCAGCCAGGGGGAAGGCGGTGTCAGCATCGCGGCTGTGCAGAACGTGCCGTTCCAGCATCCCGTTGACCTCGGAGACCTGACGCAGGTCAACTGCAGCGATTGCCATTCCAGCATCGGTACCCAATAGACGCTTCCGCCTCAATAACTTAGCCCAGTGATCCACGTCACAAGTGCAAGTGATAACTGTCACGGCCTCTACGTTCACGGTTCTCTATCTTGACTCTCGGAGGGTGGTAGGGTTCACAGTCAGCCACCGCGGAGGCCGTATGATGGATTCAGGGAGGAGCAACGGACACCACGCCGAGAACAAGGCGCGCCTTGTCTTCTGGGAAGTCACCAAAGGCTGTAACCTCCGTTGTATTCACTGCCGGGCCACGGCCACCGAACTCAGTTCCCCCACCGATTTGCCCACCGCTTCCGCGCTGCGCATCATCGATCAGATCGTCGAAGCAGCCAATCCTATCCTGGTATTGAGCGGTGGCGAACCGCTGTACCGCTCTGACATTTTCCAACTGGCCCGCTACGCAACGAACAAAGGTCTTCGCGTGGCCCTTGCCACCAATGGCACACTTGTCACAAGAGGCGTCGCCCGCATGATCGTCGACGCTGGTGTGCGCCGCGTCTCCATCAGTCTCGATGGAGCTGACGCTGCCACGCACGATTCGTTCCGCGGAATCCCTGGCGCCTTCGATGCCGCGGTCCACGGCCTGCGGAATCTGAAGAGCCTGGGCATGTCGGTGCAGATCAACATGACCATCGCTCGCCACAATGCGCACCAGTTGCCTGACGTCCTTCAACTCGCGCGGAACCTGGGCGCCGACGCTCTGCATACCTTCCTCCTTGTGCCCGTGGGATGCGGCGTCGATATCGCTGCAGAACAGATGGTGCCTCCGGAAGAGTACGAGCACATGCTGAACTGGTTTTATGATCAGTCGGTCGCAGGTGGTATCGAACTCAAGGCCACGTGCGCGCCGCACTATTTCCGAGTCGCCCGCCAGCGGCGTGCGGCCGATCGTCGCGCCTCCCAGCAACTCACCGGAATCGCTCCCGCTCCGAACACCTCTCCCCAGCCCTCCTCCATTGGCCCGACCGATATCACTATGCCCGGCTCCACCGGAATGGCGATCAAGCCGCAAGGCATCGGTCACGCTGGTGGACATCCCTCCGATTTAAATGCGATGACGAAGGGGTGTCTGGCGGGCACGGGCGTGTGCTTCATCTCCCACGAAGGCGAGGTGTATCCCTGCGGGTACCTTCCGGTTATCGCGGGCGACCTTCGCAGGCAGACCTTTTCCGACATCTGGGACAATGCGGCGGTATTTCACGAACTGCGCGACACCGAGAAATTGAAAGGGAAGTGCGGTTGCTGCGAGTTCCGCAATGTTTGCATGGGGTGTCGCGCGCGCGCCTATGCGGCCAGCGGTGACTTCATGGACGAAGAACCGTTCTGCGTCTACGAGCCGCGCACGAAGGCGCTGTGTAAGGAGAAGCCGGAGCCGGTCGGCAACACTCGCTAGCAACGGAGGGCAACCCTTGCTGCATATCTGGATCCTCGTATTTAGGGATTCGTATGAGGACGCGCCATAAGACAGTTTTCATCAAGCGCCTTTAGGCGTTGTCTATCCCACGCTCTCCCCCAAGAGAGAACGCCCGGATCACTTTCACGTGACCCGGGCGTCTTTTGTCGTGGCGTTAAGCCGACCGCTTTATTTCGCTTGGAAATTCAATCACTTTCCCGCGCTGCTCTGGCGGAACCCAACGCACTTTCTTTTTCCGAAACCGGTCGGGAACATAAAATTCGATCACCTGTGCCATAGTCGTCCTCCGATCCAACGTGCCGTCAGTCTCGGATTTTGTCGTTCTGGTCACCAGGGCCGAGACTACCGGCTATTACTTGGTTAGATGCAAGAACCCGAGAATCCGTGAGGAGTTGCTGTCAAAACTGAGGCTCGGCAGGCTTAAAACCAATGTACGCCTGACGTGAAAAACCCGTTGCAATGGTGTAACTTTCCCGTATCCTGCGAATCCCATCACGGTAGCGGAGTGCTCAGGAGTGCGTATGGACGAGCGCAAGTTCAAGAAAATGAATCGCCGGGAGTTGTTGAAGCTCACTCCCCTGGTCGCTCTCGGTGCATTCGCCATTCCCACACTGCGTGAGCCCCTACTCCAACAGGGGCTGACGTTCAGCGATTGGGCTTCAGGAAAGTTGTTTCGCCCCGGTCACCTCGCTCCGACTTTCAGTGAATCCGAGCTCACGCCGTTCGACAAATTCCCAATCAACGACTATGACGTCGACGATCCCGGCGTGATTTTCGAGAACTGGAGCCTTACGGTAACGGGCGCGGTGCAGAAGCCCGGCGACTACAAACTCTCCGACATTCAGGCCCTTCCCAAGACGCGCCAGAACACGCAACATGTTTGCGTGGAAGGCTGGGACGTGATCGGACGATTCGGGGGTGCGCGTCTCTCAGAATTTCTGAAGCTGATCGGAGCCGATCCAACAGCAAAATTCGTTACCGTGGAATGCGCCGACGATTACTACGAGTCACTCGACATGGCGACAGCCATGCATCCCCAGACCCTGCTCTGTTACGAGATGTACGATCAACCGCTCACCCGCGAGCACGGAGCCCCGGTGCGCCTGACTGTGCCCACCAAGATCGGCTACAAACAGGCGAAGTACTTAACCGACCTGAAAGTCTCACATGTTCTTGACCGAGTCGGCTATTGGGAAGACCAGGGCTATTCGTGGTTTTACGGTTTGTGAGCAGCGAGGTGGACCGCATGCAGTCTGAAGTCATCGAGATTGAATCCGGAAAATCCGAAGAGTCGATCCCGGCGGTCTATGAACATCCCTGGGCGGTTCGCCTCACGCACTGGCTAAATACGGTCGCGTTATTCGTGATGATAGGCAGCGGGTTTCAGATCTTTCGCGCTTTCCCGAGTTTCGGCGCGAAGATTCCCCAGCAAGATCTTCTGAACTGGCCCAAGACTTTTGCACTCGGCGGGTGGCTCGGCGGAGCGCTCCAGTGGCACCTCACGTTCATGTGGATCTACATGGCCACCGGTTTGTTCTACATCGTGTATCAAATATGCTCAGGAAACTACCGACAGGTGCTCTTATCCCCTAAGGACGTGCCTGGCGTTTGGCCGATGGCGAGGCATTACTTCTTCTTCGGGCCCAAGCCGCCCGCGACCGAAGTTTACAACCCACTCCAAAAACTGGCTTACACGTCGGCCATTGGACTAGGGGTGTTGACGGTGCTCACCGGCTTCGCCATCTGGAAGCCCGTGCAGTTTTCCTGGCTCGCGTGGCTGATGGGCGGATTTCATCTCGCGCGCGTTTGGCACTTTGCGACCATGTGGGCCATTCTCTTCTTCATCCTTGGACACCTCGTCATGGTGGTGCTTCACGGTTGGAGCAACTTCGTCTCTATGCTCACGGGGTGGAAGACAGATCCCGAATATCGTCCACGCTAGCTGTCATAGTGCACTTCCGCAGGGGACGCATGCATGGGCAGCTTGCCCGACAGAATGAGCATCGCCGTGACGCCGTCCGATCCCGCAATGCTGCGGGAGCAGGAGTTGTTGCGCCGCGTCCAGTCCGGTCAGAAGGAATACTTTTACGAGCTCATCAAGCCCTATCAACGGCGCGTCTACACAGCAGCCTTTTCCGTGTTACGCAACGAAGCAGAGGCCGAAGACGCAGCGCAGGAGGCTTTCTTGAAAGCGCTCACGCACATCCGGCAGTTTCGCGCCGAAGCGCGCTTCAGCACCTGGCTGTTGCAAATTGCCGTCAACGAAGCCCTCATGCGTCGGCGGAGAGCCCACCCTGAACTCATGGAACCCATCGGAGAAAAGCAGGACGAAGAGGGAAACTACACGCCGCGTGACTTCGCCGACTGGCGCGAGATTCCGTCGCAGACCCTCGAGCGGAAGGAGATACGCCAGAAGTTGGCGGAAGCCATCGCCAGTTTGGCCGAAAAGTATCGCCAGGTATTTGTTCTGCGCGATGTGGAGCACATGAGCATTCGGGAAACGGCGGAGGCTCTCGGAATCTCCCAGGCCTCCGTAAAAACACGCCTGTTGCGGGCGCGTCTCATGCTTCGGGACCTGCTCGCTCCGGGCCTGGGCGGCCCCTGGTTCAGCCGGTTGCCTTTCGAGAAGGGGAACAAGCCATGGTAGTCAGCTGCGAACATGTCTGGAAAGAGATCTCCGGCTATCTCGACGGGGAAGTCGACGCAGAAACACGATCCGCGATGGAAGCTCATTTCGCCCAATGCAAACGCTGCACCGCGGTGCTCGACGGGTCCCGCAATGTAGTGCAGTTGTACGGAGACGGCCGGTTGTTTGAGTTGCCCGCCGGCTTTAGCCGCCGCCTGCAGCGGCGGATTGCTCAGGAAACATCCTCAGGATTCGTGGGCTGGCGATCCTTCTGGATGCTCGCTGTAGCCGCGGTGGCCTTGGTCGCTGGCGCGGTGACATTCGGCAACTCCAGCGTGTTTGCGCATCCCGATATGCGCTCCCGACTCGCGCAGCCTGCGCACAAACTACCCCCGTCGATGATGGTTGCGTTATCAAGCGAGGGGAGAATCTTCCACGTTCCCGGTTGTGAATTTCTGCACAGGAAGGTCGGCGAGAGTCCGCAACTGATGACGGCGTCGGAAGCCATGCGAGAAGGCTACGCGCCCTGCCCGCGCTGCCTGCGCCAATACCTCAGTGCACACGTGGAGTGCCAGCGGAATCAGAAGGGCTTGGAAATCTCTGGAATTCTACCGCTGCCAATCGAACATCACGCAGGATTGCAGGTGCAGTGGAGTCTGGAACGTTGATCTTTCAGCAAGCCAGTTGATCGCGCGAGATCCTCAACCCGTTCAGATTTCCAAGTACGGTCACCGCAATCGATTCCGTTCGGAAAAAGTCATTCGCCATCTCGTGCAAGTCCTCGGCCGTGACGGCTTCGATCTTCTCAATCACGGCGTCCATGCCGTAGAACTTGTCGAAGTACATATCCTGTCTCGCCAGATTCGACATGCGGGAAGTCGACGACTCTAACGACAGCATAAGGCTACCCTTGAGCTGATCCTTCGCGCGTCGAACCTCTTCATCTGGCAACTTCTCCGACTTCAGCTTCTTGAATTCCGAAACGATCGATTGCACCACCTTCGCCGCCGATTGCCGCGAAGTGCCGGCGTAGACCGACAGGCAGCCGGTATCCAGATACGGACTCAAGTCGCTGTAGATGGAGTAGGCAAGTCCTTGCCTCTCGCGAATGTTCTGGAACAATCGTGAACTCATGCCCCCACCCAGCAGCGTATTCAACACGTATGAGGCGAAACGCTTTTCATGCGCAATCGGATGGGAGGGAACCCCCATGCAGATCTGCACCTGCTCCAGGGACTTCTTCGTCCGTAGCGTGATCTTCGGAACGATCTTGGGCACCGATCGGTGGAAACCATTTTTCAACGGCTGCATGGAGTCGAAGTGCTTCGCGACCAGTTCCACGAAGTGCGCGTGCTTCAAATTGCCGGCGCCGGAAATGATGAAGTTTCCCGGCGTGAATCTCTTGTTGTACAAATCGAAGACCAGGGATTGTTCAAAGCCCTTTACGGTCTCCTTAGTCCCAAGAATGGGCTTGCCCAGCGGATGATCCTTCCAGAAGTTCTGCGTGAAGATCTCGTGTACGAGGTATTCGGGGCTATCCTCGTCCATCTTGATCTCTTCCAGAATGACTCCCCGTTCGCGTGCGATGTCGTCGACGGCGAACACCGGATTCAACACCAGATCGGAGAGAACATCGAAAGCAATAGGTAGATGCTCATCCAGGACTTTAATGTTGAAGCAGACGCATTCCTTCGCGGTGAACGCGTCCAGGTTGCCGCCGATCGAGTCAACTTGCCGGGCGATGGCCTCGGCGGAACGATGCTTCGTCCCCTTGAAGACCATGTGCTCAATGAAGTGCGAAAGACCGTTCCATTGCGGTTCCTCGTCGCGCGACCCGGCCTTGATCCAGATCCCGATCGACACGGACCGGATATGCTTCATCTCCTCCGAGATGACAGTCAGCCCGTTCGGCAGCACCTGCCGATGTATGTTCCGTAGTTCCGCCACCATAAAAGTGTCGCCCGCAGGGTAGGACGTACCCGGCATGGGCGATCTATCTATTTTTACACACCCGAGACTTGCTTCCCTAGTTAACATCCATCATAGAATGAGTAACTTGCACCTCAGTCGGAAAGCGCTCCGCATCGAGAGAAGCACTCGACGTTACTCTGCTCCCGCACCACCCCTTACTTTCGGTAACTGCGTCGAGGTCTTGTTGGCATCTCCAAAACGGAAGCGGATCAAAATATTCCTGCCTACCTGGCCTTGCCACACTCGTTCCAAGTGGACAGCAAGTCCTTGGTTCAGCTGCGCTTCCCCCCTTGTTCCCAAGGCTGTGATCTAGAATTGATGGCAGCGGTTGTGTGACTGGAGGGTGGCGATTACTTCGAACAAACACTTAATGGGATTGGATCGGCGCGAGCTCGCTGGTCTCATGGAAGAGTTCGGGCAGCCGCCTTACCGCGCGCAGCAGCTTTACGAGGCACTCTACCGGCAGCGCGTTGCCTCGATGGAACAAGTCTCTACACTCCCCGGTACTCTGCGAAGCGAACTGATTTCGCGGGATTTTTCGATCGGTGCTCCTCAGATCGAGCGCAAATTCGAATCTACGGATGGTACGGTACGTTACCTGATCGCGTGTGCGGATGCGCAAACCGTCGAAACTGTGTGGATGCCAGAAGGCGACGATGGTGAGACCGGTGACGGCAGTGAAGCAGGCGAGCAATCGGCGCGTGCATGGAATCGCGCGACCATCTGTGTTTCAAGCCAGATCGGTTGTGCCGTCGACTGCCAGTTCTGCCTGACGGCTCTGCTGGGCGTGAAGCGGAATCTCACTGCTGGTGAAATTGTTGGCCAGATTTGTGCCGTGTTGCGCGACCAAGGCGTGTCTCCACCACAAGATCGCATCAACCTTGTCTTTATGGGGATGGGTGAACCCCTTCTCAATTACGACAACTGCATGAAGGCAGTTCGTCTGCTTGTGGATGGCGTAGGTATCCCGGAATCGCGCATGACCCTGTCGACGGCCGGCATCGTTCCGCGCATTTACGACTTTGGCCGAGAGGAGGTTCGTCCCAAGCTGGCTATTTCGCTGAATGCTTCGAACGACGAGCTACGCACGCGCCTGATGCCCGTCAATCGGAAATGGAATTTGGCAAGTCTAGTTGATGCAGCGCGGTCATTTCCGCTGCGCACGCGGGAGCGGCTCACGTTTGAGTATGTTCTGCTCGATGGGGTGAATGACGCGTCACAAAACGCGCGCGAAGTAGCCGAGTTGGTTCGAGCTCTACGCGTTAAAGTGAATCTGATCGCCCTCAACCCGGGGCCCGGCATTGCATTCGGCATGCCCGCGCATGACCGCGTGCTGAGTTTTCAAAAGATCCTCATTGCCGCGGGGGTGCCCACTTTCATTCGCCGTCCACGGGGGCGGGATATCTATGCGGCTTGCGGGCAATTGAAGCAAACAGTAGAGATCTCGGCTGCGCCGGCGCTGGTCGAGAAAGACTAATTCGTCAAAGGCACCTGGGACGGCGCGCCATCCGAGGCCGCCGGGGTGACGTTCTCGACGAGATCCTTCGATGGCACCAGAGCGGGCGTGCCGGCTGCTGGCAGTTCAATCCGAATTGTCATGCCGCCTTCCACGCGGTTCGTGCACAGAATCAATCCCTTATGATCCTGAATAATCCCGTAGCACGCGCTCAAGCCCAGACCGGCTCCCTTGCCCACAGAACGGGTCGTGTAAAACGGATCGAAAACGCGTTCCGGTTCCCGTGCTCCGGGTCCGTTGTCGGAGAATTCCAGGATCATCCTGTTGTCCTTGCGAGAGGTCCTCACCGAGAAAATTCCTCCGCCTACCTCCTCCAGAGCTTGCAGGGCATTGCTTGCGATATGCAGGAAGACCTGAAGTAGCTGGTTTGGGTCGCCGGAAATCGGACGCAGACCCTCTTCCAAATTGATTTGTACGTCGATGCGCCGCGAACTGAACTGTGGCTGGTAATGCTTGATCGCAGTCTGTACAACCGTGTTGAGATCGACCGGCACTTTGTCCCCGGGCACTTGCCGCGCGAAATTCAGCAAGCTCCCAATCAGTACTCGCGTGCGCCGGACTTGTTGCGCGATCTTTGAGGCCAGCGTTCGCTGCTCCTCGGTGAGGCCAGAATCGGCAAGCAATTCCGAATAGCCCAGCATCGCTGTCAGAGGGTTGTTCAATTCATGCGCAGCGCCGCCCACAAGTTGTCCCAGCGACGCCAGTTTCTCTGATTGGATCAATTGGGTCTGCAAGCGCTTGAGGTCCTCGAAGGATTGTTCCGAGCTGCGCAGCAAGCGGATGAGTTCGCGGTCAAGCAAGTGCTGCCGTAGAAAGACGACGCCGCCCATGATCATCATCGTTACCAGCGTTAGCACGAGCCGGAAGGTGCGCACGCGAGGCGGAGCGCTGACATCGAACACAGACCATGCCGCCAGAACGGGCAGAGAGAGGATCACGATCATTCCGAGTCTTGCGACCCAGACGCCGTGCCGGCCGCCAGTCTGAGCCGTTTCCTCATGGGGACGCAGATCCTGCCCAACGACGCCGACCACACTGATCCATCCCATCGAGGCCGCGAGTGGCAGGTCATAGAGACTGCCGGTGTAATAGACGTCGCGCACGATTGCCCAGTTCGCGACGTAGGAACTCAGCGCGTACACCAGACTTGCGCCTAGCCAGTGGGCGTAAATGGTCCTCCACCCCTTCTTGCTTCGCTTCCAGACGATGAGCAGTCCGACGAGGAACACCAGCTTCTCCGTCAGGTAGAGAGCATTCAGATTGCGCCCATAGGAAAACTCGTCCCGTTGCGCATACTGCCAAGGGATGACGGCGAACAGATACAGGTAGACCCACCAGGTCAGCAGGAGCACGAAATCCAAACGTCCAAGCCTTGCTTCGTGTTCGTTCTGCTGCGCCTGCGGCTGAAGGGCGAGTGCTGCCATCATGGGGACGAAATGCAGGAAGACCACGATGTCGCCTACGAAGGGTTGCGGCACGTCCTGCCGCAGCACGATTTCGATGTAGCTCCAGAGAAGTTGATAGGAAAGCCAGAACACGATGCCGAGCGTCATCAAGCCCCAGAACACGCGTGTGCGGCCGTGATTTTTCGTGATGTTGGGGAGGAGGGCTGCCGTTGCAGAAAGAAGCAGGATGCATTGCGTGACGTCGCTGAACACCGTCAGCGCGAAGCCCGGCGCGATCAGCAGGGAGGCACAGCCTTGCGCAAACACAAGGCAGCCTGCGGCCAGAATCCAGAGTTTGGAGCGCTCTGACAAGCGAACCTTTCTGCGCCCATTCTAGACGGCTGACAGTTGTTGCGAAGGTTACTTCGGTAACCCAGGGCGCTTTGAGAACCCCCGTACGAGGCGCGCGATTTTCTAACTTTAGCTTGCCATCGCGCAGTGGAATCAATAATATCCGTGTCATTCCACCAGACCCTGGGGAGCTGTGATCCGTTTACCGCTGCAGCCCACCAAATATCGCTTCTTTTCCCGTTTGCGCGCCCCGGTCACTCCCGGGGAAGTGCGGCGCATCGAGCGGTGGCTCGCGTCGGCGCGAGTCTTCCTGGCCATTTCTGCGCTGGTGGCGTTGTGGATGGATCCCTCGGAACTGAGCAACTCGTATTGGGCCTACTGGATCCTGGGCCTGTATATCGTGCACGGCGTCACGGTGATGCTGCTGCTGCGGTTTCGGAAGGAATCGACCTCATCGTTCCGTCTCCTGGTGCATGCGGCAGATATTGTGTGGCCTGCGCTGGTGGTTCTGTTTGCCACGGGGCAGGGCGCTCCGCTTCTGCTGTTCTTTGTCTTCGTGCTGGCGGCATCGGCCTATCGCTGGGGCTTGTGGGAAACGTTCGGAACCTCCGTATGCTCCGTCCTGCTGTTGTGGATGGAGAGCTTCGCCATCAATCATGGAGTCGTGTCAGCGGTCGACAAGGTGGTTACGCGCTACGGTTTTCCTCCACTCGACGTGCAAAGCTCGCAATTCCAACCCAAACACCTCTTCATGCTGTCTGCCTACCTGCTGGTCATGGGACTTCTTCTGGGTTATCTGGCAGAACAACAGAAGCGGCTGCGCGCGGAGCGCGCCATCATCAATCGAGTGCTTGGGCGCGCCCGTGTAGAGGCTGGGCTTACGGGGACGTTGCGAGAGATTCTCGTCGAGCTTATTTCTATGTACGGTGCCCGTGGCGCCTTGATTGCGTCGCAGGAAAAGAACAAATACCGGGTCTTCGTCGGCGATGTCCAGCGCGTCGATTCAGCTCCCGCCCAGCTTCGCTGGCTTGAATCGTTGCCGAGCGATCGTGAGACGTACCTGTATGAATCGGACGCCGATGTATCTCTTCTCATTCCGAAGAATGGCAACACTCGCGTCTTGTCCCTTGATCGTGAGGGCACTCGGCTGCGAATATCGTCGGACTTATCGCTCTCCGCCTTCAGCAAGCTCCATCCCTTCCACTCGCTGATGGTCGTCAGATTCCAGTTCGGCACGGAGTGGCGAGGGAGAATCTTTCTGCTCGATCCAGGGGTGGGGATGGATAGGGAGGAGGACCTTCGCTTCCTGCAAGAACTGGTGCGCCAGGTAGGTCCCGCAGTGTACAACGTGTATCTGCTGAGGCGTTTGCGACAACGCGCCGGAGCCTTGGAAAGAACGCGGGTGGCGCGCGAACTTCACGATGGTGCCGTGCAGTCGCTCATCGCGATGGAGATGCAGGTGGATGTCGTCCGCAGGCAGTCAGAAGCCCAGTCCAGCCCAATCAGCTCGGAACTGGGGCGCATCCAGGGCCTGCTGCGGGAGGAAGTGCTGAAGCTGCGAGAGTTAATGCAACAGATGAAGTCTCTTGAGGTAGACTCTGATAACTTTATTCGGTTTCTGGCCGACAACGTGGAGCGGTTTCAGCGGGAGACGGGGATTACCGTGCGGTTCGTCTCCCAAGTAGAACAGGTTCACATGCCGCCCCGCGTGTGCCGCGAGCTATCCCGGATTGTGCAGGAGGGGCTGGTCAACATCCGCAAGCATTCGGGCGCGAAGGAAGGTCTAGTGCGCCTTTTGGATTCGGAGACACACTGGATTGTCACGATCGAGGACAGCGGCCGCGGATTTCCATTCTCGGGAAAGTGGTCGCTCGCGGACCCGCAGGGACCTGGGAAGGGTCCCACAGTTATCCTTGAGCGCGTACGTTTAATTGAGGGGGAACTCACGATAGAATCAACCCCGGGCCGAGGGGCGCGGCTCGAGATTCGGGTGCCCAAGAATCGGGAAGCGGAGTATGGACAATAAAAGATCGCAAACCATTCGTATCGTAATCGCAGACGATCACCCGATCTTCCGCGACGGGCTCCGGCGTCTATTGGAGGCCGAGCCTGGTCTGAAGGTGATTGGAGAAGCTTCCGACGGAAATGACGCAGTGAAACTTGCGCGGCAACTGAAACCAGACGTCATGCTTCTGGATCTGGCGATGCCAAGGCAGCCGGGCCTGGAGGCTTTGCGCGATCTGAGTTCCGGTCCCGCCGCAAATGGCGTCAAGGTGATCCTATTGACCGCCGCAGCCGAGAAGCATCAGATTGTCGAAGCGCTGCAACTGGGAGCACGGGGTGTGGTGCTGAAAGATTCTGCAACGCAGTTGCTTCTCAAGAGCATCCACACGGTTATGTCAGGGGAGTACTGGGTAGGGCGCGAGGCTGTGTCCAATCTGGTGCAATATCTGCGAACGCAAATGCAAGCTTCGCATGAAGAGTCGCGCCAGAAGAAATTCGGCTTAACGCCTCGAGAACTGGAAATCGTGTCGGCAGTGGTGGCGGGGTATTCAAACAAAGAAATTGCAGAATACTTCAAGATCAGCGAAGATACCGTAAAACATCACCTTAGCAATATTTTCGATAAGCTAGGCGTTTCGACGCGCTTGGAACTTGCTCTTTTCGCGGTGAATCAGGGATTGCCGATTAAAGGCATTCCATAAAAGCCGCCATGTTATAGTAACTAAAGGACCGAATCCATATGGCACTTTCGTGCCATATCCAGCCACTTCGGTGCTATTGGCTGCGGTAGGCGGCAAAACTAGCATGTTGTTCAGGTACACCTAGGCAAAAGTTTGCGCTTACGGTCTGGGGGTCGTTGCTTTTCAGGGAGGAGCCTGTGACTACGTTCTTGCAACAGCTATGGTCGGAAGAGTCAGGCCAGGACATCGCCGAGTACGCAGTGATGTTGGCCGTGATTCTTGTTATCGTCGTCGGAACCATTCGGTTGATCGGTTCCAACGCGAATACAGTGTTTTCGCAGGTCGGTAGCGCGATTCAATAACGCGAGAAGTTCGCGGCTTCGCCAGGTGTGTCCCGCCCCGTACGTGCGTTCCTTCGTGCCCTGTCCCGGGGTGCGAGTTCCCCAAGAAGAGTCAGCTCTAGGCCCTGCGAACCGCTACTTCGCTGTCGGTGCAGGCGTGGTGGAGGCAACCCTTTCAGCCCCCGATGTCGGGATTCGCATGATGTAGGGGAAGACCGGCGTTACTTCAAACGGCATCTTTTCACGAGCGGAAAGCAGGGCGACCGGCTTGGTTTTCGCCAGCGTTGCCTGATTGCTCCACGGATCCACCTTGATACGTCCACCCAGGGGCAAGGCTGCGATCTGATCCTTCTTTCGTTGATCCAGCTGGGGCGCGGAGTTCAGCAGAGCTGACATCCGCAGAGTCTTCCCGCTTACCAACCCATCACCCATACGAGCCCGGATCAGATTCTTGAGATCCGGTGCGCGATCTTGCAATGCCCTCAAGAACAGGCCGGCATTGGTAAGCTTGTCTTTGTAAGGAGAGTTCGTCAGGAGTTCCAGCGCCTTCTTGTCGGCTGCATCCTCGTCGGCTTGGCTACGCTGGAAGCTCAAGTTCGAGAAGGTGTCCTCATCGGCGAAGAACATTCGATCGTTGAAGGCGAACTTGCTATCCATCTGGTGTCCCAGCGCGATGTGGCCGAGCTCGCGGGCCAGGATCATGGCCAGGGAAGCTTCGTCTGGAAGCACATCCAACAACCCCCGGCTCACGACGATCGTATGTCCAATGGTGAAAGATTCCAGCGGCGCAGTCAGCAAAACGCGAGCGCGAATCTCAGGCTGGATATCAAGATTGTTCGTGACGATAAGGTTGTTGACGACCGTGGTCAGCACCTTGTCGACGTCGCCGGGGGGTGCAAGCAAGCCAATCTTCTGGAGGCGCTCGACGGCGTTGTCCTCCGCCTGTCGCTGCCACATGCGCTCAGCTTCTACTGGAGTTGCATCCTGCCCCACTTCGCTCTGGTCTTTGATCGATTCAGGAGAGTCAATCTGGATCGACGTGAACTCGTCCGTGCGGCCGAGATTCTTCAGGTCATATCCCCAAAGCCGGGTTTGCGCCTTGAAATGAAGGTTCTGCGTCATCTTATATTTCAGGTCGGATTCCTCGCTGTACACATACGCAGGTAGCCATACGCCGGGCCGCATGTTCAAACGCCAACTGTCGAAGTGAAGGTACAACGAAGTGCTCGCGTGCGGCGAATAGGTTCCGTTAAAGCGGACAATGTTGAATTCCTGATCTTCGACCCAGATTCGCCCCAGGAAACGCCCTTTGCCAGAGGAGTCTTTCGGCTGGACATCGATTACAAGGCAACGTGTCTCGCCCAGGAATTCGCGACGCACAAAGTTGAGCTTGTAATACTTCTTCTGGAAGTCGTCATCCAGCATGACCATTTGGGCGAAGCCCAGAGGCAAGAAGTGCATCGAGTACACGCTGGTCAAGCTGCTGATCATCCGACGCCCGAATCCCGGACGCCCGATGAAGGACCGGTCTTGCGGGCCATTGGTCATGTCGAGGCGGCCCAGAAAATAGTGGTCGTCCGTAGGCACCGATCCAAGTTCTTTGTCGACGCGCATGTTCTGGATGTAAGTTTCCACCAGCGGGTGCATGTGGCGCATCTGGGCAACAAAAAAGTGCTCACGCTCCACAATCCGGTCGACGACCTGATCGAAGGATGAGGGTGCCGCCGGGCTGGTGGCGGCGGGTAATTGCGTCAGCGTCGCCGGGGCCGTGTTACCCGATTCTGATCCCTGCGGGGCTGCTTCCTGGGCTGCGATCCCGGAGACAAGACCGAATACCAGCAAGAGAGGAAACCAAACCGCTTTGAGACTGCGCATTCGACCTCTTTGTGAGCGTGTAGCTTCAGGCCAGCTGGAAAATAATGTGTAACACGGCGGTGGAATCTGAAGGCTGGCCATCCCGCAGCGCCGGTTTGAAATTGATCTGCTCAGCGGCATGAACCGCGGACTCATCCAGTCCGTGACCCAGGCCGCGAACCACTCGCAGCACGCGAACTTTTCCAGAGGCTTCCAACACAACCTCGAGGAGGACTTCACCTTCCACTCGCATTTTGCGTGCTTCGTCAGTGTACGCCGGAGTCGGTTTCGAGATAATTTCGGCGGGCACCACGCGTGCTGCGGTCTCGGTTGTTTTCGGGCGGACGGTCTGCGCCGCAGGTACATCGGCGTCTCCGAATCCCGCTTGCCGGACGACTCCATTGCCTCGCGACGTGTTGATTCGACCACTGCCATCTCCGGTGGCAACTCCGTTTCCAAAACCGGTGCTGGCGACTACTCCGCGCGCGCCTTTGGCTCCGCCGGTACCGTTTCCATAACCTGGGCCTGCCGGCAAGTCGAATGACCCGAGTTGGGCGATATTGGCTGGCTTGCCAGTGTTGTTGTTTGTCTGCGCAGGCACTCCATTGGGGTCTCCGAAGCCTCCCGTTTGGACTTTCTGTGGAGCGGCGGCCATGGTTGGTGTTGCGGAACTTCCAGTGGAGAACACATTGGTTTGCACAAGCCGCTTTGGAATCGCAGGCGCTGAGGTCGGGAGGTTTGGCTTGTTGGCAGCAATTTGTACAGTTGGGGCTGGCGTCTCTTCGACGGCAACTTTCGGTTTCGGCGTCGGCGAGGGCAGACGCAAATTTTCAGGGATCGGTGTGTTCATTTGCGCCACGGGTTCGGGCACTTTGAACTCACGAACCGGGGCCGGCTGGTGGTTCACCGGCGGTGGCGTGGTGACCAGGCCCATTTCGCGGTAGTCATGCTGCGGCGCGGCCATAATCTGAGGACGCAGGCTCACGATCCACAGGATCAGGACGATCGCTCCCCCCTGGGTCACCATGCTGAAAACGAACTCCTTCCAGGGTGGCCTTCGATCTGGAAGCAAAGCAAAGGGAATCTTCAGAGCGTCGGGAGCCATAAGGGTCTCAGATGTCCGGCAACTCGGCAGAGCTGCCCTTTCGCAAAATTCTACAGCTAATCGACGTCCGATCCGCTGGCTGGTGAACCTGGAAAACGGAATCGGCCAGTCAAGTGTACAACTTCGCTGAACCTTTCCTGCAACCTGAAGGCCAATTCTACGGAAAGCCAAATGTACTAACCACTTATCCCGTAGCCGTTTACCCCGCGATTGGGACTTTTTCCGAGAAGGCCATTCTGAAGGGGCAAAAATTTACAGCTTCTGGGAAGGATTTCTCGCCGTCGAGCCTGTGTGGTGAAAATTTCGAACATTGCCAAAATATGTCGTTCAGCAACGCACGATTTTCTCACTCCGGATGCCCTTAGTCGCATTACGCGTGTCAACCACGAGCTTTGCTTCGCGCACAATCTGGGCGTAGTCGTAGTCCGTATGATCCGTCACGATGAGCACACAATCGTATTGACCGAGGTTATCGAGCGAAGAGCGCTTCATTTGCAGATCATAGCGGCGGCCTTTTCCAATCGTCGGGAAGTAGGGATCGTGATAGCTGACCTCGGCGCCCTCCTTTTGCAAGAGCTCGATGATGGTGAGCGATGGAGACTCGCGCAGGTCGTCGATGTCCCGCTTGTAGGCGACACCCAACACAAGGACCCGCGAGCCGTTCAGCGATTTCTTGTGGCGATTCAGCGCGCTCACAACGGACGCGATGACGTGATAGGGCATGCCGGTGTTGATTTCGCCGGCAAGCTCAATGAAACGTGTGTGAAAGTCCCACTCCTTGGCTTTCCAGGAAAGGTAGAAGGGATCGACAGGAATGCAATGTCCGCCGAGGCCCGGCCCCGGATAAAACGGCTGGAAGCCGAACGGCTTTGTCGAGGCAGCCTCGATGACCTCCCAGATGTCGAGACCCATGCGTAGGCTGAGAAGCTTGAGTTCGTTGACCAGTGCGATGTTCACGCAGCGGTAGATATTCTCCAGCAGCTTGGTCATCTCGGCGGCGGCCGGCGAGGAAACCCGCACCACGCGCTTGAAGATTGTGCCGTAGAGCGCGGCGGCCAACTCAGCGGCTTGGGCGTCGAGACCGCCGACGACCTTGGGGATGTCACGCCGGGCTACGGACGTATTTCCCGGGTCTTCGCGCTCCGGAGAAAAGGCGACGTAGAAGTCGCGATCCGAGGATTGTTCATTGCGCGCTGCCTTCAGATCGGCCTTGTTTTCCTTTTCGAGAATCGGGACCAGCACTTCTTCCGTCGTACCCGGATAGGTGGTGCTTTCGAGGATGATCAATTGTCCCGGGCGAATATGCGGAGCCATGGCATGCCCAGTATTGGTGATGTAGCTCAGGTCCGGCTCGTGATATTCATTCAGTGGCGTGGGCACGCAAATGATGATGGCGTCCATTTCGCCGAGGCGAGAGTAGTCGGAAGTGGCGGTAAGACCACCCGCCTTGGCGGAACCGATTTCCTCTGGAGTGATTCGGAAGATGTAGGACCCGCCCGAATTCAGCGTGTCGACCTTGCGCTGGTCGATGTCGAAGCCGGTGACGCGCAGTTTCTGCTCGGTGTAGAGAAGGGCCAGGGGCAGGCCGACATAGCCGAGGCCGATGACGGCTACCCGCGCTTGACGGCTATCGATCTTGCTTTTAAGTTCGGAAGAAAGAACAGGTACAGTGCGCGTCGTCATGATTGGGCGAGATTCCTCGAGAATTCTAGCACGCGGAAATTGCCGGGCTTCGTGCAGCCGCGGTAACCATGAAGTTTTTGCATGCTGGATCGACGGCAAGAATTTCATCTCTCGTGCGCCGGACAAACAAGCAATTTCAATGCACGCGCGGGAGGGACCACCGAATTGAGACTTGCACGCCGGTTGCGAATAATCGTCTTACTACTACTCCTCGTTTGGCTGGCTGCGAATTCCGGAAAAATGCTGGTGGTCAATAAGCCGGAGAAAGCCGACGTCATCCTGGTGCTGGCAGGAGAAACGGAATATCGCCCCGCGCGCGCGTTGTCTTTGCGGGATGAGGGATACGCAAGTCGAGTGGTGTTCGATGTGCCGGCGGATGTCAGAATCTACAATTCCACCGCCCTGGAACTGGCGCAGAAGTGGGTGGCAGATCAGCCTCAGCCGAACACGCTGAGCGTATGTCCGATCCATGGTCTATCGACGAAGGCAGAGTCTCTGGAGGCGGCGGCATGTCTACGCAAACTAGGAGCACATTCGGTCTTGCTGGTAACGTCCGATTTTCATACCTGGCGAGCCTTGAGTATTTTTCGCAAGGAAGACCCTCAATGGACGTTCAGCGTGGCAGCTGCGTACGATCCGACACAATTCGGGTTACAGTGGTGGCGGCAACGACAGTGGGCCAAGACCAACGTGGATGAATGGCTCCGCATGGCATGGTGGCAGTTGGTCGACCGCTGGTTGTAGACCTTTCCGAATATTCAAGAGAATTAACTCTCAACGAGTTACGGGCTACCATAGCCCTCAAATTCCCGTACCGGCTGGTGGAAAAGCGATGCGAACTCTGACGTTTCGCGGGGTCCTGAGTTGGCTGCTGATCACGGTGATGGCTTCTCCGGCATTCGCCGCCGATTCAGCTGCCGCCATGATGTACACCAACGGGACCGCCTGGATCAATGGCGAGAATATTCCAAAGTCCTCGGCAATTTTCGTGGGCGATCTGGTGCAGACGAAAGCCAATTCCGTCGCCAACATAAAGTCCAGCGGAACCAGCGTCCTGGTTCTTTCCGATTCGCTCATCCAGTATCAAGGCAGCGCCGTGAAGTTGGAACATGGCAGTCTCAACGTCGCGACTTCGCAGAGTATGGCGGCGCCAGATCGGCGGTCTTCAGGTCGTGCCGGCGGGGGCGTCGTGGACTGAGTTTGAAGTACACGATACCGATGGTGCGGTGAGGATTATCGCCCGCAAAGGCGACGTGAAGCTGATCGACGCGAGTGGCACCACGACCCTGGCGGAAGGCCAGGAAGCGAGCCGCGATGCGACTTCCGAAAAGGGAAAGAAAAAGCGGGAACGTGGCGGTGCTGTTCCGGCAGCGGGTATTGGGGTGGTGGGTGGTATTACGGCCTGGGCCCTGATCCACGACGACGATCCGGTCAGCCCCAGGAGACCCGACGATTCTGCAATAACGCCTCCGTAAATCGCATTAGACTTTCGCTCGCATTGAACGTTCCTGATCCGTCTTCCGTGGACCTTCCAGAACGTCACGAATTTTCCCAGCCAGTGCTTCCGTCGAAAACGGCTTATTCAGGACGATGGCCTCCTGCGCAATCGCAGCACTCTCCAGCACGGCCGCTTCTGTATATCCGGACATAAAAATTGCCTGGAAGCCTGATCGCTTGCGGCGTAACTTCTCCACAAGCTCGGCGCCCCCCATGCGGGGCATCACAATGTCGGTAACCACAACATCGATCTCGGCCGCAAACTGATCCGCGACAACGAGAGCTTCGAGCCCGTTTCCGGCGGTCAGGACACGATAGCCAAGGCGTTTCAAGGTTTCCGCCGCTAAGGTGCGGAGCGGCGCTTCGTCCTCTACCAACAGTACCGTGCCATCGCCAGTAGGAAGCGCGTGTACCGTCTGAGTTTCTGCAGTCGTCACCTGCTTGTCGACGGCCGGAAGATAGATCTTGAATGTGGTCCCGACCCCGATCTCGCTGTAGACGGTAATGTGTCCGCGGCTCTGCTTCACGATGCCGTAAACGGTGGACAGGCCAAGCCCGGTTCCTTTGCCGGGTTCCTTAGTAGTGAAGAACGGCTCAAAGATCTGCGAAAGCGTGGCGCTGTTCATCCCGCAACCGGTGTCGGTGACAGCCAGCTGTACATAATGCCCGGGTGCGATTTCAGGGTGGGTGGCGGAGATGGTTGCGTCCAGAGTGCAGGACTGAGTTTCGATAATCACCTTGCCGCGGCCGGACAGTGCATCGCGCGCGTTCACGGCCAGATTCATGATCACCTGCTCCAGTTGTCCGGGGTCGGCTTTCACGCGGCCGATCTGATCCGAGAGGCTGGTCAGCAATTCGATGTCTTCGCCCATGAGCAGCCGAAGCATTTTGAGCATGCCCCGAACGGTGTGATTCAGGTCGAGCACCTGGGGTTCAAGTACCTGCTTGCGGCTGAAAGCGAGAAGCTGCCGGGTCAGGCCGCTGGCGCGATCGCCGGCACGTTTGATCTCCTCAAGGTGCGGTCGAGTTTTCTCGTCGGCCGATTCAAGCACGAGATCGCTGTAACCCTTGATGATCATCACCAGGTTGTTAAAGTCGTGAGCGATGCCGCCTGCCAGGCGTCCGACTGCCTCAAGGCGCGCTGAACGCAGCATACCCTCGCGGGACAGACGAAGACTCTTCCGCATTTGCGCGAAGGCCCGCGTAAGTTCCGCGACCTCGTCTTCGCCTTGGGTCACGATGGGGAACTCGAAGTCGCCCTTTTCCATTTGACGGCTGGCTTGAACCAGGTCTTCGAGAGGACGGGTGATTTGTCGCGACAGTGCGAAACCGAAGAGCGTTCCGGCAAGGACTGCGAACGCGCCCATCATCAGCAATGTGCGATTCAACGAAACCAGGAAGCCGGTGGCCTGGTCAAATGACTTCAGGCAATAGAGATGTACGGGATGCTCGCCGGATAGTTCGATCGAACTGCCGAGGTAACGCTCTCCACCCAGGTTGAGTTCATGGATCGAGCCCGCCTTGAGAGGGGACCTTGCGACCCGATGCTGGAAGTCGCTCCACAAAGAAGGGTCGAGTGAACTGACCAAAACACGTCCGTCCCGCTCGAAAATGATGGGACCACTCTGCAGCCCGTCAGCGCCTGCAATGCTCTGGGGAGTAACCTCGCGGCCGAGCGCCACCAATCCTAGAGAACGCTTTTCCGGGCCCGACCCGGCCGTGACGGGCTCAAAGCTCAGATCATAAAGATGCCCGTTCACGTACCACCAGTCGCGCTTCTGCGAAGAATGAAACGCCAGCATGCGTTCACTGGAGCTCGCGACTTTCTGCGACTTGGAATGGAGGCCCAGCGTGTTACCAGCTGAGTCCTGAAGGATCAGAACATCAGCTCCGCTGTTGTCGAGAATGAACTCGGAACCATCCTGGACCTTGCGGGAATCGCGAGTAGCCATGATCGCCTTCAGGCTGGGCAAATTCGCGATCAAAGCGGCGCTTTGCTCGGTTTGTTGGCGCAGAGCATCTTGAACTCTGGCGTAAACAAAGGATTCAGTGGCCAAGTCCGAAGCCAGATCTTCGGCAACGTGCGCCCGCATCCGGATTTGGACGAGCAACAATACCGACGCCGTCAGCAGAAGAACGACGGCCAGCATCGAAGCAAGTAGTTTAGTCCGCAAATGCTCGAACGCCCGGAGAAACATGCGTAGGGAGAAGCTTAACGGTCATTCTTTTGGGACCGTTAAACACTTTGGTAACCTCGCTACACACGAGTAATGCAGCACTGAGTACTTTCGGGTTGGCTACTGCGCGGGGCTCCAAACCATGGACTCTCTGGTGACATCGTAGTCCCAGCGTTGGCGGCCATCCGTTACGAGAATCCGGGTAAATCCCAGCTGCCGGGCTTCGGCTGCCTGATGGGAGCTTACGAAGGCAAAAATGTCGTTGCGATGTACGCCGGCCCAGCTGACCAAGAGCACGTCGCGACGGTCGCCGTCCAGCTGGACGCGTGCATCATCGCCCTGCTTGCGCAATTGATTCTCCATGCCGATCGCAAAAAACGAACGGGTCTCCATCGATCCGCCTGCGTTTTGCGACACAACCTGAGGGTTTTTGGACTGCGCAATCGGTGTGAAGGCCAGGCAAGCCAAGGCCAGACAGGCGGCAAGGACGGTTTCAAAATCAAATTTGGTCATCATAGGAAACTGGTTGAATATAGCCAAAGCTACAGTGAGCTCGAAGCTAGGCATAGATGACCCCGGTAACAAACGCGTGGATTTTACATACGTAAGAGATCCCAGGAATGATTGGCGATGGTTGCGTGCGCGGTCACTTGCGGGATTTGACGGAAGTGGTGAGTAGCTGAACCCGGCCGGACACACGCACCCCTCAGTCGCTTCGTGGGGAACGTCTTGTGCACTCCACCGTCCTGTTCTTTCTACGGAGCCGTGTTGTTCAGGCCCTGGTAAATGAACATTCCCGCGAGCACGAGGAACATCAGCCCGGAGGCCGCGCCGAGCACTTTCACGAAGGGATTGAGCTGATTCACCTTCTTCATGAGCTCTTGTTGTTCCTGTTCCATTGCGGACTTGGTGTCGTCCAGGAACAGCTGATCATCCTCTTGCATGGTGAGTGTACTGCGGTAGATCAGCAGGATTACCAGAACACCGGTGAGAACACCCCACACAGTGGCCATCCAGCCCAAAGGAGACATACGCCACCTCGGTACGGATCTCGAGCCAGCCCCTGGCGTTCTGCATGGGATGTCGATCTTCCCAGTCGGCTTCGGGGAAGGGCCCTTGCGCGGCATTATAGCGCTGAATTTTGGGAGTAGAGATGCCCTTTTTACAACCGCCACGGCGTTGGAGCCTTTTGACGCCGTCTCGGCATCTAAGTTATTGAAGGGATTGCCGGAGACGGCACGCCCCAGGACCGAAAGTTGAAACCGGTTCCGGTTGGTCCTGCTATAATCAGTGAAATTGCCTTAAGGAGAGTGGCATGGCAACAACGACAACACCTACGACTGGAACTCCGATTCCCGAGGTAAAAAAGGCGCCGATCACCCTGACTCCGAACGCAACGGCGAAGGTGAAGGAAATCATGGCGCAACAAAGTCCAGCTCCCGCTGGTCTGCGCGTGGGTGTGGTTGGAGGCGGTTGTTCCGGATTCTCCTATTCCATGCAGTTTGAAAACAGTGCGGGAATGATGGATAAGGTTTTCAATTTCGACGGCCTGAAAGTGTTCGTCGATGCAACCTCAGTGATGTACCTCAACGGCTGCGTGGTCGACTACGTCGAGACTCTTGAGGGCGCGGGCTTCAAATTCGAAAACCCGAATGTGAAGAGCACCTGCGGCTGCGGTTCGTCGTTCAGTGTGTAAGAAATTTTTCAGAGAATTATGAAAGGCCTCAGCTTGGCTGAGGCCTTTTCATTTGCTCGACGGTTCTCCAGCGATGGTTCAGCGCCGGCCCGGAGTGCCCATGCCTTGCCCCATGTTGTTGCCTTGACCGAAGCCAGAGCCGTTCTGTCCGAACGGTTGATTCGTTCCATTCGCGCCATTCAATCCATTGAGACCGTTTTGTAATCCCTGCGCTCCCAGTTGCCCATTTAACAAAGCTTGAGAAGGATCATACGGACCCCTGGGGAGGCCGCCGCGGTCTGCTGCTGGGTTGTAGGCAAAGAGCCAATCGTTGTAATGATCTTTTTTGTTGTAAACGCGAATGCTCTCGTCAGTGCTGATGCTAGCCACGCCTGCGATACCGCCGCCGCCCATCGTCTGACTGCCCGCTGTTTGTCCGGAAATGGTGGTAAAGGGCATGGTCGTGCCGGAACTCTGATTGGAACTTGTCTGCGTCTGCGCTGCATCACCGGAGGTTGTGTTGTTGCCGGAGGTGTTGTTGCCGGTCGTGTCGTTGCTCGGTGCTGGAGTTGTGGCTGGCGAGTTGAGGGTGCCGACAGGCTGTCCCAACGTTTGCGCCCCAGCGATACCTCCTCCACCGACGCTGTTGCCGAACGCCATCATCACGTCCATCTGGTGCAAGACCTTGAAGTCTTTTCCGGTGATGGGATCCTTGTAGCGCTTGCGCAAGAATCGCATGTGGTTCGAATCTTCCAACATCTCGATCGTGGCCGGATAGCTGCCGAACTTTCTGTAGTACTTGCGGATGGCGCGCTCGTACTCGACTCCGCGATGTACCAGTTCCTGCTCGCGGTCCCTTTTCATCTGTTGATGGAAATAGGTGAGCATCGTGAGGGAAGTGGCCGCCGTGATCGACAGGAGGGACACCCACAACAGGATGGTCAGGAGGATATAGCCGTCTTCGGCCTTTCGATTCGAGTTGTTGGCATGCATCATGAAGGCCTATCCAGGGGCATTCTGCGTCAGAGGAATATTCTGGCGGTTGTTGTAAAGAACGTCCTCTACTTCAATAGACGTGGGCCCGATGTGAACAATCTTGTAGCGGCGGTCCACAATGTCGCCTTCCACCGCGATGAAGACATCTTCTCCCTGCGACAGGAAGACTTTTTTGGGTTCGCCCGGCTTGTTCGCGAAGCCAAAGAATTTCAGGGTGATGGGCGGAGGCGGAGGCGGGGGCGGCGGTGCCGGTGGGCCCATCTGAACGTCGGGTGTAATCGCAGGGGCCACCGGCGCAGGTATATCGACTTGCGCCACGAAAATATTCCGTCCGCTGCCGGAGTACTTGTTCTGCTCGGTCTGGGCAAGCAGGCGCAGATCTAGCGTGGGATCGAGGCGCTCCTGAGCAGCGGGTCGCTCCTTACCGTTTCGCGCCGTGCTCTTGCGGGCTTTGCCAGGGGTCGTGCTCGTCGGCGGCTGGGCAGCCGTTACGGGTCCGGAAGGCGAACTAAACATCTGGTAGGCGATGACCAAGACTGCGACAGCACCAAGCGCGCTCGCCCAGACGACCTTCTTCTTGTTTTCGGACCCGACCTGCACGCTTAACTCCCCACCTTCTGATAGGTCTCGAGCTTCATTTGCAATTGTATCGGTCCATTTTGCTGCGCCAATGCAATGCTGTTGATGATGAAGAAAACCTTGGAGCGTTCCAGTCCATTGAGAAACTTCGCCAGGGGCTGGTAATCGCCCTGGATGGAAGTCTCGATTTCGACTCGTCGCAGCCCCACCGGCTCCGGATCTCCCCACTTGAATTTCGTGGTTTGAATCTTGACGCCGGTTTGCTTGGCCAGTTCGCCCAAAGCCTCGGCTACATCCGAGTCGTGCTCCGTAAAGCGGGTTTTGTAGAACTCATCAATCTGCTTGGTCGCGAGCGGAATCTTCTTGTCAAGACCACGCAAGGGTTCTAACTGGCGATTCTCGGTGGTGAGCTGCGCCCGCAGCTGATTCATATTCTGCTGGCGGGCGGTGGGTGAACCTACCAGCGGCGATAACAGCAGACCGACCGACAACCCGCTGATGCCCGCAAGCACGCCAATC
The DNA here is from genome assembly GCA_046728215.1 of Acidobacteriota bacterium. Lineage (GTDB taxonomy): Bacteria > Acidobacteriota > Terriglobia > Terriglobales > Acidobacteriaceae > Gp1-AA133. The sequence goes on along the minus strand of JBKPEB010000001.1, from coordinate 114,905 downwards.
GTGATCTTCAACTTTCGCCGCGTATCTCTCAAGTCCGGCATTACCGCGATGTCTCCTGCTCAAATATCGGTACGTACAAAGCCAAAATACTGACCTGTACGCCTTCCACCCCCTGTTGCGAGATCTGCCCTTCGATCCTTGTTTCCCGGAAATGCTTGGACCCTTCCATGCGCCGTACGAGTTCGAAGGCGCGTTCCGCAGAATCTCCCGCTACGACCATCTTGATCGCGAGTTGATTGTCTTCATTCAACTCCGGCGCGATGGACACAAGGTGAATCTTGGGAGGCATGAGCCGCTCAAGGGTTTCAATGGCCTGCGTCCAGGAAAACGCTTTGCGCGAGATCAGTTCGTTCAGGTATTGCGACTTCTCGCGCATGCTGCGGTTCTCAGGCCGGTTGAGCATCGCCTGGGCTGCCGACTGTTCCTCATCGCGTTGCGCGATCTCCGCCTTAAGATCGCTGATCTTTTTGCGATCCAGGCGGGCGCTGTACCAGCCGGTCACGGCGGCGATCAGCAGGCCCAGGGTCACAAGTCCGAGAATCGCCACTCCCGTTCCCCAACGGAGCCAGAACTGCCGCGAGTCCTCGTAGGCGTGGGTTGCGAGATTGATATCAAGGCGCATAAATCAGGAAATCAGCGCTCCTACGACTCCGGCCATTCTCCAACGCGGAATCGAAGTTCCTCCGTTCGAACCGAGTTGAGAGCTAGCCACCAACTCCCGGACATCGGCGCCGGTTTGCGCACGCAGCGCGGGTGCCGCTCCACCAGCCTCGGGAAGTCCCGCGACATAGATACGTTCGATATTGGTGTGATACGTATCCTGAAAAAAGACAACGGAGGGGTAGACTTCTTCGGCCAACTGCTCGCCCGTAATGGTGACTCCGCGCGTGTTCTCCAGCGTTCTGAATAAGAGCAGTTGCTGTTTGTCCAAAATCGCCAGGCTGGTGGTGCGCGCGTCCACCTTCAACACCAGCGTCGGCGAATCTGCTTCCGCAGCGCCCAAAGCCGCCAACATTGACGGCAGAATCACCCCAGCGCCGTATCCGGCGTCCCGAAACGCGGCTTCGTAGTCTTCAATCACGCTGGACAACGCTACGGCCGCCACAAGCCGCAGACCTCCCAAGGAGGTTTGCACATGGTAAGACACCTTCGCTTTTTCGACATCGAAGGGCAGCGATTTCTTCAGGCGGAATCGAACAACCCCTTCCGCCTCGCTGGGGTTGGAAGGCAGGGTATCGAAGTCGAGCAGTACGACGCGCACCGCCGCGTCGGGCAAGATGCCGATCACATCGCGCAGGCGCCCGGCAACACTGCCCACCGAGTCGTTGATCGCCTTGCGGACGACCTCCGGTTGCAGGATGTTGGCCTCGGTGAGATCCGGAACGACGCTGCCGGGCGGCAACTCGCGGACCGCGCAGGCGTCGATTATGCCGCTGGTCTCGGCAAGCTTCGCCGCCAAGACGCGATCGGCAGAGATTTCACACGCGATTCGTGGCCGCGCACTGGTTTTGGACTTCATACTCATTGTTTCAATCGCACACAGAGATTGGGCAGAGCACGCCTTGGGCTCTTTTTCACATTATAGGAGAACGGCCGCCTACCGCATCGCCTCAATGAAGGTGACTTTGTTGATCTCCTTCAGGGTCGTCAGGCCGAGCCGGATTTTGTCGAGCGCCGACTCACGCAGGAAGCGCATGCCTTCTTCGCGGGCTGCCCGCCGGATCTCCGATGTCGGCTTTTTGGCGAGAATCATTTCCCGGATGCGGTCGCTCAAGTCCAGCAGTTCGTGAATCGCGGTTCGTCCGCGGAACCCCGTGCCCGAGCACTCGATGCAGCCCTGGCCTTCATACAGGGAAACCTGTGACCACTGCTGAGGATCGAGCCCGCTGGCTTCCAATACTTCCGGTGGATAATGCACGACCGTGCGGCATGATTCGCAAATGAGTCTTACCAGTCGCTGCGCCAGGATACAGTTCAACGCAGACACAAAGTTGTACGGTTCGACGCCCATGTTCAGGAAGCGGCCGATGACATCGACCACGTTGTTGGCGTGGACAGTTGTGAACACCAGGTGGCCAGTGAGGGCGGAGTTGATGGCGATCTGCGCGGTTTCCATGTCGCGGATTTCGCCGACCATGATCTTGTCGGGATCGTGACGCAGGATAGATCGCAGTCCGCGGGCAAACGTCAGGCCCTTTTTCTCATTGACCGGAATCTGCGTGATACCACGCAGTTGGTATTCGACCGGGTCTTCGATGGTGATGATCTTGTCTTCGTCGGTCTTGATTTCGTTGACGGCCGCGTAAAGCGTGGTGGTTTTCCCGCTGCCCGTCGGCCCGGTTACCAGCACCATGCCGTAAGGTTCTTTGATGTAGCGGCGGAACTTGCGCAAGTCGTCGGGGTCGAATCCCACCACGTCGAGCGTGAGCGTGCGGAACTTCTCGCTCATCGACTCTTTGTCGAGCACGCGGAGCACGGCGTCTTCGCCGTGGATCGAAGGCATGATCGAAACGCGGAAGTCGATGGCGCGCCCGTTGAAACGCACGCGGAAACGGCCGTCCTGCGGAACGCGGCGCTCGGAAATGTCGAGCTCGCTCATGACCTTGATACGCGAGATGATAGTCGAGTGATGTTCCTTGCCGATGGGTGGCATGGCCTGCGACAGCACGCCGTCAATGCGGAACTTGATGGCGACCGAGTCGTCCCGGGTTTCGATGTGAATATCACTGGCGCGCCGCTGCAGGGCAGTGAAGATCGTGGTATCGACCAGGCGGATGATCGGGCTGCTGTCGCCCGAGGCCTGGGTTAGCTTGTCGATGGAAATCGTTTCTTCGCCGGTCTGCTCGTCCTCGCGAATGACGTCGAGCGCAAAGCCTTCGCTGGCTTCTTCCAGCACACGCTGCGACTGCTCCGTTTTCTTGAGGATGTCATTGATCTGCTTGAGCGTGGCGACCTTGGTCACGATGCGCTTGCCCAGCAGCAGGCTGATCTCGTCGATCATCATCAGCTGGCTGGGATTGGCGATCGCTATCGCCAGCCGCCCGTCGCGCGTCTCTTCCAGGGGGATGAAGTTGTACCGGAACATCAGGTCGACCGGCACCTTCTTGAAGAGCTCGTGCTGTAGTTGAAAGTCATTCAGGTCCACGAACTCGCAGCGGTACCGGCGCGCAGTGTCCTGCGCACGTTCTGCCTCCGTGAGCGGTTTCTCCGGAGTCACGCTTGCTATTTTGCCCCCGTTTGCGCCGTTGATCAGTGTTTTCTTGTCCGCCATTGCCAAAGTGCCCATCTACCTTCTGGCGTCCGCCCGCTGGCCGACGCCTGCCAATGCTGTTACTGCACGCCTGCTCCCAAGGTGAAAATCGGCATGTAGAGCGAGAGCAGCACTCCACCGACGAAGATTGCCATGACGATCAGCAGGATCGGTTCAATCAATGCCATGGCCGCGCCCAGCGCGGTCTGCACGTCTTCCTCGTAAAATTCAGCGACCGAATTCAACATCGCGGGCAGGGCGCCGGTCGATTCGCCCACTTCCATCATTTCGACTGCGAGGTCGGGAAAGATGCGTTGTTCCTCAAGACTCTTGGCCAGGCCCTGGCCTTCGCGAACCCGCCCGGCTGCGGCTGAAACGCCGTTCAGAACTTTGCGGCTCGTCATGGAGGCGCCTGCGGTTTCCATGGCCGGTACCAAGGGGATGCCGCCTTGCAAGAGAGTGGACAGCATCCGCGACAGGCTTGCCACCTGATACTTCAAACGGATCTCGCCCAGCAGAGGGACGGCCATCAGTACTCTATCGATGACCTCCGCGCCCTTGTCCGTATTCTTCCAGCGCCAGAGCAGGAAAATCATCAGCGCCAGCCCGGCGACGAAAAAGACTACATACTTCTGCGCCGCCATCCCCACAGCGAGCATGATCACGGTGATGGTCGGCAGTTTCGCACCCAGGTTCTCGAAGAGTTTCGCGAACTGCGGAACTACGTAGGTGACCAGAAACACCATCATGATCAGGACAACCGAAACGAGAAGCGTGGGATATACCAGTGAGACCAACAACTTCTTCCTAAAAGTCATGGCCACGCGCTGGAACGCGATGTACCGGGAGAGGACTTCTTCCATGTTTCCGGATTTTTCGCCGGCCATTAGCGTGGTCGTGTACATCTTGGGAAACATGTTCTGCGCCGCAAAAGCGTCGGAGAGCAGTTCGCCCCCCTTCACCCGGTCACGAACATTTTCCAGGACTGCTTTCAACGATTCATCTTTCTGGCGCTTAATCAGCAACTCGAGTCCGGTTAGGATCGGCAGGCCCGCACGAATCAAGGTCAGAAACTGCTGATTAAAAATCACAAAGGAGCTTTGGCGTACGCGGCCTCGACCGATGCTGCGGCCCGGGCTGAATATGCCGCGCGGCTTTACGGAATAAACCAGATATCCCTGTTGAGCGACGCGGTCCCGCACCTCATCTTCCGAGTAGCCGTGCTCGAGCTGCTCACTGACGTGGCCGCGTTCGTCCGCAAGTTTTACGAGGAATTCTGCCATTTGGTAACCGTTACTGGACCCGGCCCTTACCCAAGTCTAACATTCGTAATCTACCCCGGCTGCGGCCTGAAATACTCCAAAGTCTACGAAGGAGGATGCTCCAAAGTACTCGGAATTTCAGGTACTTCCGACCAGGTTAGGAGGTCGAAATGCCCATCCCTGCCGACGAGATTCGGCGAGTCAATGCGTTCCACCCATCCGGCTCACGGCGCGATGTCTTGCTCGATCGTTTCGACGCCCGGGGGAGGCGCGAAGCGAAACAGCGAGTCGGCGATCCCAATCCCTTCCTTGAACTGGGTAAACTGATATTCGGTCGTGGACCCGTCAACCTCCTCAATCTGCACGCGTCGGATGCGGTTTTCCGGTGTAACCTCAAGTAAAACCTGGCTGATCCGGTCGCCCAGCCGACGCGGTACGCCTCGCAAAACAAGGTTTCCTTTGTCGAGAGGGGCGATATCCGGGGCGAATCCCAATCCTGGCAATTCTTTCTCCAGGCGCGTTTTCCCTAAAAGAAACCCCAACGGCGACCGTAAGTCGTCCAGTTTCCGCATCGGCGTTTTCCTCGCCTGCTTGTCACCGGGGACATAGAACCAGGCATCTTTCCCATCGCTGAGAAAAAGCTTGTCCTTCGGAGAACGATATTCCCACCGCATCTTGCCGGGTTTTTTGAGCCAAAGAGTGCCGGATTCCGAACGATCCATACCGGCCCCCCGATAGGTTTCTGTGAACTCCGCTTCCATGCTTTGCAGCCGGTTGTAGTGGTCGTCGACGGCCCGGGCCACGGCGTGCAAGTCGGGTGCTTCCGCTTTCGCCTGCGCGATACAAAGCACCAAAAGGATGATTTGCGATGTGCGATTCGATTTCACAAGCTGATTACGTCGCGGGGTCTGCTCTCCGGAAATACCACACTGCAGCGGGCAGGGGGATTGTCGTCCCGGGGCTCTGGCGGCCTGCTGCGGACAGTCAATTGTAAGCTATCGCCTGCCGGTAGGGAACTGCGCTCCCTTAGTTCGACGATCGCTTCTTCGTGCAGCGGGAACATCCGATCTCTACGTGGGTTCGTAGATCGCATACTGGTGCGTGCCTCGCATTCGTTTCAGCCAACCGTTTGCGGTGATCACTCGGTCGTGCAGAGGGTTGTGGTAAAGGACGCAGACTTTTCGCGGATGAAGCTTTGTGGAGTCTTCCAGATTTGCCAGCGCTCGGCGGAGATCCATCGGCGACAACGGATTGAAAAGGTAGAGCACGGTAGGTTCGTTGGGAAAGATAAAACAGCGTGCGTCTTCGCAGCGGGTTTCGAGATGGAAGCAACGTTGTTTTTCGGACTTGAACTTCCGTAAATTCTCTTGCGCGATCCCGTGCAGTTCCGGAAGCAATTCCACTCCCACAATCCTCCGGAATGGATACTCGGACGCCATGAGCAGGGTGCGGCCTTTTCCTGATCCTAGATCGATAAACGTGAAGTCTTCGAACCCGACGTGCAAGCTCGCAAGCATCTCGTGGAAAAGGGCCGGCTCGCTAGGTTGGTAAGGGGAGTGGAAGACTCCGAGCAACCGGTCATGCCATCCGACCGTAGCGCTTGTCGTGTCGACACGGTTGTCCCAATCGTACTCGACGTCTCCGTAGCGTCGACGGCGTTGTTCCGGTGTGGACTCACGAAGAAAAGCGAAAACCTCGGAGAAAAGCATGCGTAGCGTGGCACCAGGCCCATGGTGGGCGGCACTCTGCTTCCACCAATCGCGAATCGATCGGAAGAGGCTTGGTTGTGGCGAGGATGACATCCGCCGAAATGGTAACGCATGGTGTGGGGCGGAGCGGAGCTACTGCTTGTCAGCTGTCGATTTTCCCAATGCTTTCAGAGTCGGTGGCTGGTATCCGGCAGGCGCGCCCTTTTCAATGAAGGGAATTTCGTCGGGGAATTGAACCTGTACTTGACCATCAGGCATGAGCCGGTAAGGATTGCCGGCAGGATCGACCGGCCTATACGTCAAATAACCAGCAACCGCGAGCTCTTCGAACGAAGAGGGAGTTTTCCCGGTCATTTGCTCGTATTGCGAAGCCATGCCCTCAAGCGCCGAAACTTCATCGGCCACCTGCAGTGCTCGTAGATGAAGGATGGCGTTGTTGCGGATTTGCTTGTCTTGGGTGCTTTCGTATGTGGTCGTCCACAGCGCGCGTGCCATCTGGGTGTCACCCGCGTGCTGCGCCATCTGCGCCGCCAAGACCTTCAAGAATGGATGGGCATTTGGGACCTTCGATCCGCGCGCGAAGGCGTCGGCCGCCTTGCCGTACTCCTTCATGTCCATGTAGTAGATGAAACCGAGTTCGTAGTAGAGCTTCCAGTCGTCGGGATTGTTTTGAATGCCGTGTTCCACCAGTTTGATGGCCCTATCCGGCATGCCGGCGCCGTTCGGCGGCTTCGGAGAAAGAAAGTTCGCTCCAAATTGATAGGCAACCACCAAATGCGGATCAAGAGTGGTCGTGATTTCCAGCAGAGGAGCGAGCAGGCGTAACTGGCTGCCGGTGGAGCGGCCTCCGCCGAAGTACTGCACGGCTCTTGTCCAATAAACGTCCGCGAGCAGTCCCTGGTATCCAAGGCTCAGTCGTTTGACTGCGGACGGTGAACTAATGAACAGAACATCTTCCAGCGTGGCGTTGGTTCGTGCCTGGTCGATACGGCGCAGCACGAAAATGGACCCGGCCAGGCAAACGGCCAGAATCACTGCCGCCGTTACTGTGACTTTGCGTGAGGAGTTCATTTCAGATTGCGGCGCTGGAAAATCAGCACAGCGCCGCACAGTGCGGTGCTCGCGTATAGCAACGCATAAATAGTGTTGTACAGAATCAATTGCCCGGAAACGGGCTGCCCATGGGCCACCGAGCTGATTACGTTCAACGCCGAAAAGTTGGGCATGATGTAGGCTACCGCTGTCGCCAGCCACTTGGTCAGCCCATTCGCCATGGATGCAAAATTTCGAAGGTCTTCCGAGAACGTGCCAATTACGAACAACGAGAAGGCGAAAACGGCGGACAACAAAGGGGACGAAAACGATGAGAACAGCAGTGCCAGCGAGCAGATGATTAGAAATTGCAAGATGATGAAGTAGAGCGCGACTAGCACCCAGCCGTCCGGCTTTTGAAACTTATGCGCCACGTAGAGAAGTGCTGCAAACACTCCGATCGCCATGAAGAAAGCGTTCACGACCAGCGTGCCCGCCAACCCGAAGAACTTTCCGACGATGAATTCCCAGCGGCGCACTGGTCGTGACAGGACGGTGTAGAGCGTTCGCTTTTCGATTTCCTTGGACACCAGTCCAATTCCGATAAAAATCGCAATGATGATCCCGAACAGGGAGACTGCCGTCAGCCCAAGATTGATGACGACCAGTTTCTCAATGTCGATGGAGATTTGGCCAACGAGAATGGCAGCTCCCGACAGGAGCACGGCGAACGCGATCAGGTTGTAGAGAACGCGGTCGCGCACCGCCTCGCGGAACGTGTTCGACGCGATGCAGGTGATTCGCTGGTTCATGAGATACTCCCTGCGGTTTGCTCAGCGCGTTTGAGCTTTTCGACAAAATACTGCTCGAGAGTGGTGCGCACGGGCACAAGTGAAACAAGCCGCAAGTGCTCGCGCCGCAAAGCATCTACCGCCAAGTCCTGGCTTTCCTCGGCCAGCACGGCGCGCACGGTGTCACCTGTAACATGACATTCGGCTCCCATGGCCTTGATCGAAGCCGGCACAGTTGTTCCTTGCCACACAATCTCAATCTTGCCCTGCACGCCTGAGGTCAGCTCGGCGATGGCTCCCACCGCCCGAAGCTCACCCTGGTGAATGACGGCCACACGATCACACAGCGCTTCGGCATCGGAAAGAATGTGGGTGGAGAAAAATACGGTCTTGCCTTCGTGTTTCAACTGCTCCATGAGATCGCGAACTTCGCGGCGGCCCATCGGATCGAGCCCCGACATGGGTTCGTCGAAAAACACAATCTTTGGTTCATGCAGAATCGCCTGGGCAATTCCCACGCGCTGCAGCATGCCCTTCGAGAACTTGCGCAACTGCACGCCTTTGACGTCGCGCAGTCCGACGCGCTCGAGGATCTTGTCCATGCGTGACGAGAGATCTTTGCCGCTGACACCGGACAGGCGCCCGTAGTAGTCCAGCAACTCGTGAGCGGTCAGGTAGTCATAGAAATAAGGCTGCTCGGGCAGGAATCCGATTTGTGCTTTTACCTGTGGATCGTTGACGTCCAAGCCTAGAATGCGGGCCGATCCAGCCGTCGGGAAGACGAGGCCCATGAGCATCTTCAGCGTGGTGGTTTTCCCGGCGCCGTTGGGGCCAAGAAATCCAAAAATCTCGCCCTCTTCGACGCTGAGGTGGAGCGGCTTCAGCGCACACTTCGGACGCTTGCGCCAGAAGCCCACGGAATAGGTCTTTTCTAAGCCAAGGATTTCGACGGCGGGCATGGTCTCAACTCTGCGTTGATTATAAAAGGGACGCGGAATTTCAAGAACCCGCCGGAAGGCTCCGCGAATTACCGACGTAATGGCGGGCGGTGAACCTCGCCATGACCCTGAACCGGAGGTGCTTTGGCGACCCCCGGAACGAGTTACTGCAACCCAGGCAGCGAATTGCAGCCGTTGACGGTGGTAACGCTAGCCCCGCTGGAGTCAAATCGCAGCACTGCATCATTAATCGAGCACAGCGTCTTAGTCCCGCTCACTGCGACCTGCACTGGTTTCGCGGCAGCTACATAGTTTCCTGCCACGACGTTGATCAGGTATGTGTATCCGCTTTTCCCCGGCGAAACAGTGGCCGTGGCCAGGTTATTGTCGATCAAACAAGCCGCTGCGGGTGTAGCCACGCACGGGGTCGGTCCCGACAACGCGGTGAGGTCAGCATATCCTGCGGCGGGATAGGCGCTCACGTAGCTGATCTCCGCGGAATTGATCGTTCGGATTGCGTTCGCGGCGGCGGCCTCGTTGGCCGACATGCGCGCCTTCCAGTAATTGGGAATTGCAATGGCAGCAATGATCAGAATGATCGCCACGACGATCAGTAATTCAATGAGTGAAAACCCCCTCTGTTTTGTCACGCCCCGCCTCCGTCCAACCTTAAAATCCTCATAGAGTTGAGGGCACTTGGATATCCAAAGCCTTGAGGTCGTCGACTATCGAGGTAACCTCTACGCAAGCTGTTAAATTAAGAAGAGTTAGAGTCCAGCCAAGCCTTTTGCCATTCACGATCGTTGGGCAGAGGAACTGGTCCACCCCAATACGGTTGCCAAATCCTGTCAACCTTGGCACGACTTGTCTCTGGAGACTTGCAAGCTTTGCTCAGGAACCGGAGGGTCTATTTCCGGAAATAAAACGGAGCAAGGGATCGCTCCCTTGCTCCATTTTGATGTACGTTCCGAGCGGTTTCTAGACTAGTTCTGCAGGCCCGGCAGACCCTGGCAGCCAGCATAACCCGGATCGGCGTTGCTGTTGGCCGCGAAGCGGACCACCGCATCTTCCACCGAGCAGAAGGTCTTGGTGCCGGTGGAGTTCAGCGTAACCGGCATAGCCGCCGCCTCGTACGTCGAAGCGGTACCGAGCACGACGAAGGTGTAGCCGCTCTTTCCGGGAGGCGCAGTCGCGGCAGCCAAGTTCTGGTCGATCAGGCATGCCGTTGTGAAGCTGGCAGTGCAGGGTGATGCTCCACCCAGGTTAGAGAGCGCTACAGCATACCCAGTCTGAGGATAGGCGGTAATGTAGCTGACCTGAGCTGTGTTCAGAGTACGAACCGAGCTGGCGGCAGCCGACTCGTTGGCGGCCATACGGGCGCGCAGTAGGTTGGGAATGGCGATCGCAGCGATGATCAGGATGATCGCGACCACGATCAGCAACTCAATTAGTGAAAAACCCTTCTGTTTCCGCATCTCGTTTATTCCCTCATCTCCGTTTGACGTAGTGGTCAATGGCTGACCATCGTTGAGTCATAATCGCACTTGGGGGGCCATAGTAGAACGTTACTATCGTAAGACTCTTGCGCACCGCTAATACGATTGTTTTCAATTATGCCCTATTCTTCCGTTACCCGCCGGTCGGGCGGCAGCCTCGACACAGATTGTCCGCCCTGACAAATTCTGACCTCTTGCCATCACAAAGCTTGTCATACCGGGACGGCGCGGTGGTGCGAGGTAATCAAGAGCTCTTGCCAGGCTATCTGCAAGAAAAATCAAGCAAAACAACGATGGAGCAAGGGATCGCTCCCTTGCTCCATTTTGATGTACGTTCCGAGCGGTTTCTAGACTAGTTCTGCAGACCCGGCAGACCCTGGCAGCCAGCATAACCCGGATTGGCGTTGCTGTTGGCCGCGAAGCGAACCACCGCATCTTCCACCGAGCAGAAGGTCTTGGTGCCGGTGGAGTTCAGCGTAACCGGCATAGCCGCCGCCACATAGGTCGAAGCAGTACCGAGCACGGCAAAGGTGTAGCCGCTCTTGCCAGGCGCAGCAGTCGCCGCAGCCAGGTTCTGGTCGATCAGGCACGCCGTTGTGAAGCTGGCAGTGCAGGGTGATGCTCCACCCAGGTTAGAGAGCGCTACAGCATACCCAGTCTGAGGATAGGCGGTAATGTAGCTGACCTGAGCAGTGTTCAGAGTACGAATCGAGCTGGCGGCAGCCGACTCGTTCGCGGCCATACGGGCGCGCAGCAGGTTCGGAATGGCGATCGCAGCGATGATCAGGATGATCGCGACTACGATCAGCAACTCAATCAGTGAAAAACCCTTTTGTTTCCGCATCTCGTTTGTCCTCGTCTCTAGTATCTATCTCTAAAATTTGGTCATTTGGATCGACCGACAGTCTGGTTGATGGCACTTTTCGTGCCCATTTCGCACTGGGGCCCGATTTTCATCGCACGGTAGCCTTAACTTGGGTGTTTTGAGAGTGGAAGCACCCTTTCGTAATCTATCCACTTTGGGTACCCTGCGTCTGTTGCGTTCGCAAAACTGACGGATTTTGTCAATCTCATCAACAAACCTTGTCGCTTGAGTGGCTTGACCTACTGTGAGTGTCTTGCAAACAACGAGAAGCAGTGAGCAAAAAGAAAAGCAGCGAAGGTTGCCCTTCGCTGCTCTCCGGCTTGTACCCTCCCCCAGGTACTTCGCCAACTTGTTAAGAAAATCTCAAACTACATCCTGACCAGTGGCACGTGCCATGCCAACTGCATCCGATATTGTTGACCTTGCCTTTTTCGGAGCGTCCTTACGCGGAATCAAAAACTTACCGCGTCCAACATTCTGGACATCGTCCTGGCAGAGGCCTTCTTGATGTTACGAAACGGCGTGGATGACAATTTCCGTCAGCCAATTTGTGTCGCTGTGCAAAAATCTCCAGATTGATCCTTGAGCCGCTCTATTTATCTATTGCACTTCCTTCGACTGTGCCAAGGGAAACTCGGTGAGCTCGCTATCTCGTAAGCGCGCGTCGGCGTTCGGCTGACCCCTGCCGTACAATGGCTGCCGACCGCGACCCTATGAACCCGTTGCCTTCGTCTTTGATCGATCCCGACATCTCCCGCGCCTGGACTTTGCCCGCCCGCTATTACATCGACACCGATGTCGTTGGACAGGAACGAGACCGGATCTTCTCTCGCACTTGGCAGGCAGTCGGGCATCACCATCAGGTCGCCAACCCAGGCGACTACTTCACGACTCAGGTTGCTGGGGAACCGCTTCTCGTAGTTCGCGATTCCAGCCATCAGTTGCGCGCCTTCTACAACGTTTGCCGCCATCGTGCGGGTCCGCCGGCCGAAGGCTGCGGATCGCGCAAGCTTTTCCGATGCGTCTATCACGGCTGGACTTACAACCTGGATGGTTCGCTGAACCATGCCACCGAGATCGAAGGCATCGAGGGCTTTCGGCCCGAAGAATTCGCGCTCGCTCCAGTGCGCTGCGAGGAGTGGTTCAATCTCGTGTTCGTGAATCTCGATGCCAATGCCCGTCCACTGCGCCAGAGTTTGGGAGACTTCGTGCCCCAAGCTGAGCGGTTTCCGTTTCAGACCATGAAACTGTTCGAGCGGCGCGCATATGACATGAAATGCAACTGGAAGACGTATGTCGACAACTATCTCGAGGGCTACCATTTGCCGACTGTGCATCCGGGGCTGAACCGCGAACTCGACTTCAACGCGTACACGGTCGAGCCCTATGCGAAGCACGTGCGGCAGTGGAGTCCGATCCGCGGTGCGCAGCCTGGAGATACCACGCCCCGCCGCTACCAGGAATCTCGCGAACACCTGACCACCGACTACTTCTGGGCGTTCCCTAACTGGATGCTGAACTGCTATCCCGATAACGTCTCCCTGAACATCGTCCTGCCCGTCGATTCCGGGCGAAGCATTGCAATCTTCGAGTGGTACCTGCCGGAGAAGGATTTGGGTTCAGAGGCTGCCAAGGCGTCCGTTCGCTTCAGTGACGAGATCCAAATGGAGGACGCGGCGATCTGCGAGGCCGTGCAGAAAAACCTGAACTCGCGCAGCTATGATCGTGGGCGCTACAGCGTGAAACAGGAAAAGGGAGTTCATGCTTTCCATCGTATGTACGCTGAGGCAATGTGCAGTTGATCAGAACATTCGTTTCTTCCCAAAACCCGGAGGCTTCCCACAATTGATACTGCATCGCGCTCTCGCCGTATTTCTTCTCTTAACCAGTTCCGTCCATGCCCAGTCGTCCGATCCGGTCGACACCTACATTCACAGCGAAATGCAGAACCGGCAGATCCCCGGCCTGGCGCTGCTCGTGATTCGTGATGGCAATATCGTTAAGTCAGAGGGCTATGGATTCGCGAACGTCGAGCTGCAGGTTCCCGTGAAGCCGGAAACCATCTTTCAGTCGGGCTCGGTGGGGAAGCAATTCACGGCCACCGCGATCATGATGCTGGTGGAAGAACGCAAGCTATCCCTCGACGACCCGCTCACGAAATTTATTCCCGACGCGCCGCAAGCCTGGAAGAATGTCAAGATCCGCCACCTGCTGAGCCACACTGGCGGCTTCACCGACTACCCCAAAACTTTCGATTTCCGTCGGGACTACACCGAAGACGAACTTCTGAAAATCGTGGAAGCGCAGCCGCTTTCTTTTCCGCCGGGATCGCAGTGGGCGTACAGCAATCTCGGATACCTGACGCTGGGCATTGTCATCCACCGTGTCACCGGACAGTTCTACGGCGACTTTCTGCACGACCGCATCTTCCAACCGCTCGGCATGAACACGCGCATCATGAGTGAAGCCGACATTATTCCGAATCGCGCTGCCGGTTACCGGTTGGTGAAGGGTCAGCTCAAGAATCAGGAGTGGGTCTCACCGACGCTCAACACTACCGCAGATGGTGCGTTGTATTTCAACATCCTCGACCTGGCTAGATGGGATGCCGCACTCTACACCGACAAGTTGCTGAAGCCCGCCAGCCTCGAGCAGATGTGGACACCCGTCAAGCTGAGTAACGGCAAGGTGAATTCGGATCACTACGGCTTCGGATGGTTCATCCAAAACGTTCACGGGCACCCGGTCATCGAACATGCGGGCGCGTGGCAAGGATTTACCACCAACATCTCGCGCTATGTGGACGACAAACTGACGGTCGTGGTGCTCACCAACCTGGAGGCCGCCAATCCTTCCAAGATCGCGCATAACGTTGCCGGACTGTATCTTCCCGCGCTGACACCGTCTCCGGAGAAAGAAGCAAAGGAGCATTGAACAGTTGCGGCGTCGAATAGATGTCATCCCAGCAAACCGGAGCCGTCAGTTGACTCAGGATCATCGTTCGAACGCACTAACTGACCGGGAATGTGTAGCTCCGAGATTTGTCAGCTCTTGCTGGTGCGACCGATCTGGCGACGGACCTCGCGCAGTCTGCGGCTCAGGAATCGCCGCTCTGCTTCGCTGCCTACGAGATCGAGCGCCCTTAAGTACGAGATCTCTGCGTCCGACCAGCGTCCCATCCTTCGCAACAGGTCCGCACGTGCGGCCGGCAGCAGGTGATAATTCGGCAACGCTGCCCTTTCGTCGAGTGCGTCGAGCAACCGCAGGCCCTCTTCCAACCCTTGCGACATGGCTACCGCCACCGCCAGATTCAGTTCGATGACGGGAGTCGGCTGAATCTGCAGCAGGAGTTCGTAGAGTGCGGCGATCTGATACCAGTCGGTTTCTGCCGGGCTCTTCGCTTGCGCATGGATCGCGGCGATGGCTGCCTGCAGCGCATAAGGTCCTCGAGCTCCACGTCCCAACGCGCTTTCCACGAGTTCCAGCCCCTCACGGATCTGATCGTGGCTCCATAGCGAGCGATCCTGCTCTTCGAGAACCACAATTTCGCCCGCTGCGTTGCTTCGCGCGCGCCGACGTGAATCGTGCAGCAGCATGAGGGCGAGCAGGGCGCCCACTTCGGGTTCGCCCGGCATGAGCAAGTGAAGAAGCCGTCCGAGCCGAATCGCCTCTCCGCAGAGTCCGCGCGTTCCCGAGGTTTCATCAGCTGGGGCGTTGTACCCTTCGTTGAAAACCAGGTAAATCACCAGCAGAACGGCCTGCAGACGTTCGGCGAGCTCGTCGTCTTCCGGAACGCGATAGGGAATTCCTGCATCCCGGATTTTCTGCTTGGCGCGCACCAGCCGCTGCGCCATGGTTGGCACCGGAAGGAGAAATGCCCGCGCGATCTCCTCAGTGCTAAGGCCGCATAGAGTCCGAAGCGTGAGGGGCACCTGTACCTCGGTAGCCAACGCCGGATGACAGCACGTGAAGATCAACCGCAGGCGGTCATCTTTCAGCATGGTTTCTTCCGGAAGGCCCGCGATCTGTTGCGCGAGGGCAGTCAGTCGTGCAAGGTCCTCACGCTTCGACTCAAGGAGTGCCCGCCGGCGGATCAGGTCTACGGCTTTATTTCTCCCGGTGGAAATGAGCCAGGACCCGGGATTGGAGGGCACGCCCTCACGAGACCACTGTTGCAACGCCGCAGCAAAGGCTTCCTGAAGCGCCTCCTCGGCAAGATCAAAATCACCAAGGAGGCGGATCAGGGTTCCAAGGATCCTTCCGGATTCCTCGCGATAGATTTGCTCGATGGTCATGCCCCGCTTTAGGGATGATCCCGGCCGACCAACGGGCGCACCTCGATCGACCCGAACCGCGCCGAGGGCACGCGCGCCGCCAGAGCGACGGCATCATCCAGATCCTTGGCCTCCACCAGGTAATAGCCGCCCAGTTGCTCTTTTGTCTCAGCAAACGGGCCATCGGTAATGAGCTTCTTTCCGTCGCGCACTCGCACGGTTGTCGCTTTCGCTACCGGATGGAGTTGGCTTCCAGCGCGATAATGGCCGCTTTGGTGGATGCTCTTGGTAAACTCCTCATACTCTTTCATCATCTTGCCTTGTTCGGATTCGTTCAGTTTCCCCCAGTCGGACTCCTTGTCGTAAATCAGCAGCAGATATTGCATTCGAAGGGCCTCCCAGCCCTGCACCGGTTAGTCGAACGGGACCTGGCCATATCGACAACTGTTCGCAAGAATTATTTCGTCCTTGGAAGAGAGTCCAAGAGGCGTTTCTTGCGCACCCTCTGTCGTGCACGCCACATCCAATAATCGCCTAGATGAAGAATAGCCGCGTAGTCATTACCGCCCTGGGAGGCCCGGAAGTCCTAAAGCCGATCGAAGAGGACATCGCCACTCCACTTCCTGGCCAGGTTCGTCTGAAGGTTCTCGTCACCGGAGTCGCCTTTGCCGACGTGCTGATGCGTTACGGCATGTACCCGAACACACCACCCCTCCCCTTCTCTCCCGGGTACGACGTCGTCGGCGTGATCGACGCCATTGGAGAGAACGTAACGGAATTTGCTACTGGGGACATGGTAGCCGCGCTCACAATGACGGGTGGATACGCCCGCTATCTTTGTATCGTTGCTAATGAACTGATCCGCGTGCCAGCTGGCGTCGATCCCGCCGAAGCCGTGAGCCTGGTACTAAATTACGTCACCGCACAGCAACTCATCCACCGCATCGCGTTGCTTCAGTCGGGACAATCCGCGCTCATTCACGGGGCGGGCGGCGGCGTAGGCACCGCCCTGCTTGAACTCGGGCAACTTGCCGGACTGAAAATGTTTGGGACTGCATCCGGCGCAAAGCACGGTCTGGTCAGCGCCCGCGGCGGCATTCCTATCGACTACAAGACTGATGATTTTGTGACTCGTGTGCTGCAGATGACGGGCAATCAAGGTGTCTACGCCGTGTTTGATCCGGTTGGTGGTAGCAACTGGTGGCGCTCGTACAAGACCTTGCGCACTGGCGGGAAGGTGCCCGGTGGTCAATTAATTGGCTACGGCATGTCTTCTGTGATCGATCAAAACAAAGCCAGCAAGATTCGAGGTGGGGTCAGCTTCGCACTGCTCGGATTACTCGGTCTTTTGCCGGACGGCAAGAGCGCTCGCTGGTACTCCATCACGACCGAGAAGAAGCGTCATCCAGAATGGTTTCGCGAAGACCTCGCCCACCTGCTTGCGTTATTGAGCAAAAAGAAAATTCACCCGCTCGTTTCCGAGCGTCTGCCGTTGCATGAGGCGCCACGCGCGCACGAGTTGATCGAGAACGCGCGAGTAGCCGGGAAGATTGTGCTGCTTTGCCAAGAATGAAAAGAGCGGCGACAAGTGCGCCTGCTTAGCTAACCTTCATCAGCAGGCACGTCACATCATCATGTTGCGGAGTGTTGCCTACGAACACGTCGAGTCCGGTCAGGATGCGCTGCATCATTTCCGCCGGGGAAACACTTGCCGCGCTGGCCACGATCGATAGCAAACGCGGTTCTCCATATTCTTCTCCCCTCGTATTTACAGCCTCGACGACGCCGTCAGTAAAGATGACCAGCCAGTCACCTGGCGCAAGGACCACCGAGCCAGATTCGTAAGACGCTTCGTCGCGGATACCAATTGGCAAGCCACCGGCGTCCAGCCGCTCGAGCATTCCGGACTTGCGGCAGAGCATCGGCTGGTTGTGTCCGGCATTGATGTAAGTAAGTGTGCGCGTCCCCGGATCGAGTTCCGCAAGGAAGGCCGTCGTAAAGCGCAGTCCGCCCTGGCTGTTGGTGCAGGCATAGCGATTCACACTCGCGATCAGGTCAGTAAGTGACGATTCCGTGACCGCGAGTGTTCGCAAACTCGCCTGGAACGTAGCCATCAGCATGGCGGCGGGGATACTCTTGCCCGCCACATCTGCAACCGCCAGCAGCACGCGTTCATCTTCCGGCACACGGCCCGGCCGAACGAACATGTCGTAGTAGTCCCCGGCGACGGTGTTAGCTGGGCGCGTCTGGAACGCGGTCTCAAAACCGGGAATTGCCGGTGGGTGGTTGGGAAGCAGCCAATTCTGAATTTCGCGAGCGATCTCGAGATCGCGCTTCATCACCACCCGGTCGCCGACTTCCAGAATAAGCACGAGCAGCAGAAGTAATCCGCCAAGCAAGCGGTACTCGAAACTGACGACATGCATATCGCCGGCGTGGTCGTGCCAGCTGAATTCCGGATTGAAAATCAACAAGACCAAGGCGATAAGCAAAATGAGGCGGCGAGCGGGGCTGAGCTTATCGAGCACGGCCCAAAAGAATTGTTGCGCTACATGCAAAGCCCTTCGCCCGCCGCTCTGATTCTCGGGTCTGTCCGCGAGGTCCTTCGAGTACAAGCGATAGCTAGCGCGTGCATCTTTTTCAAACTGCGACCACAGTTGATTGAGTTCCAGACCCTCAGTGACGCGCAGCCAGAATCGATTGACCTTCTCGCGGAAAGTGGGTGGCGGCGCCGGGCGGCTCAGTCCGGGAGGTGGGTAAGGGGAGGCCATTCGTGTTCGGGAGAATCAATTATAGAAGCATCGGACCAAATGAGCTCTTGCCCCGTGTGTAAGAGCCATATTCTGACTTCTTATGTAACTCCCTAAGATGCCTTCTGCGAAAACAACTCCATTTGCTCTTCGAGAGAGGTCGCGGGGTGCGCCCGCCGCGCGTACCGTTCATACCTATTGTGGATGTTGTACTTCAAACGCAGTCGGGCCATGAGATCTGACAATCGTTTACCGAATGCTGGCGGGAGATACGCGCGGTTTTCGTATCGTTCCCGGTACGTTGCAACCAGGTGGGGGAACTCCTTTTCAAGGAAAGGAAGAAATATCGCCGCCGAGCATGGTTTCAAAAAGAGTGGGTTCGCAAAAATAAATTGCGCACTGGCCTGTGCCGCCGCCGCGACGAGCGCCTCGAGTTGTCGCGGTGCATCCGTGATTCCTGGGAGCACGGGCGCACAGATGATGCCGGCTGCAACGCCGGCGAGATTCAGTTGTCTGACCGCATCGAGCCGGAGATCGGGACGAGGCGCACGCGGTTCCAATATGCGCGCCAGGTTGGCGTCGACGGTCGTGATCGTCAGATTCACAAACATCCGGTTATGCCGGCCGATCTCGCGCAGCAACTCCACGTCACGCACAATCAGGTTCGACTTGGTGACGATGCCGATTTCGTATCTGCGGTGATGCGCGAATTCCTCCAGAATGGCGCGCGTAATCCCGTAACGCCGCTCGGCGGGTTGGTACGGGTCGGTGGCGGTCCCGATGGCGATCGACTCGCCATTCTTCACCTTCCTCAACTCGTGGCGCAGCAGATTCGCGGCGTGCTGCTTGACGAAGATTTTGTGCTCGAAGTCTTCGTCGGACATTTCCATGAATTCGTGCGTGTAACGGGCGTAACAGTATTTGCAGGCAAACTCGCAGCCCCGATAGGGATTTATCGCCCAAGTGAAGGGCAGATTTCGAGCACTGACCACTCGGTTCAGCACTGAGCGCGTGGGCAGGGTGAAGTACTCCACATTGTGGCCTTCCCGAATGGACTCGCCCTGCGAGCCGAGTCGAGCGATGCCAATGAGCTTTGGACGGTCCGAGTCGGGGAGGAGTGGGAGGGAATCCATCATGTTCGCCTTATGTTCGCCTAATGTAAACGTGATGTGATTCGCTCGTCAAGCCAAGTTTGGGGTAGTACCTTTCGGGAAAAATTCGGCTACACCCCCGTCCCCGGCGGCTGTAGGCGGCTGGCGCGAGTAGCAGTGCGGGCGCAGTGCGGGCGCGTGACTCATGCGGGGCTGGGAGCGGCTGCCTCCGAGCGACCCTGCGGCGGAAATCCACGTTCAACCAGCTCAAGAAACTGACTGGGCGACATCAATTCGAGCAACATGCGAGAAAAAGAGCCGATCAGCAAGAACTCTTCTTTGGCGTCGGGCCGCCGATGCAACCTGAACGCAACTCCAGATGCCTTAGGTGAGCCTGGAATTATTGCCGAAAGCTTACGACCTTCACGCAATTCTTTATCGGCAGCCCATCTCATTTCGATTCCCTCTCTCTGAGCCATCTCGAATAACTTGGCATAGTCGAGTTGTGCAAAGACTAATGTGCGCCCGAAAAGTAAATCGAAAATAAGCTCCTTTGGCATGGGCCAGAAAAAGAGGGGGGAGGCCACATTGCATAAAGGTTTAGTCGCGAGAGATCGAAGAACGGATAGATGGTACCCAACTTGTTTAGCTCTTCAGTTTCACCTTTCTTAAGATCACAATTCACAATTCCAAACTGGAGGTGGTAGAAAATATGAGCAATGCCCATCCGCCCCAATTTCTCGTACATTGCGCCCGTAACGGCTATCAGCCGAATACACTCATCCACCGCTGATACCTCGACCCCACTATTACGGACCTTATCGCATAGCCCACCTACAACTTCGCCGTATTCTCGGACGTGAAAGATCTCAGGATGCAGTTTGATTGGGGTTTCATGCATGATGTCGATCCCTTGATCGGTGGTTACTACCCTCTCGATTTCTCGATGCCTAAACTGTTGCCTGATCATTCTTTGAGCCTGGGAGACAGCCTTCGCCCCAAACTGGTTTCGGATTTCTTGAATGTGTTCTTCTCTCAATTCCCCGTTGGCATTCTCAATGACACCACTGAGTAAGGCATTAACCCTGCCTTCCTTAAGTTCTATCAAGCTCCAATCAGGTGGCTTGGAGGTAAATCTCACCTGGATGAGATCCCCAACGTGAATGACTGTAGTCAAGTCGGACACCAGATGAAAGTTTAAGCGCTCTTCACGGTTGAGATCGGTTGCGACATCGATCGTCTTACGGAGAGTCGGCGGATCAATATCCCGGATGCGATATTCGAGCATCACACGACGAAGAATCCAAGTTTGATGGTTGATCAGATGGTAGAGAATGGTATCTATTAGCCTTCTCAACACAATCTGTCGCGACTCTAAGCAATCCAGGAGGATCCGTTTCTTTCGAATTTCCTCCCGATTTCGATTCTTGCGATCAACCTTGAGACTGGCGTTGAGCTCACGTACTCGGTTGTGGTATTCGATAACCAGCTCAGAGATTCTGCGTTGTGCAAGATCCCACCCGTAGTGACATCCTCGGATGAACCTTCGAAACCCTATACCGCGCCGATTGGTGATGTCTTTTACTGTGCTCGGATCTGAAATTATGCCTTCCTTTTGCAGTGCTTCTATGCCACCCTCGAATACTTGCAGGTACAGTTTGTCCAGGGTTTGCTCAAAGGGCTCTAGGTCAGCGTGTTCCAGATACATATGGGTTGTCTTGTCGAATTCTGCGAAGTTCAATCGTGACGGGGACCATTCGCAATGTTTACGATCCCACCACTGTCAACGTCTGATGAAGGGGGCTGACAGCCGGTTTTCGGGCGTCTTAGCTGTAGCTCGTACACGATGGCTTCGCAGCCTAGCTGTCCCTTTTCGACATATGAGGCTGGATTTTGCAGACGTTCAATTCGTGGTGCGACAGAGAGGGCATTTGTGACTAGATAATAAATGTAGTAGCGCTCTTTGCGTTTTGCATTACAAGCGGCTTGCCACTCATTGACGGTGAGATTGATGCACGAAATCGTTGTCCCAATCGAGGACTTGACTTCGATATAGAACTCATTCCCGGCTGCATCAAACGATGTGATGTCCCACCCACAAAAGTCTTGCTGTTGTCCATGCCACCGAACACGATCCGCGAGGTCTGGGCGGCCAAGATTGATCAAGCGATCTCGTTCATAACCTAGCACGACCCGCTCGCCGGCATCGCCGACTTTTCGAGACTCAGGCGAGTATCGGCGCTCGCGCCCACGGGTTGTGGGGTCGACTGTCAGACGAGTGTTGCGCGGCGGGCGCGGTTGGAAGTCCTGCACTTGGATTGTTTCTACCGTCGGAGCCGGCTCAATAACGGCTTCCACAAGGCGATCGACAGTTGCCTCCAATGGATCAGAGACAATTTCGGTGTACAGCTTAACTAATGCTTGTAGATCAGCAACGAGCCGCGATTCTTCGGGCAGTGCGCCAATGGAATATGGAGGGTACGATAAAATTGAGGCCTGTTCGTACGAGTAGTGAAGTTTCTGGCGTGGTTCAGCGCGGAGATCGATAGGTCCTCGTAGCATATGCGTAGGTATCAAGTGATTGAACATTTCCTGGAGACGGGCTGCCGCGGACCGCATACGGGGAAAGGCACTCGACGGGCCACCGAATTGTTTGTCAAACTGCGTAGTTCCAAAAGCAAGGCTGAGCGTGACCGTCGACATGTCAGTCGAGAAGAGATAGACCACGTAGTAGCCTGATGTGGCGCTCGTCGTGAGCCGCCGATCGAAAAGGGCAATCCATGGCGCTGCCGTTATGTTGCCAGCACCAGTCGATCCCTCCGGCGTGATGTTGTCGTAACTTGCAATGCGTGGGTGCAATGCCTTCGGAAAATCTACTGTTACCAGCGCGTAAACCGGATCTGTTTTATCGACTCGCAATTTACGGTGATAAGAGGGCCAGCCTGTAGCGATCTGTCTGATCAGGTCCCTAATTGAGATCTGTGCGCCTTCATCGGCTGGTAATTTGTTGGGATTTGCATTTACCTCGAGCAAACTTATAGCCATTTGGCTACTCCCCCATGATGAGAACAGGTACCGCGATGGCTCCTGCTGAAGCTATAAGTGCCATCTCGGCATTGTGCAGTTGCTCCTTCTGGAGCCGGAACAGTTCTCCGGGCGCTTCACTTTTTGGCCCTGGCTGTTGATGTATGTGCCGTTGTCACCGCATTTCACATTGTCACGAGTATCGTGATTGGACGCAGGTTGTGAGGTGGAAGAGGTTTGGGCTGTGGAAGGCGTCTGAGCACGGCTGATGGGAACAAGTAAGTTGCCAAACAGAACGGCTGAAAGAATTGGGACCAAAAGGAGCCGTTGCGGAAAGAGCCGTTGCATAGGATGCCTCCGTGCGCGAGCGTACACCGTAAATCTAGATCTCACAGTGACGGAGGTACATAGCTCTTGTGATTCTGGGCAGGAACATCATGGATTCTGTACACCCCTTTCACGGTCCAGCTTTTCCACAGCTTTTTCCAGCCGAGCACGGGTACCAGGATGGACGGGAGCGCCGTCGAGGAAGCGTTCTACAGAATGTTGGGATACGTCTGACTCGCGCATGAGTTTCCGTATCGAGAAGCGACCTGCTCTTCGGATCAGGTCTGCGCTTGCTGGCCTCGTATGCCGTGTTTGGCGTGGAGCGTAGGTTCGGGGTCTGACGGCTTCGGCCAAGTTGATGTCCTCCCCTTCCTGAGCTCGACGCTCGATCTCTTTCCCTATGTAAACGAATGGGAACATAGACCGTATTGGTCGCCAACCGAGCAGACCTGTGGTGTACTCGTCGCAAGGCTTGCCGTTAGGGGAAAGGGATTTCGCTTCCGGGTGTAGGAAGTGACGCCACACCACTCCCCCTAGCGTTTGAGGCTTGAGCTTCTGACCCCGAAATTCAGATCCGAGTTTTACGACTTCCCCAGTGTGGATTTCTGTATAGTCCTGGGTGAGCCAATCTCCTTTGTGTTTGCTGAACGGAGCAACCAGCGTGCAGTCTTTTGGTGCCTCTAGCAGTATGGGCGAGATCGCAAAGTTGTAGGGCTTCGCTGCTCCGGGATCGCGCTTGCGCAGTGCCTCCATGACGTTGGGCGTCGTGACCCGAATTCGCATGACGGCTGACAGTTTCCCAAGGCTCCAGCCTTGAGCCACGAGCGCATTCTCCGGATCTCTGCTGGAGCGGAAGTGGCTGTCGAGAAGCTGCTCCCATGCTTCCACGATCCAACGCGCATATTTGCTGTCCTGATCTAGGCAGTTCTGCGGCTTGTATCGTCGTTTGTCGGGAACGAACACCATACCAAGCCCATGCTCGCTGGGTTTGATGATTTCAAGCGCTTTCTTGCGGCGGGTGTAAACGACATAACGCTTTGCGGACACCGCCAGACCATACAGTTGATGTTGTTGCTTCGCGCGATCGTAGTTGCAGTCCTCGATCTTCAGAATTCTGCCAATGGTGTTCCGATCGTAGGGATTCAGAACATTGAGCTCTTCACAGATATCCTCAACTTCTTTCCACGTCATCGCGTTTAGAGCTTGGGAACCATCCGCCATCTTGTAAGGTCCACCGGTGCACGGTACGAGACCTCCCCGCTCAGAGGCGACAAACAACATTGAGTCCGTATCGGTCAGCAGGTACGTTCCGCCCTTTTCCCTTGCCATGCACTGCATGATCGCGAGCATGAGTCTGCCGCCGGCGGTGATCAGCGCAGCGGCTGGCGGGAATTGCCACTTGCCCGGAAGCTCCACGTCGAAAGTGGCCTCCTTGTGGTAGTGGTCCCCGGAATAGACTCTTAGGTGCTTTTGGCTGTTCTTGCCGAAGCTTTCCTTGTTCAGCTCGGCGAAGGTACCATACAGCGAGTTGGCGATGATCTTAAGCAGCAGGTAGTGCGGGTGACTCTTAGGGAGCTTCTTACGCTCCTCGATGACAACGCGAAAGAAATCGTCCTCAAGCCTTGCTGGATCGAATTTCCGAGTTCCTATGGTCGTGGCTCCCATCCCACTCTGAAGTCCATTTGGTACAAGCCTGAAGGCATCCATGATCTTCGGCACTCTTCCGTGTTTCAGGAGTTTGGAAGCGGCCAGATCAGGTCCCGCGTACCAGACACGATGCTCTGAAGTCAGTGGGTTCAGTCCGATGTTTGTGTCGCCAGTTTCGCCGTAGAGGGTGCGGACGGGCAACACATCACCCTCGGGCTTGATTGCTGCGAAGAAAGCGAGCTCATGCCAAGTGTCAGGCTTCAGCATCGACTTCGAATCGAATTGACGAAGTATCTTCCGCGCATCAGCAGTGCATTTTTCTACTCTGATCTTGTCTGCGGTCAGCAGATTCCAAAGCCTCAATAACACGGCCACTGAGGGGTATTCGGACGTGGTATCGCATACAACGACCGGCACCTCTTGATGCCGGATACGGATCTCACTGCGCCCGCCGTAGTAGGCCTGCATGCACTTGCCGAGAATGCGATCAGGTATCCTGAATTTCTCATTCGGTTGACGGATCTGCATTTCATTGAGAAATGCCTTCGTAATGCTGGCGGCGCTCATGGCCTGCTCCGAAGGCAAGCTCAATGGGAACTGGTCGTACTCGCGCTTCATTCGGTTAAGCAGGGCGACGGTCCGCTCGACATCTCTTCGTCCGTAATTCAGTTCGGTCTCGGTGACCTTTCCGGTGGGCTCATGCTTCATCTTTCCCGTTAGCCCAAAGGATTTTAAAAAGCCGTCAAGATTCAGATGTTTGTTTCGGAGCGCCCAGCCCAAGACCGAGAGGTCGAGAAATCGGCCGCGATATTGAACACGATTGTTTGGGTCACCCCCGGCGAGGTTGATAAATGCAGCCCGAGAGTCCTTGGGCTTGATTGTCAGTCTCGGTTTGAACTCGTCCGGCTCGCCCTTGTATTCCCAAAGAACCGAAGACCATCCGGCTCCTTTTCGTTTTGCGCCGCGATAGTCGACCGCAAGACGACTCAGATCAAAGGGAGCATTGAAACAAACGACAACAGCCCCGGCCTTGAGTGCCTCCCAGAATCTATCGTTAACGAACTCGGTTCGGGATTGGACCAGAATCGTCGGCGGACACCCTTCCTCGACCGCAGCGCGTTTCCGCCCGACGAATGACTTGATCAGCGCGATGGAACCGTCGGGTAGTTGGTCGGCGTAGGCGATGCCTTCTTGCTGGCATAGGTATTCATCGTTCTTGAGTTCACAAAAGCGCCACCACAGAAATGTCAGGTCTTGTCGAAGATCGATTGTGGTCTCACAGTCAAAGACCATCGCGAATCGGGCCCATTTCTCGACGAAGGAAGGCTCGAATTCCCGCTTCTTTCGTTTCTTCTTCTTCTCGACGACTCGCGTGTGAACGCGGAGGAAAAGCGGCGCTTGTTCAAGCTGGGATGTCATCGCCAATGCTCCGGGTCCACTGACACCAAGGTATCGCCTAGGTCACTCGGCGGTTGCCCAAAATTGTGCGGGGGGATTACGGAAGTTATTTGGAGATGTGTTTAGGTACCAGCTGTGCTCGGCGACGGAGAGCTGCGACGGAGAGGTCTAGTTCAGAAAGGAAACGGACGGTCGTAATAGATCGAGAGCGTGCCAGGCCTATTAGGGTTTCCAAGTCGTCTGCCATCAGGGATAGATAGCGAGGCTCGGATTCCTCAAAAGCCTCGTGCTTGCGGTGAAGGCCGTTTTTCGTGAAGCGAGCCACATCCCGCCTTAACTCAACTTTCCGATGACAGTTTCGGCACCGAATTCGTGTGAACTTCGAATCCAGTTCCTTTCCGACGGGGTGCTCGATTTCAAGACACTCTACATCAGTCTCGCCGCAGTCGATACAACTAGGGTTTGGAGACCCCAGTTCCTTTCGACGCCGCTGAAGGCGAGACGCCCGCCGGATTGGGTCCGGATTGTTCAGTTGCCCACTCCCGGCAAAACGTAAAGGGTGTCGAGCTGCGACAGGTAGCCCGCCTTGCCGAAGGTCAACAGTTCGTCGTAATCAGCGACAAGTTCGTGCCCGCCAACCTTCTTGCCTCGAAACTGGTCGAGAGCTGAGGGAGGATCGATATTTCTGAGGACTCGCATGTACACAGCGCGGTGCTGGCCGGCAAGTTCTCGCTGACGTGAGCCCCGGGCACTAACTACGTTCGGGCCAACACCCTTCTCCAGGATCTCGACCTTTGCCGCATATCGGTCGCTGGGCTTGATGCGGATTGGACCCCCAGAGCGATTCTGAATCAACGCGTCTGGGGCTAGTCGCTTCAGCGTCGGGAGCGTGGTACCGGCTGCTTTGGCGGCAGCAGAAGGGCTGATCCGCTTACGTCGCGAAAGGTTTAGGGCCTCGAAGACCCGAAGCAGAGTCTTTGGGTTGCTTCGACGGATCGTTCTCTTGTGCGACTTCTTGGTGCGCTTCGTTTTACGCTTCTTATCCCGCTTCATCATTCTCCCCCACTAAGAGGTACCGACGTCACATCCTTCGGGACGAAGAACTCGCTCTAGCCCTGGGTCTGCCCATACAATCCGGTTCAGACCGAACGGTTCTCATCGTGGGTGGAGTGTGAAACAGGGCGACTCAAATAACCCGACAGAACGAACGAGGAGATTTGTCGGCCCGGAGCAAGAACGCAGCCGGGCGCTCAGGCGAATCTTGGCGGGACTTTGGAAGTTCGTCCGGAAGCGCCTCGCCGTACCGGGAATGGAGGGGAGTATTTCCCTATGGATCTGTCATCTTCATGGTATTGATCGATTCAGCAAAGCCGAAAAAGAGACTGATGTCCTGCCGGTAGTCGCAAGAACCCAGCAACTTCTGTCGAGTTTCGGACCTATGCTGAATCCCCAAGAGATGAGCGAAATCCATCAGCGCGGCGAAAAGATCTCCCGCAGCCCTTCTTTCGCCAGCAT
This sequence comes from Acidobacteriota bacterium, assembly GCA_046728215.1. Taxonomy (GTDB): domain Bacteria; phylum Acidobacteriota; class Terriglobia; order Terriglobales; family Acidobacteriaceae; genus Gp1-AA133. The sequence goes on along the minus strand of JBKPEB010000001.1, from coordinate 87,536 downwards.
GATTGATGCGGGTAGGGATGAAAATTGGAGCGAATTCAAGAGTCAATTCGAGCAGATTGTGAAAACCGCGCTAGAGCCGTTTCAACCGAACCTGCCCATCCAGGATTTCTCTTTCCAGGCCATGTGCCAGCTGAGAAGGGCAGTCCGCGCAACAATGGTCGCACTTGCTTTTCATGATGCGCACCCCCTCACGCTGATAGCGAGATCGTGGAAGGGGGATCAAACAGCTGCTTTGGAACTTGTGAGGATTGACAGATTATTTCTTCATGATTCCGCAACGGAAGGGGTGATCCGGACGGCAGCATTTCGAAATGACCAGAGTTTCATCAACGGTTTAGCGGGCGCTCAGAAAACGGAACCCCGATTGCACAGGCGAGATCTTATTCATCTCTATATGTGCGTTTTGTTCCTGTTGGAGCAGATGGGGCAAGCCCCACCGAGGATTGATGAACTACATCGCTTGCTCGATCCGAGTGGGACGATCTATCCAGGCGTATACGCATTTGAGCGAGATCTGCAAAGAAGACGCGAACGTTTTCTCGCGATGGTTCAGGAAGCGAACAGCGAATCGGCAAACGTCTTCAGCTTCTACAAAGCCTCCACACCGAATTCCTAGATCCCACCCCCCTTAATCTTGAATGCTTTGATGCACAGTAGTGCTATTGCGTGTTCCTCCTGCAAATGATTGAATATAAGCCAGTTATGATTCGTTGCTCGGTCGAAAAAACAGGCGTTTTGACGCTGTTCGGGTATGGCATCGCCGTTCAAGTCGATAAGGGGCATCTGCTGATCGAAGATGGCATCGGTGGGGATCGAAGATCGTTTCGCCTCCCTCGCGTCGGGCATGGATTGAAGCGCTTGGTCGTGATTGGCACTGATGGATACGTTTCTCTAGCAGCTTTGCAGTGGCTCGCGGATCAGGACGCGAGCTTTGTGATGCTGGAACGAAATGGGAAGGTCCTCGCAACCACGGGCCCTATTCGTCCATCGGATGCGCGACTTCGGCGTGCTCAGGCTCTCGCGCACGTGTCGGGAGCCGCGTCACGCATTACACGCGAACTGATTAGCCAAAAGCTCGCTGGGCAAGAGGTGGTGGCGAGAAACAAGCTGCTCGACACAACAACGGCTGCGACCATCGCAAGGTTCGGTCAGGAATTGCCAAACGCTGAGGATATTGCCTCGATCCGACTAATCGAAGCTCAAGCTGCATCGGCCTACTGGTCGGCATGGCGGACTCTGCCGATTTCTTTTCCCAAGAACGATCTCCCTCGAATTCCCGCCCACTGGTTGAGCTTTGGCACGCGGATCTCGCCGCTCACCAGATCACCCAGGCTGTCAGTCAACCCGCCGAATGCGATGCTCAACTATCTCTACGCCGTCTTGGAATCTGAGGCGCGATTGGCTGTTGCTGCGCTCGGCCTCGATCCTGGCTTGGGCGTCTTGCACGTTGATTCCGGAAATCGCGATAGCCTCGCCCTCGACGTACTCGAGCCCATTAGGGCCCAGGTTGACTCCTACCTTTTGGAATGGCTCATGTGCCAGCCGCTCAAGCGGCAATGGTTCTTCGAGCAGCGAGACGGTAATTGTCGGCTCATGGGCGAATTCGCAGTTCGGCTCTCTGAGACCGCTGCGATGTGGAGACGAGCATGTGCTCCTATTGCCGAGTGGGTGGCGCAAGCACTATGGAATTCACATCAGCGTTCTTCTAGATCAGTGCAGCTACTTCCGACTCGCCTCACGCATCGTCGGAGAAGCGAAGGACGAGGAAACGATTTTAAGGTCCAAACCAGCGTCGAACCTCGTCGGGGAAAAATCTGCGAAGTCTGCGGTGCCGAGGGAGTCAAGAATCGCTATTGCCACTCATGTGCAGTTGAGGCATCGCGGGGAACTATGGCACAGGTTGCACTCCTCGGTCATGCCAAGCCTAAGAGCAAGGAGACCAGGGATCGAATTTCAAAGATGCTGAGCGATCACGCTGTCGCCAATACTTGGTGGGACCCGTCCAGTCTGCCGAGTTGGCTAACGCAGGAATGCTACGTTGAGCAGATTCAGCCTCGACTCAGAGGCAAGAAAGCTTCCGAGATTGCAGAGGCAATGCAGGTTTCCCAGCCTTATGCCGCGTTTGTCCGCTCGGGCCGACGCCGCCCGCATCCCCGGCATTGGCAGGCGCTGGCTGCACTCGTTAGAGTCTTACCGGATTGACTGGACCAAAAGACTTAGAATCGCCAAGTGGCGTGTTCCCTGTTCTGCATCATCATTTAGGATGCTGCATCGTTACGGATCATTGGAGATTTCTGCGCTTTCCCGTTTTGGATTGCCAAACCGCGTTCATCCCGATAGTTGGCACTTGACAGACGTTGTAATAAGGTATGACCCTGCGAGTGAGAGAACACCAATGCCAACCATCCTAGATGGCGAACAGGTCGCTAAGTTAGTTACATTAGTTGAACAAGCAGCACGCTCGACTGAAGAAGGGGTCAAGCGTTTCGTGGAACCTGCTCAGGGTACGCTTCGAAGAGCCACTACCAAGAGACACCACATGGTTTTTGGAAGGCGAGGCTCGGGCAAATCCAGTCTCTTGCGCAAAGCCGCCGCCGACCTTACAGTCGATAGACGCCCTATTGCATACGTCGATTTAGAGACCTTCAAAGCGCACAGTTATCCCGACGTCCTGCTTAGCGTCTTGCTCTCGACATTCCTTGAGTTTGAGAAGTGGCTCCGCACCGCGGCCGTTCATCCGGCTCACAGGTCGTCATTTTGGCAATGTCTCTTCGGAACAAAGCCCCAAAGAGCAGCTTTCAACCGGAAGCAAGCAGAGGAGTTGGCGGATGAACTCCATAGTCAAGGAGAGGCACTTCAAACACAATTACTCCGTGACGACGACATTGCAACAACATCGAGCACTCGAGAGGATTTGGAGTCTACGTCACATACCAAGGTTGCTGGGTCTGTGGGCAGCAAATTGGGGAACGTTCTTAGCACCACCATGAATGCAGAAACGGCGGACACAGACCGAAGGGGTGTAGCGACAGAGATTCAGGAACAGTACAGGCAATCCAAAATAGATTTCCTTCATCGTCATATCCTCCTGTACCAAGCACTATTTCGAAAGATGAATGCCTTGTCGTCTGGGGACTCGTATCTTTTTCTGGACGACCTGTATCACATCCGAAGGACAGATCAGCCCCAAGTGATTGACTATTTTCATCGAATCGCAAAGGGGAGCAATCTCTGGCTCAAGGTTGGAACAATTAGACATCGCACCGCGTGGTACTTGCACGGCGATCCACCTGTTGGGGTAAAGCTTGGCGACGATGCTGATGAAATTGATCTTGACCTGACACTCGAAAAATATTCCTTGGCAAAAGAATTCCTAACAAAGGTGCTGCGGAGTTTTGTGAATGACTGCGTGGGCTTGACAACATCTCAGATTTTGAATGAAGGAGCGGTGGATCGCTTGGTCTTGGCTAGCGGCGGTGTTGTCAGAGACTTTCTTGCTATATTCCGCAAGGCGGTGGACGTTGCCAGAGAGCGTGGCGAGGATCATCGAGGGCCTAAAATCGGCTCTGAGGATGTCAACCTTGCGGCAGGGGAACACGAATCCTCAAAGCGCGAAGAATTGAAGCGGGATGCCGTAGATGATCAAAGAGAAATCGAGAGACAGTTCGATAAGGTGGTGACGTTTTGCGTAGATAAGGCCAAGGCAAATCTTTTCCTTCTCGAAAAGGGACTCTCCGGGAAAGAGGTTGATCTCATTCATGAGCTAGTGGATTTGAGATTAATTCATCTGGTACGGTCGCGTATCACGGTCAGCAGTCGTGTTGGCAAGATTTACGAGGGATACATGGTGGACGTTAGCCAATATACGGGATCACGGAAGCGACACAACTTTGAGTTGGTGAATTTCTGGAAGGCGGAGGCTAGCGAAGCATTACGACGAGTTAAATTGATTTATGAACCGGAGTGGAAATTAGAGTTGTCGTAGCGTCGCCAAGGCTGTGACACCGACGATTCTTTGGACCCAATGGCGAACGCCGCGACGGCCGGACAACGGCGCTCCTACGTCGCCGCCCGCTCGAGGGAGTCACCCCGCTCAACTTGATCGGCAAGGAAGTGGAGCGCAGGGCACAAGAAGGCGAGGATGTGAGCGTTCTCGAAGGCACCGGACCAATTCAGTATCAGGCGGGCCAACGGGCAAAAACCCGTTCAGCCGATCCTGCGCTCATTCTCAGGGCGACACCCTTCGGAATCCGCCCACTCATGCGAGGTGCGAGGGTCGGGAGCATCGCAGCACTCTGTACAACGCTTCCTGGCCGGTGATCCCGTCCACCCCGCTACCCGCGCGAAGCTAGAACAGGCGATAGAGAAACTGGAGCGCACCCTGGCGAGCGATCTAAAACCAACCTATCCAAGCGCCTGACAAAGTCAATAAGTAAAATGGGAAAGTTTCGACAGTTAACAAAGTAAAGGTCGATCGACGACAGAAATAGCCGACGCCAACCGTAACCCGTCCCGGAACACAAGATCTCGCACGTCTTAGGCGCACCGTTGCTGCACGAACGGAAAAAAATAGGTCCCGCATACGGCGGGACCCATGCTCCGTGATTAGATTCGCTTAGGAGTTGTTGGTAGCGCCTTTCAGGTCCTGGCCAGCCTGCTGCTGCCCTCTCTTGGTCTCCGTCTTGCTGTTGGCCTGTGGGCTCAGAGTCTGAATGGATTTCCCCAAGCTCAACGTCTTGGTTCCCGTGCCTGCCGGACAGGTGGAGTCGCTGGCAGGGGCAGTTCCCGTCATAGAACTTTTCAAACAGGCGAAACTTAGGCCCAAGTTTTTGCTGACGTGGGCGGCGGCCACACACTGTCCCAGATTCTTGAAACCGGAGCAGGACTGCTGCGCCGGTTCCCCGGTCAGGGAAGCGATCTTGTCCGACAACTTCGTATTCTGGGTTAGGAGCTGGTCCATGGTTTTGCCGTGGGTTGCGCCAGTGCCGCCTCCGCCCGTGCCTGCGGCGCCATTTGCGCTGGCGCTGGCATGGCTGGCGCCCATGCCGCTGGGGACACCCATAGGGCCGGCACCCCCGGGCCCGTGGCCATGTTGCGCGAATGCGGGCGCACAATACAACGCGACCGCGACTGCCATAGCGACGTGCGTTTTCTTCATGTGGTCTCCTCCGTTTTGTGCTCTCATCGAACTCACTGCTGATTGCTGTGATACAACTGCCGCAGATTGATGCCGATGTTGAATGAAACCGAATTCAGGTCATACACAAGACTGCGCGTAAAGCCTAGTTCCAGATTCACCTTGCGGCCCGGGCTGGCGTCGATCCAGGCGGAAAAACCGTGATCCTGGGCAATGCTGGCGCTGCCAGTAGTTTGCTGGTTGTTTAAAAACGCTGGCCCGTGCTGAGCGCTTCCGGCTTGCGCAGGCATCACGCGACTGAACACCGTCTGCTGCCCGCTGGGCAGGATGTCATAGCCCGATCCGCCTGCACTGATGAACTTCCACACATCGTAGCTGGCGCCGCCCTGGAAATGAGCGTTGAAGCCAAGAGTCGTGTAGGGCCGCAGGAACAGACGTGAGTCGGGGGTCGTGTTGGCGATTCCAACCTCGACGAACGGCGTCAGTTTGGAGATGGTGTGATCAAAGCGACTGGTCCAGTCAAATGTCGCTCGCCCCGTGCTCAGCCCTTGCTTGCTGTTACCCAATGGCGCGGCGCCGGTCAGCGCTGAACTGAAGTTCAGCATGGGGCTGGGATATTTCAAATGCAGAGTGAGATACGGGTCGCCCAAGCCGGTGCTGGAGGTGCCCCCGGACGCCGAAGACGGCCTGACAAAATAAAATGGCGCTCCCACGGCAAATCCAAAATGCGAGTTGAAATCGTAGCCAACGTTAGAGTTCACCTCATAGATTTCGCCGTCGGCGTCGGCCGTCCCCCCAAATTGCACATAGGAGGTTATGCCCCTGTCCTGGGCTGCGGGCTTGACCGAAGACTGCGATACTGCGATTCCGGCAAGGGTGGCTATCAACACGATTGCAAAGACCGGACTCCGTCCTGTCATGGATGTAAAGAACCCCTCGAATGAAGTTTTGGTTGCGCGATGGTGACCGAATCCGGTCTTACTAAAGTCACCTTTAGGTAACCTTACCGCCGGTTTCGGATGCCCTGTTCCTGCATGTTCCGCGCCCTTTCCGGAAGCATCAAGTGACTAAAGACAAAAAAGGTACTGTCCTAAAAGCAAGCCGAGAGCAATAGACCAGGGAGTGTAGCTGTTGCCAAGGATCTGTCCAGGCGCGTCAGCAATCCTTCACCGGGCGCACGCAGGACGGAAGGGTCAAGATTCCACGTTTTCGAGTTGCCGACGATTGCCGTCGAGAGACGGCAAAAGCGAACGAGCCACTTTTATGGGCGCTTCGTTGCTGGGCGATTGCTCTTGCGAAAACACGAAGCAATTGCAAAGGGGAGAAGTGGACCGACCTCTCTATGAGGGCTGGTGGAAGCCATGGTTCGATGGCGGCAGACTCCTTGCTGGAAGCGGGATTGCAGACTTCTTGCCTTCGAGATAGAATTCCGGGCTCCTCTGAAAGCCGCGAGGACCGGGAGGTTTCATGGTCCCACCCAAGGGCATTCGCCATTTCCAGTGGTTATTCTGTTTCGCTTTGCTGTCTGTCTCGCTAGCTCGTGCGGGTAATCCGGACGTGATCAAGGCTTCTCGCCATGATGTTTCGCCGCCACTGTCGCAAATGGCTGTCGGTGCCTCGTTCAACGGCGGAGGCAGCGACAGCCAGACTCCCACCGCGCGTGACACCGGTGCCATGATCACGAATCCTAACTCGGACCCGGTGGCGGCGCCGCTCGCTGGCCCCCTTGCGGGCGTGACCAGCATCCTTAACTTCGATGGACAGAGCGCTCAGGATAATCGCAATCTGTTCGGTTTCGCGTTCGTCCCGCCGGACACGAATGGCGCCGTGGGCGCCAGGCAATTCGTGCAGATGGTGAACGTAACAATCGCGGTCTACGATAAGTCGAACGGCGCATTGCAGCTCGGCCCAGCGGCAATCCACACCCTCTGGGCCGGTTTCGGCGGCCTATGCGAGTTTGGTGGAGGCACACCGACGTTTGCAGATGGCGGCGATCCTATTGTTCTCTATGACCATTTGGCCGGGCGCTGGCTCGTGACCCAATTGCAGTACAACACGACGTACACCCAGACGGCACAGTGCCTAGCCGTCTCCACCAGTTCTGATGCCACGGGTTCCTACAGCCGCTACGAGTTCGACTTCGGCGCGAACTTCCCGGACTATCCGAAGTTTGGGGTCTGGCCTGACGCGTACTACAACAGCATCAACGTCTTCCCACCCAAAAGCTTTGCCGGCGCGAAGGCGTGCGCCTTCGACCGCAATGCGATGCTCGCCGGAGCGCCGGCGAGCGCAATCTGCTTCCAGCAGCCCCCGACGGTCGCCAGCCTGTTGCCTGCCGACCTTGACGGCAGCACGCTGCCGGTGGCCGGCGCACCCAATTACTTTGTAGGCCTGGCTGATTCCACCCACCTGAACTTCTTCCGCTTCCACGCTGAGTTCAACAATCCGGCGAACTCAAGCTTCACCGGTCCCACACTCATCTCCGTAGCACCGTACAGCGAGATCTGCGCGCGCGCGACTACCGCATCGTGCATCCCGGAGCCTTCGCCCGGGGAGAAGGTGGACGGACTGGCTGACCGGGTAATGTTCCGGCTGGCCTATCGCAACTTTGGCGACCACGAGTCTTTGGTCGTCAACCACACCGTTAAGGGCGGAGCGCTCGCAGGCGTGCGCTGGTACGAGATCCGCAATCCGTCGGCTCCGTTTGTCTACCAGCAGTCAACCATCATTGATCCCAACGTTAACTACTGGCTTGGCAGCATCGCCATGGACAAGACCGGCAACATTGCGTTGGGGTTCAGTGCGTCGAGCCGGGACCTGTTTCCAAGTGTGTACGTGGCCGGCCGCGCCCCCACCGATGCGCCGGGCGTGATGTTCGGGCCGCTGGTTCTGGTCAGCGGCAGCGGCGTGCAATTCAATTCCTACAAGCGTTGGGGGGACTACAGCGCGATGACGACCGATCCGACCGACGACTGTACTTTCTGGTACACGAACGAGTATTACGCAGTTACGGGGAGTTTCAACTGGGCGACACGGATCGGGTCGTTCAAGTTCAACAGCTGCCAGGGACGAGGCAAATAATTAAGATCGCTTAGAACTAGGGCCCGCCAAATGGTGGCGGGCCTTTTACTGTCTGCAGGGACCTTGTGGGTAATTGGTGTGCAACGCGCTATGCATGGTCCCGCTTGGAAAATCGGCACCTCCGTATCGGTCTCCCGTAACGTTGACCACCATCGCTTCCAAACCCATACTGCTCGCGCCGCTTCGGTAGAACATTTACTTCGGAGGAACATATGTTCTTGCGCGTGATTTCCGCCACCTTCTTGTTGTGTGGCGTGGCGATGGCTGCCGGTTCTAGACCTGTTTGCCCCGGACCTGCTGGTTTTGGCACCGCCCGCTGCCATTCTCATGTGGCCACTGACAAAAACGGGAATCCTAAGGCGGTCGGTACGCCAACCGGTTATGGCCCGGTGCAGTTCCGGACCGGGTACAACCTGACTGCGACCGGAAGTTCGACCACGACCATCGGCATCGTGGACGCCTACGACGATCCCAACATCGAGAGCGACCTCGGTGTGTACAGTACGCAGTTCGGACTCCCGAGCTGCACCACCGCGAACGGTTGCTTCAAGAAGGTGGATCAGACCGGCGGTTCAACCTACCCGCGCAAGGACGCTGGCTGGTCGCTCGAGATCGCGCTGGATGTCGAGATCGTCCACGCCATCTGCCCGAACTGCAAGATCTTGCTGGTGGAGGCGAGCTCGAACTCCTTTGCCAATCTCATCGCCGCTGAGGACTACGCGATCGCGCACGCGACCATAGTCTCCAACTCGTGGGGAGGCAGCGAGTTCTCCAGCGAGACCACGAGCAGCTACGACGGCCATTTCAATCATATCGGCCATCCCGTCACTTTCTCCTCCGGAGACAGCGGCTACGGGGTCGAGTACCCCGCTGCTTCGCAATACGTAACTGCGGTTGGCGGCACCACTCTGATGCTTAACTCGAACAACACCTACATGAGCGAGACGGTATGGAGCGGTGCAGGCAGCGGCTGCAGCGCCTACGAGCCAAAGCCGTTATGGCAGACGGACATGGGGTGTGTTCGCCGCACGGTGGCAGATGTCGCCGCCGACGCAGATCCAAATACCGGCGCGGCGATTTACGACAGCGTGCGCTACCAAGGCCGCTCCGGCTGGTTCCAAGTCGGTGGCACGAGCCTTTCTTCCCCACTTATTGCTGCAGTGTACGGGCTGGCGGGCAATGCTGCGAGCACGACTGATGGATCGTATCCCTATGGTCACACTTCGTCGTTACATGACGTGAGCTCCGGGAGCAACGGCAACTGCGGCGGTTCGTACCTGTGCACAGGGAAGGCGGGTTACGACGGTCCAACCGGGAACGGAACTCCCAACGGCACCACCGCATTCTGAAAACCCATGGCGGCTGACGCCGACTTCACGGACGTATACAAACTAATGGCTACCCACCCTTTCGAGTCCTTTAGCGAAAGGGGTGGGTGGTCTTTGGACTGTTCGATTCGCCATTTCCAAGTGGCAAGAAGTAACTGCGGCTTTGCACCTTAACTCGATCGATTCGGCGCCTGTCGCGATTGTGCCCGAGTCACGGGCATTAGGAAGTATTCCGTCTTTGGACCGCGTTCCCACCGCACCCCGCTAGCAGACGCGGACCTAGGCCATCCCATCGCGTGGGGGTGTAGCCGAATTTTTCCCGAAAGGTACTACCCCGTCAAGCCAAGTTTGGGATAGGAGGTAGAGCGATCCAAAGTTGCACCCCCCCACCCCCCGGGCGGGCCGGAAACGGGGATCATGAGCAGGTGCAAGCGGGGGCGGCGCGGGTTAACGGGGGCGGGCGCGGGTTAATGCGAACGCAGATTAAGAGCTCTTGCTGATGGGATGTCGACAGCACCATTCGCGGTCGAGATTTCTCCGCCCGCATCTCGCACGACCAGCCTCACCAGGTACGCCCCGGGCTTCACTTCAAAGTTCGACTTGAGATTCAGACCACGGTCCAGGTCGTTGGCCAGGGTCCCGTCCCGCACGTGCATGTCGATCAGCTTTTGGGTCGCGGAAAGAAGGCGGCCATTGCGATCGAAGAGTCCTGACACAACCGTCAATTGATTGACGTTCCTATCTTCGTGGCGGCTGAAATGCAGTCGATTCGCATCGATGTGCACCAGAACCGATAATTGGGCCGTCGTATCACTGGATTTGGAGAATTGCGTGCTCAAGTCGACCGGCAGACGGTGCAACTCTTCCAGCGAGAACAATGCATCCTCGATTTCCTGCCTGGCTGTCTCGGCGAGATCCGGGGCATGTGTAGGCGAGTAATAGCCCTTGCGAGCCTGCACCGACAGCTTCGGCGAGTGCTTCACCTGGACCTTAATGCTGTGGAAGCGTCCATCCAGCTTGAGGTTTTGCGGGGAGAATCCCAGCACGTAGTAGAACTGGGGTGAGTTGGCAATGGTCTGCAAGCCAGCATACAGATCATTGCTGTTGTGGTAGTACGTTCCACCTGTGCCATGGGCCAAGTCGGCCAGCACGTTCTCCTGTGCAATGTTGCCGGCCGACTCGTAGTGGACCCTCTCCGAGGTCAACATTTCGTTGCGCGACATGCGCTTGGAGATATCGGCCCTCTCCGTATATAGGCCGCGGGCATTGAGCGTACTCACCAACACCTGGGACTGGAGGGCCTTCTCGATCAGGTCGACACACTCGGCCTCGAGGCCGCCGGTCAGAAATCCGGGGGAAAGGACAAGCATGGTGCGCTGTCCGGGCATGACTCTCATATTTCGCAAGACATCTTGAAACACGCTGAGGGCCAGCCGGCTCTCATGTTCGCCCTCGTTCAGCACCCGCGCCGCGGTGTTCTGCGCCATCACTTCCGCCGGACCGCTAAACCTCCCGGTCGAGTTGTGGTCCTGAAAAGCACATTGCAGCGCATCTGCGGTCGCGAGTGCCAACGCGGTCGGGTCTTGTTTGTTCCGGATCAGGTCGGCCATGTAGTAGTTGATGTCTGGACACTGTGCGGCCATCGTCCGCGACGCCCGCGCGGGCCGCAGCCGGTCTAGCGCATCGCGCAATTGAGCGCGATCGTCGGTGAAATCCAATGTGCCTTGACCTGACGTGGTAAAGATCGCGGCGCGATCGATCGGCTGTAGGGTGTTGATGTGGCGTTTTGCTGCCTCGCGCAAGCGCGCCAGGTCGCCGAAGTCGATGTGCACATCGTCAAACACGTATGCCACGAAGTGCGTGGGAATGACCAACGACGCGCCGGGTTGCGAGCCGGTCGCGGATCCAGCCGCCGGAACCGCGATTGGCTGTGGGTTATTTTTGCTTCTGGCGCCCTCTACCGCGAAGTGTCGGATCGTCTGGGGCTTCCCGCTATCGAAGAGCTCGAAGTCTTCCTGGTGAAGGTCGCCTACCGCGTTGCCGTGCGCATCGCGAACCACCGCGCGCACCAGAACTACATTGACTCTCACTTTGAAAGTGGTCAGTTCGTCGCGGGAGGCCAACTCGGGACCAGGAGCATAAGGAGCCTGCGTAGCGGGAGTGATCGTAGGTTTCGGGTTTGGCTGGCCTTCCTGACCGGCAGCGCACAGCGCCATCACCCACAGAATTCCCACCTGCGCGAGCGACGAGCGGCGTGTGGGAGGGCGGGGAGAAGCTCTGGCTGAATAGATTGTTCTCATGAACTCGTCATCAATCCCGAAGTGTGTGTGGCGGACAGTGATGATGACGTTATCATTTTTCCCAAAATCACGAACGCAGAGCTCACTTGTAAAGTCTACGTGCTGCCTCATAGCCGGTGTGATTGAAAGGTGCTTGGTGAAGCGCAAGTGTGCCAAATAGCCGATCGAATAAGAAAAAACCGATCCCGAAGTTCTTATCCATTATCCCTGCGTCATTAAGTGTTCGATGATGCACGTCGTGAAGAGTCCTGGCGGTCAAAAACCAACTCCTGGTCCAGCGATTCCTTTCCATCCAAAATCCTTTGATGTGCATGCGATCATGCAGGTAGTTGAATGTAACAAAACTCCAGCCCAGAACGACCACGACGTAGATAGCCTGGTACATCACACGCACCCCGAGAAGCCGGAACGTCCCGAGTGAGGCGCCAAGCACGAGAATGGAGGGGATGAGCCATTCGAGTCCGATATTACCGAGCGCAACACGCCCGACGGTCGCATCCATGTAGTGCTCACTCGGGCGCTGGTTTTGCTTAGGACCGTAAAGAAGAAGGTGATGCCGCATATGACTGTTACTCAATATTCGCGTACTACCACTATGGAGCAAGCGATGAAGCCAGTAACCAAGAAATTCAGCCATGACACAAGAGCTAACCGCACAAAAGAGGACTTTCATAGGCCAGCATTCGTTCATCACCTATGCCCCTCCGCAGCAAGTGGCCGAGATGTGTTTAGGTCGTGATATGGCAATAACCACTCAAGGGGTTTGCTTCTCGCGTCGATGTGAGGTACCGCGAGCGAGACTGATTGCCTAACTGACGAAGCGTCGTCAATCGCTGGCTACGACTGCAGAGCGTGGCTTACATTTGCCTCGGCTCCCGGCTCGGTAAATCGCGTCTATCTCATCTGGCCTTAGGGCTCGGTTGTACAGTTCGACTTCGTCGATTAGGCCCTTATATGGCAAAGCGCCTTGTGCTCCTTCTGGAGTGTCCAGCCCCTGTCGTTGTCCGATAAACAGATGGGTAACATTGGCAAATCGTCCGCCGATACTCCCAATAGTCACGATTGGAATTGCTTGGCCATTGAGGTAGAGAGCGACCTGGCCGGTGGCTGTATTGGCTGTGACGGCAATGTGTTGCCATTGGCCATTGAAGCGGATTACGGGGACAGCCGAGTCTGCCTCGGAGAAACCAACAGACCCGTCGGTTTGCATTTGCGAGCGTAGGTAACCGTCGTTGTTAATGAATAGACTAATCGCCTCGCTCACAAGGGGATCCCGGCGGGCAAATACAAACTCTTCACCAAAGGGTGCAGGACGCGGATTAATCCAGGCATCGACGGTTACAGCAGTTGCAATGGCATGCAAGGCGGGAGCGTCCGCCACATCGATGAAGTCGTCTAAACCATCTAAGCGAAATGCCTGTTTGACTAGCCCCGTCCCAAACCCGGCGCCATTCATCAAAGTGCCGTTGTTCCCTAACTGAACATCAATCGCGTTACCGTCGCCAGGCCACCAACCGATCAGGCCAACCGGTGGCAGTAGGCAGCCTTCGCAGAATGTGTTCGAAGGCGTGTTCTGCGCTTGGGCCACAAGTCCGGTAGCAACGGACATTACCACCACGCCACATATAGCCACGACGCCAATCCACCTCGGCCCTTGTGTCGATTTGATTGACCAGATTGGAGATACAGCCATCCACTCTCGCATGTATACCCTCCACGGCGAATCGAATGTATGAGGCATGCCGGAAAATTCGGGGCACTATTTGGAAGCGCGGAACTGACCCAGAGCCCCGGCAGATCCAAAGCTCTTGCCTCTGTTGGCAAGAATGGGTCGCAATTCCTCAAACCGCAAGCGGCGAAGAGCGGCAATGGCCTCTTGTCGCACAATGCCGCCCCTTCCTCCACCTCATTCTTGGAACAAGGCGGTTCCTTGAAAACGGGGATCAGATGACCGTAAACTTAATGGCTAGGTTCCTGCCCCCACACTTCCTCTCGAAGGGGGCCTTCAAATGACTGATGACGCACGATCGTTCCAGGGCGGGTCATCAGGCCCATCCGATCAGGAACGCCTAGAGTCGTGGAAGGAAATCGCGTCTTATCTAAAGCGCGACGTCCGCACCGTGCAGCGCTGGGAGAAGCGGGAAGGCCTGCCTGTTCATCGCCAGCGGCACGATAAATTGGGTAGTGTTTATGCATACAAGAGCCAACTGGATGCGTGGCGGACGAACGGTCACGAGCAACAAGAAAGCTGCCCAACCTTCCCTTCAGCCATTAACGAAATTCGTGAGGTGCCGGGTGACTCGTCGAACAACCCGCACTTTGTGGAGACGTCACCTCGGCGAGGCTATCGGTTTATTGGACTGGGAAGCAGCGCGGTAGAGAGTCCGAACGAGATTCGTCTCAGCAGGAAAACCAATTGGAAGGTTGTGGTTCTTGCGCTAATCCTATTGCTCGCCGCCGTGGTCGGCAGAAGATTTTATTCCCGCACCCGCCGCGCTGCTGCTCTGACCGAGAAGGACTCAATTCTGCTCGCGGACTTCGACAACAAAACCGGGGATCCAATTTTCGACGACACGCTAAAACAGGCCTTGGCGGTAGGTCTGGAGCAATCCCCATACCTCAATGCAGTCTCCGATTGGAAGGTCGGGGAGACGCTCCATCTGATGAGCACTAAACCGGGCCAGCGGATTACGAGCCAACTTGCTCGCGACCTTTGCCAGCGTGTCAGCGCCAAGGCGATCGTGGAAGGCTCTATTGCCAGTCTGGGCAGCGAATACGTTCTCATCCTCAGGGCAACGAATTGCGCGACGGGGGACTCGTTGGGCGCCGAACAAATCCAGGTCACCAGCAAGGAACAAGTGCTCTCGGGGCTCGACAAAGCTGCGAGCGGCCTGCGATTAAAGCTCGGAGAGTCCTTGAGTTCAACAACCCGATACAGCACAACGATTGAACAAGCGACCACGCCTTCGTTGGAAGCGCTCCAGGCTTACAGTGCAGGCCTGAAGGCACAGGATGCAGAGGGAACGGAAGCCGCCATCCCGTATTATCATCGCGCCATCGAACTTGACCCTAATTTCGCAGTTGCATATGCGCAGCTGGGACAGACATACAATGATCTAGGCCGAGACGAAGAAGCGGAAGAGAATGTCGGCAAGGCATTCCAGCTGCGTGGCCGGGTAAGCGAACGGGAACGGCTCGATATCGACTCGCGATATTACCTGATTCAGGGAGACATAGAGCAAGCCATTCAGGTCAGTGAAGAATGGCGCCGGCTCTATCCTGAAGATATGAAGCCCGCTCGCATGCTGTCCTTGTACTACAGCATCGTTGGACGCTTTGAAAACGCCCTCCACGAGGCCGAGGAACAGGTTCGAATGGACCCAAGCTCAAAGCGTTTTGAGGGCCGCTTGGCCTACGCGCTCATCCACGCCAATCGTATCGATCAAGCTCAGGCAATCGTGCAAGGGTTGAAGTCGGGAGATCTGTTTGGCGGCGATCTTCGATACAAACTGGCCTTCCTCCGCGGTGATACCGAGGAGATGCAAAGGGTGTTGACGAATGTCGGCGCTTTGCCCGACGCTTTCCTGATTCAACTTCACGCGTACACCGAGGCATATCACGGGCGTCTTCAGAGTGCTCACGAGTTCGATCGTCGAGCTACAAAAGTCACTACTACCTGGAGCGACCGCCAGTCCGCAGATGGTTGGGTGATCAGTTTTGAACTCGAGGATGCATTGTTCGACGTGGAGTTCGGGTACCCCAATCGAGGACGCGTCGCTGCTGCCACGCTGCTCAGTCCTCTGAATAGAAACAAAGTAATGGGTGTGTTGGCCTTGGCACTCGCTGGAGACAAGCTGCACGCTCAAGCCTTCGCGAAAAGATTGCTGAAACAGTACCCTCAGGACACATTGCTCAAGAACTACTGGATACCTACAATCCGAGCGGCGGTCCTTCTTGCCGAACACGATCCAGCCGAGGCTATTCATGAGCTAGACGTCACCGCAAGCTCGGAGATAGGCTGTGCCTTGTATTGGGATATCGCTCCCCTATTCCCTGTCTATGTGCGAGGACAAGCGTTTTTGGCGATGAACAAGGGACCCGAAGCCGCTGCTGAATTTCAGAAATACCTCGACAATCCTGGCGTCGTGCAGAATTATCCGTTAGCAGCAATAGCTCATTTGGGGTTGGCCCGAGCCTATGCCCTGGAGGGCGAAACCGTCAAAGCCCACGCCAAATACCAGGATTTCTTCGCGATCTGGAAAGACGCCGATCCTGACATCCCCATCCTGAAGCAAGCCAAGGCGGAGTACGCGAAGCTGCAATAGCTCTGCCCCTTCTAAGCTCTAAGAGGTCCAAAGTTCGGGACGAAGATTAAGCTACGTAGTGTTTGGCAAGGCAGGCTCCATACTCTATCGCAAGCCCGGTTTAAGAGACTCTCGCACGAGCTCGGCCAGCGCCTGCCAATGCCTAGGATGCGGGCGGCGTCGGCCCGATCGGATGTGTGCGGCGTAGGGGTGGGAGACTTGCAAAGCCTGCGCTACTTCTCGGACCTTCACCGTCCTGAGTTGAGGTTGGATCTTCTGAACGTAGAATTCCTCGTTCAGCCACGCAGGCAGGCTTGATGGCGACCACCAGGAGTTAGCGACTGCATGATCACTAAGACTTTTGGAGATGCGGGCCTTGACTCTTGAAGTCTTCGGCTTGGAATGGCCGATCAATGCAGCTCGCGACATGTTCTCTCTGGAGACTTCAACCGCACAGGACCGGCAATAGCGCTTGTGGATACCTTGCGCCCCGCACAGCTCACATACTCGAATCCGCTTCGGAGGGGCAGATCGACTTGGTCCTAACTCATTTCCTCTTCCTTCAACCCTGCGACGTTGCGTGAGCCGAGTGGGAACCGAATCGTTATCGCGCTTCGATCGTGGTGAGTTCCATAGGGCCTGGGCAACCCACTCCGCCACTGGAGCAATGGCTCGGCCCCACATGGGGGTCGTCTCGGTCAGCCGCGATACTAGGGAACTCATCAGTCTGGCGTTCCCATTGCGCTCCTCGAAGAACCACTCTTTTCGAAGGGGATGGCGGAGGAAATAGTCAATGACGTAGCAGTCAACTTGCGCGCGCGCCGGCTCTAGAAGGTCTAGCGCCAGACTATCGCGATGCGGTGTGTCGGCGTGCAGAACTCCGAGCGAGGCATCCAGCCCCATGGCGGAAGCAGCACCTCGTGCCTCGGCTTCAAGCAAGGCATAGAGGTAGTTCAAAATTGCGTTCGGAGGGTTGGCGGCAAGGCGCGGCGATCCCGTTAATGGTGAGATGCGACTGCCAAATCTGCGCCAATGATCAGGGACTCGTGCGATATCCACCTTTGGAAAGATGATCGGGAGGGCCCGCCAAGAGGCCCAATATGCTGATGCGGCCTGCGCCTCTATCAGTCGTACGGAAGAGATGCTATCAGCAATTGCCAGATCTGATCGAAACCGACTGATGGTATCAGCGGTTTCGGCATCATGGAGCCTGTGTCGAACAACGCTAGCCTGACCATCGAGCTTTTGTCGAATCAACTCACGTGCGATGCGCAAAGCTGAGCCGTTCGAATGCGCCATGGCCTGCGCACGTCGGAGTCGAGCATCGGACGGGCGGACGGGACCGGTCGTGGCGAGAACCTTTCCGTCTCGCTCCAGCATTGCAAAACTGGCGCCCTGGTCGGCTAGCCACCTCAAGGCAGAGAGAGAAATGAAGCCGTCTGAGCCCACCATGACTAGTCGCCGCAAATTGTGCCCCACACGCGGCAGGCGGAAGTGTCGGCGTTCTGCGGCGATGCCGTCGTCCAAAAGAAGATGACCGCGATCAACGCGAACCTGGATGCCATAGCCGTAAAGAGTCACGACTCCATGACGGGGCACCGATGAATTGTTGGACTGCGAAAGTTGAGATACTTTTCTGATAGCTGCCATTTGGAGCTCATACCTCCGTGGTGGCCAGGGCTTGTCGGCTGCTGCTAACAGTCGGCAGGCCCGTTCTGATTTTTGGTCTAACCGAACAAGCGTGGGGGGATTGTTGCTCCACACTGTCGACAGGCACGATCCCTTGCCGGGCCCTCGTACCCGCACGAGCATTCAACGTAGTATTCGAAACGAATGATGTGATGAGCGCGCTTGGCCTTCATTCTCTCCTGCATGCAAATATCACGAGATCGACGCGGACTCGCTTCGCCCAGTGCAGCTAGTGAATCGGCTAGAAAACGCTGCTGGGATTTAGGCCGCTGCGGAAATGTAGATTCTTGCTTGGCATCAAGTGCAAGAGCCGCGAGCGGCGTGAATTCCCGCTCGTACGGATTTGCACCATTCTGAAATGCCTGCGCCACCTCTTGTTCGTTATTCGCTTGCGAAAGCAGTGGCCAAAGTCGATCCCAAACCTGATTCAGAATGAACAGGAAGTTTTGGGCCCGACCGTAAATTTCTGAGTAGCGCAGGTCTGTAGGGCGACCCCTGCGGCGTTTTCGTGCAGATTCCTTGGGCTCGTTTTCTTTCGTTTCGCGAGCTCTCTGCCGGGTTGTCATTTCGCGTAGGACACGCCACAATCCACCCCGTAATTATACGTATGGATTATGATTTATCAACTTAATTATACGTTGGACTGCTTGCCAGTGTAATAGTAACTAATTTATATACAGTACTTTACTCCCGCTCGCATGCTATAGACGGCGCGTTGTTATTATGCGTATTATTAGCAATGTGATCGCATATATCGCGCGTCCAAGCCAGGGCCCGTACGGCCCTCTACCTGGGGTGAAAGGACTCTATGAAGCGTCAAGGTAAAAAGCACAAGGCAAGAAGACCGAATGTAAGGCATCGGTCAAACAACCGAAAATTCGTTGAGTTGAAGACCTTGGAGGATTTCTTAGCACTGCCTGAGCGCAAGCAGGAACTCTGGGGCGATGTCGGCCAGATCGTAACGAAAGTGCGGGAGGGATCAACGTTGGCTGAACCTTGTCGGGAGTTCGGCAGAGATGTTCGCACTGTTCGGCGACTCGCCAAGCCAGCTTTGCGAAAACGAAGGAATGGGCGCTGGGGGGCTAAGAGGTCCGATCGGCTCTTGCGCGTGCTCCAGATCATAACCCCCGAGGGTCGGCAAGAAATTGGTGTTCGCGACTCACGGCAGGCCAGCATGCTTGGAGAGTACTGGAATGCGGTCGACCGCTACCGGGATACCGGCGACACATCCGCGCTTCAGAAGTTTCGAGGTAAACACGTCATCGATGCTGACGGAAAACAAGTTCCGCTACTCACCGACGTTGAAGTGCTGACGCAAAGTGCGCGTCAACACTCCCCGCGAACTGGCGGCGCTGCGCAAGTTGGACCCGGACAAAGCCCGTCCGTTCAATTTCTGCATCTCACCCGTGCTTGTAGAAAATCCCTTTAAGCCAAAGCAAGTCCTGATCACGTCGTTCAATTTGCATCCCGAGCAATGGCCAAAACTCCGCATTGGAACTGACGCGACCTTTTCCTTCCGGGGTCCTCGCTCCCGGGTATGCCCGTATTGCTATAACACCGGATACAGTTCGCCCGATACGCGGTGCAGCTATTGTCGAAGTGGAGAGAGATGAGAGAACCCCAGCCTTCTCACGAGTGGCCGAACCCGAGGCTCGCAATCCTCAAAACGTGAGACGCAAAGCAAACTGGCCAAATCGACGCTCGTCGTGTTCGCCGCCGGTGGCTGGATGCCAAGTCCACCTTTCTTGCCTTCGACCGGGACGCCACCCGCGAAGGCAGGCGAAGGAGTGGTCATCTTTGAGGTTCACGACGAGGAAAGATTACGCCGGTCATGGGCTTCCCGAAGGTAACGAAGGGCTTCGTCGTCCTGGCCTAACTCGACGTAGGCTTTCGCGATTGCGAGAGATAATTCGCGGACAACGCTGCTAGTTCGTCTCGGCGAAGAATACTTCTCGACCCAACCGGCGCATGTTCTCAGCCAGACTTTTTTCGGCTGTGGGCCACCATCTCCTGCGACCGCCGATCACGACAATCGAACCAGGTTTCAGCACTGCATTCAGTGTCGCGAGGCGATCTCGGCACAGGTAAACGAGCACCGTCGTGTCCACCGGGCTTTCGCAAGCGATTTCGCGAAGTTTCTGCTCACGGAATTCCCGCCGGACTGTCGGGTAATTGAGTGGAACCGGATAAGGAACGACTTCGGGAACTACCAGCCTGATATGGGCGCGGAAGCCGTTCGCCAGCGTAGCCGCCATTTTGAGCGCTGCGACCGTCGCCTGAAGGGACGTAAAAATAACGGAGATTTCAAGTCCGTGTTCGCCTGTGCCGCCACCGGGTAGTTCTGGCGGCGTGGCCACTGGGGCGGGAGGTCCCGGATGCGCGAGCAGCGACTCTTTTCGCTCCACCATCGCAGACATTCAGCTCAACGGTAGGCGAAAGGGCCTGAAGAAGTAATAGAACAGCTATGAAGACTTCATAAATATTCGATGCTTCCACTAAAACGATAGCCGACCCAGGGCTCTGTCTGAATGTATTCAGGATGTTCTGGATTGGTTTCGATCTTCTTGCGCAAGTTCTTGATGAAGACCCGTAGATAATCCACCTGATCGCCGTAATCTGGCCCCCACACCGCCTGCAACAGCTCACGATGCGACACGGCTTCATTTGAGTGCTGGGTCAGATAGCGAAGAAGGTCCAGTTCCTTTGGCGTCAAATGCTCCGTGGAGACACCGTTGGCGACGGTCCGCGCCGCAAAATCGACAACCAACCGACCGACACGAAATCTGACAGGAGATGACGCCAAAGAGGGCACCCTCCTGAGCGCCGCTCTGATCCGGGCTAGAAGTTCCGGCATGCTGAACGGTTTGGTGACGAAGTCGTCTGCTCCGGCGTCCAGTGCCGCAATTTTGTCGCCCTCGGAGTTTCGGACAGTGAGCATGATAATCGCGATGTTGGTGCCAGTTCGGATCTCCCGGCAGGCAGCCAGGCCACCGATGCCAGGCATATTCATGTCGAGCAGGACCAGATCCCGACGGAACTCACGCACTTTCTCGAGCGCCTCCTCACCGGTCTTGGCATCGCCGACCTCGTATCCGACGCCGGCCAGTGCGGTCCTCATGATACGGCGGATTTGCGCCTCGTCATCAACAACGAGAATGCGGCCGGCCGTCACTTCTCAGCTCCTGTGCAGACCATCGGCAGAAGATGTGAAGCATGCCCCCGCCAGAATGGCACGTCACTGTCAGATATTTGAAAGATTGCTCGTGAGCTGCTACGGCCGTCAAGCGTCAGATATGGCAGTTGCGCTCGAGGTTCAAACATGCGGTTGGCGGCGCTCCTTGATTTCCTGAAGGTGCTCGTGCAGCCTGCCGAGGACGTCCTCCCGCTTGGCGTTATTCAATTCCTTCCGAAGTTCGTTGAGAGCGAAATGAATGACATCATGGTGATGAATTTCTTCCGGGGCCACATCACTGCTGAGTTCCAGCCAGATGCCATGCAGCGGGTCAATCTCTTTGGGTGTCAGGTGAGGAGCATGCGGCCCCAGATAAAAAACATGCTCCGGGCCGCTCGGGAAAAGGATCTCAAGTGTCAACTGCGGTTTGGGATCGGGCAAACGTTCCCAGGCGAGGCCCGCCGTGCGCGCTTCTTCCGCAACGGGCTTGGTCGGGGAAGGCCCCAGGACAACGGTGGACGATTCCAGGCTTTGCGCGGCGCGCAAAATCGCATCCCACTTTTCCGTGGCCGCTGCCACAGAAAGATGCACGGTTTTGCCCTTCTTCTCCGCCAGTTCCAGGGCGCGTGTGAAGAGCTTCTGTTCTTCCAGGCTGAACAGTTGTTCGGGCGCGAGTTCGTACTCGCCGACACCCTGTAGGAACCGCAAATGTAGCACCACCACATCCTGCTTATGCGGATCGATCCGATCGAGAACCTTGGCCAGATTATGCAGTGTGTTGTAGTTCCGGACCATAACCAAGATGTTCCCTGGCCGGACGCCAACCGACTCGGGAGTGAGGCCTTCGCCGGGCTCTAAATTGAACTGATCGAGCTCGGCATGAGCCGCGGCATGCTTTTTGGTCACTTTTTCTGAAGCCGTAAAGACAGCGAAGAAAATGATCGTGAAAGCAATACCGGAAAGTGTGGCAACCTGCTTCGTGAAGAGGTTCACCAGACACAAGGCGAAAAGAATGACTGTAATCAGGCCCAGGCCGAGAGGAATTTCGAGATTGCCGATCTTAAAGTTCAAGGGCACGCGAAATTCGCGCTTGCCCGGTTGTTTGTAACGAAGCACAAGTACAGCCAGGCCCTTCATGGCAAAACTCCACATCACGCCAAAGGCATAGGCTTCACCAAGCACAAAGATGTTTCCGCGGCTGAGGAGAATTGTAAGAAGTTGAAGTCCCACAACCAGATTCAGGATTCGGTGGGAAGTTCCGTAACGCTTGTGTGGATGCCGGAACCAGTGAGGCAGAATGCCATCTTCGGAGACCCGGTTCAGTACTGCATTCGAACCCACGATCGCGGTGTTGACTGCGCCTGCCAGCATTAATACACCGACCGCAACCACGAAAGTCCGAAACGCGAGCCGCACCGATAACGGCCCGACCAGGTACATGGCCAAGCCGCCAATCGGGTTATCGAAGAAATTGTTGCGCACCGAATCGGGGATGATCATGACGGCGAAAAATGCAACCCCCGCGGTGAAAATCAGGCTGTAGTTGAAGATGACGAATCCCGCCTTTTCCAGATTCTTCAACTTCGGGTGTTCAATCTCCCGGTACACCTGGGCCATGGTCTCTTCGCCGCTCATGGCCAGAACCGAGTGGCCCAGACCAACCAGAATGCCGATCAGTCCAACCGTGTAGGGCAGAGAGGTATGGCGCAGCCAGCCGAGTGCGTCGTTCGAGTAGACGAGGTTCGTGAGATGCGGCCAGGGTGGAAGATGGGCCCCGCGAATCCAAAGCGTTTAACCGCACCACACGATCATAAGAACCACCATCACGGTGGCCACGTACATGATCCGGAGAGCTTTCTCGCTGGACTCAGGAATACCCTTGATGTTTTCCCACCAGAAGTAAAGGGTGACGATTGCGGCAAAGACCGCCGCCGTCCCATCCATTGGCAGCACCACGCTGGAATGGGTGTAGCGCAAGAGTTCGTTCAACAAGCCCGTCAGATACAACCCTGCCGACACGCCGCTGATGGGTCCAGTCAGGATGTAGTCGAACATCAGGGCCGACACGGAGAACTTTGCCAGTGTGCTGCCCATGGCCTCTTTCACCACACGGTACACGCCGCCACGCACGAACATGCTGCAGCTCTCGATGTAAACGGCCCGGACGGCATAAGAGAGCAACATGATGGCGAGGATGAACCACGGCGCTGTCTTGCCGACAAAGTGTTCCGCAATTGCTCCAGCGTAGAAGGCGGACGAACCCATGTCATTGAGCACCACGGCCGCCGCCCGCCAAAAGGAAATGAACGCGAGCATGGCGGTCGTGGCTACCAACACACGCTGTGCTCCGTTCACGGTTATGGCGGATGAATTTTGTTTGGTTCGATTGTGCATCCGTTTTTCGATTCTGCGACCAAGGCTGTTCCCGCTGGCCACATCGACTTCTCCCCATCGAATTATGGAGAGAGGTGTGAGGGAAATGGAAGGGTTATGGCTGCGTCCTCATGAAAAAGTTATAAAGAAATCATGAAGATTTGGTTCCTCCGGGAGAAACAGAAGAGAGACGAGTAGAACATTTTTGACCAGACGTGTAGACGTCGAGCGCCCTCCGCCCGCCTCCCGCCCGCCCGCTCCCCGCACGTCGCTCGCCGCTCCAGCTCGTCCGCCCGCACGTCGCTCGCACGCTCGTCGAACGTTTCTCTCGCCCGCACGCCGGGGGGTGGGGGGCTTTTAGCGTCCCACCGTATATAACCCCGTCAAGCCAAGTTTGGGAGAAGGGAAGGAGGAGGTCTCAGAGCGCTTAACAAAGTAGTAAACAGTTGAGAGCTACGCGTTGTTGTTGATGTTGCTTTTGAAGTTGAGCTGCGCGCGCTCGCTTCGCTCGCGGGCTGAAGTTGGGCTGGAGTTGAGTTGCGCTGGAGCTGGAGACGGGCTGGAGACTGGAGCGAGGATGGAGAGAGACTTCACACTTCGCTGGATTTTCCGTATGACGCTTGCCGAATGTCCGAGGGTGCGTGCTAGCTCCTGACTTTCGTCCTGCTTTGGTGCAACAATTCTCGCTAAATGTACAGTCAGAATTGCACGATGGATGGCTCCTGGAGACGGGATACCTAGGTGCCAGCCGAATACATCTGCAGCGGTTTCGTTCCGTAAACCAAGCCCTGAGTGCGTCCGCGGAGAATCCAATTAGGGGCGCAGACTCACGCAGTCGGCAACTCATGGAAGAGGCCGAGCAGACTCTGCGTGCCATCCAGCATGGCACAGTGGACGCATTCGTTGTCCAGGAGCCGGAGGGCCATCGGGTCTATACCTTGGAGGGCTCCGATCTTCCTTACAGCACCCTGGTTGAGAAAATGCAGCAGGGCGCCGCTATGCTGGACGTTCGCGGGTGCGTCGTTTACTGCAACCTCAGCTTGGCGAACCTATTGGGTGCCCCGCGCGAGACGGTGATTGGACGTCTCTTGATGGACTTCCTTGCTTCGGAGGACCGGCCCGCTTACGAGAAATTCCTGCGCGAGAATCAGGTCGCCTCGACCGAAGGAGAAATGTGCGTGAAACGCGCCGACGGCAGTCTAATCCCTGCCGATTTCTCCTTCAGCTTATTGTCACGAGACAAATCGGCCACCGGAGTTCTGATCACCGATCTGACATCTCAGAAACGGCAGACGGAGTTTGCCTCGCGTCTGCAGAGTGTGCAGGATGAGGAGCGCAGACGATTGGCTCGTGAACTGCATGATAGTGTCGGCCAAATGCTCGCTGCTCTGGGCATGAACATTGCCATCGTAAAAGCCCAGTCCGATAGGCTCGATCCCGCCGCAGCCATGGCCGTTGCAGACAATGCTCAATTGGTTGACCAGGTCTCCCGGGAAATTCGTACGATCTCTTATCTGCTTCATCCACCCCTGCTCGATATCGCTGGCCTCGCCTCTGCTCTTCGCTGGTATGTGGATGGTTTCTCCGAACGAGCAAGATTAAAGTGGAACTGGAGATTCCAGACAGTTTTAGTCGGCTACCTGATGAACTGGAGATTGCCATCTTTCGAATCGTTCTGGAGTGTTTGACCAACATTCATCGTCATTCCAGCAGTTCCACAGCGACCATTCGCCTTTATCAGGAAGGCAACTGTCTCACCGTTCAGGTTCAGGATAGTGGTAAGGGCATACCCTCGGAAAAACAATTGAACTGACGGGATCGGGTCGCAGCGGTGTTGGATTTGCTGGGCTGAGAGAGCGACTGAGACAGCTTGGTGGCACCCTGGAAATACAGTCCGACCAAACCGGAACTGTCGTCAGTGCGACTCTGAAGGTGGCATAAACTCTGGTCCGAGTCTGTGCCCCAGGTTCAGCAGGGAAGTTCCGCCGCAGGCCACCAAAGCCTCCAGCGGAAAGAAAATTGACGCGACGCCGCACTGAATCTTGGTGAGTGCAATTCCCCCGCTCCGCTATTTAGGATCCGATCGGGGAGTCTTCCCGAGCTTGTTTTCATCGATCATGGTCACCAGTTGCTGAGCAAGGTCAGCCACGATGCGGGGATCTCTTTCTTGCTCGATTCTGCACACCAGGTCGTGCAAGTCCGGATTGGATGGCAAGCATTCAGCGTTATTGTTTCCGCGTGAGGTCTGTTCAATCTTGCCGGACACAACCGGTGTTCCTTGTAGCTTTCCTTGCAATTCTTGGGAGGAAGGATCTCCGTAAGACTCTCCTGAACTGCTCATTTTCGAGTTCTCTTTCTGCGAAGCGAACGCGTGCGCGCGCGGGGCCTGAGGACGGGGGTTCCAGTTGGCGTCGCGATTTCTTGCGCGGGTGCGGTCGAGTCAACCAACGTCTTGACCACTCGCAACGGAATTTGTTCGAAATACGTCTTCGACATGTCCAAACACTAACAGAGGTTGAGCGGTACGGGGCACATCTTTTGCATTCCGACCGCCCTGCTGTTAAGGGAGCTAAGCGTCTATTTTACAGTAGGTTGCGAATCTTTGCGGTGAACGCTACGTTGAGAACAGCGAGCTTCGGTTTTAGCGTCTCGATTTGTCACTTGCACATACACTTAACGATATGTTACGTTACGTTACGTTACGTTACGTTACGTTAGGTTAACGTTTGCATATCTGACAGGGAGGACTGACGTGAGCGCTCAGGCCAAGAAAGTTCCGATGAACTTCAAGACAATGGCGCAGCTGGACGTTCCTCAGGGTCGCAATGGAAAACATAAGGCAGTGGTCACCAAGATTCTCTCCGATCTTGATCAACTCCCCGAAGGAGCGGCGCTGAAAGTACCTTTGGCAGAATTGGCGGAGAGCAAAGAAAAGGTACGTTCTGCGCTCAATCGTGCCGTTCACAAAGGGGGACGCAACGTTGCTACCGCCAGTGACGACGCCTTCTTGTACGTATGGAATGAAAGCCAGTAGGTGGTGCGGTACAAGTCGCGCCAGGGAAAACTTCTGTGACGCCAGTCGTGGATACCTACGAATGGGATTACCCTGCATGACAGACATCAAGTCAGTAATTCAGCTTCAATCCGAACTGAATGACACGCGGATCCGATGCGGTTGAGCTAATTCGTCCGAAAGTGGTGCTTCCCAATACGCCGTTCGGCTGTCCGAAGGCGGGGGTGTTTGTCAGGTTGAACAATTCCGTACGGAATTCGAGATCGACGCGTTCCCGCAGCGCTGTATGTTTGATGAAAGCCACGTCGGCGTCACGATAGTTTGGACCGCGCACAGGATTGCGCGATATGTTTCCCAGTGTGAACGCCGGAGCCGGCCGAAACGCGGCGGTGTTGAACCATTCGGTGCGAGTGCGGCGGTCGGAGGGCAAGGTCGGAGACGCGACTTCATTGGGCCGTTGTACGCCGAATCCCGCAAAGGCATTGAAGTTTGTGGTCTGCGTGATTGCAAAAGGCATCCCGGACTGCAGAGTGACGATGCCGGTTACCTGCCAGCCGTTTGCGAAAACTCCCTTCAGTCCGCTGGGATTCAGCGCGTGCCCGTGGCCCACGGGTACCTCCCACGTGTAGCTCACCACGAAGACGTTGGGAATGTCTCCGGTGGAAGAATCGCGCTCACGGCGCAGGTTGAAGCTGTCTGCGACCGGAAAGTTTGCGATTGGACCAGTGAGAATCGACGCATCAAAGACCGACGAGGCGGTGTCGATGAGCTTCGAGTGGGTGTAACTCACGAGATATGACAATCCGTGGGTGAGCCGCTGCTCCAGCTTTGCCTCAAAGGCGTGATACACCGTGCTGCCAATGTTGTTGCGATAAGGAGCAACGGTCAAAAATCGCGGGTAGGGTTTCAACAACTGGCCGGCCGGGATCGTCGGGTCCCCTAAAGACGACGATCGCGGAATTTCTCCAAAAAACGGATTGGGCACCTTTGTCTGCAACGACGTGCCCATGGCCAACTGATCAACCGTGAGCTGGTTGATGTTCACGTCGGGAATGCCTACATGGGTGATATGAGAGCCCGCATACGCAACCTCAAAGGAGAGGTTGCGCGTGATTTCGCGTTGCACCGCAAGATTCCACTGCTGCGCGTACCCCGATCCCAGATTTCGATTGACCGTGAAAACTCCCTGCCCGAGACCAGCGTCCGGCGTGAGCGGAATGGGAGCGACGCTTGGCCCAGCGGAGAGCACAAAAGCTGGATGGACGTTGTCGAGATTGCGCTGGCTCGTGGTCTGCAGGAATGGAAACTGCGGAACCGTGAAGGGCGTGGTGATTCCTGTTTGTTCAATCCACACCAACCCATAACCGGAACGGACGACGGTCTTGTCGTTCAGCATGTAGGAAAGTCCGACCCGAGGCCCGAAGTCGTGCCAGTGAAGTTCGCGAGCGGTCCGGGGATAGCCGTTCTTGCCGAGATAGTTCAGTTGCTGAGTTTGCAGATTAAAAATGGCGCCTTGATTGTCGACGTCAGTGGAAGGGAAGTTTAGCGTCCAGCGAAGCCCAGCATTGATGGTGAGCCGCGAGGTCACTTTCCAGTCGTCCTGCACGAAATACTCCTGAATGTGAGCGCGCGGACGTATGACTTTGCCCTGCAAATCGATCGAGAACGTTTGCACCTGGCCCAGCAGGAAACTGGCCAGGGGGTCCCCTCCCGTGCTCTTTGTAGTAGCCGTAGCAGGCAGGTCTGTGAATAACTGGGAAAACTGGAAGGTACCGGTTGGATTGGGCGGCTGAATCACGTCGAGCCGCTCCCAGCGGAAGTCGACACCAAATTTGAAGGCGTGCCGGCCCTTCAGGTGCGAAACCGAATCCGCTAGTTCCGTGACGTCGGTTCTGAAATCTGAGTTAGTGTTGGCGGGCGCACCGATCTGTTGGTAGCCCGCGATATTAAAGATTGGCAGCGCATTGTTGAATGCACCGTTCACGGGAATGCCCGGGATCTCGAGAGCATCGGACGGGGAAGTAGCGAGTTGGACGCCGCGGCGCTGGAATGAGCGGCGTGTGTATCCCAACCGGAGGTCATTCAGCGTTGTCGAACTGAATGTGTGGATGTAACTGCCGACAACCTGTTGTCCGAGAGTATCGGTCAGACCAATTACGCCCGTCGTGATGTTGCCGCTCCCATCCGGAAGGAAAGGTACGGGCTGATCCACGTCATGGAAGTAGGAGTAGCGGCCGAACGTCTGGTCTCTATCCGAAAATCTGTGATCGACTCGAGCGTCGAATTGGTTCTGATGATCCTGGTCATTCCCCACTAGAGTGAAATTGTTGGCCGTGCCCGATTTTGTGGGCAGCGGGTAATGCGCTAGTACGACGAGCGCTGCTGGATCAATCCGGTCCTGCGGGATGATATTGAACGGAGAAAAGGCGGATCGGGTGGTACCCACCGTGGTTGCAGGATCGTATAGCACGGCGGTCGTGGTGCCGTAGAGTTCGGTGAAGTCGCCCTGGCGCTCGAGCAATGTAGGCACTGTCGAAGTCCGCACAGTGCCGATTGCCTGCTTCAGGCCCTGGTAGTCCGCAAAGAAGAACGTGCGGTCCTTCATGATCGGCCCGCCGAGCGCGGCGCCGTACTGATTTCGACGAAATTCTGGTTTTTTCTGGCTGGCTGGAGCGAAATAGTTCCGCGCGTTGAGAACTTCGTTGCGAAAGAATTCCCATAAGCTGCCATGAAAAGCGTTTCCACCCGCGCGAGTAGAGAGGTTGACCACCCCGCCATTGAAGCGCCCGAACTCTGCAGGGACCCCATTGGTTTGAATGTTGAATTCTTGAGTGGAATCGATGATCGGAAAAAAGACGACCTGGCCGGGCTCGGGTTGAAGCGCGCTGATCCCGTCAAAGAGGTACTCGTTGGTTCGCGGTCGGCCTCCGTTGATGCGAGGCAATAATGTGCCGGGAGGCAACATCACGCCCGGGGAGAGTGTAGCCAACTGGACAAAGGTTCTGCCATTCAGCGGTAGCTCTACGATTTTTTCGTGATCGATGGACTGGGTGATACTGGCACTCTCTGCCTGCAACAAAGGCGCCTCATCGGAGACGGTGATATTCTCCTTCACATCGCCGACGGTCATAGTCAGATCAAGGCGAGTTCTCTCACCCGTAACGAGGGTGACAGCACTGCGCACCAGTCGTTTAAAGCCCGGTGCCTGCACTGTCACTCGATAGACTCCCGGGCGCAGGTTCGTAAAAACATAAACGCCCCCCGCACTCGAAGCAGTCTTGACGGACACTTCGGTGTCGGCGTTGGTGGCGCTGACTTCAGCGCCCGCGAGCACGCCTCCGCTGCTATCGAATACCTGCCCCGTTAGATCTGCACTGCCTGCCTGGGCGAAGATGAGCCTCGTCGCAAACGAAGAGAAGATGAACACGACAAGCCACAGAATTCTTCGAGACATGAAACGTCCTCACGATACGACCAAGATTCAAAAAAGTGTATAGTACAGGCGGGTATGGCTATGAATATAATACGATTTAATTCAATTATGTGCCACTGGCCGAACCAGGTCTCCACAAGTGTGAAGTGAAGAGGACCTTGATCGTGGCAGTCCTGTTTTTTGAGCTGCTCTCGAACGTCCCAAGGCTGGAGAGTCAAGGAGTTGATCGTCCAGCGGGAATCGGTACACAAGTCGTGCTCAGCCGGACTGACCTGGCGGCTCTGCCGCACGTCAAGGTTTCCGTAACCGATCACGCAACGAAGGGCCAGGTGACGTATGAGGGAGTTTCGCTGTCGAGTGTTCTAGAAAGAGAAGGCGTTTCTCTGGGCGAGTCGCTGAAAGCAAACGGCTCGCCAGTTGCCTTTTGGTGGAAGCGGCTGATGACTATCGAGTCGTCATCGCTTTGCCGGAACTTGATCCGGCCTGTACCGACCAGCAAATCTTGCTGGCCTTTCTCCGTGACGGAAAGCCGCCGGCATGGGGCGATTATAGACTTGGGGAAAGCGTCGGGCCAAATGCCAACATCGTCGCGGATGAGGAAACGTTCGGTGTCGCAGTTGTGCCGGTTTCCGATTGACGGAGCTATAGCGTCACGGTACGATTCCGCTCCGATGTCCGGAAAAAGCAAGGCGAAGAAGAGTGGCGAGTTGCTGAAACTGCGGGAAGCGGCCCTCGAACTGGGGATCAGCTTCCCCACGATCAAACAGTGGATCTACCGGCGCAAGATCCGCAGCATTCAGACGGCCGGAGGACACCACCGCATCCCGCAGGGCGAAGTTGACCGGCTACTCTACCGGACACGAGGTCGCACTGCCGTCGAACGGAGCTTGGTCTTGCGTCGTGTAAGTGGGCGCAATCAATTGGTGGGCCGAGTCGCCAGCGTTCGCATCAGCGGCTTAATGGCGGAAGTGAAGATCTCGATCGGCGAACAGCAGATCACGTCCATCATCACGGCCAGTTCCGCGCGCGAGATGGGCTTGAAGGCGGGCCAGACGGCCGCTGCGCTCATCAAAGCGACGGAAGTCATGATCTTGCGCGTGTGACCAACTCGGCCGGTTGGTTCCAAGGCCGCAGTCGCGGCCACCAGCGGCGAACGTTTCGGCGATACTCATCATAGGGCGCTCCGAATTTTCTGTGCAGTGTCGGTTCTTCATAGAACCGGACAAACAGATGAATCCCGAGCACGACGCACGCCACTGCAGCTATGAGTGGAAGACTGGCGCGGCCAAACATGATCCACAAACTGATCCAGCCGACGGCAAATCCGACATACATGGGATTTCGCACGTGACGGTAAAAACCGACTACGACCAGACGCTGCGGTGGGGCCACCGGCGCAGGCGTGCCGCGGCCCGTCCACCCGAAATCCCATATGCAACGCAGAGCCACGGCAAAGCCCAGAGCCGATGGGATCGCGGCCAGCCACTGCCATCGAGCCATGCCCGCGATGTCGACTTGGAAACCAAGCCAGCCAGGCAACGGCCAGAACCAGAGTGCGCAAAAGGCTGCACCTACCACCAAGGAAGCGAGCGTGCTCAATGCTCTTGGAAGTCCGGCATTCTCATGAGTAACGTCCGATCCCGTTGCTGTCATAGGTCCCTCCCTTCATTGCGGACTGATGATTGCGGATTGACAAAGCATCGGACCACGGGGCCGTGTCACGGCCGATCCGGACGCGCACCAAGCATAATGCGGTTGGGCCAGGAAATCAGAAGGCTCTGCCATAGGAGTCCTTGTAAGTCTGCGCATCGTCTTTACAACTGCAGTAACTGCTTACGATTAATTTACAAAGAAAAACGTGATCAATAGTAGCGATCCCAAAGTTCCATGCTAGATTGACTCAGGTTCTGTGAGACCAGCCTGAACTCTGGTCAGCTTTAACTCTCCCCTGCGATTCTTCCCCTACCGGCTCGCAAGTTTGCGCGCCGTATTCTGCAACAGAACCTTGATACGTGTGAATAAACGACCGTTGAGGACATCTGTCCTCTCCCAGGGAATTGTCCGCGCTGCTGAGACAGACCGAAAGTAATTGCCCGTGGGGCGGCCCCGCCTCGTGCAATGAATGCGTTGCACGGGCGGAGAAGTGCGACTGATCGATTTAATTCGAACGCTTGGATCAGAACGTGATGCGAAAGTACTCCATTTTGTTGTCGTGTCCGCTTTTGTTTCAGACCGTAAACCGAGCCGAGCGGAACGAAAGAAGGAACACATGCTGAACATGAAATTTCGACCCACGCTACTGCTAGTTATCGTTCTCCTTGCAAGTGCTGGTCTCACCTTGGCGCAGAACCCCGACCCTACTGGTACGGGGAATCAGACGGCGGTCGACATGGAAAAAGGGATTCCTCCGATTCCTGTGATCACCGGCGGGATCGCGCTGAATTCCAGCTTTACCAGCAATGAGGCCGCACTCCTGCCTGTGGTGGCGCCCATAATCCTGGTGCCACTCGGGAAACATGCCCTGATCGAGACCGAGTTCGAAGCGGAGTCTGAAGTCGTCCACACCG
This sequence comes from Acidobacteriota bacterium, assembly GCA_046728215.1. Lineage (GTDB taxonomy): Bacteria > Acidobacteriota > Terriglobia > Terriglobales > Acidobacteriaceae > Gp1-AA133. Next base: position 55,139 of record JBKPEB010000001.1, on the reverse strand, counting down.
AGGGCAGTTGGCAGCCTGTCACCTTGGAAAAGGGTGTCGAATACGCGCAACTCGATTTGTTCCTGAACAAGTACATGACGCTCGTTGCCGGACGCTACGCGACGCCATTCAACTTCTACAAAGAGAGACTTGACGCGCGCTGGATCCGCAATCTTCCAGAAGCGCCGCTCATCTTTGGCGCGGGAGACAATTCCAGCAACGGCGGTATGCTGCGCGGAGCGGTGCCGCTGGGTTCGTCGGTCCAGTGGACCTACTCAGGATTCTTTTCCGCGCTGACGAGCAATCTGTACGCGGGCTCTGAACGACAGACTGGTGGACGCACGGGTCTTTTCTTCCCGAAGCCGCGCTTCGAAGCCGCCTTCTCCTTCAATCGGCGGTTGGCCCCGGTGCCCTACGACACGTACGGCGCGGACTTCACCTGGAACGTTCGCAGTGTTCCGCTCGACGTCCGGGGAGAAGCTCTCGTCTCCGCGGCCGCGGGCGACGGCTACTGGGTGGAAGCCGCGTACCGACTCTCCAGCCCCAGGTTCTCGAAGTGGCTTCGCCGCTCGCAGGCCGTCGTGCGTGGCGAACAATATTTCATGCCGCGCACGCCTATTGACACCGGTCTCGAAATGCCGGAATCCGATGCCGGCCGGATCTTCGCCGGTTGGAACTATTGGATCACCGACAATGTGCGCGCGGGCGTGGCCTACGGCCGGCAGGTCGGGTCCATTGACGACCACAACATCTGCACTCTCGGTATCTCGTACCGATTCGTGAGGTAACAACATGAAAAAATCTCTGTATTGCCTGAGTTGTGTTTTTGCCTTCGCGGTGTTGTGGACGGTTAGCCTCGCCGCAAAGCCGCAGCCTCAGACCGCACCCGATGGGGACGCGGTTTACAAGACGAACTGCACCCGCTGCCACAACACGCCTCCGTCGATGAATGAACGGCAAACACGCGTCGTGGTTTCTCACATGCGCGTGCGTGCCAACCTGACCGAGGTCGATGCCAAGGCCGTCCTCCAGTACCTGGCTGAAAACGCGCGGAGCAAGTAGATGAAGAAACAGGTCTGGTATGCATTGCTGTTGACCTTGGCCATGGGACTGACCGGGGCGGCGCATGCAACCGATCCGCGTGTCATCGAAGTGATCGCGGCCAGCGACAATACGTTTCGGGTCCAGCACGAGAAGTCGCCGGTGATTCGTGCCAAACCGGGCGAGATGTTGCGCTTGCGCATCACCTCGGAGCGCGGATCGGAGCAGGCCCGCGATGGCGCCACGCACAGCCTGGTCATTCGAGCGCTGCGCGATCAGGGTTGGGACCTGCGTCTCTACAACGGTACCAAGGACTACGACGTGAAGGCTCCCGATACGCCCGCCGAGTACCTGGTCGAATGCACGGTAAAGTGCGGCCGCGGCCACGATGACATGCGGATGAAGCTGATCGTCGCCAGGTAGAGGACAAGTCGTGAACGGAAAAACGAAGGTTGCCGCCTTCCTTGCTGTGGCGATCGGAATCGCATCGGCGATTTCGCTGCGCAATACGCACGTCCAGAGCTCGAGCAGCGAACTCATGGTCCCCGACCATGTCCGGCCGATCATCAGCCGGGCCTGCCTCGACTGTCACACCAATCAGACGAAATGGCCGTGGTACAGCCGCTTGCCGCTGGTGTCGCTACTTATCGAGCGCGATGTGAAGAAGGGCCTAGAGCATCTGAACTTTTCGACTTGGGCTGGGAACCCAGTACACAAGCCTACTCGGAATCAGTTGCAGGAAGTCTGCGACGCTGTCTCCGACAACAACATGCCGCCTCGCTCGTATCGGATGATGCATCCGAACTCGCGGCTTTCGCCCGCCGATGTTGATGCACTCTGCGATTGGGCAGATTCTGCCAACAGTCTGAGCGAGAGCCGGCCGCAGCAACCCTAGACCCTAAGGCCTAGCTCTACCTCACTGCGCTGGCACAGCCGTGGGCTTGTCGAACAACTTAGGATCCACGTCGGGATTAAACTGCACTTCGGAAAAGGTCACGACGCTGGATTCTTTCCCGTCCTGCCGATTTGTGTGCTTGGTAGGAACGCTCACCCCGTCGAACACTTTCCAATCGGAAAGGTCCGTCTCACCGCGAAATGAGCCTGAGTTATTGGTTGCCGTGTACGACTCCCGCAAAAGCACACCGTTCGACGGATCGATGTACCAGCGCACGGCCGTCCCGTCCGCATTAACGTCGATGATCTTCGCATCGACGTTGCTGACTTTTTCCGAGCCGTTTGCGGTAAACGTGAACTTGGGATCGTCGGTGTGCGCGGCAATGAACGTAGGGTCCCGCTTGATCTGATCTAAACTCTCCTTCGCCGCCGAAGGCGGAATCGGTCGCACTTGTCCTTGCGCCGCCATGTAAGCGCCTGCAGGGGCGAACACCACAGCCATCGGACCCATCGGCGAATCCATCGCCAGGTGCATGCGGTCGGGATAAAAAACGGTCAGGTCCATCTGCGAAGCGGGCTCGTCCTTCGCCTGCTGAGCGAGTTTGGCGTGCATGGCGCGCACCGTTTTCAGTTTCGCCGCGCCTCCCATCTTCTCCACGACCTTCGCGGCAAGAGCTTTGCCCTCGGCGTTGGATGCGGGAGGTGCCGATCCGGGCGCGGCGCCTCCGGTTCCCGAGGATGCCGCCGGGGCCGCACCCTCTGGCTTCTCTCCGGGCGGCGGCGGAATAGTGATGTCGACGTTCGTCACCGGTCCCAGGGCAGACAGGGGTTTGTCAAAGTCCTTCGGATTGCCCACCACCAGCACAGCCAGTTGATCCTTGTGCAGATATTTCCCGGCGACCCGATTCACGTCGGCCACGTTCGCCTTCTCGATGCCCGCGCGGTATTGCTCGAGAAAATTCAACGGAAATCCGTAGAACTCATAAGCCATGCGCTCATGCAGAACCTTGTCCGGCGTATCGAAATTGAAAATGAAGGAATTGAGAATCGAGTCTTTCGCCCGCTTGATCTCGTCTTCGGTGATCGGCTTCTTTTGCAACTCGTCGACGTTGCCATACACCGCCTGAATTGCCTGGATTGTGCTCTCGCTCTTTGTGCCCAGCACGAAGCGCGTGACGCCTGGATGATCGAAAGAAGTTCCAATGCCTCCGCCCACCGAATAGGCCAACCCGAGCCTGGTGCGGATGTCCTGCACCAATCGTGAAGAAAAACCGCCGCCCATGACCTCGTTGAATACATCGATCGCGAAGTAGTCGGGGTTGCGACGATCGGTACCCGGCGCCACCATGCGCACGTTCGACTGGTTCACGTCTTCTTTGCTCACCAGGTAATAGCCCGGCTTCGCGGGATGGATCTCAATCTTCGGTTTGACCGCGATCGGTCCCTTGGGCCAGGACGCGAAAGCCGCCTTCAGCTTGGCTTCCATGGTAGCGGCATCAAAATCACCGCTGATGCCCACGATCATGTTGTTCGGGTGCACATACTTCTGGTGCCAGTTGACAAGGTCGTCGCGCTTTACTGCCAACACCGTTGCGTACTCGGGCTGTCGCGCATACGGGCTGTCCGGACCGTACGCGAGTTTGAGCGACTCGCGGCCGGCAATGGATGCCGGGTTGTCGTTGCGGCGGGCAATGGACTCCTCGAATTGCCTCTGCGAAAGGTCCAACTTGTCAGCGCGGAACTCAGGTTCATGCAGCAGGTCGACCACGATCTTGAAAACGTCGTCGAAATCGCCCTTGAGGCACGACCATCCGATCGAAGTCGAGTCGCCGCCCCCATTCGTTTCGACCTTGGCGGCGCGGGCTTCGAGGTAGTCATCCATCTGATCGCCGGTCTGCGACTTCGTGCCACCTGTGCGCCACACTTCACCGAACAGCTCTACCAAGCCGACCTTCGCTGTGGGTTCCTCTTGTGATCCCCCTCGAATACGAATCGATCCGTCGATCAGCGGCAGCTCATGATCTTCCTGCAGGAAGACCACCATGCCATTGGGCAGCACAATTCGTTTCGGCTCCGCCGGATGAAACGCGGGCAGCGGGGGAATAGGAATCTTCTGCCACTCGCTGGCTTGTGCATGCGCGGTTGGGGAAGCGCCGAGCAATCCGACCATGCTGCATGCCAGAACGCCGAGCGGAAGGCAGGAACGAAAGAGGGTGCGAAAGGGAATCATTGCGCACCTCCCGCCGACGGCCCCGCGCTTTTGACGGTTTCATTGATTCCCACTGTGCGATTGTTCTCCATGAAGGTCTGATTGGCCACGCGCCGAATGTCGGCTTTCGTGACCTTATCAATGCGGTCGACAGACTTGAAGAGCTCGCGCCAGTCCCCGTAGCGCGACTGGTAAATCGCCAACTGCTGCGCCAGTCCCTGGTTGTCGGCCAGGCCGCGGATCAGGTCCGCCTTGGCTCGGGTCTTGATCATTTTCAGTTCGTCGTCGGTGATGTCTTCTTTCTTGATGCGATCGATCTCCGCATGAATCGCGTCGCCCAGTTCCTGTGGCGTGTGGCCGGGAACCGGGACTGCGTAGAACGAGAAAAGATGGGGATATTTGTTGCCGGGAAGTCCGGAAAATCCCGCGGCGAAGGCAGCGATCTTCTTGTCACGCACGAGCGATCGATACAGCCGCGACGTGCGCCCGTTCGACATCAAGTCCGAGATCGCGTCATACACCGCGTCATCGGGATTGCGATAGTCGGGCCGGTGATAGCCTTCGATGTAAAACGGTTGCGCCGCTTGCCGCAGCACTACCCGCCGTTCCGAATTCTGTGGTGGCTCAGTCGTGGTGCGTTCGTCGGGTGTCGGCCTCGTCGGCAGCCGGCCAAAATATTTCTCGATGATGGGAAGAGTTTCGGAAGCTTTCACATCGCCTGCGATCGCAACCACCATGTTCGACGGGATGTAGTACTGGTCGAAGAAGTGCTGCGCATCGGTGGCGGAGAAGGAATTCAAATCCGACGTCCAACCCACCGTCGGGCGTTGATACGGATGAGCCTGAAACGACGCGTTGATGAATTGCTCAATCAACCGCCCAACCGGATTGCTGTCCGTCCGCATGCGGCGCTCTTCGATGACAACGTCACGCTCCTTATAGAACTCCCGCATCACGGGATGCAGGAAGCGCTCCGATTCCAAATACGCCCATAGCTCCAGCCGGTTCGACGGAAACGAGTAGTAGTAGTTCGTTTCGTCGTCACTGGTGTTGGCGTTCATGCCCTCGCCGCCTTCGCGTTCGACAATTTCCCCAAATTCATTCGGCTTGACGTACTTTTGCGCCTCGGCGACGTCGTCCTTCCACGCTTTTTCCAATTCCTTCAGCTTGTTTTCGTCACGCTCAATGCGCTTGTCACGTTCCGCAATGTAATTGGCGTAGGCGACTTCCACCTTGGCGAGGGCGATTTTTTCGGCGGGATAGTCGGTAGTGCCGATCTTGTCGGTACCCTTGAAGGCCATGTGCTCGAACATGTGAGCGAGCCCCGTTTTGCCCATGGGGTCTTGCACGGAGCCCGCGTCCACGTGCGTAAAGAAGGAGAACACCGGTGCTTCCGGCCGCTCCAGAATCACCACGGTCAGGCCGTTCGGAAGCGTCTTGACGATAGTGCGCTTCTCAAACGACGCCACATCCTGTGCGGCGGCCACTGATGTCAGAAAAAATGCGAGTACGAATGAACGGACGACGGCTTGCTTCATTAGACCTCCACTGCGTGTGGATAGGGGTTCAGATCGCATCCCATGATTGGACGGGCCAGAAACCGGGAAGAAATCCACAGTACGTGGGTGGGAAGGGGGATGTCAAACGGGCTGTTGTTGGATGTTCGCTTGGAAGAATCTCCCGCGAGAGACCGTGGTGTCTAATAAAGTGATGCGAATGCGCTGGAGACTCGTCTTGCCCTCTGCGGGATTGTTCCTTTTCGCGCTCCTGAGTCTTGGAGCACTGCAACGCAACCACCCGCCGGGTCGATATTTCTGGTGGTCGTCGATCGCACTTGACCGCCAACCGCGCAACAAATTGGCGTCAACCTGCATGGATGGTGGCCGAAGTTGTAGTGAGTGGGATCTCAAGTCCATGACTCCGATCGTGGATGCAGGAATGTTGGAGAGAATCCTCATCCCTGCAGCCATGCCGGCATTTTTGCTGGGACGCTTGATGGTCCGCGCCCTTAGCCGAATTGGTGTTAGTGAGGTCTATAGTTTCATGATCTCAATGCCGCTGTTGATTGCGGCGTTGTTTTATGTAGTGGGCTCGTTAATCGACAAATGGAAACGAAAGCCATCACCCTGACTCCAGGTCTGCTGGTTCCTTCTCGACCACCCTTTGCATTATTTCTGAAAATTGATGTCCGCACGGGCGTAGGGCCTGCATCCTAAAAAGATCTTTCCCCCGCTATACTTAGCGGCGGCCTAGGAGTGTCCAGTGCCTAAGGGAGGCAGCTTGGCGATCTCGCCCGTCGTCGACGTTGAAGGCAAACGGCTCAGCCTGTCGAATCTCGACAAAGTTCTCTATCCCGCCACTGGGTTCACCAAGGGACAGGTCATCGACTACTACGCGCGTAGCGCGATGGCGCTTCTGCCGCACCTCAAGGGCCGGCCCGTCACCATGAAGCGCTATCCCAATGGTGTCGACGAAGAATTTTTTTACGAGAAGAACGCTCCCAAGCACCGTCCGGATTGGGTGAAGACCGCGCCCATCTGGAGCCGCCACAATCGGCGGCACATCAACTATCTCCTGGTCGATGATCTGCCCACTCTGATCTGGCTGGCGAATCTGGCGTCACTCGAGATTCATCCGTCACTCGCCCTGGCCGAAGACATCAACTGCCCCACCATGCTGGTCTTCGATCTCGACCCCGGGCCGCCCGCCAACATCGTGCAGTGTTGCCAGGTCGGCCTGTGGCTGAAGGAAATTTTCGATCATTGGGATCTGCTGTGTTTTCCGAAGACGTCCGGCTCCAAGGGATTGCAGATATACGTTCCTTTGAATACCCCCACAACCTATGACGTAACCAAGCCCTTCGCGAATGCGCTGGCTCGGTTGCTGGAACACGATCATCCCGAACTAATCGTGTCTGACATGAAGAAGTCTGTTCGCGAAGGCAAGATCTTCGTCGACTGGAGCCAGAACGACGAGCACAAAACCACCGTGTCGGTGTACTCGCTGCGCGCCCGCGAACATCCGACGGTTTCCGCTCCGGTCACTTGGGACGAGGTCGCACGTACCGTCAAGAAGAAAGATGCGAGCCTGCTGGTATTCGAAGCCCCACAGGTGATCGAGCGCTTCGAAAAAATGGGCGACCCACACGCGCCAGTACTCAAATTGAAACAGAAGTTGCCCGATCTGCGCGGCGTGGCTTCTGCCCCGGTGCCGGCCACCGTGGATATCGCTGCGCAAGCCGAAGATCCGCCACCGGCGAAGAAGGAACGTGCCAGCGCGAAATCTGTGAGCAGGGAAGCGCGGACTTCCCGGCAAACTTCAACCAAAGAAGCACCCGCCAAGCCCGCGGCCAAAAAACGCCGAGCGGTATAATCCGCCCTTCGGTTGCTAACTCTAACTCAGGGCAGACTAAAAGCATGGCGCAACTGTTCGCAGGCACATCGGGCTGGGCCTACCCGAGTTGGAAGCCGGACTTCTATCCGCAAAAGCTGGCGCAAGCAAAATTCCTCGGCCACTACGCGACGCAGCTGAATGCGGTCGAAGTGAATTTCACGTTCCGCCAGTTGGTCAAAGAAACCACTCTTGCCAAGTGGATGGCAGACACTCCCGAAAGCTTTCGCTTCACCATCAAGGCCCACCAGGTCATCACGCACATCAAGAGGCTGAAGGAGACGGACGAATTCGTTCAGCGGTTCTTGGGCACCATTCAGCCCCTGGCAAGCGCACGTAAACTGGGTCCGGTGTTGTTCCAGTTGCCGCCAAACCTTAAAGTAGATGTTGACCTATTGCGAGCCTTCCTCACAACCCTTCCGCGGCGCCTCCCGACCGCTTTCGAATTCCGTCATGCGTCCTGGTTCGCTGACGAAACCTACGGAGTTTTGAAGGAGCACGGCGCCGCGCTCTGCGTCGCGGAAACTGAAGAGCTCACCACACCCGAAGTTGCTACCGGCGAATTCATCTACTACCGTTTTCGCAAACCGAACTATCCGCCAGACGAACGCAAAGCCATGATCGATCGTATCGAGCAACATCTTGGTGCCGGACGCGACGTCTTCGCTTACTTCAAGCACGAAGAGACGCCAGAAGGAGCAATGTACGCGCGAGAGTTGCTGGGAAGCTTTCAGAAGTAGTGTGGAGCGGGCACTCCGCCCCTAACGGTCGACGTTCTGTGCGACTTTTACTTTTGTGGCAGGTCCATTGAATCGCAAACCTTTCGCGGACAAGAGTGTCCGTGCCGCAGCAGGACCTCTAAGGGCACTTTGCAGCGTCCGATAACAGGCACTAGTCTTAAGGTCGGCGGACATGAGTGTCCGCCCCACAGGCATGACGTACCAAGCTAACGCGCGCGCGCTCTCCGCATTCCTCGATTACCTGAAAGTGGAGAAGGGCCTCGCGCCGCTCACCGTCTCGGCCTACACCACGGATATCGGCCAGTTCGCCGAATTCCTCGAAGACCGCAAACGGGCGCTAGTCAACGCCCGGCGGAATGACGTCCGCGACTTCATCCAGCAATTATTTTCCAATGGGGTCGACGGCCGATCGGTGGGAAGAAAGCTATCCGCGCTGCGCCACTTCTATCGCCATCTGCTGATTGACGCGAAAATCGAGCACGACCCCACGCTGAATATCGACTCACCCAAGCAATGGAAGGTGTTGCCCAAAGCGCTCGCCCGCGATGAGATGGAAAAAACATTGGCGGGTTCGCCGTCGAAAGACACGAAACTAGGCCAAGCCATCGCCGCCCGCGACCGCTCCATGCTGGAGGTTTTCTACGCGGGTGCTCTGCGCGTATCGGAAATAGTGAATGCAAAACTTGAAGATTTGAAACTTGAAACCGGCTACATGCTGGTGCGCGGAAAGGGAGACAAGGAGCGCATCGTGCCACTCGGCAAGTCGGCGCAGGACGCGTTGACGGAGTATCTCAGCACGCCACGCGCGTCCCTCGCAGCAGGCAAGAGTTCACCCTATCTCTTTCTCGCACGCGGAGCCCACAAACTGACCCGCCAGCGCGTCTGGCAGATGGTGAAGGCGGCATCACTCGCGTCCGGACGCTCGGCGTCACCCCACATGCTGCGCCACTCCTGTGCCAGTCATATGGTCGAAAACGGAGCGGATCTCCGCACCGTGCAGACGATACTCGGTCACTCCGACATTTCGACCACTCAGGTGTATACGCATCTGGCCCTGGATCGGTTGAAGACGGTTTATCAGAAGCATCATCCGCGGGCGAAAGTTAAGGGGTGATTCGGAGCAAGAGAGGCTAGTTCACCACAGAGGCACAGAGAAAATCAAGAAATGGGCAACCGATACCTGTTGCGAAGTCAGCAGACCGCAGCGTTCAGAGAGAAAAAGCGTTCGCCTTCCTCTGTATCTCAGTGACTCGGTAGTGAAGAAACGTTTGTCGATGGGCATGAGCGAAAGGTCAAACCACAAGCGCACCACGGTCGAGAAAGCCACCGATCAGTTCCTGCGCGTGCTGCGCGAACGCAATGCGTCCGCCCACACCATCAAAGCCTACTCCGGGGATTTGGAGAATTTCGCGAACTATGTGGGAACGCGGGAATGGAAGAAGATCGACCACGTTGCTGTCCGAGGATTCCTCTCGCATCTCTACGAAAAGGGATTGAGCAAGCCATCGGTCGCCCGCTCGCTGGCGGCGGTTCGGTCACTCTACCGCTGGCTGGCGCAGGAAGGCGTGGTCGAGCAAAATCCCGCGAAGCTGGTGGCGACGCCAAAGCTTCCCAAGAAGTTGCCACGCGTGCCAACAATCGAAGAGATGAATACCGTCCTCGACGGAGCCATGCCTGAGGTTGCCGCCTTCCCCGAACGCGACCGCCTGCTGCTCGAACTGCTTTACGGCTGCGGCATCCGCAACTCCGAGTTGATCGGCATCAATATCGACGACATCCGCGTCAGCAACGAGGCCATCCTGATTCGTGGAAAGGGAAAGAAGGAACGCTACGTGCCCTTTGGAGGATCGGCGGCCTCGGCCCTGCGCGCTTACCTGCCAGAGCGACTCAAGCTGCGTGCGGAAAAGAAGAAGACGACAGCGGCCCTGCTGCTCAATCAACGCGGCGGACGCCTTACTGTGCGCAGCGTCGGCCGCATCGTGAAAAAGATTGCCGTAGCCAAGGGCCTGTCACCCGACGTGCATCCGCACACACTGCGTCACGCCTTCGGGACTCACATGCTAGAGGAAGGCGCAGACCTCCGCGCGATCCAGGAGTTGCTCGGTCACGAACGACTAGCGACCACCCAGCGCTACACGCAGCTGTCGATGAAGCATGTGCTGGCCGTGTATGACCAGACGCATCCGAGAGCGAAGTAAGCACTTTCACCACAGAGTCACAGAGACACAAAGAGAACTGCGCACAGATCGTTTCTAGGTTTTTCTTATGAATCCAGGTCGCAAGATTAGCCTTCCTCTGTGTCTCTGTGACTCTGTGGTGAAATGACGTTTGTCAGTCCGCCGCCTTCGCCTCAGTAACCGGTTCTACCTCGTCCGCCCGCAACTCCTTCCACATTGCCAGCACCCGTTCCCTCACCTTGCTAATCATCGCCGCATACGCTTCCTCGGAAGCTTGCGATTCCGGCGGCGGATACACCGGGTCCCCAATCATCATCTTCAGCGGAGCGAATTTCTGGAAGCGTTTGCCGCGTGGCCACGCGTCGTGGAACCCGTCAATCGCGATCGGCACGATCGGCACCTGCATGTGGATCGCAAGAATCGCCGCTCCCTTCTTGAATGTACGCGGCGTGCCGTCGATGCTGCGTTCGCCCTCCGGATAGAGCACCAGATTGCGACCATGGCGCAGGCCGAAGGCGCCGGCACGCATGGCCGGCATCAGGTTCGCGTCCGGATCGACCACCACCACCCGCACTGCCCGCGCCAGCTTGCGCATGATGCCTTCGCCAAAAATTTCACTGGTGCCGACCGCGAAGCCGTTCACCAGCGTCTTCCGCGGAAGAACCGCGGCCAGGACCGCCGGGTCCAGATAGCTCTGATGGTTGGAAGAGAGAATGAACGGACCTTCTTTTGGAAGTCTTTCAATGCCCGACACCCTGAGCTGAAAGCGGTCGCGCGCGATCATCTGCAAGATGCGCGACACAAAGTACCAGAAGCTTTCCACCCACGGATGGGGTTTGGCCAGTTCGAGCACATCGGGATCGTCGGGATCTTCGCGCAACACCGCTCTCCAGCCGGCAAATTGCGCACGCGAGACCGTCTTCCCGCTGGCCGCGCTCTCGAGCACGGCGTTCACCAGGTCGCGTACCGTGTAGATCTCGGCCAGTTGGCTTTCTTCGACGTCCCCGCCCAGTTCCTTTTCGAGCGCGACCAGCAGTTCCACACGCTGCATCGAATCGAAACCGAGATCGAGTTCCAGGTTGTCGGTCGGTCGAATTTTCTCGGGCGCGTTGCGGGAGTTCTCTCGAATCACGCCCAGTGCTCGCTGCACCTCGGGCCGCTCCAGCCACGCTTCGTCTTCCGGCGTCATGGGCCGCTCAGACGGGATGTCACCGCCGCCAGAGCCGCCGCGCACCTGGTTCGCGCGCACGCGCTTCTCAATCTCGAAACGCTTCAGCTTGCGGGTGGTCGTGCGCGGTAAGTCTTCCTGCCAAATCTCGTAGTTACCAATGCGCTTGGTAGATGCCAGTTGCTGCGACAGGCCTTCGATATCGAAACGAATCACTTCCTTCGCGTTGACCACCTTGCGCTCTTTGAGTACGTCGAAGTTCGGAACGACCACTGCATAAAGTCGCTCGGAGTTTGGGTCGCCAGCCTTAGCCTCCATGCCCATCACGCAGATTTCCTTGATGAACGGTGATTTCAAGTACTGCGCTTCGATCTCTTCGGGATAGATATTTTTCCCGTTCGCCAGGACGATGACTTCCTTCCGCCTGCCGGTGATGAACAGGTTGCCGCCCGCATCCAGATAGCCGAGATCGCCTGTATGCAGCCATCCATCTTTCAGCACTTCGGCGGTGGCGTCTGGACGGTTCCAGTAGCCCTTCATCACGATCGGGCCGCGCAAAATAATCTCGCCCACCGGCGTGCCACCATCTTCTCCAGCTTCAGGGTCGAGAATTTTCGCTTCCACAGTCGGTAACGGCGGTCCCACCGAGCCGATCACGACGTGTCGCGGAACATTCACGAAAGCGCCGCCGCTGGTTTCGGTCAGTCCGTACGCGTTGAGCAAGTCGATGCCAAACGCCTGGAAGTCTCGCGCGATAACGGGATCGAAACGAGAACCGCCAGTAACCAGGTAGCGCATGCGCGTGCCAAATGTCTTGTGAATCTTTGAGAAGAAAATCGGTCCAGCGTTCACGCCAAATTTCCGCAGAAACAGGTTCACGCGCATGAGGTTCCTGAGAACGGATTCCGCGATCTTGCCGCGCTTCGCGACTTCTTTGAAGATGCGTTCGTGAATCAGGTAGAAGAATTGCGGCACCACGCAGAAGGCGGTGATCTGCCGCTCCTGCAGTCCGCGCAGCAGTTCGGTTGTGTTCAGCGTTTCGAGGTAGACAACCCTGGCCCCCTTCACCAGGGGCAGCAGCAGGTTCGCCATCTGCGCCAAGACGTGAAACATGGGCAGAATGCCGAGCAGAGCATCGCCCGGCCCGATGTGAATGAGGCCAAACACCGCGTTGACTTCGCCTAGCAGGTTCGCATGCGTGAGCATCACGCCCTTGGGGTCCGCGGTCGTACCCGATGTGTACAACAACGCAGCGACATTCTCCACAGGTGCTTCGACCGAACGAAAGTTCCCCAGACCGGCAGCGAAGATTGCATCCAAGTCGCCGACCCAGGTCTCTCGAATCGCCTCCTTCTTGGGAGCGTTCTGCAAGGACTCTGGATCCGTGAGCACAACCTCGATCCTCAGCCCGTCGACCGCCTGTTGTGCAGTCGTCAAATGCCTCACGTCGGTAACGAGCAGGGAAGCGCCGCTGTCTTTAAGAAGCTTGGTCACCTGGTCGGCGTGAAACGCGGTGTCGAGCGGAACGGCCGTGTGCCCGCCGGCTATCACGCCCAGGTAAACCGCCACCCATCGCGGATGGTTGTCGGCAAAAATCGCCACGCGAGTGCCGGCCGCCAGGTTCTTCTCCGTCAGCCACCGGCCCACGGATTCGGCCATCTTCCGCGTTTCGGAGTAGGTGTAGCTCTCCACCTGGTCGTGGCGCTGGATTTCAAGGGCGATGTTTTGAGGGCCGCGCTGCTCGGCTTCGACAAACTGATCGTAAAAAGTGGGCATGAGGGGCGGGGAAAATATACCTGAAAAGCTGGTTGCGAAGCCGTATTACCGGCGATGCTCGTGCTGCATCCAATATGCTAGGCTTGAGTAGCTTTATACTGTGGGGTGCGTGTCCCCTCTGAAGGAACCCAGATTTGATTAACACCTTAGTAGCCAAGGTCTTCGGGACCAAGAACGAGCGCGAGGTCAAGCGCCTGCTGCCGCAGGTCGAGGCCATCAACGCGCTCGAGCCCGCGATGAAGAAGTTGTCGGACGCCGAACTGCGCGCCAAGACCGACGAGTTTCGCCAACGCATCCAGGAACGGCTGGCCAAGATTACCGATGAGCCCGATGCCGATCCCGACCGCCAGAAGGCCATTGAAGCCGAACGTGGACTCGTCCTGAAAGAAGTCCTCGACGAAGTGCTGGTGGAAGCGTTCGCGGTTTGCCGTGAGGCCAGCTGGCGCGTCCTGAACATGCGCCACTTCGATGTCCAGCTGATCGGCGGCATGGTGCTGCACTCGGGCAGAATCTCTGAGATGAAGACCGGTGAAGGCAAGACGCTGGTCGCCACTCTTCCCGTATATCTCAATGCGCTCAGCGGACGCGGCGTCCACGTGGTCACCGTCAACGACTACCTGGCCAAGCGCGACTCGGAATGGATGGGCAAGCTCTACACCTTCCTCGGATTGTCCGTGGGCGTGATCGTGCACGATCTCGACGACGACGAGCGCCGCGAAGCCTACGCGGCCGACGTTACCTACGGTACGAATAACGAGTTCGGCTTCGATTACCTGCGCGACAACATGAAGTTCGACCTCAAGGATTGCGTGCAGCGCGTGCACAACTACGCCATCGTCGACGAGGTGGACTCCATCCTGATCGACGAAGCGCGTACCCCACTGATCATCAGCGGCGCAAGCGAAGAGTCGACTGACAAGTACGAGCGCGTCAATCGCATCATTCCCAAGCTCGAGAAGGGCGAAGAGGTCGAAGTCCCCCCCGGCGAGCCCAAGATCTACACCGGCGACTTCGTGGTTGATGAGAAGCACAAGAACATCACTGTCACCGACGAGGGCTGGGAAAAGGTTGAGAAGTTACTCGGCATCGGCAACATCGCCGACCCGGAAAACTGGGACCTGAAACACCACGTCGAGACCGCTGTGAAGGCGCACGCGCTCTACCGGCGCGATGTCGAGTACGTGATCAAGCCCAAGGACGACAACCCGCGCGAAAAAGAAGTCATTATTGTCGACGAATTCACCGGGCGCATGATGCCCGGCCGCCGCTGGTCTGACGGCTTGCACCAGGCCATCGAAGCCAAAGAGAACGTCAAGATCGAGCGCGAGAACCAGACCCTCGCCACCATTACCTTCCAGAACTATTTCCGCATGTATAAGAAGCTGGCCGGCATGACCGGTACGGCCGAGACAGAAGCGCCCGAGTTCGACAAGATCTACAGGCTGGAAGTCGTCGTCATCCCGACCAACAAGACGCTGCTGCGCAAGGAAAATCCCGACGTTGTCTACCGGACCGAGAAGGAGAAATACTTCGCGGCAGCTGACGAGATCCAGCGTTTATACGAGAGTGCTCAGCCGGTGCTGGTCGGAACCACGTCCATCGAGAAGTCCGAACGCCTCTCGGACCTGCTGAAGAAGAAAGGCATCAAGCACGTCGTACTGAACGCAAAGTTCCACGAACGCGAAGCCGAAATCGTCGCGCAGGCCGGTCGTAAGGGAGCCGTGACCATCGCCACCAACATGGCAGGCCGCGGCACCGACATTTTGCTGGGCGGGAACCCTGAGTTCATGGCCAAGCAGGAGTGCGTGAAGAACGGGGCCGCGCAGCCCTTGCGCGCCGCGCAAGGCAAAGTCGAAGCGGTGGTGGACGACGCCAGCATGACCCGGTGGTATTACGGCGGCAACGAGTACGCTGTCCCGACCGATAAGTGGAACGAGGCCTTCCAGCGCTACAAGGGGCAGACCGACGCCGAGCACGCCGAAGTGATTGGCGCTGGTGGCCTGCATATTTTCGGGACCGAACGTCACGAAGCCCGCCGCATCGACAACCAGCTCCGTGGACGCGCCGGCCGTCAGGGCGATCCTGGTTCCTCCCGCTTCTACTTGTCGCTCGAAGACGACCTGATGCGCATCTTTGCGAAGGAGTGGGTATCGAACCTGCTCCAGCGTCTGGGCATGGAAGAAGGCGTCCCCATCGAGTCGCGCATGATTACCAAGCGCATCGAGGCGGCCCAGAAAGCGGTCGAAGCGCAGAACTTCGAAGCCCGTAAACATCTGCTCGAGTACGACGACGTCATGAACAAGCAGCGTGAGGCCGTGTATGGACTGCGCCGCCGTTTGCTTGAAGGCCTCGATCAGAAAGATCTGATTCTCGAAGACTACGTCTCTGGCATCCTTGGAGACTTGATCGACCAGTACTGCCCTCTGAAAGAACATGTCGACAATTGGGATCTGAAAGCCCTGAAGGACGGCATCTTCACGCGCTTCGGCGTCGACATCTATGCGGAGGGAATCAAGCCCGAGACCTTGAACCGGCAGGAACTCGGCGACGCGATCTTCGACAAGTTGAAAGACCGCTACGCCGCCAAAGAGCAGATGATCGGTCCCGAGGCCATGCGCTACCACGAGCGCATGATCATGCTCAGTGTGCTCGACTCGCTTTGGAAAGACCACCTCCTCAACATGGATCACCTGAAGGAGGGCATCGGACTGCGGGGCTACGGGCAGCACGATCCGCTGGTCGAGTACAAGCGCGAATCCTTCGACATGTTCGAAGAGATGATGAAGAAGTTCCAGGAAGAGACCGTTCGCTACCTGTACCTCATGCAAGTTCTCGAGCGGCCTCCCGACGGCGGCGTGGGGCCGGAAGGCGGTGGTCCGGGCGGAATCGGCCCGCAGGGAGGACTAGGTCCTCAGCCTGGAGTACCCGTGCCGGGTGGCAATGGAGACGGCCGGCGTCCGCGTCACATAGCGACTTCTGTCGACGATCTGGAAGAAGCCTTCCAGCGCAAGAAGCGGCGTGAACTCGAACAGGCGCGCATGGCGGGAAGGGGCGAACAGAAAACCGTGCAACAGGTCGTTCGCGGCGCCGAGAAGGTCGGCCGCAACGATCCCTGCCCTTGCGGTTCCGGCAAGAAGTACAAGAAGTGCCACGGCGCCTAAGGCTCTTGGGGGTTGGACACTCTTGTGCCGAACGCGTGCTCCGCGCCTTCATCCTCTGCGAATTGCTCGATCGCGTGACGGGCGTCCCGGCCGTCGGCAGTGAGAACTGACGTTTTTCCGTCAACCCTTGCCAGCCGATCTAAAATAGAATCAGGCAGTGCAGGAGGCTTCCCCATGATTGCACTCCGCCTTGTCCATCTCATCGAGACTCATTCCGAAGAACTGGCCGAAGGGCTCACCCAACGACTGCTCTCCTCCGAGCGCACCAGCGACTTGCGAAAGGTTCCGACCCACGAACTCCATCACCGCTGTCACGAAATCTATCGCAACTTGAGTGACTGGTTGTTGAACAAGACCGAGCACGACATCGAGACAGTCTACAAAGCCCTGGGCGCTCGCCGCGCCAGCCAGGGTGTTTCCATTGCCTCTTTGACGTGGGCCATCCTGCTCACGAAGGAACATCTCTGGACGTTTCTTGAGTGGGAGGGCGTGCACGGCGGTCTGCACAATCTTTTTGGAGAGCTCGAGCTACTTCGCTTGCTCGATCAGTTCTTCGATCGCGCCGTGTACTACGCGGCCGAAGGATACGAAGCAACGACCACACGCGCTGCTTAAGGGTGGCGAGTGTGTCAGCGACAAAACCAAAGCATAAGGCGAAGAAGCAATCCGTGCAGATGAATCCTAGGGTATTGCTTTGCGACCTTCGCGAACCCTTAGCGCCCTTTACGGTTTAAGGTTTTCGCGCCGCGTTTGCCAATCGCCCGAAACGTCATCTCGTTGGCAGGACTTCGAGTCCGGCGCTTCCATGCGAAGAACAACCCGGCGTAGGTGTCGGTGATGTAATCTTCCGGCCGAATACCAAGAGCTTTGGCCGTCCGATCAATCCAGCGCGCCGGACCCTCAATCTCCCCGAAATCCCCGATCGGCGTGCGATCGACAACCACGTGCCCACGTCCGTCACTCCACTCCGCCCGGAATTTCTCGTAGCGAAACGTCGGACGATAACCCAGCGCGTGCAAAATCGCGTCCATCTTCTTGCCGTCCGCAACCATCGTCTCCAACTCCACTCGGGATTTGTGCCGTCCCGCCACGCCCTTCGACTTGTGGGTCAGCACCCACTCCTTGCCATATTCCCGCAATCGCAATAAGTCTCCGCGCTTGCGCAGAGGCGCGCCCGGCAGATCGTAGAGCGTATTCATCTCATGAGTGCTCGGTGTCACTATACGAAAGCCCGCAGCCCGCAGCCGGCGTGCTAAGGCCCGCGCATCCGTCACCCGAGACTTGATTTCGATTTCCTTATTGGAAGGCATAAGGGCGTGGAATGATCCCCCGGACTTGCGAACGGCAACGCCAAGCCAACGACTAACGACCAACGACTGCCTCAACTAAATGTCGGCAACTTCACCAAATCATCGTGCGGCACCGTCTCCACCGGCTGTCCCGCCTTGCGCCACGCAGCCAGTCCGCCGACCAGGATGAACGCATTGAATCCTTTTTCCCGCAGCATGTGCGCCACCCGGGCGCTCGTGGCTTCGCGTGCTCAAGTGCAATACAGGTAAATATCCTTGTCCTTGGGAAGCCGCTTCAACTCTTCTTCCAGATTGTTCGGCTCAATCCGGATCGATCCCTTGATGCGCGCCGCGTCGGCATCGTAGTAACCGTGACTGCGCACATCGATAACCATCACTTTCCCCGCGTCTTCCGAAGCGAGTTTGGCGATCAACTCCTGCACTTGTATGCGAGGGACGACCTGGTAAACCCGGTTCTTGCGCATCAGCCACATGCGGTACACGACGTACGCTACAGCCGCGATCAGCAGAATTTCTTCGAGGGCCTGGCCGGCAGTCTGAAACGTTCCGCCGATTGCCTTCAGGAAATTTTTTCCCAAGTACCCAAGCGTGAAGTATGCAAGTACATAGAGGGCCGCCCCCATCACGTCGAAGCGCAGGAATTGTTGAAAGGGCATCTTCATGCTCCCCGCCAGTGGAGGTCCCATGGTGTTCACGCCCGGGATGAACTTCGCAATCAGGAGAGTGGTCTTGCCGCGTTTATAGAAAGACTCAGCCGATCGCAGAATGCAAGTTTCCGGATTCGCCGAAACCTTGCACAAGAAGCCAAGCAGGGTCCAGCCGGTAAACTTCCCCGCCAGAAAAAGCAACGTATCTCCGAGCATCATCGCGCCCAGCGCCGCGGGCAGGAGAATCGGAGCGCGTAACACGTTTCCCGCCACCGCGGCCCCCGCCGCAACCAGCGCCAGCGCCGCCGGCACCGGAAGCCCAATCGCCTCGGCAAACACAATTGCCACAACGATCAGGTATCCGTGCTTCGCGATGAGTGCAATAAGATCGGTCATGCGCTCCGGCTAGACTAACGGGGACTGCCCGACTGCGTCCAGCCAGCTCCAAAGAAATCGAGAATCCTCACAATTTCTGAACCATCCAAACACACGGAACTCAAAATCTAGAGACCGATTCTGAGAGGATCTATGTCGACTTCGCCAGTTTCCACCGTGCGGCAGTACGTCAATCTTCCTAATCACGGGTCCGACCTTCCGTTTAGTGACGCCGTGCTGGTTGGCGACACGCTCTATCTTTCCGGCCGCATCGGCATCGATCCCGTCACGGGCCGTGCGCCCGCCGATGTTGAAGTCGAAATCAAGTTGCTTCTGGATGGCGTTGAAGCCGTGCTGTCTGAAGCCGGTATGACCATGGACGACCTGGTCTCGGTGCAGATCTTTTCTCCAGATCTTTCCCTGTGGGAACCATTCAATGCCGCCTACACCAAGCGCTTCGCGCGCGAACTGCCCGCGAGAGCCTTCATCGGGTCTGGTCCGTTGCTTCTCGGTGGGAGATTTGAGCTGATGGGAATTGCGGTAAGGCGTTAGCCACCAGTCGTCAGCAAGAAACGAGACATATGCAGTCGAGCGTCAAGGCAGGATTCCGGCGCATGACTATTTCTCCCTCGCCACCACAAACTCCGGAGCCCAGAGCAGCGCCCGTTTGATTTCCGAGTCCGGAAACGTGCAGATCGCCTTCCTTGCCGCGTCTGCGTATTCCGCCGCTCGCGCGTGCGCCGCGTCGAGCGCTCCGTAGCGATTCAGAATCGCCAAAATGTCGGCATGGGTTACGCCATTGAACGCGCGATCGCGGAGCACGGTGGCGATCTGCTCTCGCTCCGCCGGAGTGCAGCGTTCCAGAGCATAGATCACAGCCATCGTGACCTTGCCTTCGCGCAGATCGCTGGCCACGGGCTTTCCCAAAACGCTCTCCGAAGCCGTCAGATCGAGCACGTCATCAACAATCTGAAACGCCATTCCCAGGTTGCGCCCGTAGGATCCCGCCGCTTCTTCCTGCTCCGGAGTTGCACGTCCCAGGATCGCTCCCAGGCGCATGCATACCGAAAACAGGCAGGCCGTCTTGCGGAAAATTAGATCGAAATGCTCGTCGAGAGTGATCAGTTTGCCGAGCTTTTCCATCTGCAGCAGTTCGCCCTCGACCATCTGCTGCGTGAGTTCGATCAATGCATCGAGCACGCGGAAGTTCCGTTCCTGTACGGCAATCTTGAACGACTGCATGTATAGCCAGTCGCCCGCGAGCACGCATTTCGAATTACCCCACCGGGTATTGGCCGCCGGACGCCCGCGCCGGGTCTGCGCTTCGTCGATGATGTCGTCATGAACCAGGGTGGCGGTGTGAATAATCTCCACTACCGCACCCAGCCGTACCGCACCCGTCCCCTCATACCCGAACAGCTTCGCCGCCAGCAGTAGCAGAGCCGGTCGGATGCGCTTGCCCCCGCCCTCGCGCAGGTACTCGCCGATCTCCGTGATCGCGGAAACGTTCGAGACAGTATCCTGCCCGAATTCCGCTTCGATGGCCGCCAGGTCATCGTGCAGCAGCTCGAAAATCTCTTTCCCGTTGATGGCTGAGGGGGTGCTCAATCTCTCACTCGAATCGTCCGCTACAGCGTTCGAAAATCGTCCTCACCACAGAGTCACAGAGAAGATCTTCTTCCGAACTCCAAGCCCTGAGCCGCATTATCCAAGAGCATCAAAAAGCGCTTATTGGTTTTCTGTGTGTCTCTGTGCCTCTGTGGTGAAAACGCCCTTTCAATTACTCCGATAATTCGTGAACTGCAAATCAATCCCGAAATCCCGCGACTTGAGCAGAGCAATGACTTCCTGCAAAGTATCGCGGTCTTTCCCGCTGATTCGCACCAGATCTCCCTGGATCGAAGCTTGCACCTTCTTCTTCGAATCCTTGATCAGCTTCACGATGTCGCGCGCCTTTTCGATCGCGATGCCTTGCTGCAGCGTGATCTTCTGTTTCGCCGTTCCGCCCGCCGCCGGTTCAACCGCGCTATAGGTTAAGCCCTTGAGCGAAACGCCGCGCTTCACCAGCTTCTGCTGCAAAATATCGTTTACGGCTTTCAGCTTGTACTCGTCGGCTGAGTGCAGCACAATCGCGTCCTTGCCCTCCATGTCAATCTTCGACTTGGAATCCTTCAGGTCGAAGCGTGTCGTCACTTCCTTCATCGCCTGCTGGATGGCATTCGACACTTCCTGCAAATCAACCTTGCTGACAACGTCAAAAGTATTCTCGGGCATGGATAGGCTACCTGATCAGATTCGCATTCCCCCACGAAAGTCGCACCCTACAAGCTAAACGGTCGTGCGCCTTTCGTGAAGCGAAAAGAAACGATAGAAGTTTTGTGTGGTTTGCGCGCCGATTTCCTCGGCAGAGTATCCGCGCAGTTCACCCAGCTGGCGAGCCACTTCTTTCACGAATGCAGGCTCATTGCGTTGGCCGCGGTGCGGTATCGGCGCAAGGTACGGAGAGTCGGTCTCGATGAGCATTCGATCCAAGGGCACTGCGAGGGCCGCGTCACGAATGGGCTGCGCTTTCGGGAACGTAATGTTGCCGGCAAAGGAAACCATGAATCCCATATCCAGCGCACGCTTGGCCTGGGCTGCGTTGCCAGTGAAGCAATGCAGGATACCGCCGAGTCCGCTGGCCGACCATTGTTCCCGGATGAGCCGCAGGCAGTCCTCCCATGCGTCATCGCTATTGTCTGAGGGGCGACAGTGGATGACGATCGGCAGCTTCGCAGTCTTGGCGAGCTCCATCTGCTGGACGAAGGCCTTCTCCTGCACGTCTCGCGGAGAATGATCGTAATAGTAATCGAGTCCAATCTCTCCCCAGGCGATGACTTTGGGTCGCTTCGCCAGTTGCGCCATGCGGTCGAGGGCCGCCGCATCGGCCAACTTTGCTTCATGCGGATGAATCCCGATCGTCGCGTACATGAAGTCGTATTTCTCAGCCAGCTTGATGGCACAATCAAAATTCACCGGACCCTCGCCATTGCCGATCGCGACAATGGTTTCAACCCTAGCCTCGCGCGCCCGCGCGATGACCTGCTCGCGATCGGCGTCGTAGCGATGACCTTCAAGATGGGCGTGGGAGTCTACAAACATGGTCGTTGGTTTTTGGTCGTCGGTCGTTGGCCAACCCTATGTAGGTCCGCATAGGGACAATCTCCCTCGGCTGTGCGAGTCAGGCGCTAGCTCGCCGGTCGGAAACCTCATGCAGCGTTCTTGAAGTCCCAAGATCGAAGAACCGGAAGCCAGGAAACTTAATCCGCCCCTTTGGATCGAGGATCTCGCCAACGAACAACGACGGTTTTATTTCAGCCTCGCCCCCACCGGTACATCTTCCAGAAATCCCGCCAACACCGGCTGTCCTGCCTCGAGCGACGCGGCGACGATCATGCCGTTTGATTCCAGGCCGCGCAGCTTCCGCGGCGCGAGATTCGCCACGATGACCACCTTCCGCCCAATCAGAGTCTCTGGAGCATACGCCTCGGCGATGCCCGCCACGATCTGGCGCACTTCGCTACCTATGTCGACTTCGAGCCGCAGCAGCTTATCGGCCTTCTCTACTTTTTCTGCCACCTTCACCACTCCCACCCGCAACTCGACTTTCACGAAGTCATCAATGCTGATCTTTCCGTCTGGCGTCGTGGCCGGTGCCTTGGGTGCTACCACCTGTGTGGCGACTGCGCCAGGACTGGCAGCCTCGGGTTTGCTCTCGGCCACAGCAGTCGTCGCCGGATGTCCTTGTTCTTCCATCTTCTGCATCCTTTCTACGGCGCTCTTGTCGGCACGCGGGAACACGGGTTGTACCTCGCCCAGCTTGGTGCCAAGCTTAAGCTGTCCCCACTTCAGAGTTGTCAAATCAAATTTCCGGATGTCGCCCAACCCAAGCTGCGTCCAGATGCGGGCAGTGGAATCCGGAATCACCGGATGGGCGAGCGCCGTCACGACTCGCAATGCTTCAGCCGAGGTGTAGAGAACAGTCGCGAGCCGGGCGCGGCTGTCTTCATCCTGTTTCTCGCCCAATGCCCATGGCTCGTTCTCCACGATGTACTTATCGATCGAAGCAACCAGTCCCCAGGCGACTTCCAGCGCCTTCGAGAACTGGAACTGGTCGAACAGGACGTTGTAGTCGTCGATGATGTCTTTCGCGATTTCCGCGATTGCGTCATCCACCGGACGCCGCGCCGCCGTAAGCGAGGGATAGGGCACCTCGCCCTTGAAGTATCGTTTGATCATCGTCAGCGTGCGGCTGGCGAGATTACCCAAACCGTTCGCGAGGTCCGAGTTGTAGCGTTGTACCAGCGCGTCAAACGAGAAAGATCCATCGGACCCGAACACCACTTCGCGCAATAAGAAATACCGCAACGCATCCGCGCCGAGCACGTCGAGGGTCGTTTCGCTGCGGACAATGTTCCCGCGCGACTTCGACATCTTGCTCTCTGCGAACAGCAGCCAGCCGTGGGCCACAATTCCTTTGGGCAGCGGCAAGCCGGCCGCCATCAGAAACGCCGGCCAGTACACGCAGTGGAAGCGCACGATCTCTTTGCCAATCATCTGGACGTCGGCCGGCCAGTACTTGTCGTACTTCGCGTGATCCTCTGCGCCGTAGCCGAGTGCGGTGATGTAATTCGCCAGCGCGTCGAGCCAGACATAGATCACGTGTTTCGGATCGTCCGGCACGGGAATGCCCCACGAGAATGTGCTCCGGCTGATGGACAGATCTTTCAGTCCGCCCTTCACGAAAGAAATCACTTCGTTGCGCCGCGTCTCGGGGCGGATCCATTCCGGCTGCTCGGCATACAACTGCAGCAACTTCTCCTGGAACGCCGACAGCTTGAAGAAGTAGTTCTCCTCGTGCACGGTTTCCGTGATACGTCCGCACTCGGGGCAGGGAGCGCCCGGCGGCACGTCCACGTACATTTCATCCGACACGCAGTACTGTCCTGTGTAGCTGCCCTTGTAGATGTATCCGTTCTCGCTCAGCTTGCGGAACAGCGCCTGCACGCTCTTCTTGTGCCGGTCTTCGGTGGTGCGGATAAAGTCGTCGTTGGTGAGGCCCATCCGCTTCCAGAGCGCGCGGAATTCGCCCGAAACTTCGTCCGCAAATTGCTGCGGAGTTTTTCCGGCCGCGGCCGCGGCGCGTTCGATCTTCTGCCCGTGCTCGTCCGTGCCCGTCAGGAAATATGTGTCGTCGCCGAGCATGCGATGCCGCCGCGCCAGTGTGTCGCAGGCGATTGTGGTATAGGTGTGCCCGATATGCGGACGGGCATTCACGTAGTAGATCGGAGTCGTGATGTAGAACTTCTTCGTCATTCTGCTTTCGTAGTCAGAAACTCAATCACAGAGAACACAAGGGAACCCTGAGTTGCAATTCCCCAGTGTACTCTGTGCCCTCTGTGGTTAAGGCTTTTCCAGTTTTCGCAGGTACGCTGAGGTTGCCTCCTGCATTACCGTCTTCAGCGGGAGGTGCTTCTCCGCAGCGATCTTCCGGCAGTCTTCATATTCCGGCGCGTAGTTCGTGACCGCGCCGTTCATGCTGGCAATCTTCATGCGAACGTCGCCCCACTGCGTGTTGACCGAAACCCAGTGCCGGGCCAGGATGTGGCGCTGTTCCCGTCTTTGCCGAACACCCAGAGTCGTCGTCTCGGCAAAAATAATCTGCGTCAGCTTCGCCGCATCCTCGGGACGGCACAAGACTGTCAGCAGCGTGCCCGGACGGTTCTTCTTCATCTGCACCGGCATCCCGAAGACATCTAGCGCCCCCTCTTCCAGCAACCGGTCCATCACGTACCCGAACACCTGCGGATTCAGATCGTCGAGATTCGCCTCGAGTGCTGCGACGGTGTCTTGAGCTGTCTTGGTGGCGAGGGTTGCCGAAGCTGCTTCTCCAATTGTGAGGCGCACCACGTTCGGCTGTCCGGGGAAATCGCGAGTGCCCGCGCCGTAGCCGCTCTTTTCGATCTTCATCTCAGGAAACGACCCGAAGCGCGATGCCAGCGTCTTCACGATCGCAGCACCCGTCGGCGTAAGCAACTCAACCTGCACGCCCGAGGAGTAGACTGGCGCGCCTTGAAGCAACTCGACGGTCGCCGGGGTCGGAACCGGAAGCACGCCGTGTGCGCACTTTACCGTCCCGCCGCCGACGTTGAGCGGGGTGCACACAAATTCGTCGACGCCCAAGGCCTCCGCGCCGACCGCCGCGCCCACGATGTCGACCATGGCATCCACGGCGCCCACTTCGTGAAAATGCACCGACTCGATCTCCATGTTGTGAATCTTGGATTCGGCCTCGCCAAGTGCCTCAAAAATGCGGAGGGCCGTCTGCTTCGCGTTTTCGCTCAGCTTGGCCTTCCCAATGATCGCATTGATTTCTTTGAGACTGCGCCCATGAGTGTGTGGCGCGGACACTCCTGTCCGCGAAGGCTGCGAATGAGAATGCGGTTGTGCGTGAGCCTCGGCATGCGGGTGCTCGTGATGTTCATGAGAGTGCGAATGCCCATGTCCGCTCGTCGCAACGCTCTCCGACGGCATCTCTTTCTTGCCGTTCACCAGCACATCCACCTTGGTCGCAGTGATCCCGCTGCGATTGACCTTCGTGATCTCCAACCGCGCGCCGACCTCGAGCGCCGCCACTGCCTTCTCCAGCACGTCCGCAGACACGCCGGCATCGATCAGGGCGCCCAGAAACATGTCGCCGCTCATGCCGGAAAAGCAATCAAGGTAGGCGATGCGCATTGGAGAACCAGTTGTTGGTCGTTAGTCGTTGGTCGTTGGCCAATCCCACCCCGCCTGACGTAGGGCTGAGCCTGCAGTCTTCTTTCAGGAAGCAGCTGAAATATCTGTGTCAAGCAAAGAGCGGCGTTCCTGGGATTCGCCAACGATCAACGACTTACGACCAACAGCAATTTTTCCATCATAGGGAACCGTTGCCACCACCGTCAAACCATCGCGCTCCAGCGCCTTTGCTACAATCACTATTTTATTCAACAAGTTAGGGGGCTCCTTGTATCGTTCGCTCGAGCGCCGTCTTGCCCAGCAGGTTCGCGATTTTCTGCGCCGCACCTATGACCTTGACCTTCCCAAGATCGTCATTGAGCAGCCCCCGAAAGTCGAACTCGGCGAGTACGCCATGCCGCTGGCTTTCGAGTTGGCGAAGACACTACGCAAGGCTCCCCGCAAGATCGCCGAGGGGATCGTCAACGGGATTGGTCCGATCGAAGGCTTCGAGAAGCTTGAAGTTGCCGGGGCGGGCTATATCAACGCGCGCGTGAAGCGGGGCGACGTGGCGGCCGCGGTCCTCGCCGATGAGCGGTCCAAGGTTGCGGCGCCGCCAGGAAAGATTCTGGTCGAGCACTCGAGTATTAACCCCAATAAGGCCGCCCACATCGGTCACCTGCGCAACGCGATTCTTGGCGACACATTCGTGCGCCTGCTGCGCTTTGCGGGCAGGGAAGTCGACGTGCAGAACTATATCGACAACACCGGCGTGCAGGTGGCTGACGTGGTGGTGGGGTTTTTGTATATCGAAAAGAAGAGCCGTGCCGAAATCGAGCAACTCGCCGAGCAGCCTCGCTTCGACTACTACTGCTGGGATCTCTACGCGCGTGTCTCGCAATGGTACGACCAAGACAAGCAGAACCTGCAAACGCGCCTGAAGACTCTGCACGAAATCGAAGCCGGTGGAAACGAGACTGCCGCAATCGCCGACTTGATCTCGGTAGCAGTGTTGCGTCGCCATCTCGAAACCATGGACCGGCTCGACATCGAATACGACTTCCTGCCGCGCGAGAGCGAGATTCTTCACCTGCACTTTTGGGATGCCGCGTTCGCCAAGCTCAAAGAATCAGGAGTCCTCACTTTCGAGACGGAAGGCAAGAACAAGGGCTGCTGGGTAATGCGTCGCGCCGGGACTGGGAAAAAATCTGAGACCGCCGCGCTCACGGGTACCGCCGCGCAAGATGCGGACTCAAGCGACGTCGTGGCCGAAGAAGACCAGAAAGTCATCGTCCGCTCCAACGGCACGGTCGGCTACGTGGGCAAAGACATCGCGTACCACATGTGGAAGTTCGGATTGCTGGGGCGCGACTTTCAGTACCGCAAGTTCTATCTCTATCCGAACCAGCATCAGGTCTGGATTTCCGCCACCGAAGGCGGGCCTGACCATCCGCACTTCGGCGACGTCGCAGAAATCTACAATGTCATCGATGCGCGCCAGTCCGAAGCGCAGAGCACGGTGATCGAAGCCCTCCGCGGACTCGGGCACAATGAAGCGGCAGACCACTACACGCACTTCTCCTACGAAATGGTTGCGCTCACGCCCCGCTGCGCCGGCGAACTCGGCTATCAGCTCTCGGAAGAAGACAAGGCTCGTTCCTACATCGAAGTCTCCGGCCGCAAGGGCTTCGGCGTGAAAGCCGACGATCTGCTCGACCGCCTGATCGCGTCTGCAAAAACCGAAGTAGACGCCCGCCATCCGCAACTGAGCGACGACGAACGCCTCGCGATCGCCATGCAGATCGCCATCGGCGCGCTTCGCTTCTTCATGCTCAAGTACACCAAGCCATCGGTAATTGCGTTCGATTTCAAGGACGCGTTGAGTTTCGAAGGCGAGACCGGACCATACGCGCAGTATGCGGTGGTGCGCGCCACCAACATCTTCCGCAAAGGCGGAATCGATCCCGAAACGTTCGCCGGCTCAGCCAACCGTCCCTCATCCGAGGACTTTGCCGAGTATCTGAGCGGAGAGGATGGGAATGAAATCTGGGAACTCTGGCTGGCCGCAGCCAAAACGGCTTACATCGTGGATCAATGCATCGCCACGACCGAGCCGGCGTATCTGGCGAAGCACGTGTTTCAGTTGGCGCAGTTGTTCAACGCGTTTTACCATCGTCACCCGATCCTGAGCGAAGTTGACGAAGGCCGAAAAATGTTTTTGCTTGCTACGGCGGGGGTTGTGCGGCGCGAATTGATTCGCAGCTTGGAGGTTTTGGGCATAACCGTTCCGCCCGTGATGTGAGTTGTCTGCTGAGGCGATCGGGAAATTGTGGATGGACGGGGGCGCGTCCCCTCCCACGCTGCATCAACCCACAACAAAACGGCGGTCTACTGCAGGTTTCACACCGCCGATTAGCAGTCATAACTAAAAGATATTATGCCAGCTCCAGAAACTCGCCAGGAAAGTCCTGGGGCGCCCGGCAGGGCTAGTCTGTCTGATGTGCGCGGAGCGATCCTACGGGTTCTTACAAGCCCGCAGAGGGTATTCTACGCAATCTCCGGTCCCGTTTTTGCAGCCGTCGCGAGCCCTTTTCCAAGCTGATAACTTATAGCTACAATATTTTCAATGACTTGCGTGGAGTCGGACCAAGCTGGCACAACTCGGGGTCGAAAGCACGCATCGTACATTGATAGAAGTCAGGGAAGTGGGGAAAACGACTTGCGCAAATTTGAACGATTCATCGTCATATTGCTCGCGATGGCCGGAACCGCTTTGGCGGCGCCAAAGCCTTCCACACCGGACCGGCCATTCCCCGCCGTTTTGAAGAACGCGCGTTTCGTCTACGTGGCGTCTTACGATGGCGACCAATTTAATCCGAATTTGTTTCCGCAAGATCGCGAAGCGATCGGCGCCGTACAGGACTCCATTCGCAAGTGGGGCAAGTTGATGGTGGTCATGCATGCGTCGGAGGCGGACATCATCATTCTCGTGCAGAGCCGTCCTTCAGAGGATCTGCTTGCCGTCTACGACGCACGCATGCAGGGCGGCCAGTACCTGTGGCGGACCATGGGAGCGGGTGGCTTGCAGTCAGGCGAGACGCCGATGGCCACGCAGTTTGAAAGGGGCTTCGATTCAGTGCAAGCGGCAAAGTAGTTGCTGGGACATTTGAGGTTGCAGTAAGCGAACACGGACGTTGCATTGACCAGGTTTCGAACCTGATCCTGGCATGTGCGCGGTCCGTGTTTTCGCCTTTTTGGGAGAACTGGCGCCCCGACCTGCCCGATTCATGTCATCCTAAGCCGCTGCACCAAGCCATCGCATTGTCATCCTGAGCGTAGTGAGGCGAAGCCGAACGGAGTCGAAGGACCCCCGCGAGTGCTGGCGGTGCAACGATTGTGGGCGTGCTTTTCTAGAAGTCCCCGCGCTTCGGCCCCGTGGCCAAAAAGCGTGAATTGTGAAGTGCCATCGCACACACAGCACCGGGGTGCTTCGACTCCGCGCGGCTTGCACCGCGCTTCCGCTCAGCATGACAGTCGAAAGGTACCCCGCGCGGGGACGCGCGCCGCTCCACGCCAACCACTCCTTTCGATACACCGGTCAGGCTCGTACTGCCTCTGGGGGATTACCTCTGTAATGTCTGCGCCCAGATTCCAATGAGCGTCTTGCCCTCCGATTGACACAATCGTAAAGACATCCGAAAGACAAACACTTAGGGGAACCTATGAGAGGACCGCTCGGCCTCTTCACTCTGATTTGCGCCTTGGTTGGCAGTGCAGGCGCGCAACTTCCACCGCGAACTTTTGACTGGGTCCGCGCCAGCGACGAGGTCGTGCAACTCGATCCCGCCGACTATCACACCGGCCGCGTGTACCGTCCCGGACCGGATGGCGGCAACATGCACATCATCATTCACGCCAAACGGCCTGTGACCCTGGCGATGACCGGCGCGGAGGGGTGGAGTGCCGCGCAGTCGCATCCCGAGACCTGGGGCAGTCTCGAGTATCGGTGCATGCGCGAACATGTCACCGATACGACCTACGAATGCCACCTGCCGCCGCAGCCGATGGTGCTGGTGATTCACGACGAGCGCAATCCCGAGCGTGCGATCGTGCAAGGGATTGGAGCGATCGTAGGTGGGAACAACGTGAGAGCATTCCTCTCTCCCAACGATGTGACGATTACTTATCACAGCTGGTCGTGTGTCGCGAATTGCATTCAGCCCGAGTTTGATTGGGTAAGGCTGGTGAGGGAGAAGTACAAACTCTCCGCGGTGCCGAAACTCTACAGCATTCTCACTCCCGAACAAGATGGCCAGAAGCTGTGGATGAAAATCAAAGCTCCGGTACCGATGACGCTGGCCGTCATGCCGGTGGGGTCTGCGGACCAGGTCTACGACAAGCCCGATCTACTCAATTCCGCTCTTGCCCAGACTTCATGCAAGCAGCGTGGCGTGCAGACGATGGAATTCGATTGCCTGTTCAGTGTGGCCGACGGTCCGCAGTCGCTGCTGATCTATCCAAACGTGAAGTCCACCAAGAAAGTTGAGATCGACGTGCAAACGTACAAGTGCGTGGCGAATTGTGAGTTGCTGAATGTGGGCGGAACACAACCGTAAGGCGCGGCCCCAAACTAATGTCATGCTGAGCGGAAGCGCGGCGCATGCCGCGCTGGAGTCGAGGCACCCCGTGGCTATGTGCGATCGCAATTGCCCATCAAGTTTTTCTGACCACCGGCCTATGACTGCGGAGTCGTTTTTAGAAATCCCTCAGGAGCCGATATATCGCAACCGACCGCGGGTTCCTTTGACTGCGTTCGTCTGCCGCCTCACTTCGCTCAGGATGACAATCGTAGAAGGGGACTGTCGACGAGCTACTGACAACTAGCGACTGGCGTTTGACTGGCGCCTGACGACTAGTCCTTAAACTCCTTCACGAACTCCACCAGACTCCTCACCCCAATCCCCGACGGCCCTTTCGCAATCCACGGCTTGGCCTCTTCGGTCCACGCGGTGCCGGCGATGTCCAGGTGGAGCCAGGGAGTGTCTTCAGCAAATTCCTTCAGGAACATCGCGGCGGTAATAGCGCCTCCCCAGCGGCCGCCGGAGTTCACGATGTCGGCGATGCCGGAGCGGATGACCTCTTTGTATTCGTCATCGAGCGGCATGCGCCAGAACTTTTCGCCCGCCTGGTCTTCGGCTTTGCTGAAGCGTTCGTACATTTTTTCGTCGTTGGCGAAGATGCCGGCGTTCACGTAGCCGAGCGCCACCACCACCGCACCGGTGAGTGTGGCCGCGTCCACTAAGTGTGTGCAGCCCAGTTGACGCGCGTAGAACAGACCGTCGGCGAGGACCAGGCGACCTTCCGCGTCGGTATTGATGATCTCGATTGACTTGCCCGACATTGCGATCTGTACATCGCCCGGCTTCTGCGCTTTGCCCGACGGCATGTTCTCGGTCGCGCACACGATCGCGGTGACCTTGATTTTCGGTTTCAGCATCGCGATGGCGCGCATGGCGCCCAGCATGGTCGCGCCGCCCGCCATGTCATATTTCATTTTCTCCATGCCGTCGGCGGGCTTGATCGATATGCCTCCGGTATCGAACGTGATGCCTTTGCCCACCAAGCCGAGCACTGGATTTTCAGGCGCGCCTGCCGGTTCGTATTTCAGGATGATCAGCGCAGGCGGTTCGTCGGATCCCTGGGCCACGCTCCAGAATGCGCCCATTTTCAATTCTTTGATTTTGTCGGCGCCATAAACTTCGCACTTCAGTCCGACTTCCTGCGCCATCTTCTTCGCGTGGTCAGCGAGCATGGTGGGGGTCATGCGGTTCGACGGCTCGTTCACCAGTTCGCGCGTAAAGTTCTGCGACTCGCCGATGACCCGTGCTTCATCGAGGGCTGCCTGCAGCTTTCCCGTATTGCCCGAAGCAACCACATTGAGTTCATCGATTTTCTGGTCCTGGCGGTCGCTCTTGTAAGTGTCGGCATCGAAGTTACCGACGAACGCACCTTCCACGATGGCCTTGATGGTCAGCTCGGCAGCGTAGTTCGCTTGCGGGGCTACAAAGGCAAAGCTGCGCAGGCCTCGGCCCTTGAGTGTGCGGACGGCGGTCCCGGCCACACGTCGCAATTCGAATCCGGAAAAAGTCTGCGCCTTGCCGCCGCCTAACAAAAGGAGCCGTCGGGCCTTCAACCCGGCGGGATGGTGAATGAGCGTGACTTCGCAGTTCTTGCCGACGGTTTCGCCGCTCGTGATGACTTCGGCGGCAGCTTTTTTCACTGACTCGTCGTTAGTCTCGACGCTGACTTCAGGTTTGTCTTTGCTGCCGCGATCGAGCACGACCACGACCAGACATTCGGTATCGACTTGTGCGGGGCTTGCAGAAGAGAGTGAGGTTTTCATGAGTTCTTCCATTCTCTTCACCAACGACCAAAACTGCAACAAGCTCCCGGCCCTCTGAGCCTTACGAGCAAATGTCACGGCACTGTCATTGCGTGGTGACTTTGTGTCAGCGAAGGTTTTACGCGACGCAGACACAGTTATGACAACCGCCATCTTTCCCACAGCTACCCTCTTAATCAACCTTAAGACATACCCGTAGCCCCGGGGCTTCGAAATTGGTTCGGAGGATGCGGTGAAGAAAAAGATTCTGTTTTTCCTATTGGGAGTAGTGTCGTTGAGTATCACGGCATCACTCCATGCGCAGCAGAACAGTTACACACAAAAAAACCTGGTGGCGGATCGGGCAGGCGTGGCGGACCACACCGACGCTCAGCTCTCCAACCCGTGGGGCATCGCGTTTCTCCCGGGCGACGTGTTCTGGACTGCGAACAACAACGGCGGTACATCGACGACGTACGATGCGGCCGGCAACAAGCAAACCATCACGACCGGCATCCCGGTCGCGGCCCACAACCCCTGTCCGCAAGGATGTCCCACAGGAATCGTTGCCAATACGGTGGCCACCGATTTCGGCGGCGCAAGTTTCGTTTTCGATACCGAGGACGGAATCATCGCTAGCTGGAATGGGACGCTGAATGCCGTCGCCAAAGTGGACAATTCAGCCAACGGCGCGGTCTACAAAGGCCTTGCGCTCGTGAACAATGCGTCGGGGAATTTCTTGCTGGCGGCGAATTTTCACAGCGGAGCGATCGATGTTTTCGAACGGAACTTTGGCGCCTTCACGCTCAGAGGCGGATCTTTCGTCGATCCGAACCTTCCGGCCGGATACGCGCCACACGGAATCCACGTCATCAACAACCTGGTGTTCGTAGCATATGCGCAACAGGACGCGGCCAAGCATGATCCCGTGCTCGGCGCAGGCCTGGGGCTGGTCGACGTGTTCCATACCGACGGCAGCTTTCTCCGTCGCGGTATGACGGGCGGAACCCTGAACGCGCCTTGGGGGGTGGTGCAGGCCTCGGCGAACTTCGGGGCCTTCTCGAATGACTTGCTGGTTGGCAACTTCGGTGACGGCACCATCAGCGCTTTCGACACAGGTGGCAACTTCCTGGGACAGGTGAAAAACGAGAACAACCAGCTGATTGCGACTCCGGGTTTGTGGGACATGGTATTCGGCGCCGGCGGAACGGGCGATCCGAACACTCTGTACATCACGGCCGGCGGCGCCGATCAGACGCACGGCTTGCTCGCGACGCTGGTGCCCACTCCAGCGTCGGGAAAAGACTTTTCTCTGCAGTTATCGGCTCTGACTGCCACAGTCATGCGCGGCGGAACGACGCAACTGAATATCGCGTCGACTGCTTCCGGCGGCTTCACCGATCCAGTCAGTCTTTCTTGCACGGGATTGCCGGCGGGAGTGACGTGCGCGTTCAATCCGACCAGCATCGTGCCGGGTGCGGCTGCGTCCACGTCGCAACTCACCATCACGGTAGGTACTGGCTACATCCCGCCGAGCCCTTACATGGCGGGAGCGCTCCTGGCACTAGGAGTGCTGGGCATGCTGCAGAGCACGCGGCGTAAGCATCAGGGTGGCCGCTCGAAGAAGGCTTGGATAGCCGCTTCCGCAATCGTGGTAGTCGGCCTGGCGCTGGCAGCAGTGGGTTGCGGCTACTCGAAGGGACGCACCCCGGCCGGACCGAACGTGATGGTGGTGGGAACGTCGGGCGGAATCTCGCACGCAACTCCGCTCACGCTAACAATTCAGTAGTCGGTGTTTCACTGGGTAATCTCTCTCTCCTAAAAGGTCCGGGGATCGTCCCCGGACCTATTTTTTGTAGAGAGATTCCCGCGGGGGGCCTGAAGCACGCCTGGAACGGCATCGCGGAATTGACGCCCCGATGCGAACCAGAAGGTAGAGCCTAGCTTTCTTTGGCGACGGTGTAGTGCAGCTTGACCACGCCATCGGTGAACTTCGCGCACGTGATCAGTCTCAGTGGCACGTTGCGGTGGGCAGGAGCCACCAACGGAATGCCTTCGCCGATAAACTTGGGAATGACGTGAATTACGAACTGGTCAATCTCTCCTGCTTCGAGAAACGACGCAATGATGCCGGCGCCGCCCATCATCCAGATGTCTTTCCCTTCTTTCTTCCGGAGACGAGTTGCAAAGGCTTTGACTGGTTCCCTAACGAACTCCACGCCGGCTGGCGCCGGCGATGGTGGAATGCCGCGTGTGAAGACATAGTTCTTGACCCTGGTATCGAAGGCCGACCTGGTTACGCCCTTCTTTTGGAAGTCGAGCGCCACATCGTATGTTTTCCTGCCCCATAGGATCGTGTCGATCGATTTATAGAACGCACGCATGCCGTAGTTGCCTTTCGGACTTGGACCGTCGAGCCAGTCGACAGACCCGTCGGGTCTGGCAATAAAGCCGTCGGCGCTGGTGGCAATCTGGACGATGATCTTGCGTTTCCGAACCATGGCTGTTACCCAGGTTGACGAATTTTAATCGCGCTTGCGTCCGCGGGCCACAGCTTCCCGAGCTTCTTTGTCGGCGGTGCGGCGACGCTCGGTTTCGCGCTTGTCCCAAAGTTGCTTGCCCTTCGCAAGGGCCAGTTCGATTTTCACGCGGCCGTTCTTGAAGTACATCCGGGTGGGGATGAGAGTCAGACCCTTTTGCTGCGTCTTGCCGATCAGCTTGCGAACTTCTTCTTTATGGACCAGCAGCTTGCGGGTGCGCAGCGGGGCGTGATTGAAGATGTTGCCATGGTCGTAGGGGCCGATGTGGGCGTTCAGAAGCCAGAGTTCGCCGTCTTTGACCAACCCGTAGGAATCCTTGAGGTTGGCCTGGCCGCCGCGAACGGATTTGACCTCGGTGCCGGTCAAAACGATGCCGGTCTCAAATTTTTCCAGCAAGAAGTAGTTATGCGAAGCGATCCTATTGACAGCGGCGTCTCTCTGCCCGGCCGCGGTCGGGTCGCGACGCGGATTCCTCTCGGGATTGGGCTTCGTTTGATGGGTTTGCGCGCGGGCCATGCTCAAGCAAAACGTTATCACAACGAATTGCCGGATGGGTTTCCTGCAACCTGCTCTCGGTACTTGGGTTTACGGCTGGCAAGGGAGCGCGGAGCCACTGCGGTTGGCGGAATTGGCTCTGGGCGGCGGAAGAGTCCGCCAGAAACCGGGTGTGGAGTGGCTTCCGGGTGCTCTTGGGACAACGACCAAAGAGTGTAAATGCCGATGAAACAGTGACTTCGGAACTGCTCAGGCGCGATGTTATAATCGCGCAGCTTTCCGTGTACATCTGCCTACACAAAGGCGACGAACTCCCCCGAGGGGCGATTGCCGCCCCGGATCCCGCTTGCATACGAGGAACCAGTCAATGAGACGTTTGTTGAGCCCGGCGGCGATGCTGCTTGTCGTCCTGGCTGTCGCTCTCCCTTTGGGCGCTGAAAGCGCACACTCTAACTACAACAAGGGAAAAGACGCGGAACAGCGGCAGGACTACGAGCGGGCGTTCGAGTATTACCAGGAAGCTTTCCGGCAGAAGCCAAAGGACTTGCGGTATCGAACGGCTTACGAACATACCAAGTTCCTGGCCTCGGCCGCCCATGTGCATCGCGGCCAGTTATTGCGTGACGGCGGAAAGCTGGAAGAAGCCATCGTGGAATTCCAGAAGGCTGCCAGCATCGATCCCTCGAGCTTCATCGCCCAACAGGAACTGCGACGCACTCAGGACCAACTGAACCAGGCGAACAATCCACCCCAGGCTGTTGCCCCGAGCCCGGGGAACCTGCGCAAGCGACTGGCGGAAGCCACCGGTCCGGTGGAACTGGCAGCCATTTCGAATGTGCCGATCACGTTGAAGATGTCGGGCGATGCGAAGGAAGCCTACGAAACGGTCGGCAAGCTGGCGGGCATCAACGTTCTGTTTGATCCGGACTACACGTCGCGCAAGATCCGTGTGGAATTGAACGGCGTCACTCTCGAAGAAGCACTGGGCATCATTGCACTCGAATCGAAGACCTTCTGGCGTCCGGTCACATCCAATACGATATTCATCGCTGCCGATAATCCTGCGAAGCGCAAAGAACTCGATCAGAGCGTCATCAAGACCTTTTACCTTTCGAATTTATCCCAGCCGACTGAATTGCAGGACGTCGTCAACGCAATGCGCACGTTGCTCGAAGTACAGCGCATCCAGCAGTTGCAATCGCAGAATGCCATCATCGTAAGAGGCACCCCGGATCAGATTGCGCTGGCGCAGAAATTTGTCGACGACCTCGACAAGGCCAAGCCGGAAGTCATTATCGACGTGGTCGTAATGCAGGTCAGCAAAGACCGTAACCGCACGCTGGGCATCACGCCACCCACCAGCACGAGCATTTCGCTGAATAACAACATCAACAATACGACGACCGGCACCGGCACAACCTCGGGCAGCAGCGGTTCGAACGGCGGCATCAACCTGAACCGCATCGGCAACCTCAACGCGACGGACTTCACGATCACGATTCCGGGGATTACCGCTTCCGCGATCATGGGCGACAGCAACACCAAGATTATTCAGAACCCCCAGATCCGCGCGCTCGACGGCCAGAAGGCGACGCTCAAGATCGGCGACCGCGTGCCGGTGGCCACCGGATCGTTTCAGCCGGGCATCGGCGGCGTCGGCATCAATCCGTTGGTCAATACACAGTTCCAGTATCTCGATGTCGGCGTCAACGTAGACATCACGCCACGCGTGCATGCTGGCAGGGAAGTCACACTCAAGGTCAGTCTCGATATCTCGTCCGTTACCGGGCAGTCGAACATCGGCGGCATCAGCCAGCCCGTCATCGGACAGCGCAAGATCGAGCATGAAATCCGCCTGAAAGAAGGAGAAGTCAACCTGATCGGCGGGATGATGGAAGACAATGAGACGCAGTCGATGAGCGGGTATCCGGTTCTGGCGACAATCCCGTTCTTCAAGTACTTCTTTGGATCCGAAACCAAGGACCATCGCCAAAACGAACTGGTGTTCGCGCTGATTCCGCACATTGTCCGTGGACCGGATGTGAATGATTCGAACCAGCGGTTGATCGATGTCGGTACCGCGAACGCGCTGCAGTTGCGACGCGTGTCGAAGCAGGATCAGACGCCGGCCGGCCCATCGGGCGGCGCAGCGCCGGCGGGCGGCGCGCCGCAGGGGCCGGGACAAGCAGCGCAAGCACGCCCGGGAACTCCAGGCGCCATAACGCCCGGTCAGGCGCCGGCGAATCCTTTGCCTGGAGCGGGGGCGAGCTTCCTATTTGATCCGGGAACGATTACCGCGGCGAAGGGTTCCACGTTTACGGTCAATATCTTAATGTCCGGCGGGCAGAACGTGTACTCGGTGCCACTGCAACTGAACTACGATCCGAGCAAGCTGCAATTGATGAACGTTTCCAACGGCGGCTTCCTCTCGCAGGACGGGCAGACGGTTGCGTTGGTCCACCGCGAGGACGAAGCCAGCGGCACATTGCAGATCACCGCGACGCGGCCGCCGAATTCGGGCGGTGTCTCGGGACAGGGATCCGTGGTAACGCTCACGTTCATGGCGAAGGCCAGCGGTCAGTCGCCCTTGACCATCACCCGCGGCGGCGCGCGTGATCCGGCCATGCAGGCCATCACGGTCAATGGAGCACAGGCCGTGGTCACGATCCAGTAGCGATAGCAGGAGCAGTTGGCAATGAATTGGGCAGTGTCGAAAATGCGGCGTCGGCTGGGACGGAGTCGCGCTACGCGCGGCTTTACATTGATGGAGTTGATCGTTGCCACGGCGATCATGGTGATCCTGGTTGGCATGGCCGTGCCGGTAACGTCCAAGGTCATCAAGCGCGAGCGGGAACGCGAACTACGTTACAACCTGTGGATGATCCGAGACGCGATCGACCGCTATAAGGACGCCGCGGATCAGGCCAAGTTCCAGATCAAGCTAGGCAGTGAAGGGTATCCGCCGGATCTCGACACGCTGGTGCAAGGCGTGGACTCGAACGGAAAGAAAATCAAATTTCTCCGCCGTATCCCCATTGATCCGATGACCGGAAAAGCCGAGTGGGGCATGCGTTCGATGCAAGACGATCCCACCTCGGACTCATGGGGCGGGGAGAGTGTGTTCGACGTCTACACACAGTCCGACGGCACAGCTCTCGACGGCACCAAGTACAAGGACTGGTAGATGAAGCTTTCCCGTAAAACCAGCCGGGGTTTCACGCTGATCGAGATGATGATCGTGATCAGCCTGATCCTCATTATTGTGTCGATTGCGCTGCCCGTGTACAGCCGGGCCATTCTGCGAGCGAAGGAAGGCGTGCTGAAGCAGGACCTGTTTACCCTTAGACAGGTGATCGATCAGTATACGCTCGACAAGCAGAAGGCGCCGCAGTCTCTGGAAGACATCGTTACCGCCGGCTACCTCAAGACGGTCCCGAGAGATCCGTTCACTGGCGAACCCAACTGGGCGGTTGATCAAGAAGAGGCCACCCAGGCGGTTGATCAACAGGAGCCGGGAATTGTCGACGTGCACAGCGCGTCGAATCTGACGGCGTCGGATGGGACGGCGTATTCGTCGTGGTGAGAAAATCGCCGTTGGTCGTCGGTCGTTAGCAAGAGCCTAGCTCCAATCGTTTGTGCTCAGTTGACTTTGCGATGAGAGTTCTGTTTCGCCGCGTCGCCTTTTTGGCACCGACCCTCGTTGCTGCGTCAGCAGCTTGCTTATTTGTGTGGAAGCTGCAAGCGACACAACAAGTGCGTGCGCAGGATACATTCACCTTCCGTGCGATTGTCGATCAGTACATTCTCGATCTCGGGCGAGCGCCTGTCTTGCCGGATGACCTCGTAAAAGCTGGGTACATAAAGGCGATTCCGGTGGGTGTCGATCGCAAGGACTTCTTCGAGGAACAGCCCAAGCAGGCCGATCCTCCCTGCTTGCTCGGCCGCGTGGTCTGCTCGTTTGCTGGATAGGTCAACGCGAAACTCAACAATTGTCATGCGAGCGGAAGCGTGGTGGACGCCGCGCCGCAGTCGAAACAGCTCGCTGCAGCGCTGGATTGCCCGATTCGCTCTCGCTCTTTTTCACCACGTCCCCCAAAGACCTAACGCGCGACAAAAAAAGAGTCCCTCGGCCCGTGATATCGCTACGGCCCACGGGGTCCTTCGACTGCGTTCGCCGAGCGCCTCACGTCGCTCAGGATGACAAGAGGGAGAGGACGGCTTCACTGAACCTTCGTTGCGTGCTTGTTCGGGACGCAATACCATTGGTGCATGCGGGTAGAGACTGAGATTTCTCCCAAAACTTACACGCCGATTCGTGCGCCTCGTGGTACCGCGATTTCCTGCAAGGGCTGGCAGCAGGAAGCGGCGATGCGCATGCTCATGAACAATCTGGACGAAGAGGTGGCCGAGCGGCCGCAGGATCTCGTCGTGTACGGGGGGACCGGGCGGGCGGCGCGCAGTTGGGAAGCCTATCGGGCGATCGTCAAAACGCTGAAGACGCTGGACGATGACGAGACGCTGCTGGTGCAGTCCGGAAAGCCGGTGGGCGTGTTCAAGACGCACGATCACGCACCCCGGGTGCTGATCGCCAATTCAAATCTGGTAGGGCACTGGTCGAACTGGGAGAAATTCAACGAGCTTGAGCGGGCTGGGCTGATGATGTATGGCCAGATGACGGCGGGTTCGTGGATTTACATCGGGTCGCAGGGAATTGTGGAAGGGACCTTCGAGACTTTTTCGGCGGCGGGAGAGAAGCACTTCGGCGGCGACCTCGCGGGCAGGCTGATCGTTTCAGGTGGCATGGGCGGCATGGGCGGAGCGCAGCCGCTGGCCGCTACCATGACTGGCGCGGCGTTTCTGGGGATTGATGTCGATCCGGAGCGCATCAAGAAGCGCATCAAGACCGGCTACTGCGACTTCATGGTGAATACGCTCGACGAGGCATTGCGCATCCTGAAGAACGCGGTGCGCAAGAAAGAAAATGTTTCAGTCGGTCTGGTGGGGAATTGCGCGGACATTATTCCGGAGCTTGCCGAGCGCGGCGTGGTGCCCGACATTCTCACCGACCAGACCTCGGCGCACGATCCGCTGAACGGATACGTTCCGAACGGTATGACGCTCGAGCAGGCGCTCGAGTTGCGCGAGCGCGATCCCAATGCTTACGAAGGCAAGTCGCTGGACGCGATGGCGCGTCACGTCGAGGGCATGCTGCGTCTACAGAAGATGGGATCCGTGACCTTCGACTATGGCAACAACATTCGCACCTTCGCGTTTCAACGCGGCGTGAAAGACGCGTACGACTTTCCGGGATTTGTTCCGGCGTATATTCGCCCGCTGTTCTGCGAGGGCCGTGGGCCGTTTCGATGGGTGGCGCTATCGGGCGAGGCATCGGATATCGCCGTCACGGATGATCTCGTGCTCGAGTTGTTTCCAGAGAATCGCATCCTGCGACGGTGGATTGACCTTGCGCGCAAGCGCATCAAGTTCCAGGGTCTGCCGGCGCGGATTTGCTGGCTGGGTTATGGGGAGCGCGCGCAATTTGGATTGGCGATGAACGATCTCGTCAAGAAGGGGAAAATCAAGGCGCCGATCGTGATCGGCCGCGATCATCTGGATTGCGGATCGGTGGCGTCGCCCTTCCGCGAGACGGAAAGTATGAAAGACGGCACGGACGCAGTGGCCGACTGGCCGATTCTCAATGCCTTGCTCAATACCGCCGCGGGCGCGTCGTGGGTATCGGTGCACAATGGCGGCGGCGTAGGTATCGGCTACTCGCTGCATGCCGGTCAGGTCCTTGTGGCCGACGGAACGGACATGATGGCGAAGCGCATCGAGCGCGTGCTGACGACCGATCCAGGGATGGGAATCATTCGCCATGCGGACGCTGGGTATGCCGAGGCCAAGGCGTTTGCAGAGAAGAAAGACGTTCGGATTCCGATGAAGAACGTCGGTGGTCGTTAGTTTTTGGCTGGAGCCGGGAACCGCTGTGTCACCTGTTACGATTGATATTCACCGGGGAGCATCACTGCGGTGCGTTCAATTGTTCTCCCTAAATACGGTCCGAAGTGTCGGATGTCTCCGGTGAGAAGATGGGAAGCGCCCGCTCGGAACGCGGCGAGCAAGATCGGTACATCTTTCTCCGGCAAGGAAACTCCTGAAGGCAAGCCGCCTACTTCTGCTTCAAACAACTGCACACTTTCTGATAGTTGTATCAGGCGCCGATGTTGTGCCTGCTCCTCCAGGTTTGCGCGGGCTTCCTCGAGGGCATAGCTGCACGTACACAACACTGCGTCTTTCAATCTCCACAGTTCCAATAGCCCCGCATTGGGACGGTACGCGGCGGAGAAGAGCACATTGGAGTCGAGAAAGAGCCGATCCATCTAGGCCGGACGTCGGTGCGGAATCGAATCGGGATCCAAGCCGAGTTCGCGGACTGCCTTTCGCGCTCTGCGGTAGTCTGCCTGGCTAGTAGCGTTGGCGAGTAAGAACTCCGCTTTTCGTTCTGGACTGTATCTCTCTACCGGGACGACCACGGCGGGACGAATAAGAATGCCGTCGTCCTTCTCTTCCGCGATGATCATGCTGCCTTCTTCAATCCCAAAACGCCTTCGCAACTTTGCGGGCACGATGATCGCGCCCCGTTTGCCCACTTTTGCCGATTCCACAGATCCCCCCGTGTCTGAATGCCTGATTATACTATTTGCCTGATATCCGGGCAAACAAGCAGAGATGTCTGGCACGCTCCGGTTCCACGTTCGCTGGTAAACTCAAGAATCTCCATGGCGTTATCCAAAAGACGCAACATAGAGACTCCTCGTGCCCTGTTGCTGGTCGATATCGGCCAGCTGCTTACCTTGCGCTCTGTCTCGGGAAGCAGCAAACTGCGGCGAGCTGCGGGAGCCTGGGAATTAGGCATCCTCGAAGACGCTGCCGTTCTCTGCCTCGGCGGAAAGATTGTTTCTGTCGGCCAGACCAAAGATGCTCTCCGCGATCCCTGGATCAAGAAGAATCGCAAAAGAGTCATCGAGATCGATTGCGAAGGCCAGGTTGTTCTGCCTGGCTTCGTCGACTCGCACACGCACCCGGCCTTCATGAATCCGCGGCTCGTGGATTTTGAAAAGCGCACAGCCGGGGCGAGCTACGAAGAAATCGCAGAAGCAGGCGGCGGAATCCGTTCGAGTGTTGAACCCGTACGCCAAGCCGGGAAAAGTGCGCTAGCCGACAAGGTGCTCGACGCCTTGCGTGAAATGGCGGAGCAGGGGACGACCACCGTCGAGGCCAAGTCGGGTTATGGGCTTACGCTGGATGCGGAACTCAAATCTCTGCAGGCAATCCGCCGGGCGGCTTCGGTCTGGCCGGGCACAGTCATTTCGACGCTCCTCGGTGCGCATGTGGTGCCGCAGGAATTTCGCGGACGCTCACAAAACTATGTCGAAATCGTCTGTAAGGAGATGATTCCGCAGGCCGCGCGCCGCAAGCTGGCCGAATTCGTGGATGTCTTCTGTGATCGCGGCGCATTTTCAGCGGAAGAAACGGCGACAATCTTCGCAGCCGCACGAGAACATAAGTTGCGAACGCGGGCGCACGTCGGCCAGTTATCGCCTACACCCCTCGAACAGTTACTCGAGCTTCAACCGGCGTCGCTCGATCACATGGATCATGTAAGTGACGACGACATCGCGCGGCTGGCGAAAAGCGAGACTGTCGCAACATTTGTACCGGGCGCTAACTACTTCCTAGGATTAGGCAAATATCCGGCGGCGCGTAAATTTATCGATGCGGGGGTTTCCGTAGCGCTCGCGACCGATTACAATCCGGGTAGCTCTCCTACCGCCAGCATGCCATTTGTCATGTCTTTGGCGTGCACGCACATGAAAATGACGCCTGCAGAAGCCGTGGCCGCGGCCACGATCAATGGCGCGTGTGCACTAGGAGTGCAGGATCGGAAGGGCTCCATCGAGCCTGGGAAAGATGCTGATCTGGCGGTGTTTGAGGTCGAGGACTACCGGGAGATTCCGTACTGGTTTGCATCCAACCGATGCGCTCTGACGGTGTTGAACGGGACTTTGGTGGCCTCGGGCGGTTCCGGCAAGCTGGGGTGAACCCCGGCGGGGAAACTTCCGTATAGAGAACCGAAGAACGAGCATCTAAGTACGTGTGCCTTGAAATCTGCGGTACCCACGATTGTGCCTGGCTCACACTTCGTCGAATTCTTGCAATGACATTTGGAGTTGATTCATCAAGATGAAACGCATTTTTTTGTCGTTTGCTTTTTTCATGCTGCTGAGCGGGATGGCGGTGGCGCAGCGGCTTCCGGAATTGGCAGTGCCGGAGAATTATCAGGTTTCGTTTGCGCCGGACTTTGAGAAAGACAACTTTGCGGGCGAGGAAACCATTCAGATTCGCGTGTTGAAGGCGACCCCGCAAATCGTGTTGAACTCGGGGCAGATCGATTTTCAGGATGCAACAGTGGTTAGCGCAGGCGCCACGCAAAAAGCGAAAGTAAGTTTTGAGAAACAGAAGGAAATGGTCACGCTGTCATTCGACACGGCGCTTCAGCCGGGGCCGGCGACGATTCACATCAAGTACACCGGCATCCTGAATGACGAGTTGCGGGGCCTGTATCTCGGTAAGGACAAGGAATCCCGGAAATACGCCGTGACGCAGTTCGAAGCGACCGACGCGCGGCGAGCGTTTCCGTCGTTTGATGAGCCCGACTACAAGGCCACATTCGATCTCACGGTGATCGCGGACAAGGACATGGCTGCGATCTCGAACGCGAAAGTCCTCTCCGATATGCCAGGTCCGGGCGAAGACAAGCACACGGTAAGGTTCGCGACCACCGCCAAGATGTCGTCCTATCTGGTCGCACTGGCGGTCGGACACTTTGAGTACGTCGAAGGTCAGGCTGACGGAATTCCGATTCGCGTGTGGGGTCCGCCGGGAACCAAGGAAAGCGGAAAGTACGCTCTCGAAGTTTCCGAATGGTGCATGAAGTATTTCGATCAATACTTCGGCATCAAGTACCCATTCGAAAAGCTGGACATGATTG
This sequence comes from Acidobacteriota bacterium, assembly GCA_046728215.1. Classification (GTDB taxonomy): domain Bacteria; phylum Acidobacteriota; class Terriglobia; order Terriglobales; family Acidobacteriaceae; genus Gp1-AA133. The sequence continues at coordinate 11,047 of JBKPEB010000001.1, read as the reverse complement.
GGCTGCCGGATTTCTCTGCGGGAGCGATGGAGAATACGGGCTTCATCACTTATCGCCAGGCCGAACTTCAGCTTGATGATAAGCAGGCATCGGTGGAGTTGCACCAGTTAGTAGCCACGGTGATCGCGCACGAGATGGCGCACCAATGGTTCGGCGATCTGGTCACCATGCAATGGTGGGACGACATCTGGCTGAACGAAGGCTTTGCCACTTGGATGGAGAACAAGGCAGTCGGTGCAATGAAGCCGGATTGGCATTTCGAAGTGGCCGATGCTGAAGGCACAGCCGGAAGTCTGAACTTCGATTCCCTCAAGAACACTCGTCCCATTCATCAGGCTGCGGACACGCCGGCCCAGATACAGGAATTGTTTGACGGGATCGCTTACGACAAGGCGGCATCGGTTCTGCGCATGCTCGAATCTTATTTGGGAGAAGAGGTCTTCCGTAGCGGCGTGAACCAGTATTTGAAGCAGCACTCCTACGCGAATGCGACTGCGGATGATTTCTGGAAGACGCTGGCTGAGGTCTCGAAGAAGCCGGTGGACACGATCATGCCGACCTTCGTGAAGAAGCCGGGTGCGCCCATGGTGAGTGTGCAGGCTCGGTGCACCGCTGGAGCCACGTCGGTGAAGCTCTCCCAGTCGAGATACTTCTACGATCGCGCACTGTTCGAAGAAGGCGGCAACGAGTTGTGGCAGGTTCCGGTTTGCATGAAGACGAGCGGCACGGGGAATGAATCGCAGAGATGTGTGCTGCTCACGAAAAAACAGGAAAGTTTCTCCCTCCCAGGATGCGGATCTTGGGTGATGGTGAATGCTGGAGCACGCGGCTACTACCGCTCGGGTTATTCGTCGGATGCGATCCGCGGTATGGGTCGCAGTATCGAGAAGCTGACGCCGGAGGAGCGCGTGGTTTTGCTGAACGACTCGTGGGCGTCGGTGCGAGTGGGCGAACAACAGATAGGCGATTTCCTGGCGCTGGCAGAAGGCCTGCAGTCCGATCGCACGCGCGCCGTCGTGGCGCAGATGACGCTGAAGCTCGACTACATCAGTACTTACCTGGTGAGTGCCGCCGATCGCGCGGGTTACGAACAATGGGTGCGCCGTTTGCTGTCGCCGGCAGCCAGGGAGCTGGGATGGCAACCAAAGCCCGGTGAAACCGATGAAACCAAGAGCTTGCGCGCCCGCGTGTTGTACACCCTGGGATACGCCGGCCGCGATCCAGAGGTGATGGCTTCGGCCCGAAGGCTCACCGACAAAGCGCTGCAGGATCCGGCGTCCATTGACTCGACGGTTGCGTTCACCGCGTTCGCGCTCGCCGCGCAGAACGGCGACGCAACGTTGTATGACAAGCTGATGGCCAAAATGCAAGCCAACGGAACGAGTCTGGAAAACTACTATCTCTACTTCCAGACGCTTTCCAAGTTCCGCGATCCGAAGCTGCTGGAGCGCACTTTGCAATATGCTCTCTCCCCGTCGGTGCGCAGCCAGGATACGTTGGGCATGATCGCTGCCGTGATGAGGAATCCCGTGGGCGGAAAGCCGGCGTGGAATTTCGTGCGCACGCATTGGCCAGAAATCGATAAAGTGGGTGGAGGCTTCACCAGCGCAGAAGTGGTTGGAGCCACCAACGCGTACTGCGACTCGAGCATGCACGACCAGGTACAAGATTTCTTCTCGAGCCACAAAGTACCGACGGCAGAACGCACGCTCAAGCAATCGCTGGAAAGCATCCACAATTGCGCCGATCTGCGCTCGCGACAAACCCCCGAGCTGTCCCAATGGCTGCAGAAGAGGGGCGCAGCCTCCGGACGGTAGGCTGGTTTGTTCGAATCGCGCAGTCGAGTGGGACGACAATGAGGATCGCCGGAGATCGTTTTGTATCCGGCGATCATTCTTTTCCTTGGTCGAGCCCTGTTCTGTGTGAAATCGTCGTGTGTGTCTGCGGGGAGGTGCATGTGTGCTCTCTGCACGTCGTCCCAGTGCGCCAAAAAATTCCCAAAAAGCCTGCGAAGTGCCAGATCATTTGAGCGATTGTGACACGGTTGCTATAATCGAAGACGTCCTGGGCATGAAGTTATCGGTTGTGGCGTCGGCGCCAGCCGACATCCGTGATTGGGTGCGCAGTGCAAGTCGCAGCAAGTCCAAATTGCGCGAATGTGTCAGGAAGTGGCCAGGTAGCTCAGGTGGTAGAGCGCAGCCCTGAAAAGGCTGGCGTCGGCGGTTCAACTCCGTCCCTGGCCACCATCATTCTAAAGAACTTGCGTGACTCGCCTCGGTGGCCTTCAGTCCGCTGTCAGTCCGCATCTAGAACATGGTGCAAGGAGACCAAGGCATACGTGTATGACCTTGAAGAACTTATCTTGAACTGTCTTCCGCTTCAGTCCGCTGTCAGTCCGCTTTTGTCTGGCGCGTGGCTGAGAATCGCAGTTAGCATTTTTCCTGCTGCGACCATGCGATCGCGGCTGACTGCATGGCTGTAGAACTGCAGCGTCAGCTTCACGTCGCTGTGGCGGAGCAGAGTTTGCACGGTCTTTGGGTCGGTTCTGATTCGGATGAGAAATGACGCTAGGCTGTGGCGCAGATTATGAAAACCGAATCGTCGTGGGTCGTCATCGACGAGTTGTCCTCGGATGTCCCGGTGAGATGCAAGGACGCCGGCCTTCACAGCAGCCGGTCGCAGATGATCTTCGACCAACATGTTGGCGACACGCGGCTGTTTGCCGTTTAGGCGGGTTGAGGGAAAAACCCAGTCAACGGGCTGGAAATACGTTGTCTTCTGTTTCCAGACGAGCACGAATTCGGCCAGCAACGGGTGGAGTGGCACCGGGCCCTTCGACGCTTTGCTCTTCGGCAAACCTACTTGGCCACACGTCCACGTCCGACGCACGTGGATCATTCCGTCAGCGAAATTGACGTCCTGCCATTGCAAGCCCAAGCATTCCGATATACGGAGTCCTGTGCCAGCCGCAAGAAGCGTCAGAGTCCGTTCCGGCTCTCGGAGGTTACACACGATTGCATACGCCTGTTCGGGGGTGAGAATCATCGCTTCGTATCCGCTGGTTGTTTTGCAGCGGACAAAGCGCATGGGGTTCGACTCCTGGTTTCGCGGAATTAGACCGTATCTTTGGCCATGCTTATAGACCAAGGACATGACGCGACGAGTCTTATCGAGCGTCGGATTGGCGAGATGTTCTTCCTTTTTCAAGGCCCTGAGCCACTGCTCCACTTCCAACGGTTCGATGCCAAGTGCAATTCTGTTCCCCCATCGTGGGAGCAGGCGGTTTCGGAGAACTCGCTCGTAGCCTTTTATGGTTGTATGCGCCTTGGGGCGGATTGATTCGGAGGACTCGACCAACTCGTGTTCTGCATAGTGCTGAGCCAAGTCTCCAAGGGTCAATCCGCGACGAACATCTACCCGATTGATTGGAACATGGAGTCGTTCGACCTCGGCCCACGCACTGTTTGCGTCGGCAAGGTGTCGGACCAAGCCTATCGGGATTTTGTTTTCCACCCGTTTGCCATCCGATTTTCGAGTAGTGCGGAAGAACAACACCCAGGTTTCGCCTTGAGCGCGCTTTTCCTTTTTTAGCCAGCCGCGTTGATGTCTCTGCGCCATTGTCGTCTCTCCTTGATAAAGCGAATGCTGTACGGATTGTCGAACATTCTGAAACGTGAGACACGAGAGGGACGACCAGAATCCAAGACCGCAGATCAAAATAGGGGTCGCGTTAGATTTGTCCACTGAAATGGCGCAGACGGGGTGAGATTAGTCTTTAGGAAATTTTCGGCTGCACCGCACAGACAATCTCCGGTTTGCCGACGCTCCACACAGAACCGCACAAGTCCAGTTCTGAGGGCTCGCACTCAAAGGAATGAACCGTACTTTGAGTATTAACCGTTCTGAGAAGAGCCGCTATTGAGGCGCCAGACACGATAGCCCCACCACGTTGCATATATGAGATAGGCAGTGTACAGGGCGTACCAGCCTGAAAGCGGATTGCGAATCCGATGCAGAACGGCCGCGAGTGTGAAGGCAAGTACGAGATAGGGTACAAAAAAGACAAAGCTCAATCGGAGATCCTTCTTGCGAAAGAAGATCCAATTCCAACTTGCATTTGCCATCAGCAACAGGGCCGTGAGAGTCAGCATCACGGAGGTCCAGTATGGTATGGATGGGCGAACCAGAACGGACCTAAGCAACAAAAAGAAAAGCACGTAATATGCGCCCCCGATCACCGACCACGCCCACAGTCGCGGAGCGCCTTTCGGGAGCCGAAGCTCTGCAAAACGGGCTCTTACCCTGGTGCCCGCCGCAATTCCCTCAGAAAGAGCTGCGGCGATACATGCGACAAGGGACCAAAACCATGCGTTCTGCAAGGGTAAGCTCACCATACCTCGATAAGATAATGCGAAGAATATTGCTAGCGGAGAATATCAGTAGTGTGCCACGTAGTTTCTGGTCAGGACGGCGTAGGACGTAGAAGTCATTGCGGGGGCGTAGTTCAGTTGGTTAGAACGCCTGTCACGCAGGAAGCCGTGGGTTCGAGTCGCGTCGCTTCCTCCAGCGTTCGAGTTCCAGGAATGGAGTACCCATCGGGGGTCGGCGCCTTCAGGCGCGCGCTTCCCGACGCGCCTTAATCTGTTGGAGATGATGACGAAGCCTACCTATGACTTCTTGCCGGCGTCTGTCGTCAAGTTCCTGACGAAGTTCATTGAGAGCGAAATGGATTACATCGTGGTGATGAATTTCCTCGGGAGCCACATCGTTACTGAGTTCAAGCCAAATGCTATGAAGAAGGTCAATTTCTTTCGGGGTTAGACGTGGCGCGTGCGGGCCGAGATAGAAAATATGCTCCTGCCCAGCTGGGAAGAGAATCTCAAGTGTCAACTGCGGTTTCGGATCAGGCAGGCGTTCCCACGCGAGACCAGCGGTACGGGCTTCTTCCGTTACAGCTTTTGTAGGCGAAGGTCCCAGCACAACAGTGGACGACTGCAGGCTTTGCGCCGCCCGCAGGATTGCGTCCCATTTTTCCGTCGCAGCGGCAACAGCCAGGTGAATGGTCTTGCCTTTCTTTTCTGCCAGCTCGAGGGACCGCGTGAACAGTTTTTGTTCTTCAAGACTAAAGAGTTGCTCAGGTGCCAAATCATACTCGCCGACCCCGTGTAGAAAGCGAAGATGGAGCACAACGATGTCCTGTTTACGCGTCTCAGTTCGGTTCAGAACCGCCGCCAGATTGTTGAGCGTATTGTAATTGCGGACCATTACTAAGATGCTTCCCGGTCTCACGCGAAGCGCTTCGGGCGTGAGATTTTCACCGGCTTCCAAATTGAACTGATCCAGTTCTGCATGCTCAGTGGCTCTTTTCCTGGTCATTCGCTCGGACGTGGTAAACACCGCGAAGAAGATGATTGTGAATGCGATGCCCGAGAGAGTTGCAACCTCCTTCGTGAAAAGATTAATGATGCACAGGCTGAATAGAATCGCGGTAATCAGGCCTAGGCCTAAAGGAATCTCGATCCTTCCAAGTTTAAGATTCAGGGGAACACGAAATTCTCGCTTGCCAGGCTGTTTGTATCGAAGCACGAGCACAGCCAGGCCCTTCAAGGCAAAGCTCCACATGACGCCGAAGGCGTAGGCCTCGCCCAATAGAAAGATATTGCCGCGACTCAGGAAAATCGTGAGCAACTGCAAACCGACAACCAGGTTCAGAAGGCGATGAGATGTCCCATAGCGGCGATGCGGGTGGCGAAACCAGTGCGGAAGTATTCCGTCTTCAGAAACGCGATTTAACACTCCGTTGGAGCCAACAATCGCGGTGTTAACGGCTCCAGCCAACATCAGAACGCCGACGACGACTACAAAAGCTCGAAAAGCAAGTCGCAGCGATAACGGGCCAACGAGATACATTGCCAACCCGCCGATCGGGTTGTCGAAGAAATTATTGCGCACCGAATCCGGAATGATCATCACCGCGAAGAAGGCAACGCCTGCCGTGAAGATCAGACTGTAAGCAAAAATTACGAATCCCGCCTTCTCCAAATTTTTGAGTTTTGGATGCTCAATCTCGCGGTAGACCTGGGCCATTGTTTCTTCGCCACTCATAGCGAGCACCGAATGACCGAGACCGATCAGAATCCCTACAAATCCGACCGTGTACGGCAGCGACGTGTGCCGCAGGAATCCCAAGGCGTCATTTGAGTAAGTGAGATTCGAGAGCCGAGGTAATGCCGGAATGTGTGCTCCGCGAACCCAGAGAGTGTACACGCACCAAATAATCATTAAGACCACCATCACTGTGGTCACATACATGATGCGGAGAGCCTTCTCGCTGGATTCGGGGATGCCCTTGATGTTCTCCCACCAGAAGTAGACCGTAACGATAGCTGCAAAGAAGGCAGCCGTCCAATTCATGGGCAATGTGAGATTGGAGTGAGCGTGATGGAGGAGCTCGTTTAAGAGTCCCGTGAGATAGAGACCCGCAGATACGCCGCTGATCGGTCCGGTGAGGATGTAGTCGAACATCAGGGCGGAAACCGAGAACTTTGCCAAAGTTCCGCCCATCGCTTCTTTCACGACGCGATATACGCCTCCGCGAACGAACATGCTGCAGCTCTCGATATAGACCGAACGGACTGCGTAGGAGAGCAACATGATCGCGAGGATGAACCAGGGCGCGGTCTTTCCAACAAAATGCTCTGCGATCGCGCCCGCGTAAAAGGCAGACGATCCCATGTCATTGAGCACGACGGCCGCAGCCCGCCAAAAGGAAATAAAGGCGAGCATCGCGGTGGAGGCAACAAGTACCCTCTGCGCCCCGTTAAGAACCGCGGCAGGCTTGTTTTCGTGATTTTGCATTTTGGATTTTCGAATTCAGGACGAACCTGTTTCCCTTTCACTATCCTCGACGAGGAAATGCAGTACTCGACGATGGCACACCTATCCGGTGCTTTGATGGATGTGTGGATTCACCAAAAGGCCGACTCCCGACAGGATCATGAAAATTTACTAAAACTTTTATAAAGATTTCGTAAAAGCTGAAAGGACAGCCTGGCCGCTGGGGAACGTACCGATTGAGGAGTAATCACCTAAAATAGCGGGCGGAGGAAACAAATTGGGTCGCAGTTGGCTACGGGTATTCGCGTCCTTAATCGCCGTTGTAGCCGTCACGGTCGTGGCGCGCAGCATTGTTCCGGTGAATGCGACGACGGTGGGATTCGCGTATTTGCTTGTCGTTTTGGTCATTGCAAGCACTTGGGGGTTTGTTGAGGCAGCGCTGTCTTCGATTCTCGCTACTCTCGTTTTTAACTTTTTCTTTTTGCCGCCAGTGGGAACTTTCACCATTGCTGATCCACAGAACTGGGTGGCCCTATTCAGCTTCTTGGCAACATCTTTGATCGCGAGTCGGCTGTCGGCCAAAGCCAAAGCCCGAGCTTTGGAGGCGATCGAACGGCAGCAGGACGTAGAGCGTTTGTACAGTTTCAGCCGAGCGATTCTCTTGATTGACAGAACCAGGCCATTTCCGAGGCAGCTTGCCGAAAAAGTGTTGGAGATTTTCAAGATCAACGCGGCTGTGTTGCTGGATCGCCGGACCGATGAAATGTATCGAGTTGGAGGCACGTCCGAGGACGATCTAGAAAATCATGTTCGCGCGGCAGTCGCCGGAGGCGGATCTTTTGGCATATCAGGAGCGGATTGCGTCGTGGTCCCAATCCTTCACGGCACCGAGGCTGTGGCTAGCCTTGGTTTACGTGGTCCGAAGATGCCGCAATCGCTCTTGAACGGGATTTCCAATTTGGTTGCCATTGGTTTAGAACGTGCGCGAGCTCAAGACTTGGCGCAGCAAGTGGAAGCCGCTCGTCAAAGTGAACAGCTGCGAACTACCCTCATTGACGCGATGGCTCACGAATTCAAGACCCCACTGACGTTAATTAGGGCTGCTACCACATCGCTTCTAGCGAATCCGGACCGGCCATCGGACGTTCTGAACGAACAGCTCAAAATTGCGGATGAAGAAGCGGAACACTTGAAGGAACTCATCGACAATGCAGTAGAAATGGCTCGTCTGGATACGGCTCACATTGATGTGCACCCCGAAATCTCAGATTTGCAGGATGCTGTTCGCGAGGTTCTTGCTTCTATGCGGACCGAAATCGATGAACGCCGGATTCGCGTCGTTTGTGACGAACTGCTACCCGCAATGGGGTTCGATCGACGCCTGATGAAACTCGCCATCAAGCAGCTCCTCGACAATGCGATCAAATACTCTCCTTCCGAAACACCCGTCGAGATTGCACTGTATGAAAGCAATGCGGCAATTACGTTAGAGGTCACCAACTACGGAAAGAGCATACCGGTGGAGGAGCAGGCGCATATCTTCGAAAGATTTTACAGAAGTCCTTCCATCAAGAATCAAATCCCTGGGTCGGGTCTCGGCCTGAGTATCGCCCACAGCATCGTGCAGGCACACAATGGTGAGTTATCGCTTTCCAGTGAGCCAGGACGGACCGCTTTTCGAATTACGATGCCAGCGCTGAAAGAGGAGATTGCGTGAGCGCCGGTCGTATCTTGATTGTTGATGATCAACCAAAAATCCGTCGATTCATGCGCTCCACGTTGGCGCGAGACGGGTATGAGGTAGACGAAGCGAAGACAGGCGAGGAGGCCTTGGAAAAAGTCCGCGTGTTCCGTCCGGACCTGGTCGTACTCGATGTCAACATGCCCGGAATGGGAGGGATGGCGGCATGTCGCGCCCTCCGAAGCGACACAAATATCGCCATCATCATGCTTACGGTTCGCAATGCGGAGGAGGACAAAGTTGCCGCGCTGGATGCCGGTGCCGATGATTTTGTAACAAAGCCTTTTAGCACTCCTGAGCTATTAGCTCGCATCCGGGCCACGATGAGAAGGGTTCTATTTCCACAATCGTCACCAAACAGGTTTCGAGTGGGTGAAGTTGTAATCGATTTTGGGGCTCGCTCAGTATCGAGCCGCGGAACAAATATTCATCTCACACCTAAAGAATTGGATCTTCTCCGCCACTTCACCATGCATGCCAATCAGGCGTTGTCACATCGGGAACTCCTGCAAGCAGTTTGGGGGCCGGACTACGGCGACCAAGTCGACTACCTCCGCGTGTTCATCAAAAATCTTCGGAAGAAGATTGAACCTAACCCGGAACGTCCTGAGTACATCACCACGGAGCCTTGGGTCGGTTACCGTTTCAACGGCGTGGTTGAATCCTTATGAAATCTTCATGACTTTTCCATTACTTCTTTACGCGTTTTCGCCCACCATCGGACTGGGTAATCCGAGATGGGTGTTCATCAGCAACTTTGGGACCGTGGCGACTTGCTCCCGCCTGCATTCCTGCAGCGGGCTTCGTCTGGAACAGATCAGGGTGAAGGGAAGCTAGAGATTGCCGTCTTATTCACGTCCGCTAGGGCTACTCTGTCCGCCGTAGAGGCAGCCGTCACCCTCATGAAAGGCCTTGATGGCCGGCTTTCGCTCATCGCCGCACAAACAGTTCCTTATCCTCTGCCACTTGATCAACCACCCGTATCACTAACGTTCAACAGGCAGCGGCTGCTCGAAGTTGCAGCCCACAGTGCAGTGGAAATGTCAGTGCACCTGTGCGTGTGTCGCTGTCGCTCAGCAACGCTCCTCTCCCTGCTGAGACCCGGATCGATGCTGCTGATCGGCGCTCGAAAGACATGGTGGCCCACCCGGGAACGGAGGCTTGCCAAAGAATTATGCCGTAGCGGTCTAGACGTGGTTCTGCTGGAAGTCGATTGACGAATCAGCTTAGCTATTAGAGTGCATCTCAAGTTAGCGACTTCGACTGGTTATGGGCAAAGCGCGAAAAGGCGACCTCGTTTGCGACGATTCTTCAATATTTCAAAGACGGCGTTGTTCACGTTGGCTACACTGTTCCATTTTTCCAGCCGAATTGGGCAAATCAGTTGAGGCGCTCAGGTTTATTCTTCCTAGGGACCCCACGTCGCTTTCCTTATCTCAATGGCAGAAGGCTGTACACCATCTCCGAACAGGAGAAATGATGCGTCGAGCGATGGTGGAGCGCGGCAACCACGCCCAAAGTTGCAAGTGCGATGGTTGAAACGAAAGGGAAGCTGCGTGAGGCGACACATCGGGCAGGTATTTATTATGAAGCAAGCCACGAGAAAACGATGGACGTTGAGCGACTAATTGCACTGGCCATTGCTCTTGAAGCGTTGTTTTCGCCAGCGGATAAGGGTGAATTTACCTTTCGCATATCACAAAGTGCAGCGCAGTTTCTTGCCCGCACTCCAACTGAACGAGAGGAAATATTCTCGCAGGTACGAGAAATGTACGGTCGCAGGAGCGCTCTGTTTCATGGCGCTTACAATGTAAGCAAATACGACAAAGGCGAATTTGTGACTGCGGAAGAGGTAGAAGTGTGGGCTAGCATCATCCGCCGGGCTTTGTTGGGTTTTTTTGTACTCTACTTGCGTGGCGAACAGGATAGGCAAGCAGTTTTGGACAAAATACAATCGGCGGCATTTGATGCATCTATCGGGGACAAGGTCCGAGCGGACTCTGATATTGAAGCATTCTTGCTTGCTTACCGTAGCGGCTGATTCTTCTCCTTCTTTTTCCAGCTTATCGTCCGTATGTGCGTGAAATTCAGGACGCCCACCCCGACCCTTTGGAGATGAACATAAGGTCCAAATCATTGGTTACGACGAGATACTCCCTTCCAGCAAGCATCTCTATTCCAACGTCAGTCAGCCCAAGCCGAGCAAATGTGCTATGTTTAGCTACTTCGCCAGAAGGCACATACGACTCGCTCATCAATCGTAACTCGCTAGCAAACGAGGCGAAATATTCATCCCTCACTCTGCCAGATAAAGAATTGTCCGCTAAATTGTTAGTTTCAGTCAGAATGTTAGGGGTCGTCATTAACGAGCTGAATTGTCCGAGCGGGGCGACGAGGGATTGATAATTCTCCGGAGCGAACGCAAAGCAAAACCATCAACATTGGCAAGTTCACCCACATCGGTGAAAG